>CAXTJX010000042.1:0-22728 GCA_964244765.1 uncultured Sphingomonas sp. | reverse complement strand
ACCATTTCATGGGCACCGGCCAGATCTCCTCCTCGCTGTCGCTGCTGGCGTATCTAGCGGCGCGCACGAAGCGCATCCGCCTGGGCACCGGCGTCGTCGTGCTGCCCTGGCACAACCCGGTGCTCCTGGCCGAACAGATCGCGACGATCGACCAGCTTTCGAAGGGCCGGTTCGATTTCGGCATGGGCAAGGGCTATCGCCCCAACGAGTTCGCCGGGTTCCGGATGACGCCGACGGAAGCGGCCGCGCGCTACGAGGAGACCTATGCCTTCCTCAAGCGCGCCTGGATGACGCGCGAGCCCTTCAACCATCGCGGCGAATTCTGGTCGTTCGACAATGTCGTGATCGATCCGCCGGTGGTGCAGAAACCGCACCCGCCGATGTGGGTCGGCGCCGCGAGCCACGATTCGATCATTCGCGCGGCGCGCGAGGGCAACAACCTGCTGCTCGACCAGATCAGCACGGTGGACGTGATCGCCGAGCGCGTCGCGACGTATCGCGCGGCGGTCGAGCAGGCCGGACGCACGTTCGACCCCGCCAGCATCGGGGTGACGCGCGCGCTGCACCTGGTGAAGAACGACGCGGAGTGGCGCGAGGCGCATGAGATGCGCGCCAAGCTGCTTGCCCATCTCCGCGCGCAATCGGGCCAGTCCGGTTCTCCGCCCAAGGCCGATACGCTCAAGACGTTCTCGGACAGTTCGCTGACGATCGACGAAGCGGCGCTGATCGGCTACCCGCACGAGGTGGCCGAACGGATCGGCAAGCTGAAGGACGCAGGGGTCGAGTACATCCTGCTGGCCGACATCAGCACGAGCAAGGACTCGCTGCGGACCTTCGCGCATGAAGTCATGCCCTTGTTCTCGGATCGCCCGGTGTTGCGCAGCGTGGCGTCGGCCTGACCGGCGCGCGCGCAACGCCAGGGCGGGATCGGACAGGCACACGATGGAAGACACTTTCTACGCGACGGCGCACGGCCGGGTCCATTGTCGCGAAACGGGGGCGGGGCGTCCGCTGTTCCTGATGCACAGCAACGGCCGTTCGGCGTATGAATTCGATGACGTGGCCGTTGCGCTGGCGACGCGCTTCCGCGTCATCTCCTGGGACATGCCGGGGCATGGCGATTCGGATCGTGCGCGCACGCACCTCGGCGTGTCGGATCTCGCGGCGCTGGCGGTCGATATCGCACGTCGCGGGTCGGACGATCCGCCGATCATCGGCGGTTCCTCGATCGGCGCGACCGTGGCGCTCGCGGCGGGCGTCGAACTGGCGCACACGGTAGCCGGCATCGTCGCGATCGAACTCCCGCTCGACCGCGGCCTGCGCTGGTGGGAGGACAATTGGTTTCACGTCGAGACCATGTTCGGGTGCCCGGAAGAAGCCCCGGAACTGGTCGCCAGACGGTATCGCACGGTGCCGCCGGCGCTTGCGTCGCGGCTGCGGATCGATCGCCACAAGGCAGGCGGCGCGGCGATGATGCAAGTGCTGTGGGCCGGCCGCGCGGTCGCCGACGCGACGCGCGACCGGGTCGCCGCGCTGTCGGTGCCGTCGCTGTTCGTCAACGGCGATCGCGGCCTCGCGACCGATGCCGGCGACGTGCTGCCGCGGCTTAACGCGACGGCGCGCCTCGCCGTCGTCGGCGATAGCGGCCATTTCCCCCAGACCGACGATCCGCGTGCCGTCGCCGCGGCGATCTTCGCGGCGTTCTGATCCGGCGCGACACGAGAAAGGCAGATCATGGGTGTTTTCACCGACAGGTTCGTAAGCGTCGACGGACACCGGCTCCATTATGGCGAGGCCGGGTCCGGGCCTGGCTCCGGGGACCGGACGATCGTGCTGCTCCACAGCGGCGGCGCGTCCTGTCGCCAATATGAATCGGTGACGCCCTTCCTGACCCGCGCCGGCTACCGCGTCGTCGCATGGGACATGCTCGGGCACGGCGATTCGGATCCGCTGCTCGCGCACCTGACGATGGAACGGCACGGCGCGCTGGTCGAAGGCTTCGCGGCGGCGCTGGGGCTGGACCGGTTCGTCCTGTCCGGCTCGTCGATCGGCGGCTATATCGCGATCGCGCATGCGGTTTCGGGGACGCGGCGCGTGGCCCGACTGGTCGTGGTCGAGGCCCCGCTGCGCAGCCCGGACTGGTATGCGCAGAACTGGGCCGGGTTCGAGGCGATGTGCGCCATTCCCGACAACAGCGCCGACGAACTGTCCGGCCGGTTCCGGATCGTCACGCCGGAGTTGCACAAACGCTGGAACATCGACCGCAACAAGGCCGGTAGCTGGACGATGGTCGACATCGCCTGGGCTTGCCGCGACTTCGACACCGCGGCCGCGTTCGCCGCGATCCCGGTGCCGATGAGCGTCATTATCGGGTCCAAGGGTCCGACGATGAACGAAAAGGCGCGGATGGAAAGCCTGCGGCCGGGCGTGTCGATCACGGTGCTGGACGATTGCGGGCATTTCCCGATGATCGACGACCCCGAAGCGTTCGCCGCGGCGCTGCTTGCGGACGGCTAAAGCCGGTCTCCGTCGGATGGCCCGGCCGTTCTCCCGCAAGGGCGACAGACTCGTCTCAGGCTGGATCGACCCTCATCCTCCTTGGCGGCGTTCCCCCCGGGTTTCCGTCACCCCGGACTCGTTCCGGGGTCCACCAAGCGGCTTTCGACCCGAGTAGTAATGTGATCGCCGGGTTCGCGGCACGGTGCACCCCGGAACGAGTCCGGGGTGACGGTTCTCGTGGGAAAATCGACGGGCAAAACGGCTGCATCGAAGGTCGATCCGCGCTAATCGTCCTCATCCTCATAACCCGACAGCGCCAGTGCGCGCGCCTTGATCTGGCGGGTCCGGCACCAGTGCACCAGCGCGTCCTCGCGGCCGTGCGTCACCCATACTTCCCTGGGCGCGATCTCGGTCAGCGTGTCGGTCAGTTCGTCCCAATCGGCGTGATCGGACAGGATCAGCGGCAGCTCGACGCCGCGCTGCACCGCGCGCTGGCGCACGCGCATCCACCCGCTCGCCATCGCCGTGATCGGGTCGGGCAGGCGCCGCGACCAGCGATCGGCCAGCGCGCCGGGCGGGGCGATCACGACATGGCCCATCATCTCGGCCTTGCTCGCGCCCGTCGCGGGGCGGAGCTCGCCAAGGTTCACGCCGTGTGCCTGGTACAGCGCGCACAGCCGCTCCAGCGCGCCGTGGATGTAGATCGGCGCATCGTGGCCGCGCGCGCGCAGTTCGGCGATCACGCGCTGCGCCTTGCCCAGCGCGTACGCGCCGACCAGCACGCACCGCTCGGGATTGGCGTGGAGCGCGGCGGTGAGCTTGTCGATCTCGTCGCCCGTCTCCGGGTGACGGAACACCGGCAGCCCGAAGGTCGCCTCGGTCACGAACACGTCGCACTTGACCGGCTCGAACGGCGCACAGGTCGGGTCGGACCGGCGCTTGTAGTCGCCCGACACGACGATGCGCTCGCCGCGATGCTCGAGCAGGATCTGCGCGGAACCGAGCACATGTCCGGCGGGGACGAAGGTCGCCGTCACCGCCCCGAAGGCGTGGCTGTCGCCATACGCCACCGGGTGCCCGGCCTGCGGGCCATAGCGCGCGTCCATGATCGCGAGCGTCGCGGGCGTCGCCCACACCGCGTCGTGCCCGCCGCGCGCATGATCGGCATGGCCGTGCGTGACCAGCGCCTTGGGGCTGGGCCGCGACGGGTCGATCCACACATCGGCGGGCTTCACGTAGATTCCGTGCGGATAGGGTTCGATCCAGTCGCCGAGCTTGGTCATGCTTCCTATATGGGCGGGATGACAAGGAGTTCCCACTTTCTTGCAACCCCTGAAAATGCGACGCCGCCGCAACGCGTGCCACCCCTCCCTGGAAGGGGGGGGCTGGGGGTGGGTCGGCTCGAAGTCGAGCGCATCGCCCGCCCCATACCCACCCACCCCCGACCCCGCCCTTCCAGGGAAGGGAGCAGGATGTGAACCTCCCGCCCCCCATCACCGCCTGGTTCGCCGCGCAGGGCTGGGCGCCGCGGCGGCACCAGCTCGCGATGCTCGACGTCGCGCGCTCTGGGGCGCACGGCCTGCTCGTCGCGGCGACCGGCGCCGGCAAGACGCTGGCCGGGTTCCTGCCGACGCTCGCCGACCTCGTCGCCCGACCTGGCGAGGGGCTGCACACGCTCTACGTCTCGCCGCTCAAGGCGCTGGCGGTGGACGTGCAGCGCAACCTGCTCACGCCCATCGCCGAGATGGGCCTCGACCTGCGCGTCGAGACCCGCACCGGCGACACCCCGTCCGACCGCAAGGCGCGGCAGCGCATCCGCCCGCCGCAGATCCTGCTGACCACGCCCGAATCGCTCAGCCTGCTACTGAGCTATCCCGACAGTTTCACGATGTTCGAAGGGCTCAAGACCATCGTCGTCGACGAGGTGCATGCCTTTGCCACCGGCAAGCGCGGCGATCTCCTGTCGCTGTGCATGGCGCGGCTGCAACGGCTCGCACCCGGGCTGCGCCGCGTCGCGCTGTCGGCGACGGTGGCGGACCCGGACGGCTATCGCGCCTGGCTCGCGCCCGATGGCGACATCGATACGGTGCGGCTGGTGCAGGGCGAGCCCGGCGCCGACCCCAACATCGCGATCCTGCTGCCCGAGGGACGCGTGCCGTGGTCGGGCCATTCGGGCCGCTATGCCGCCGAACAGGTGATGGCCGAGATCGAGACGCACCGGACCTCGATCGTCTTCTGCAACACGCGCAGCCTGGCCGAATTGATCTTCCAGGATCTGTGGAAGGTCAACACCGGCGGGCTGCCGATCGGCATCCATCACGGCTCGCTCTCGCTCGAGGCGCGGCGCAAGGTCGAGGGCGCGATGGCGGCGGGCACGCTGCGCGGGCTGGTCGCCACCGCCAGTCTCGATCTGGGGGTGGACTGGGGCGATGTCGATCTCGTCATCCAGATGGGCGCGCCCAAGGGATCGTCGCGGCTGATGCAGCGCATCGGCCGGTCCAACCACCGCATGGACGAACCGTCCGAAGCCGTGCTCGTCCCCGGCAACCGCTTCGAATATCTCGAAGCGCGCGCGGCGCTGGACGCGGTCGAGGCGGGGGAGCTCGACCCCGACATCTTCCGGCCGGGCGCGCTCGACGTGCTGGCGCAGCACATCATGGCGTGTGCGTGCGCCGCGCCGTTCACGACGCCTGAGTTGCTCGACGAGGTGCGATCGGCGCTGCCATATTCGGCGCTGACCGGCGAGACGTTCGAGCGCGTGTTGAGCTTCATCCGCGACGGCGGCTATGCGCTCAAGGCGTACGACAAGTTCAAGCGGCTGACGCAGGACGGCGACGGCATGTGGCGCATCAGCCATCCTCGTTTTGTCGCGCAGCATCGCCTCAATGCCGGGATCATCGTCGAGGCGACGATGCTGACCGTGCGCTTCAAGAACGGCCGGTCGCTCGGCAAGGTCGAGGAGGGGTTCGCCGCGACGCTGACGGCGGGCGACACCTTCTTCTTCGCCGGCATGAGCCTGGAGGTGATGGGGATCGACACCGAGGACCTGCTGGTCCGCGCGACCGCGCGCCCGGCGCGCATCCCGACCTATGGCGGCGCGCGGATGCCGCTGTCGACCAACCTCGCGACGCGCGTGCGCGGCTTCCTCGCCGATCCGTCGCAGTGGCATCGCTTCCCCGACGACGTGCGCGAATGGCTGGAGGTGCAGGCCAGGCGCTCGATCCTGCCGCGCCCCGGGCAATTGCTGGTCGAGACCTTCCCGCGCGAGGGGCGGCATTACATGGTCGCTTACAGCTTCGAGGGGTGGAACGCGCACCAGTCGCTGGGCATGCTCGTCACGCGGCGGATGGAGACGCTGGGGCTGCGGCCGCTCGGCTTCGTCTCGAACGATTACGCGCTGGCCTGTTACGGGCTGGAGCCGATCGCCGACCCGCGAGCGCTGTTCTCGCCCGACATCCTGGAGGACGAGTTCGTCGACTGGGTGCAAAGCTCGGCGCTGCTGAAACGCGCGTTCCGCGAAGTCGCGGTGATCGGCGGGCTGGTCGAGCGGCAGCATCCGGGCAAGCGCAAGACCGGCAAGCAAGTCACCTTCTCGACCGACCTGATCTACGACGTGCTGCGCAAATACGAACCCGGGCATTTGCTGTTGCAGGCGGCGTGGGAGGATGCGCGCGCGCGCATGACCGATGTCGGCCGGCTGGCGCATCTGCTCGACCGCGCGGCGCAGACCATGCTGCACGTCGACTTGCCGCGCGTCTCGCCGCTCGCCGTGCCGGTGCTGACGCTGATCGGGCGCGAGCGCGTCGCGACCGGCTTGGCCGACGATGCGCTGTTGATCGAGGCAGAAGCGCTCGCGGCGGAGGCGATGCGGCTGGACTAAGGGGTGTCTGGACTGAGGGCGTCCGGACTGAACGCCGCTTGTCGCTCGCCCGTAACGAGTTTAGCCTCCCCGCCATGAACCCGGTGCTGCTCCTGATCGTCCCGCTCGGTGCGATCCTGTCGACGCCGCAGCCCGCGCCGCCTGCTGCGCGGCAACCCGCGGCCGACCAGCTCGATTTCACCAGCGAGACCATGCGGATGACGGTGCCGGTGACGATCGGCGTGCACGGCCCGTACCGCTTCGTCGTCGATACCGGCGCGGAGCGCACCGTCATCGCGCGCGAACTCGCCGACACGCTGGGCCTCGCCGCGGGCGGCACGGTGCGCGTCACGGCGATGGCCGGCTCGGCCGATGTCGCGACCGCGGTGATCCCCTCGCTCAGCGTCGGCTCGGCTACCGCCGGCGCGGCGCTCACCGGCACGCGGATCGAGGCGCCCGCGCTCGTCCAGCGCGATCTCGGCGCGGCCGGGCTGGTCGGCATCGACACGCTCAAGGGCCACGCGCTCACCATCGATTTCGCGACGGGGACGATGACCGTCGTGCCCGCGACCAGGCGCGTGCGCGCCGCGCGTTTCGGCCGCGACGACATCGTCATCCGCGCGAGAAACCTGCTCGGCCAGCTTATCGTCACCGACGCCAGCTATCGCGGCCGCAAGATCCGCGTGGTGATCGATACCGGCTCGGCCGTCAGCATGGGCAACCTCGCCTTGCGCAAGATCGTCGCGCCGCGCGCGGCGCAGACGATTCCGGTCCGATTGCTCAGCGTGACCGGCGCCGTTTTCAAGGCGGACTATACGCAAGTCGATCGCATCACGGTCGCCAGTGTCGGGCTCGATCATTTGCCCGTCGCCTTTTCGGATGCGCCGCCGTTCGCGCGGCTGGGGCTGGTCGAGCGGCCGGCGCTGCTGCTCGGCATGGATGCGCTGCGGCTGTTCGGGCGCGTGCGGATCGACTTCGCCAATCGCGAAGTGCGGCTCGCCCAGCCAAAGGCCGCGGGCACGTTCTAGCGGTTGCGTTCCTGGCGCCGCGCGGTAGCGTTCGCCGTCATAGCGAAGAGGGACCTGCAATGCGCGCGATCACCGGCCTGATTCTCGGAGCGTCCGCCCTCGTCATGACGGCGGCTCCGTCGGGCGCGCAGGAGCGGCCCGACCAGAAGGCCTATTTCGCGCTCTACAAGCAACTGGTCGAGACCAACACCACGCTGTCGGTCGGCAGTTGCACGCAGGCCGCCGCGCAGATCGGCGCGCGGCTGAAGGCGGCGGGCTATGCCGATAGCGACATCACCCCCTTCTCCGTGCCCGACCATCCCAGGGAGGGCGGGCTGGTCGCGGTGCTGAAGGGCAGCGACCCCGCGATCAAGCCGATCCTGCTGCTCGGCCATCTCGACGTGGTCGAGGCCAAGCGCGCCGACTGGGTGCGCGATCCGTTCGTGCTGGCCGACGAGGGCGGCTATTATTATGCGCGCGGCAGCGTCGACGACAAGGCGATGGCCTCGGTCTGGGCCGACAGCATGATCCGCTTCAAGACGGAGGGCTACAAACCCAGGCGCACGATCAAGCTCGCGCTGACCTGCGGCGAGGAGACGACCTTCGCCTTCAACGGCGCGGAATGGCTGGCGAAGAACAGGCGCGACCTGATCGACGCGGAGTTCGCGCTCAACGAGGGCGGCGGGGGGCGCTACGGCCCGGACGGCAAGCCGCAATTGCTGGCGGTCCAGGTCGGCGAGAAGGCCGCGCAGAACTACACCCTCGAAGTGACCAACCCCGGCGGCCACAGCTCGCAGCCGGTGCCGGTCAACGCGATCTACCAGCTCGCCGACGCGCTCAAGGCGGTGCAGGGCTATGAATTCCCGGTCAAGTTCAGCGAGACGACGCGCGCCTTTTTCGGCATGGTCGCAATCGGCTCACCCGCGCCGCTGAAGGGGGCGATCACGCGGTTGCTGGCCAACCCGAACGATGCCGCCGCCGACCGGATCGTCAGCGCCGACAAGGCGATGCATTCGACGCTGCGCACCACCTGCGTCGCGACGATCGTCACCGCCGGCCATGCCGAAAACGCGCTGCCGCAGCGCGCCACCGCCAACGTCAATTGCCGCATCTTCCCGGGCGAGACGGTCGACGGCACGCTCGCCAAGTTGCGGGAGCTGGCCGGGCCCAAGGTCAAGGTCACCGCCAACGCGCCGATCCGCCCGACCGCGATCCCGCCCGCGCTCGACCCCAGGATCACCGCGCCGATGAAGGCGGTCGCGGCGAGGCACTTCCCCGGCCTGCCGCTGCTCCCGCTGATGTCGACGGGGGCGACCGACGGCATCTTCCTCGAAGCGGTCGGGATCCCGGTCTATGGCGCGCCCGGTTTCTTCGTCGACCCCGACGGCAACGGCACGCATGGCCTGAACGAACGCATCCGCAAGGATTCGCTCTATGGCGGGCGGGACTATCTGTTCGACCTGGTCAAGGTCTATGCGGGGTAGGGCGGCTGAGCGCTCGGCACGGCAATACGGCGCCGGCCGCGGTCGCTTCGTCCAGGTCGGCAGGCGTATCGACGTCGCGCATGAGGCCCGGCGTCAGCACTACGGCGTGCCGCGCGCCCGCGTCCGCCACGAATGCCGCCAGGCTCTCGCGGCCGAAGCGGAAGGCGAACGGTCTTTCGTCGGCGATCGCCACCGCGTTGGTGCCGCTGCCATGGCGATCGGGTGCGATGGCCAGCCCGCTTTCGTCCGCCGCGGCGAACAGCGACGCGATGTCGTCCGCGGCGAGAAACGGCAGGTCGGCATGGATGACGGCGAACCGGCTCATGCCCGCTGGCCGCAGCGCCGCCAGCGCGGCATTGAGGCTTTCGCCGTCATCCCGGTAGCCATCCCGGTGCCATGCCCCGCTCCAGCCGACGGCCCGTTCCGGCGAGAGGAGGGCGACGGACGCACCCGTCGCGGCGATCGTCGCGGCGACATGCCCGAACATGGCGAGCGCCAAGCGATCGCGCGCGGGGCCATCGAGACGCTGCGCCAGCCGGCTCTTGCGCGCGCCCGACTCCTTCAGCGGCACGATCACGGTCCAACTCATCGCAGCCGGTCGGCCAGCGCCAGCGCCGCCTCGGCCACCCGGACCCGATCGGCCAAGCCGTGCATCAGCGTATCGGCGCGCGCGGATGCGATGCCGGGATCGCCCGGCGGGTCCCGCTCGTCGACCAGCAGCCCGTCGATCACGCCGGCATAATGGCGCGCGATCGACGCCGCCTCGGCCGGCAGCCCCAGCTCGGCCATCAGCTTGGCGGTCGGCCCTTTCACCGCCGTGCCGCCGACCAGTGGGGAGACCGCCACCACCGGCGCGCGCGCTGCCGCCAGCGCCGCGCGCAGCCCCGGCACGGCAAGCAGCGGATCGACGCTGAGAAAGGGATTGGACGGGGCGATCAGGATCGCGCGCAGATCAGGGTCGGCGATCGCCTCCAGCGCGCCGGGCGCCGGACGCGCGGTCGCCGCGCCCGCGAAGCGCACCGTCCGCACCACGGGCACGCAACGGCGCGCGACGAAATAGGTCTGGAACGCCAGCGTTCCCGCGTCGGTGTCGAGCATCGTCGCGACCGGATCGTCGCTCATCGGCAGGACGCGCGCGGCGATCCCCCAGGCGCGGGCGACATCGGCGGTGATCGCCGACAGCGCCTCGCCGGCGGCACGCCGTGCGGTGCGCATGACGTGCAGCGCGAGGTCGCCGTCGCCCAGCCGGAACCAGTCCGGGCCGCCGAGCGTGGCGAGCGCGGCCATGAAGTTCCAGCTTTCGCCGGCGCGCCCCCAGCCTTGCGCCGTGTCGGCCTGGCCCGACAGGGTATAGAGCAGGGTATCGATATCGGGCGAGATGGTGAGCCCCAGATGGGTGAAGTCGTCGCCGGTGTTGACGATCGCGGTGACGTCGGCGGGCGGCACGGCGTGGCACAGGCCGAGCACCAGCTTCGCGCCGCCGACGCCGCCGGTCAGCACCACTACCCGCTTGCTCATCGGAACAAATCCTCCGCGAGCGGGCGGACCAGCGCCGCCGCCGGCGCCTCGGGCGCATCCCATGTCAAGCCGCGCACCAGGGCGGCGGGAACGCCCTCCGCGCCTTCGCCGGTCGCCAGCCCCGCCGCGCTCGCCACCATGTCGGCAAGGGCGACCTGCGTCACCTCCATCCGCCGGCCATCGCGATCCACCTCGCCGCGCCGGTCGACCAGCGCCGGCAGTCCGGCCGCGCCGATCGCGACGTTGACCACGCCGTAGCGCCACGGCCGGCCGAAGCTGTCCGATATCACCAACGCGGGCGCGGTGCCCCATCGCGCCGCCAGCGCCGCGCGCAGCCGCGCCGCCGAGGCGTCCGCGTCCAACGGCAGCAGCAGCGCGCCGCCCGCGCCGTCTGGGCCGAGATTGGACTGGTCGATGCCGGCATTGGCCATGACGTGCCCGGTGCGGTGACGGGTGATGAGCACGTTCGGCACCGCGCGCACCACCGCGCTCGATTCCGCCAGTACCAGCGCCACCAGCCGCGCGTCCTTGCGCGTCGTCTCCGCCAGCCGCCGCGCCTCGGCGTCGGGCTCGACCGTCGCCAGCGTCAGGTGCCGCCGTTCCGCCTTGGAGACGATCTTTTGCGTGACCACCAAGATGTCGCATGCGGACGGCACGATGCCCATGGCGGCCAACGCGTCGCCCAGCGTCGCGGCGAGATCGCTTCCCGGCTCGATCTCGCCGATGCCGGTGATGGGAACGATCTCGATCATGGAACTGGCGTGGCGGCCTGTACGCCAAGAGGGTCGATCAGCTCTCCTGTGATGCGCAGGCCCGCGCCGTCAACCTTGTAGGTGCGGTTGATGAAGATGAGCACCGAGGTCAGCGCCTCGGCGGCGGCCGAGTTGGCGAGCGCGCCGCCGTGCAGGCCGCGCAGACCGGCGGCGTCGACCAGGCCGACGATCACCGCGCGTGCCGCCGGGTCGTCGCCGAACACCAGCACGTCGCAGCCGATATCGGCATCGGTCGCCAGCTTTTGCGCGGCGACGTTGTGGAAGGCGGAGACCATCGTCACCCCGTCGCCCAGCAGCCGCTGCGCGCGCAGCGCGGCGCTGCCCTCCACCGGCAATTGCACGCGCATCACCTTGGGCGGCATCAGCGGAACGGTCGTATCGCAGACGATCTTGCCCTGCGCATGCGGTGCGATCTCCGCCAGCGTCCCGTCCTGCGCCGCGAACGGCACCGTCACGATCAGCACATCGGCCGCCGCGGCAGCCTCCGCATTGGTCATGCCGGTGAGCCCGTGGCCGAGCGCGGCGGCTGCCGCGGCTGCGCTGTCGGCCTTGCGCGAGCCCAGGATCACGCGCCGGCCGGCCTTGGCGAGCCGGCGCCCGATCGCGGCACCGAGTTTGCCGGTGCCGCCGATGATGGCGATCGTGGCGTCAGGCGAAGCGGCGATGGTCATGCGATGTCCCCTGGCAGTCGAAGCCCGGCGCGAGCCGGCCGTAGAGCGTGGTGCGCTGGCGGGCCGGGCGTCCGGCGGCGGCGGCCAAGGCCGCCATCGCCACCGGGTCGCAGAACTGGCCGTTGACCCCGCCGGCGGCGCGCGTGATCGATTCGTCCATCAGCGTGCCGCCGATGTCGTTGGCACCGGCCGCCAGCGCCGCGGCGGTGCCGGTGGCGCCCAGCTTGACCCAGCTCGCCTGGATGTTACCGATCAGCGGGTGCAGCACCAGCCGTGCGACGGCATGCATCAGCAGCGCCTCGCGCGCCGACGGCCCGGAGCGGGCGCGTCCCTTGCGCCAGATCGGCGCTTCCATATGAACGAAGGGCAGCGGCACGAACTCGGTGAAGCCGCCCGTCTCGGCTTGCAAGTCGCGGATGCACAGCAAGTGGCGTGCCCAGTGCGCATGGCCGTCGACATGGCCGAACATGATCGTCGCGGTCGATCGCAGGCCGATCCGGTGCGCCGCGCGCATCACCGCCAGCCACGCCGCGGTGTCCACCTTGTCGGGGCAGATGATCGCGCGCACGTCGTCGTCGAGGATCTCGGCGGCGGTGCCGGGCAGGGTGGACAGCCCCGCCTGCTTCAGCCGTGCCAGATAGTCGGCCAGCGGCAACCCCAGCGTCTCGGCGCCATGCGTCACCTCCAGCGGCGAGAAGGCATGGATATGGATGTCCGGCGCCGCCGTGCGCACGGCATGCAGCACGTCGAGATAAGTGTTGCCGTCATAGGCCGGATGGATGCCGCCCTGCAGGCATACCTCGGTCGCCCCGCGCGCGACCGCCTCCGCCGCGCGCCGCCCGACCTCGTCGAGATCGAGCCGATAGGCGGGGCCGCGCTCGGTGCGCGTGCTGCCCTTGGAAAAGGCGCAGAACCCACAGTGATAGCGGCAGATGTTGGTATAGTTGATGTTGCGGTTGACGACATAGGTCACGTCGTCGCCGGCGACGTCGCGCCGCAGCGTGTCCGCCGCCGCGACGACTCGGCCCGCATCGGCACCGTCCGCCTCGAACAGCCGCACGATCTCCGCCTCGTCGAGACGCAAGCCGTCGCACGCGCGCGCCAGGATCGCGTCGATCCGTTCGCGGCCGGCCCCGCCGCCGCACGGCACGTCGACCGGCATCGCGCGGTCGGTGCCCGGGTGCCACCCGTCGACGATCGGCAGGCCGCGGGCGTCGACCGCGCGGCGGACCGTGACCGCCAGCGCGGGGTCCAGCCAGACGTCGGGTGAGCGCGCAAAGGCCGGGCCGATCGCCAGCCGCTCGCGCAACTGCCGGCCGGCGGCGGCGGTGGCCGCCTCCAGGATCGCCAGATGCGGCCACGGCGCTTCCGGGTTGACGTGATCCGGGGTGACCGGCGAGACGCCGCCCCAGTCGTTCACGCCCGCGCGCAGCACGGCGGCAAGTTCTGCACCGGCGTGCAGATTGGGGGGTGCCTGGATCGTCATCGCCGGCCCCAGCAGCAGCCGCGCCGCGGCGATCGTCCAGAGATGGTCGTCGAGCGCGGGCTCGGGATGCGCCGCCATCCGCGTACCGGGCTTGGCGCGGAAGTTCTGCACGATCACTTCCTGGATATGGCCATGGCGTTCGTGCAGCGCGCGGATCGCCAGCAGCGCCGCGATCCGCTCCGCGCGCGTCTCGCCGATGCCGATCAGCAGCCCGGTCGTGAACGGCACCGCGGCGCGCCCGGCCGCCGCGATCGCCTCCAGCCGCCGCGCCGGATGCTTGTCGGGCGAGCCATGATGCGGCCCCCCCGGCGCGCAGAGCCGCTCCGCGCCGCTTTCGAGCATAAGCCCCATCGATGCCGCGACCGGGCGCAGCATCGCCAGCGCCGCATCGTCCATCAGGCCGGGGTTGAGATGCGGCAGCAGCCCGGTCTCGGCCAGTACCATCGCCGCCATCGCGCGCAGATAGTCGAGCGTCGAGGCGTGACCCATCGCCGCCAGCGCCGTGCGTGCCGCCGGATAACGATCCTCGGGCCGGTCGCCGAGCGTGAACAGCGCCTCGCGGCAGCCCGCCGCGGCGCCGGCGCGCGCGATCGCCAGCACCTCGTCGGGTAGCAGATAGGCGCGCCCGGCGCCGCGCGGCGTCGTCGCGAAGGTGCAATAATGGCAGACGTCGCGGCACAACCGGGTCAGCGGCACGAACACCTTGCGCGAATAGGTGACGAGCGGCCCGTGCCCCTCGAACGTCATCGCCTCGGCGGCCGCCAGCAGCGCGGGCAGCGGCGCGTCCGCGACGAGTGCTGCCGCGGTGGCGGGATCGGCCGTCGCCGCCTTTGTCAGATCAACGCCCATGCCGCACCTTTCGGCGACTTCGTCCGGCCCGGCAATATGTCGCTCGCAGGATTGTATAGACATAAATTGGCTTCTAGGAACCGCCGGCCCGGTCGGGGCCTTGAGGCATGACGATGATGAGGTTCGATTTGACCATGGTCCATCATGATGCGCGCGAACCGATCGCGGCGCGTTGTCGCGACTTTCCTGCATACGCCTGGTACGCATGAGCGACGATACGTCCTACAAGCGCATCCGCGCCGATATTTCGGAACGCATCCTGTCGGGGGACTGGCCGCCCGGCCATCGCGTGCCGGCCGAACACGAGCTGATGGCGGAATATGGCTGCTCGCGCATGACCGTCAACAAGGCGCTGGCGCCGCTGGCCGAGCAGGGTCTCATCGTCCGGCGACGCAAGGCCGGCTCCTTCGTCTCGCGCCCTCGCATCCATTCCGTGGTGCTCGACATCCCCGATATCGCGAGCGAAGTCATCGGGCGGCGCGAGCCGTACGATTACGAACTGCTGTCGCGCGCCGCGCGGATCGCGACCCGCGAGGAAACGCGCGAACTCGGACTGACCATGCCGACCGACGTGCTCGCTTTGTCCTGCCTGCACCGCGCGAGCGGCCGTCCCTTCGCCTTCGAGGAGCGGCTGATCAACCTCGGCGCCGTGCCCGAAGCGGCCGCCATCGACTTTGCGGCGGCGCCGCCGGGGACATGGCTGCTGGCGCATGTGCCATGGACCGAGGCGGAGCACCGGATCAGCGCCGCCAACCCGAACAAATCCGTCGCCCGGACGCTCGCCATCGCGCCGGCCGCCGCCTGCCTGGTGCTGGAACGGCGAACCTGGCGGGGAGACGAACGGATCACGCATGTCCGCCTGACGTTCCCCGGCGAGGCCTATGATCTCGTCGCGCGGTTCGCGCCGCGAAAGTCGGCCGGAGCCTGAACTCGCGGTCAAGCCGGAACCTCGTTTCCGACCACGGCCGAGATGACGCGCAAGGCAAGTGCATGCATCTGCGCGTCGCCAGTGATCACCAGCACCAGTTCGTCGAGCCCGACTTCCATGTAATCGTGCAACCGCCGTTCGCATTCCATCGGCGTTCCCGCCGCGCCGAAGACCAGGCCGGCATCTTCCGGGATGAGCGCCGTCGCCGCATCCAGGTCGCGGCGCGCATTGCATGCCATGATCGCCGCATGATCGATGCCGAGCCCGGCGCTCTCGATATTGGCGGCATGGCCGGGGCTGCGAAACAGATAGGCCAGCTTGCGCCGCAGGATCTGCTTCGCTTGGCGGCCGTCCTCCGATACGCACAGGAAGGCAAGGCCGATCCGCTTCACCGCCTGCGGCGACCGCCCGGCCTTTTGCGCGCCGAGTTCCACCTGCGCCAGGCACTGGCGCATGCTGGCCATGGTAAGGCCGGTGGAAAGAACGACGCCATCGGCGATCTCGCCGCCGAGCTTCAGCATCTGGGGGCCGGTCGAGGCGAGATGGATCGGCATGTCGAGGCCGTGCGCGAATTCCATATGCGCGGCCGACAGTTGGTGCGCGCCCGTGTCCGTGCTCACCGCCTCGCCGGCGAGCAGCTTGCGCAGCGAGTTCATGTATTCGCGCATGATGTTCAGCGGTTTCTCGACGACGAATCCGGATTGGCGGAGATCCATCAGATTCCCGACCGAGATCGACAGTTCCGTCCGATCGACCGCCAATTCGGCGATCGAGGCGATCGACATCGCCGCCATCAGCGGCGGCGTAAGGTAGGGCGTGATGGCAAGCGGCACGATCGTCGCGCGGCTGGTGTGGCAGGCGGCCGCCATCGCGGACGCGAACGCCTCGCGATAGCCCATGTGCTGGGCGAACCAGAGACTGGACGCGCCGGCGCGTTCCGCCGCGCGCACCGCTTCCACCATCGTGGGGAGACTTGCAAAGCCGTCGAACTGGACGCCGATCTTCATCGAAATACTCTCTTTTGCCTGGGGCTCGCGCGAGCGGGAATGCTGATTTTACGGCAGACGCAGCAATGCCCGCGCATTGCCGCCCGCGATCTTCTCGATGTCCGCCGCGTCCAGCGGCAGGTTCTTCAAGAAGGAAACGGCTGCCAGGTTCGATTCATAGGGCCAGTCCACCGCGAACATGACTCGCTCGACACCGAGACCCGAAACGCTGCACAGCATGGCGGGCACCGAGAAGTTCCCGCTGCACGTGATGACCAGATTGTCGCGGAGATAATCGGCGAGTTCGCGCTTGAGACCGCGGCGCCCCGCGGCGAGCCGGGTGTGATCGTTCGCGCGGTGAATCCAGAACGGGATGCCTTCGCCCAGATGCCCCAGGATGATCTTGAGGTTGGGAAAACGATCGAACGTGCCGGCGAACACGATCCGCAGGAAATGGCTGCAAGTGTCGAGCGCGAAGCCCCAGGCGGCGAAGGCCAGTTCCTCATAGCCCTTGAAATAGCTTTCCATGGCGCTCGGGTGGGGCGTGCTCGGGTGGAGAAAGATCGGAACACGCAGCTCCTCGGCCACTTCGAAGATCGGCCAGAAATAGGAATCGTCGAGGAAGCGGCCACGGCTATGACCGTTGATCACCCCGCCGCAAAAGCCGAGCTCGGTGACCGCGCGACGGAATTCCAGCGCACCGACCGCCGGATCGAACGTGGGAATGGCGGCGAATCCCTGGAAGCGATCCGGATGGCGATCGATGGCGAGGCGCAGGCGATCGTTGGATTCCGCCGCCATTTCCAGTGCGGCGCTGCCCTCGAGCAATTGGCAACCTGGCTGGTTCAGCGAGAGGATCTGCATGTCGATCCCGGCTGCATCCATGTCCGCCAGCCGCACGTCACCGAGATCCTGCAACGCTGCGGCGGTCTTCACGCCGGTGATGATTTCGCGATCGTTTCCGTGATGCGCGCCCGGCGGGGGATCGCCCGGCAGCATGAAATGCTCTTCCAGCGCGATGATCTTCAAGTGTCGGATCCTAGATCGAGACAAGCGACACCGTTGCGATTCACGAGCGACACAAGATCGTCGAACAGCAAATTGGCATCACCTTTGTGATCACACCTTATTCATGCCGCAATGCCCGGTGTCAAGGCTGGTTTTCGCAAAAAGCGGCGCGGTGGCTGTCAGCCGTCGACGGTACGTAGCGCGGTCCGCCCGCCTAGAAATACCCGCCAAGTCTGGACTCGAGCGACAGCCTGTTTCGCCGGAAAATATCGTCGGCATGGCCGATATCGCGCTCGATCGCTTTCTGCGCTGCCTTGGCATCCCGGTTTTCGAGCGCCGTTAACAACTGCACATGATATCGGGCATCGAGCTTGGGAGCGATCGATTTCTGCGCGAGGTGGATGAACGGACCGGCTCTCAGCCAAAGCGTCTCGATCGTCGGCATCAGGATCCATGAGCGCGCATAGCCATAGAGCGTGAAGTGGAATTTCTGGTTGCTCGCCAGAATCTCGCCGTGACTCTTGTCCTTGATGAAGCGCAGCGTTTCCTCGTTCAATTCCCGCAATATGGACAATTCCTCGTCGGTGATGCGCCCGCAGGCGATCGCGGTCGCCATGCCTTCGAGGCGACGGCGGACGGCGAGGAGTTCAGCCAGCCGGTCCATCGTCATGACGGGAACGCGCACCGCACGGTTCTGCAGCATCTCGAGCCCGCCGGCCGCCGTCAACTGCTTCACGGCGGCGCGGACCGGCATGGAACTCACGCCCAGCTCCGCAGCGAGCGCCCGCAACGTTACCGATTCGCCGGGAAGATATTGTCCGACCAGAAGGCGTCGCTTGAGTTCTTCATAGACCCAGTCCTGAAGGCCGCCCTTTTTCTTCTTGGGTCCGTCGGCATACAGCGTGCGATGCTCGTTCGGGTCGGGCATCGCCGCTCGCCGAGCGCTCACCGGTTCGGCCGAAGTGCCTTTCAACATGGTCGCGACCGCCAACACTCTCTCCTGTCACTCGCGTGATACCGTTATGCATCGACATATGCCTGTCGCGATGGCGCAGTAAAGCTCCCGGTTTCTTACAGATGCGCAGGCCAAGAAGCGACTGTCTTGTCGCCGCCGCCCGCCGCTCCCCCGCAGGCGATGCCCGTCGGTTGACCGCGCGACCGACCCGGTCCTTACAGAGCGGCGGTAAACTGGATCTCGACCAATAGATCCGGAAGCGCGAGGCGGCTTTCCACGGTCGCGCGGGAAGGGGGTGCCACGCCGGCCAGCCATTCCTTCCAGACCGCGTTCATCGCGTCGAAATCGGCGATATCGCGAAGCCATATCTGCGCGCGCAGCAGCTTCGACTTGTCGCTGTCGGCCAGCTCCAGATAGCGATCGGCCTTGCGCAGCACCTGCCGCGTCTGCTCCGCGATGTCGGCGCTGCCGTCGTCGGCCGTCAAGCCCGACAGATAGGCGATGTCCTTGTGGATGACGACTCGGCTAAGCCGGTCGTTGCAGTCGATCCGCGTGATCTCGTTCATGAATGATGCCTTTATCGATGGAAGGGAAATCATGCCGACCGTCGCTACATCTGGCCGATGGCGATGAGCATATCGTCGAGTATATTATAAGGTCAAAAAACCAATGACACGCCTGACCGGACTGATGCGTTCCTGCGGGCAATCCGATTTCCGCGCTTGCGATGATGCATTGACAGGCCGCTTCTATGTGATCACAGAAAGGATCACATAGAAGCGGTTCAGCGGCAGGGCAATGGCGACCACAACCACGATCACGAGTGTCAAGACGATCATCGTCGCGCTCCAGCCGAGACGGGAACACAGATGGGTTGGCTTGACCGAGAGCATCGGCCGCTACGTGCTGGTGCGGATCGAGGATAGCGCCGGCAATGTCGGGTGGGGCGAAGCGCCCGCGCTGAAAGATTGGGGCGGCGAATATGGCCGTTATTTCGGCGAGAGCGCAGCGATCGTCGAGGTCGTGGTCGAGCGCTATCTCGCCCCGGCCGTGATCGGCCTGCCGGTCGGCAATATCGGACTCGCCCATCAGCGCATGGCGCAGGCGATCAAGGGCTATCCCTATGCGAAGGCCGCGGTCGACATGGCGTGCTACGATCTGGCGGGGCGCGCCCGCGGCGTAGCCGTGCACGAATTGCTGGGCGGGGCGGTGCGCGAAACGGTCCCCGTCACGCATTCGATCGGATTGATGGACGCCGACGCCGCCGAGCGCGAGGCGGGGCAGGTCGCCGACGAAGGCATCCGCACGATCAAGATCAAGGTCGGGATCGACCCGACGCGCGACGTCGAGGTCGTGCGGCGCGTCCGCGGCGCGGTCGGCGACCGGGTGGCGCTGTGCGTCGACGCCAATGAGGGCTATGCCACGCCGGGCCAGGCGATCGGCGCGATCCGGCGGATGGAAAAGTTCGACCTGATCTACGCCGAACAGCCCGTGCGCGGCATCGCCAGGATGGCCGAGGTGGCGCGCGCCGTCGATGTGCCGATCACCGCGGACGAAAGCATCTGGAACGCGCACGACGTGCTCGCCCAGCCCCCGAAGGCCCCGGCCCCGACGACGACCACGTCGGGCAGGTTATGGTTGATCGCGGGAGCTTTCGCGGATGGCGAAACCTGGCCGCGCGCCGGCACCGGCAAGCTCGCGGCACCGGCTGCGCCCAGACCGATCGCAAGTATTCGGCGGCGGTCAAGCTCGTTGCTGCTCACGGCGTCCTCCTCGAACGGGGATGAGGCGACCGACGGCCCCATCCGCTCGGTGTGCAGGGTCGCCGCTGGATAAGCAAGGTACTTTGTGATCACAAGAATACGCCGTCGGGATCATCATGATGATCGAAACGAGTTTTGGTCGTCCTCCCGGATCACGCGCCCGGACGACCGCGCCTCGCGCGAAGGACCTTGCCATGTCATGGCGGGACAGGCAGAGCGCTGGCGTGTCGACAGCAATCCGATCAGGCCGGATCATGGCGCGGGCCGCCATGCGCGGTATCGAACCGGCGCTTCGGCGGAACGGCTTCGTCCCTTCCCGTTCCACCGCTTTCCCGCAGCACCCTCGCCATGCCGATGTCGCGGTGACGCCGTGAGCGTCCACCCGCCAGGGACGCGGTGGTACAACGCGGTGTGGCGCTGGCATTTCTATGCCGGGCTGTTCTGCATTCCGTTGGTCATCTGGCTGGCGCTGACGGGCGCGATCTATCTGTGGCGCCCGCAGGCCGAGGCGTGGCTCGACCGGTCCTTTGACCGGTTGCCGGTCGCCGGGCCGGCCGCCGCGGCGCAGGCGCAGGTCGCCGCCGCGGAACAGGCGGTGCCGGGTTCGCGCTTGCACAACTATATCCTCCCGGAGGAGCCGGGGCAGGCGGTGCGCATCCTCGTCGATCGGCACGGCGCCGACAGCCGCGTCTATGTCGATCCCCATACGCTGAAGGTGCTGGGCGTTGTCACCGAGCGGCAGCGCCCGTTCCGGCTGCTCTCCCGCCTGCACGGCGAGCTGCTCGCCGGCGCGTGGGGCAGCTATCTGGTCGAGACGGCGGCCTGCTGGGCGATCGTCATGCTGCTGACCGGCCTCTACCTCTGGTGGCCCCGCGGGCGCCGGGGTGTGGCGGGCGTGCTCTATCCGCGCCTGCGCGGCGGCAAGCGGCTGTTCTGGCGCGACATGCACGCCACCGCCGGCATCTGGGTGTCGGTTTTCGCGCTGGGATTGATCCTGACCGGGCTGCCATGGGCCAAGGGCTGGGGCAGCTATCTCGCCGAAGTGCGGCAGGTCACCGGCAGCACGCGCGGCCCGGTCGACTGGACGATCGGCGGCAAGGCCCCGCAAGCCGACGCGATACCGGGCGACCATGCCGGTCATGACGGTCACGCGGGCATGGTCATGCCGGCGGCCGCCGTTCCGCCAGGAGAGATCGACCGCGTGATCGCGATGGCGCGGACGCTCGATATCGCGCCGCCGGTGCTCGTCGCGCCCCCGAAACACGGAGCCGGCCCCTGGTCGATCGCGTCCGACGCGGCCGACCGGCCGGCGCGATCGGAGGCCATGATCGACGGCGCGACCGGGCGCGTGGTCGGCCGCACGCGCTTTGCGCAGCGGCACTGGATCGACCGGGCGGTGGGCTACGGCATCGCCACGCACGAAGGCGCCTTGTTCGGTCTCGCCAACCAGCTCCTCGGTACGATCACCGCGCTCCTGCTGATCGTGCTCGCTTTGTCCGGCGCGATATTGTGGTGGCGCAGGCGGCCGGTCGGGCTGCTCGGGGCACCGCTCCCGCTCGCGCGGCCGCGGCTCGGCGCGGGGCTCGTACTCCCGATCGTCGCCCTGGGCCTGTACCTGCCGCTGTTCGGCGCGACGCTGATCGCCGTCCTGATGCTGGAACGCACCGTGCTCCTGCGCCTGCCGCGCGTCCGGCACTGGCTTGGGCTGTCGCTGGCAACGACGCATCGAGGCGGCCCCGGAATCTCGACCTGACCGGCGACAAGCCTGTCCTGAGCGACGTCGAACGGCACATCGTTTCCGGCGTACCCGCCAGCGTGGGCCCGCCAGAGCTCGACGATCGGAAAACCGCCATTTCCTTTCACGCTTAACAAGGCTAAAGCGCGCCACATGGCATCCTACAAAGAACCTTCCTTCAAAGACCGTGCGGCGCTGTCCGCCGACGCCAAGCAGCGGGCGCTCGAAAAGCTGAAGGCGAAACCGCCGATCGACCCGGCCGTCGCCGCCGCGCGCGCCGCCGCGCGCGAAGCCAAGGAAACCGCCGAGGCGAAGAAGCGCGAAGAGAAGAAGCTCGCGATCGAACAGGCCCGGCTGGAGAAGATCGCCAAGGCCGAAGCCGCCGAACGCGCGATCGAGGAAGCCAAGCAAGCCGCGATCCAGGCCGAGATCGACAAGAAGGCCGCGCGCGACGCGCGGTACGCGGCGCGGAAAGCGAAGCGGTAGAGGATCAAGCGCTACGGAAAATCGTAGCGCATTCTTCTCCCCTCCCTGGCAGGGAGGGGTCGGGCCTGGGTCGGCTCGGGGTGAGTGCGTCGCTCGACAACGGGCCGGGGTGACGGAAGCTCAGGGGATAAGGCTCACCAAGGAGGATGAAGGTCGATCCGCCCTAGCGCAGCCCCCGCGCCAGTTCCTCCAGCCACACCCGCGCGGTCCCGTCCGACGGCGCGCGCCAGTCGCCGCGTGGGCTGAGCGCGCCGCCGGCCGAGACCTTCGGCCCGTTGGGCAGCGCCGAGCGCTTGAACTGACTGGTCGCGAAAAAGCGGTGCAGGAACTTCTCCAGCCACGCCGCGATCGTCGCCAGATCGTACGCCGTCCGGGCGGCGACCGGTAAATCGCGCGGCCAGCGCCCCGCCGCGGCATCGCGCCAGGCGTGCAGCGCGAGAAAGGCGATCTTCGACGGCGCCATGCCGTGGCGCACGACGTAATGCAGGAAGAAATCGTTCAACGCATACGGCCCGATCTTCGCTTCGGTGCTCTGGATCGCGCCGTCCGCGCCGGCCGGGACCAGCTCGGGCGAGATCTCGGTGGCGAGGATCGCCGCCAGGATCGCATCGGTCGCGGCGTCATACTGACGGTCACGGATGCACCAGCGGATCAGGAACTGGATCAGCGTCTTGGGCACGCCGGCATTGACGCCGTAATGGCTCATCTGGTCGCCGACGCC
>CAXTJX010000041.1:0-23349 GCA_964244765.1 uncultured Sphingomonas sp. | reverse complement strand
GAACGCCAGCACCGCCGTCACCGTGATGTGGCTCGTCACCGCGAAGGTGTGCAGCCCCGGCACGATCGCCAGCGGCATCACGCCGATCAGATTGGCGAACAGGATGAAGAAGAACAGCGAGAAGATATACGGCGCGAATTTCTTGCCGCCCGTGCCGATGTTCACCGTCACCATCGAATCGATGAAACCGACCGCATCCTCGGCGGCGACTTGCCAGCGGCCGGGCACCAACTGGCGTTTCAGCCCGCCCGACATGAACAAGGCGAGCGCCGCGAACACGACGACCATGAACAGCGCCGAATTGGTGAACGACACGTCATAGCCGAGCAACGTGATGTGATGGCCGAGCACGGGCTCGACCATGAACTGTTCCATCGGATCGATCTTGCCGGCACTCGCGCTACCAGTCACTGGGCACGCTCCTTCGAAATCTTCATGATGTTCATGAACGCCCCGACGATCGCCAGCGCCAGCACGATCAGCAGCGCCCAGGGCGACGTGCCGAGCCACCGATCCAGCGCCCAGCCGAGGATCCCGCCGCCGAGCAACGCGCCGAGCAGCAGGGCCAGCACGCGCGAGCCTTGCGAATAACCCTTCGCCGGCGGCGCCGCCGACACGCCAAGCGACGATTGGCCGGCCGCCTTTGCCGAAGCAATGCGGGCGTCCAGGTCACTCGTCTGGCGGTCGTCGGCCAAGGGGCGCATATCCTGATAAGAAAACGCCGCGATGCTGTGGGCACCGCGACTGTGAAGATCCGGGGGAACATCGGGGAATTGGGTGCAAGACCCTGCGTTCCACGCGCCGTTTAGGAAGGTGGCCGGGGGGTGTCAACTCTTGTGGTCCCGCACGGGCGCCCGCTACCGCCGCGTTGCCAGAGCGGCCGCGCGGCGATACTCCCGAGGACGATGAGCATGCCCCCTCCCGATCATAGCGGACACCGCGCGCGGTTGCGCCGGCGCTTGATCGAACAGGGCGGCGAGGCGCTGCTCGACCATGAGCTCGTCGAATATCTGCTCGCGCTGGCGATTCCCCGGCGCGACACCAAGCCGCTGGCCAAGGCATTGCTGCGCGAATTCGGCGGCGTGGGCGGCCTGTTCAGCGCCGATGCCGAAGCGCTGATGCGCGTCCCCGGCATGGGCGAGACCGCCGCCGCCGCCATCAAGATCGTCCAGGCGAGCGCGTTGCGCCTGCTCCGCGCCGAGGCGAGCGTGCAGCCGGTGCTGGCAGGCTGGCAGGCGCTGATCGACTATCTCCACGCCGACATGGGCCATCGCGGCACGGAGCGCGTGCGCGTGCTGCATCTCAACACCCGCAACATGCTGATCCGCGACGAAGTGATGAGCGACGGGTCGATCGACGAAGCCGCGCTGTACGTCCGCGAAGTGATCCGGCGGGCGATCGATCTGGGATCGGCCGGAATCATCCTGGTCCATAACCACCCGAGCGGCGACCCCGCCCCCAGCCGCGCCGACATCGACATCACCCGCAAGGTGGCGGAAGCGGGCAAGCGGCTTGGCATTTCGCTGCACGACCATATCATCATCGGGGCAAGCGGCCATTCGAGCCTGCGCGCGCTGGGGTTGCTGTAGCCTCAACGGCGCGATAGCTCTCCCGCGAAGGCGGGAGCCCGGGGTTACAAGCGTTGCGCTCGCTACTCCGGACTACTGCTTTCGCGGGAGAGTTATTGAGATCATGCGAACGCCCGCCGCTCCGGGGAGCGACGGGCGAACGGTCGATCCGACGCGGGTTCAGCCTTGCGACAGGAAGCCGGTCAGTTCGGCCTTCGACACCTTCCTGTTCTTGTCTGTGTCGGCCTGCGCGAACGCCTGGGTCAGCCAGGTCCTGGTGGCCGGAGCGTTCGCCGTTGTGGCCGGGTCGCTCGCCATCTTCAGCGCGACCATCCACGCATCGAATTCCGTCGCGCTCAGCACGCCGTCTTTATTCTTGTCGTAGCTCGGAAACTCCTTGCTCACGACAGCGGCGACTTGCGTAGCAGCGGCCGGTTGCGCTGCGGCAACCGCCGGGGTGGCAGCGGTCGAATCCTGCACCGTGGCGACCGACTCGGCCGGTGTATCGGTCTGCGGTGCGGCCTGGGTCGGCTGCGCGGATGCACTCTGATCAGTCGTCGCGGTAATCGGCTGCGCCGTTTGCAAGGTCGTGTCCTTTGCGGGAACATCCTTCGCAAATGCCGGAACGGAAAGCGTCATCGCGCCTGCAAGAAAAACATGTTTCAACATCGGATATCTCCTTCGGTCGATCGCAAAGTCTTGACCGCGAACGAACGAATTAGTCTGCCGCGGTTCATGACATCAACGTCCGGACTGGTGAGATGGCGCCGCGCCGGCCGATTTGAAGGCTCGCCTCGTCCCTGCTAACGCGCATCCCATCGCGATTCCGTGCGGATGTTGCGATGGCTCGATTCCCCATCGCCGATCGAAGTTCGAGGAAATCCGATGATCCCCCGTTATTCCCGCCCCGACATGGTCGCGATCTGGACGCCCGAGGCGCGGTTCCGCATCTGGTTCGAGATCGAGGCGCACGCCACCGACGCGCTGGCCGAACTGGGCGTGGTGCCGAAGGAAGCGGCCGCGGCGATCTGGGCGAAAGGTGCGTTCGAGGTCGACCGCATCGACGAGATCGAGCGCGAGACCAAGCACGACGTCATCGCCTTTCTCACCAACGTCGCCGAACATGTCGGGCCGGAAGCGCGCTTCATGCACCAGGGGATGACGTCGTCGGACGTGCTCGACACCTGCCTGTCGGTGCAACTGACCAAGGCGAGCGACATATTGCTCGCCGACCTGGACGCGCTGCTCGCCGTGCTCAAGCGCCGCGCGCTGGAGCACAAGCTGACCCCCACCATCGGCCGCAGCCACGGTATCCACGCCGAACCGGTGACGTTCGGCCTGAAACTCGCGCAAGCCTATGCCGAATTCGCCCGCAACCGCGCGCGGCTGGTCGCGGCGCGTGCCGATATCGCGACCTGCGCGATCTCCGGCGCGGTCGGCACCTTCGCCAATATCGATCCGTTCGTGGAAGCGCATGTCGCGGCGAAGATGGGCCTGTCGATCGAGCCGGTCTCGACCCAGGTCATCCCGCGCGATCGCCACGCGCTGTATTTCGCGACGCTCGGCGTCATCGCCTCGTCGATCGAGCGGCTCGCCACCGAAATCCGCCATCTCCAGCGCACCGAGGTGCTGGAGGCGGAGGAGTATTTCTCGCCCGGCCAGAAGGGCTCCTCGGCGATGCCGCACAAGCGCAACCCGGTGCTGACCGAGAATCTCACCGGCCTTGCGCGCATGGTGCGCGGCTATGTCACGCCCGCGCTGGAGAATGTGGCGCTGTGGCACGAGCGCGACATCAGCCATTCCTCGGTCGAGCGCTATATCGGCCCCGATGCCACGATCACGCTCGACTTCGCGCTCGCGCGGCTGGCCGGGGTGATCGACAAGCTCGTCGTCTATCCCGCGCGGATGGAGAAGAACCTCAACAAGATGGGCGGCCTCGTCCATTCGCAGCGCGTGCTGCTCGCGCTGACGCAAGCCGGCGTGAGTCGCGAGGACGCCTACCGCCTCGTCCAGCGCAACGCGATGAAAGTGTGGGATTCGGACGGCGACCTGTCGCTGATGGCATTGCTCAAGGCCGATCCCGACGTGACCGCAGCGCTGTCACCGGCGGAAATCGAGGACAAGTTCGACCTCGGCTATCACCTCAAGCACGTCGATACGATCTTCGCGCGAGTGTTCGACAACGACTGATCGACAGGAAAGCACGGTTCAACGTGCAAATGCTGCATCTGCGAATGCACGTAATAAAGTTGCGCAAGAACGTCATGAACTCCACATGCGCCGTACCGGAACGATCCGGCATTTCGGAGACCAACCATGCGTATTCTGCAAAGTCTCGCCAGCGGCCTCATCGCCGTGGCAGGCGTCGCGCTGGTGGTGGAAGTTCTTACCTTCTGACCCATCGGCCCACCCGCCCCCCGATACGAATGACGTAACGACGGGGCGGTCAGGGCGGCGGGGGCAAGACCGCCCCTTCGAAAACTATTTTTGCTTCGAGCGAATGGCTCCAGCGACGTTTCCCCATCACGCTTGTGAAAACGAGGCGTCTGCAAATCTCCCGCCGTCATCCCGGACTTGTTCCGGGATCCATCGTGCACACCCTCCCAGCCGCTGACATTGCGCGCCGGTGGATGCCGGAACGAGTCCGGCATGACGGAAAAGCGGACCGATGTCCCTCCGCTTGGCCGAAGATGATCGCCCCGGGCCTCAGGGTCGGCATTCCCCGCGGCCTACCCCCACGCCCCCTTCATCTTCTTGAAGAACCCCGTCGTCTGCGGACATTCCTTGCCGGTCTCGGTCGCGCGGAATTCTTCCAGCAGCTCGCGTTGCCGCGCGGTCAGGCTGCTCGGCGTCTCGACCTCGATGCGGATGACGAGATCGCCGCGCCCGCGCCCTTGCAGCACCGGCATGCCCGCGCCGCGCTGGCGCAGTTCGCGCCCGGTCTGCGTGCCCGCCGGGATCTTGATCGGGTAGTTCACCCCGTCCGGCCCGGCGATGTGGATTTCCCCGCCGAGCGACGCGGTCGTGAAGCTGATCGGCGTGCGCGCGAACAAGGTCGTGCCCTCGCGCTCGAACAGCGGATGCCGCGCGACGTGCAGGAAGATGTAGAGGTCGCCCGCCGGTGCGCCGCGCATCCCGGCCTCGCCCTCGCCGGTCAGGCGCACCCGCGTGCCCTCGTCGACGCCGGGCGGGATGTTGACGGTGCGCGTCTTGGTCTTTTCGACTCGACCCTCGCCGCGGCAATGGCCGCACGGATCGGCGATCGTCTGGCCCGCGCCGTGGCATGCCGGGCAAGTGCGTTCGACCACGAAGAAGCCCTGTTGCGCGCGCACCTTGCCGTGGCCGGCGCAGGTCGCGCAGGTCTTGGCCGCCGTGCCCTTGGTCGCGCCGGTGCCGCCGCACGGTTCGCACACGCCCGACACGTCGATGGTGATGTCGCTGGCCTTGCCGTGAAACGCTTCCTCCAGCGTGATCTCCATGTCGTAGCGCAAGTCCGCGCCGCGCTGCGGACCGCGCGCACCGCCGCGCTGCCCGCCCATGAATTCGCCGAAGATGTTCTCGAAGATATCGGAAAAGGCGCTGAAATCCTGCGCCCCGCCGCCACCGCCGCCGCGCTGGCGGAAAGCTTCGTGGCCGAAACGGTCGTACGCGGCGCGCTTCTGCGGGTCCTTCAGGCAGTCATACGCCTCGCTGATCGCCTTGAACCGCGCCTCGGAATCGCCGCACCCCGGATTCTTGTCGGGATGATAGCGCATCGCGAGCCGGCGATAGGACGATTTGAGCGTGCCGTCGTCGGCCGTGCGCTCGCATTCGAGCAGTTCGTAGAAATCGACTTCGGTGGTCATAGTGCACCCTTGGGGCGGATCGACATTCAGTTTCGGCATTTCGCCCGCGGATTTTCCCATAAGACCGTCACCCCGGACTTGGTCCGAAGTCTACCAAGCCGCTTTCGACCCGAGTAGTGATATGATCGCGGATTTCGCGGCACGGTGGGCCCCGGAACAAGCCTGTCCTGAGCTGGTCGAAGGGTCCGGGGTGATGGAAAACTCCGGGGTTAAGACTCGGCAAGGAGGGTGAAGGCCGATCCGCCCTGCCCCTCTCCCCTTCGGAAAAAAGGGTTGGAAGCAGGGAAGCCACACAGACGCCAATGTTTTGCACTGCCCCTCTCCCGCCTTCGCCTCGCTCGGCTGCCCTCTCCCCGCCGGCGGGGAGAGGGCGATGTCGTTACGCCTTGGTATCGTCGACTTCGGAGAATTCCGCGTCGACCACGTCTTCCTTCGGCGTTTCCGTCTCGCCGGCGGGAGAAGCCTCGGCCTGCGCCTGCTTCTCGTAGATCGCCTGGCCGAGCTTCATCGCGACTTGCGCGAGGCTCGCCGCCTTTTCCTTCATCGCCTCGGGATCGCCCCCCTCGACCGCCGCCTTGGCGTCGGCGATGGCGGTTTCGATCTCGCCCTTGAGCGACGCATCGACCTTGTCGCCATTCTCGGCAAGCTGGCGTTCGGTCGTGTGGATCAGCGATTCGGCGTTGTTCTTCGCCTCGGCCGCCTCGCGGCGCTTCTTGTCCTCTTCGGCGAACTGCTCGGCGTCGCGCACCATCTGCTCGATGTCGCGGTCCGACAGGCCACCCGAGGCCTGGATGCGGATCTGCTGCTCCTTGCCGGTGCCCTTGTCCTTGGCCGACACGTTGACGATGCCGTTGGCGTCGATGTCGAACGTGACCTCGATCTGCGGCACGCCGCGCGGCGCCGGCGGGATGCCGACCAGGTCGAACTGGCCGAGCATCTTGTTGTCCGCCGCCATCTCGCGCTCGCCCTGGAACACGCGGATGGTGACGGCCTGCTGGTTGTCGTCCGCGGTCGAATAGGTCTGCGCCTTCTTGGTCGGGATCGTCGTGTTGCGATCGATCATGCGCGTGAACACGCCGCCCAGCGTCTCGATGCCGAGCGACAGCGGCGTCACGTCGAGCAGCAGCACGTCCTTGACGTCGCCTTGCAGCACGCCCGCCTGGATGGCGGCACCCATCGCCACGACCTCGTCGGGATTGACGCCCGAATGCGGTTCCTTGCCGAAGAAGTCCTTCACCACCTGGCGCACCTTGGGCATGCGCGTCATGCCGCCGACCAGCACCACTTCGGTGATGTCCGCCGCCTTGACGCCAGCATCCGCCAGCGCCTTGCGGCATGGCTCCAGCGTGCGCTGGATCAGATCGTCGACCAGCCGCTCGAGATCGGCGCGGGTGATCTGCTTGACGAGATGCTTCGGCCCGTTCTGATCGGCCGTGATGAACGGCAGATTGACCTCCGTGGTTGCCGCCGAGGACAGCTCGATCTTGGCCTTTTCCGCCGCTTCCTTCAGGCGCTGGAGCGCGAGCTTGTCCTTGGTGAGGTCGATCCCTTCCGCCTTCTGGAAATCGCTCGCCAGGAAATTGAGCAGCTTGTTGTCGAAATCCTCGCCGCCCAGGAAGGTGTCGCCGTTGGTCGCCTTCACCTCGAACACGCCGTCGCCGATCTCGAGGATCGAGATGTCGAACGTGCCGCCGCCAAGGTCATAGACCGCGATCGTCTTGTTGGTGTCCTTGTCGAGCCCGTAGGCGAGCGCCGCCGCGGTCGGCTCGTTGATGATGCGCAGCACTTCAAGGCCGGCGATCTGCCCGGCGTCCTTGGTCGCCTGGCGCTGCGCGTCGTTGAAGTAAGCGGGCACGGTGATGACCGCCTGCGTCACCGTCTCGCCGAGATACGCCTCGGCGGTTTCCTTCATCTTCTGGAGCGTGAAGGCGCTGATCTGCGACGGCGAATATTCCTTGCCGCCGGCACCCACCCATGCATCGCCATTGCCGCCGCGCACGATCTGGTATGGGACCAGCTCGGTGTCCTTCTTGGTGATCGGGTCGTCGAAGCGCCGCCCGATCAGGCGCTTCACCGCGAAGATCGTGTTTTCCGGGTTGGTCACCGCCTGGCGCTTGGCCGGCTGGCCGACCAGCCGCTCGCCATCCTTGGCGAACGCGACGATCGACGGCGTGGTGCGCGCGCCTTCCGCATTCTCGATCACCTTGGGCTTGCCGCCCTCCATCACCGAGACGCAGCTATTGGTGGTGCCGAGATCGATTCCGATTACTTTTGCCATTGGTCTTCCGAAGCCCCGTCAGTCAAAAAAAGTGGTCCGATGCCGTGTCCCCGGATGGGCGACGCGGCGGGTTACTCCAGCGATATAGGGGGGCTTTCGCTTGTCGCAAGATTTCGTGGCCCGTAGAGGAGGGCAGATTGTTCCCAAGGCGGGAGATGACCCTTGTCGCTTCGATCGATTCCCGTTTTCGCCCTGCTCGCGCTCGCCGCGTGCGGTTCCCCGCCTGCCCTGTCGGTCGACAAGGGCTATATCCGCCTCGCCGCGGTGCCGGGCCGCCCGGCCGTCGCCTATTTCACCGTGCATGGCGGGACGAGCGACACGACGCTGATCGACGTCAACAGCCCGGTCTCGGTCAAGAGCGAGATGCACCAATCGATGTCCGCCGGCACCATGGCGACGATGAAGCCGCTCGGCGACGTGCCCGTCCGCGCCGGGTCGAGCGTGGTGTTCGCGCCGGGCGGCAAGCATCTCATGCTGTTCGACATGAACCCCGGCATCAAGCCCGGCCGCAAGGTGACGCTGACCTTCACCTTTTCGAACAACCAGCGCATCGAGTATGACGTGCCGACGATCGCCGCCGGCGCGCCCGCCCCGTCCGAATGACGCAACGCGCGCTGACCGCGGGCGAGATCGCCCTGGCGCGCGGCGTGTTCGGCGAGGCGATCGATTACGCGCCGGTGCGGATCGAGCGGCGCAAATGGATCTTCTTCCAGCCGCGCGAGACGGTGATGGCGCCGACCGGCTGCATCCACTTCCACCCCGGGGGCACACGCTACCGCGACGATTTCTCGTGCGGCGACCTCGACGATCAGGGCCTGCTGGTCCACGAACTCACGCATGTCTGGCAAAGCCAGCGCGGGCTGTTCCTGCCGCTGCGCCGCCACCCCTTCTGCCGCTACGACTATGCGATCCGCCCCGGCCTGCCGCTGCACCGCTACGGCATCGAACAGCAAGCCGAGATCGTGCGCCACACTTATGTGCTGCGCCACGGCGGCTTCATCCGCGGCGCGCTCCCGCTGGCGACGTACGAGAGCATCCTGCCGTTCTGACGCCGCGCCCGACGGGAAACGCGATTGCGCGGATCAAGCCGCCGCTTCCCCGCTCGCCTTCGCCGCCGGCCCCGGCGTCAGGATCGCCACCGCCCCAGCCCCGGCCCTTCGCTGTCCAGCCGCAGCGACCCGTGCATCGCCGCCATCGAATTGGCGCACCAGTGCAGCCCGAGTCCGCCCGATTTGTGCTGGCGAGTGGGAAAACCGCGCTGGAACAGGCTGGTCCCCGCGCCGCTCGCGAAGCCTTCGCCATCGTCGCGGATCGCGATGCGGGCGGTGTCGCCCTGCTCCTCGATCGTCACGCCGATCGTTCCGTTGCCGCTTCCGGTCGCGGCGATCGCATCGGCGGCGTTGGACAGCAGGTTGCCGATCACCTGGCTCGGGATCACCCGGCTCGCGAGCGCATGGCACGGCTGCGCCGGGAAGCTGAACGCGATCGACGTGCCGCCGGAATGGCGGGCGATCGTCGCGTTCCTGGCGATGATGTCGGTCACGTCGCACAGGTCGAGTTCGGGCCGCTCGTGCGCGGCGCTTGCTGCTCGCCGATGATCTCGAGCACTTGCCGCATCGCCTCGGCCAGCGCGCGGTCGCCATCTGCACCACCTCGGCGACCTCGAACGGCTTGGCGATGTAAAAAGAGCTTGTCGGCCGGCCCGGCCACGCACGAAATCTCGACCGGCGAGAAGTCGCAAGTCAACGGGCGCCTCGGCCCCTCGTCACGGCGTAAGCGGATGCGGTTAAAGTGCCGTAAACGATGTTTTCGCGGCCGTGCGATCGGCGCGGGCGAGGGCGTGCACCCCCAGTTCGACCGCGCCGAGCGGCCCGGCCAAGCCGCCGAGCGCGGCCGGCACGACATAGTCCTCGACCGGCAACAGGCTCGCCGCCGAGCCATAGCCGCCAAGGCTGTCGATCAGCCCGGCACGGATCATCGGCAACAGCCGCGGCGTGCCGACCATCACCCCGCCGCCCAGCACGATCCGGCGCGGAATGCCGGTCAGCACCAGCAGGTGGCAGAGCTGCGCCAGCGTCCGCGCGACACCGTCCCAGACGGGATGGTCGGTCGGGAGATCCTGCGCGGCGATCCCCGTGCGCGCCCGGATCGCGGTGCCCGACGCCAGGCCTTCGACGCAGTCGCCATGGAACGCGCACGACCCCGGCCATGGGTCGCCCGCCATCCGCGCGGTGCGGACATGGCCGAGTTCGGGATGCGTCAGCCCGGCCACCGGCACGCCGCGCAGCACCAGCCCGACTCCGACCCCGGTGCCGACCGTGACATAGGCATGGTCCGGCACGTCGCGCGCCGCGCCCCAGCGCCCCTCGCCGAGCGCCGCGCCGTTGACGTCGCTGTCGAACCCGGTCGGCACCCCCGCCGCCCGGGCGAGCCGCCCGCCGACATCGGTGTGCGACCAGCCCGGCTTGGGCGTCGCGGTGATGAAGCCATAATCGGCGGCCGCCCGGTCGAGCGACACCGGCCCGAAACTGGCGATGCCGAGCGCGTCGTACCCGGACCAGCGCGCGAGCACCGCCTCGACCGCACCGAGCGTCTCGTCCGGCGTCGTCGTCGGGATAACGACGCGGTCGCGTACATCGTCCGGCCCGCTTGCCAGCACGCAGACGACCTTCGTCCCGCCGAGTTCGACGCCGGCGACGAGCGGGCCGCTCATTTCCCTCCTCATTCCCCCCTCCTCATTCCCCCCTCCTCATTCCCCCCTCGTCATTCCCCCCTCGTCATTCCACCGTCACCGATTTCGCCAGGTTGCGCGGCTGGTCGACATCGGTGCCCTTGGCCACCGCCACATGATACGCCAGCAACTGCACCGGCACGGCATAGACCAGCGGCGCGATCAGCGGATGGACCTTGGGCATGGTGATCGTCGCCAGGCACTTGTCGCCCGCCGCCTGGATGCCGTCATAGTCGGAGATCAGCACGACCTTGCCGCCGCGCGCCTGGACTTCCTGCATGTTGCTCACGGTCTTGTCGAACAGCGGGCCGGACGGCGCGATGACGATGACCGGCACGTTCTCGTCGATCAGCGCGATCGGCCCGTGCTTCATCTCGCCCGCGGCATAGCCCTCGGCATGGATATAGCTGATTTCCTTGAGCTTCAGCGCGCCTTCCAGCGCCAGCGGATAATCGGTGCCGCGTCCGAGATACAGCACGTCGCGCGCCACCGCGACATGGTGCGCCATCGCCTGGATCGCCTCGTCATAGGCCAGCGCGCCGTTGAGCGCGGCGGGCGCCTCCGACAGATGCCGGACGATGTCCTTCTCCTGCGCGGGCGTCAGTCTGCCCTTGGCCTTGGCGAGGTTCGCCGCCAGCGCCGCGAGCACCGCGAGCTGGCAGGTGAATGCCTTGGTCGAGGCCACGCCGATCTCCGGCCCGGCATGCGTCGGCAGCAGCAGGTCCGCCTCGCGCGCCATCGAGCTGGTCGGCACGTTGACGACGACCGCGATCGTCTGTCCCTCGGACCGCGCATGGCGGAGCGCCGCCAGCGTATCCGCCGTCTCGCCCGACTGGCTGATGAACAGGGCGAGCCCGCCCTCCTCCATCACCGGCGCGCGATAGCGGAATTCGCTCGCGACATCGAGATCGACCGGCACGCGCGCGAACTGCTCGAACCAGTATTTCGCGACCATCCCGGCATAGAAGCTGGTGCCGCATGCGACGATCGTCACGCGCCTGATCGTGGACAGGTCGAACGCCGGGATCGGCAGCGTGACCTTGTCCTCCATCCGCTGGAGGTACGAGCGCAGCGTCTGCGCGACGACGATCGGCTGCTCGTAGATTTCCTTGAGCATGTAATGGCGGTGATTGCCCTTGGAGATCAGCTCGCCGGTCACGCCGGAGATGGTGATCGGCCGCTCGACGGGGTTGTTGTCCTTGTCGAAGATCCGCGCGCCGTCCGCCGTGACGATGACCCAGTCGCCTTCCTCCAGATAGGCGATGCGCTGGGTCAAGGGCGCGAGCGCCAGCGCGTCCGAGCCGAGATAGGTCTCCCCGCCCTTTTCATCTCTTGGGCCGTAACCCACGACCAGCGGCGAGCCGAGCCGCGCGCCGATCAGCAGCTCGGGATGCCGGCGGAACAGGATCGCCAGCGCAAACGCGCCGTGCAGGCGCGGCAGCACCTCGGCGACGGCATCGGCCGGGCTCATGCCCGCCTCGACCTTCTCGCTGACCAGATGCGCGACGACTTCGGTATCGGTCTCGCTGGTGAAGGTGCGCCCGCGCGCGATCAGTTCGTCGCGCAAGGGTTTGAAATTCTCGATGATGCCGTTGTGCACCAGCGCCACTTCCTCCGTCGCGTGCGGATGGGCGTTGTCGGTGGTCGGCCCGCCATGCGTCGCCCAGCGGGTATGCGCGATGCCGACATGGCCGGGCAGCGGCGACGCGGCGAGTTCGGTCGCGAGGTTGACCAGCTTGCCCGACGCGCGCCGCCGGTCGATCTCGCCGTCATGCACCGTCGCGATTCCGGCCGAATCGTAGCCGCGATATTCGAGCCGCCTGAGCCCGTCGAGCAGCCGCTCCGCCACCGGCGCGTTGCCGACGATACCTACGATGCCGCACATGGAATGCTACTTTCGCTTAGAGGATGTAAGGAGCGCGGATGCCCGGCATCTCGGCGGGAAAATCCTTGGTATTGCGCGTGACGAGGATGCGACCGCGCAATTGCGCGGTGGCGAGGATGATGGCGTCGGGAGATTTCAGACGCGGGCGCTGGCGTCGCAACGAAGCGGCCGTCCGCGCGATCCCGGCGTCAATCTCATCGATCTCGAACCCCGACAACAACGTCTCGGCGCGACGAAGCATCGTCGCCGTGCCCTTCGACAAGACGTCGACCCACACCATCCGGCTGGTCCATACCCGTCCATGTTGCTCCACCGCGCGCCGGATTTCTATCTTGGCCATGTCGTAACCCGCCAACGCGTCGACGATGATGTTGGAATCGAACGTAAAGCCGTTCATGATCAGGGGCTGCGCGGCTTGGGATAGTTCCCCGCGACCATATCAAGGTAGATCTGACGCTGCCGATCATCCTCCCGGTCGAACAGACCGGGGAATTCGGCTTTCACTTCTCCATAATCATCGTCCCAGGGACGGGTCCATGACGCACGCTCATGGCGCTGCCATTCGACCGCATCGCCGATATCGGTACGATCCTTCCAGGCGCCGAACCCGGCATCCAGCCAGTCGAGATTGTTCGACGTCGGCCCTTGCGCGTTATAGGCTGATACCGCCTCGCGCAGGACGGCCGCGCGCGATGTACCGCGGTCAGCGGCGATCCGGTCGAGCCGTTTGATTTCCTCGTCGGGCAGATCGGCCAGGATGCGTCTCATGATATAGCGATATCACGGTGCGATATCACCGTCCAGCCTTCTTCGCCGTCATCGCCTCGCGGAAGCGTCTGGCCCATCCCGGCCGCGCCTCCTGCCGGCCGCGACCCAGCGCCAGCGCGTCGGCGTCGACATCCGCCGTCACCACCGATCCCGCCCCGACGATCGCGCCCGCGCCGATCGTCACCGGCGCGACCAGCGCAGAATTGGAGCCGATGAACGCCCCTTCCCCGATTACCGTCCGGTACTTGAAGAACCCGTCATAGTTGCAGGTGATCGTCCCCGCGCCGATGTTCGCGCCGGCGCCCACCTCCGCATCGCCGAGATAGGTCAGGTGGCTCGCCTTCGCGCCCGCGCCGAGCACGGCCTGCTTCATCTCGACGAAATTGCCGATCTTCGCCTTCTCGCCCAGCACCGCGCCGGGACGCAGCCGCGCGAACGGCCCGACCTCGGCCTTCGCCCCGATCGTCGCGCCCTCGATATGGCTGAAGCCGTGGATCGTCGCGCCATCGCCGACGCGCACGCCGGGGCCGAAGAACACGTTCGGTTCGACCACGACGTCGCGGCCAAGCACGGTGTCATGGGCGAACCATACCGTCCCGGGCGCGATCAGCGTCGCGCCGTCGGCCATCGCGCGCGCGCGCCGCGCCGCCTGCCACGACGCCTCGACCGCGGCGAGGTCGCCGCGGCTGTTGACGCCCGCCACTTCGGCCGCTCCGGTCTCGATCACGGCGGACGCGCGGCCATCGCCGGCGGCGAGCATCACGATGTCGGGCAGGTAATATTCCCCCGCCGCATTGTCGTTGCCGACGCGCGCGAGCAGCGCGAACAGATCCGCGCCGCGCACCGCCATCAGTCCCGAATTGCACAGGTCGATCGCGCGCTCGGCGTCGCTCGCGTCCTTATATTCGACCATCCTGGCGATGACGCCGTCCTCGGCGACGATCCGCCCATAAGCGCCCGCATCCTCGGGCCGGAACCCCAGCACGACGACCGCCGGCGCATCGGCGGCGTTCAGCCGCTCGATCATCGCGCGCATCGTCGCCGAGGATACCAGCGGCACGTCGCCGTACAGGATCAGCACGTCGCCCTCGAAGCCCGCCAGCGCCGCCTCCGCCTGCGCGACGGCGTGACCCGTGCCGAGTTGCTCGGCCTGCACGGCGGTCGCGATCCCCAGCGGCGACACCGCCGCCTCGACCTGCGCGCGCCCGGCGCCGATCACCACCACGGTGCGCGCCGGCTGCAACGCCTCGACCGCCGCGATCAGGTGCAGCAGCATCGGCCGCCCCGCGATCGGGTGGAGCACCTTGTGCAGGTCGGATTTCATGCGCGTGCCCTTGCCCGCGGCAAGGATGACGGCGGCGATCGGGGCGGCGACGGGTCGGCTCATCCGCCCTGCCTGCCACGACCGTCTTGCCAATTCCAGAACAACCCTGTCAGGCGGGGGGCCATGACGAAGAATTCATTCCGCCCGCTGGGTTTCGACATCGTCGGCTTCGATCTCGACGGCACGCTGGTCGACAGCAGCGCCGATCTGGCCGCCGCGGTCAACGATACGCTCGCCGTCGCCGGACGGCCGCCGCTCGGCGTCGAGCGGATCAGGACGATGGTCGGCGGCGGCGCGAAGCACATGCTGGCGCAAGGGCTGAAGGCGACCGGCGGGTGCCCGCCCGAGGAATTTTCCGCACTCTACGAGCACATGCTCGGCTTCTACGGCGCGCACCTTTCGGTCCACACGCGTCCCTTCCATGGCGCGGTCGTGGCGCTCGACCAGCTCGACGCGATGGGGGTGAAGACGGCGGTCGTCACCAACAAGTTCGAGCGTTTCGCGCTGCACCTGCTCGGCGACCTCGGCCTGCGCGACCGCTTCGCCTGCGTCATCGGCGGCGACACGCTGGGGCCGGGCCTGTCGAAGCCGCACCGCGCGCCGATCGACGAGATGGTGAAACGGTGCGGCGGCGACGGCGGTCGTTCCCGGGCGGCGTTCGTCGGCGATTCGAGCTACGACATCCTGGCCGCGCGCAACGCCGGCATCCCCGCCATCGCCGTCAGCTTCGGCTTCCTGACCGGTCCGGTCGAGGATATGGGCGCGGACGCCGTCATCGATTTGTTCGACGATCTGATCCCGGCGCTGGAGCGCTTGTCATGATCTCACGGACCCGGCTGGTGCAGCTCCTCTTCTGGGCGGCGCTGGTCTTTGCCGTCGTCATGGCGGTGCTGCCCAAGCCGCCGGCGCTGCCGATCGACCGGTTCGGCGACAAGTTCGAGCATATGCTCGCCTTCGCCGTGCTGACCGCGCTCGCCGGCATCGCCTTCCCCCGCTTCCCGCTCGCCCGGATCGCGGAGCGCCTGTCGTTCCTCGGCGCGCTGATCGAGGTCGTCCAGTCGATCCCGGCGCTGCACCGCGATTGCGACATTCGCGACTGGATCGCCGATACCGTCGCGATCGTCGTCGTCGCGGGGGTCGGCGCCTTGGGGCGACGACGCGCGAAGATTGCCGCGAGGTAACGCAACTGTCCTACAGCGACGCGGCATGCGATACCGCAAGCACTCTTTGACGGCGCCGCGACGAAGATGTTTCGATATCGAAACAGTACCGGAATCGCGGCGTTTTTGGCCTAACCTTAGCCTAACTTTCCGCCGTCATTTTCGCCGCCACTTCGTCCACAAATGCCGCGCCAGCATCGCCGGTGGCATGCGCAGCCAGTGCGAGCGGACGTAGAAGCCCAGCCGCGTGACCGGCCGCGTCGCGCGGCCCCAGCCGTCGCGCGCGGTCAGGCGGCGCAGGTAGGCGTGGTCCGCCGCGCCCAGTTTCGCGCCGTCGCCGTAGAGCGCGGCCGCGAGGCGCAAGGCGCGCGCGACCTCATGCCCCAAGCCGTGATGCGCCGCCCGCTCGGCCAGCCCGCCGGCGCCGCATTGCTCGACCAGGCAGTGCACGTCCCACACGTTGCGCATCCCCCCGGCCAGGTCGCCATCCGCGAACAGATGCGCGGCGGCGTGGACGAGCATGTCGTTGGGCGACAGCGTCCACATCCCCGGCGCGATCTCCACCGCATCCGCCAGCAGCCCCGCCGCATCGGGCGCGATCCGCGCGGTCGGCGGCAGGATCGTGTGGTGCACGTCGATCATCCGGTCGCGCTCGCGGTGGATCAGCGGGGGCAGTTCGTGCATCCATCGCCGGTAATAGGCGTCGTCATACGGATCGGGCTTGACCCATTCCCACCCGCCGCCGAGCAGCGCCGCCTCCACCGCATCGAGCGACGCGCGCGGCACGAGGATATCGAGATCGCCGATCGAGCGTCCCTGCCCCGCGCGCAGGCCCGCCGCGACGAAGGCGGTGCCCTTCAGCAGCACCGGCCGCACGCCCAGCGGCGCCAGCACGCGCCGCGCCGCCTCCGCCTCCCACAGCGCCGCGATCCGTCCCTGCTCGGCCGACGCGCGGGCGTCGGCGAGGATCCGCGCGACGGCCGGCGGCACCTCTACCCCTGCCAGCCGCCCCGCCAGCCGCCCCTCCAGCCGCCACGCCAGCGTGCCGATCATCTGTTCGGCGCGGGCGATCGCGAGCAAGGCGGTCCAGCCGTCCGCATCCAGCGCCCGGACATTGTCCGGCAGGCGCAGCGCGCGGGCGAGGAGCCAGCCGTCTAACGCGCGCGCGCCTATCGACCAGCCCATGCGGCCTCCACTTGCGCGACGGCGCTCGCGGTGTCGGGATAGTCGATCGCACGCGCCGGCACGCCGCGCACCAGCGTCGTCAGCGCATCGAACCCGCGCTCGCCCAGCGCGACATAATTGGTCGAGGCCTGGGTCAGCCGCACGAACACCTCGCTGCGCGACACGTCGCGCGCGGCGGGCTCGAACCCGAAGCTGGGGAACAGGATCAGCGCCGGGCGCGCGGGCACGTCCATCGCCGCGACGGCGGCGGCATCGGGCACGAGATGCCGGATCGTCCCCTTGGGCGTGCCCGCCAGCACCGGGCCGAGCCGCTCGGGCGGCACCTCGCCGGCGACGGTCGCGATGCTGGCGTTCTTCAAGCTGACGAGGCGGGGAAAGGCATGGATCATCCCCGTCGCCGGATCGAGCAAGGCGAATTCGTCGCCCATCAGCCGCCAGCCACGCCCGCTCAGCAGCGCCGCAAGCGTCGATTTGCCCGCGCCCGATACGCCGGTCATCACCAGCGCCTGCCCGTCGCGCTCCACCACCGCGGCGTGGAGCAGCAGGTAGCGCCGCTGCCCCAGCGCCATTTGCAGGTTCATCCCCATCTCGGCGGCGAGCAGCCCCTGCGCGAGCGGCAGCGGCGCCGCCTCGGGCAGTACGAAATCCCCGCCGATCGTCACCGCGGGCCGCACGAAACGCCGCCACGGCCGCCGGGCGAACAGCCGCACGGTGAAATCCGGCACGCCGTCGCGCGGCGCGGGATAGGCCGCGTAGAGCGTTTCGAGCTGCGCGACCGGCGCGCGCCAGTCCGATCCGACGCGGAACCCGACCGGCCCGATCCGCACGCTGAAGACATGCTTCATGCGGTCGACACCAGTCCGGTCGCGACCAGTTCGTCGAGCCGCGCGAGCAACGCCGCCTCGTCCGCATCGTCCAGCGCATAGTCCGCCGCCAGTCTGGCCAGCAAGGCGCCCCGCGTCAGCCCCGCCTCGCCCAGCGCCGCCAGGATCTCCGGCGCGGGCGCGGCGAGCAGGTGGGTGATGCCGGAGGCACGGTGATAGAGCGCCACGAAGCTGTCGAGCTGCACGATCCGCAGCGTCTCGGGCCGCGCCATGCGGTATAGGAGCCCGCCGCCTGTGTCGTTCACGGCCTCAGCCGCGCGGCATCTGCAACGACGCGAAGCAGGTGAAGCCGCTCGTCCCCGATTGCAGCCGCCGGATATAGGCGGTGTAGGCGCGGCTCTGGTCGTAGCTCGTCCCCGGCAATTGTCCTCCGGCCAGCGCGGTCTTGACCGCCTCGCCCTTGAACGGCCGGCCCGGCGGCGCGAACGCGCCCCTGGTGCCGGCCGGCACGACCGTCCCGTCGGCGGCGATGTAGCTGCCCGCGCGGCCGGCGTCGGGCACCGGGATCTCACAGGTCGAGATGGACGCCGTGGTCGCGGCCAGCGCCGGACGGATCGACACCACCGCCGCCGCCCCGACCGCGCCGAGCATCAGCGCGCGGCGGCGCGTCGGGCCGGGCGCTTCTGGCGGCGTGTCGGGCGCATCGTTGGTCATCATGCCAGCCCTTTCACATTCGCAAATCGCTGGCAAGCGAGCGCGGCGGGGTTAAGCATCTTTGGCGAGTAGATACCGCCCGCCTCGTCACCCCGGCCTGGTGCCGGGTCCACCATGCGTCAAGGAACGACCTGCCGAACACAGAGTGATGCGCTCGCGGGTCGCTGGACCCCGGAACAAGTCCGGGGTGACGAAGGGGCTGCTTCCGCCCTGCGCGGACTCCCGCTAAAGCCCCCGTCATGCTTCAGGGTTTCGGTTCCAGAACGGTCGTCGCCATCGGCATCGTCGTCGTCGCGGCGGTTGCGGTGCTGCTGCTGTCGGGATTGCAGCCCGCGCTCGTCACGCTGGTGGGGGGAATCGCGGCGGCGCTGGCCGCGACCGGCACCGGCGACATGGCCATCGAAGCACCCCCGCCCGCCCACACCACCGCCACGCCGCCACCCGATCTCCAGGAAGTGATCGAGGCGATCGTCGAGCCGGTGCTGATCGTCGCGGGCGGCCGCGTCACGCATGCCAACGCCGCCGCGCTCACCTTGCTCGGCAAGTATATCGTCGGCGAGGACGTGCGCGTCGCGATCCGCCACCCCGGCGCCGCCGAGCGCCTAGCCGGCCCGGTCGCGGGCACGCCCCAGGGGCCGACGACGCTGGTCGGCCTGGGCGCGCTCGACCAGCATTGGGACATGCATGTCGGCCGCGCCGAGCGCGGCCAGCGCATCGTGCAACTGATCGATCGCACCGGCAGCCACGCCGCCGAGCGCATGCGCGTCGATTTCGTCGCCAATGCCAGCCACGAACTGCGCACTCCGCTCGCCTCGATCCTGGGCTATGTCGAGACGCTGAGCGACGACAAGGCGGGCGAGGATACCGAGGTCCGCAGCCGCTTCCTCAAGATCATGTTCGACGAGGCGCGGCGCATGCAGCGGCTGGTCGAGGACCTCATCTCGCTCAGCCGGATCGAGGCCGAGAAATACCGCTTGCCGGATCGTGCCGTCGATCTGGAAGAATTGATCGGCGAAGTGCGTTCCGAACTGGCCGACACGCACGATGCGCGCGGCACCGACATCGTCGCCGACATGGACGCGGACGTGCCCCCGGTCACCGGCGACCGCGCGCAATTGAGCCAGGTGCTGCACAACCTGATCGGCAATGCCATCAAGTACGGACGCGCCGCCACCCCCGTCCGCGTCAGGCTGTGGCGCGATCCGGCCGGCATGGTGCGGATCAGCGTCATCGACGAGGGCGACGGCATCGCGCCCGAACACCTCCCGCGTCTGACCGAGCGCTTCTACCGCGTCGATCCGGGCCGCAGCCGCGCGGCGGGCGGAACGGGGCTAGGTCTCGCGATCGTCAAGCATATCGTCGAGCGGCATCGCGGCCGGCTCGACGTGACCAGCACCGTCGGCACGGGTACGACCGTGACGGTCATGCTGCCCGCGCATGCGCCCGGGGGCACTGTCATCAAACCGTAACGCCGGTGTCACACAGGCGGACCGGTCGTGCCGTAGCGCGACTCCGGGCCGCCCGTCCGACTGGAGACCGCATGATTCGCCGACGCGTCCTCATCGCCCTGTGCGCCGCCGGCGTCATGGCGTCGGCGTGCCGCGATCAGGCCGATGGCGGCGGTGCCGGGACGCGCGATCACATCACCGTGGTCGGCTCCTCGACCGTCTTCCCCTTCACCACGATCGTCGCCGAACAACTGATCGACCGCAATCCCGGCGTAAAATCCCCGGCGATCGAAGCGACCGGCACCGGCGCCGGGATGAAGCTGTTCTGCGCCGGCGTGGGCGCGGCCTATCCCGACATGGAAGACGCCTCGCGCCGGATGAAGGCGTCGGAATATGCAACGTGCAAGGACAATGGCGTCGGCGATATCATCGAAGTGCAGGTGGGCCTCGACGGTATCGCCTTCGCCGAAGGCAAGGCCGGGCCGAAACTGCGCCTGACCGCGATCGATCTCTACAAGGCGCTCGCCGCCACCCCGCTCGGCCAGCCCAACCGTGCGACGACATGGCATGACGTGAACCCGGCGCTCCCGGCGATCCGTATCCAGGTCTACGGGCCGCCCGCGACCAGCGGCACGCGCGATGCGCTGGCCGACCTGATCCTGGCGCGCGGGTGCGACGCGGTCGACCCGGCGATGGCCGCGCACAAGGAAAGCGACCCGGCCGGCTATGCCAGGCGCTGCACCGCGATCCGCGAGGACGGCGCCTATGTCGATGCCGGCGAGAACGACAATCTGGTCGTGCAAAAGCTCCAGTCCAACCCCGATGCGATCGGCATCTTCGGCTATTCCTATCTCGAACGGAACAAGGCCACGTTGAACGGCGTGCCGCTCGGCGGGGTCGAGCCCACCTACGAGACGATCGCGAGCGGGGCCTATCCGGGATCGCGCCCGCTCTATCTCTACGTCAAACGCGCGCATCTGAAGGCGATCAAGGGGCTGCGCGTCTTCCTGCGCCGCTATGCGGCGTCGTGGGACCCGGACGGCCCGCTCGTCGCGCGCGGGTTGATCGCGGCCCCGGCCGATGTCCGCGCGCGCAACGCTCGGATCGTCCGGCAGGAAACGCTGCTCGATCCGGCGGAACTGCCCTGATGTCGCCGCTCGCCCTCTTCCTCGTCATCGCCGGGCTCGGCCTGATCGGCTGGCTGACGGCGCGGCTGCGCGCGGTCGGCTTTCGCCGTGGCAGCACCGACCGGTTCAGCTCGCTGCCGTCGCATTTCGGCGGCTATGTCGCGTTGTGGACGGTACTGCCCGCCGCTTTGTTCCTCACCGTCTGGGCCTCGACCTCGCCCGCGCTGATGACCGACCAAGTGCTGCGCGCCCCCGCCGCCGCGCCCTTGCCGCCACCCGGCTTCGACCGCGCCGCGATCCTGTCCGAGGCGCGCAGCCTCGCCGCCGGCAACAGTTTCGGCGCATTCAACCCGCTGTCGGAGAAGCTTGCCCCGGCCTATGCCGCCGCGCAGGCGCGGTTCGACTGGATCGGCTCGGCCATCGCGCTGCTGCTGGCGGTCGCCACCGGCGGCTATGCCTATACCCGCGTCCGCCCCGATTTCCGCGCGCGCAGCCGGATCGAGCGCGTGACGATGGCGGCCCTGCTCGCCGCCTCGCTGATCGCGATCCTCACCACGATGGGCATCGTCGCCTCCCTGCTGTTCGAATCGTGGCGTTTCTTCAGCGTGGTGCCGGTCGGCGACTTCCTGTTCGGCACGCATTGGAGCCCGCAAGTGATCGACCCGGCCGATCCCGGCGCGACGCTCGGCGCGGTGCCGCTGTTCTGGGGCACCTTCTTCATCGGCGCGGTGATCGCGATGATCGTCGCGATTCCGTTCGGATTGATGAGCGCGGTCTACCTGACGCACTATGCGACGGCGCGCGCGCGGCGCTGGATGAAGCCGACGCTGGAGATCCTGGCGGGCGTGCCGACCGTGGTCTACGGCTATTTCGCCGCGCTGACGGTCGCCCCGGCGGTGCGCGATGTCGCGGTGTCGATCGGCGTCACCTGGGCTAGTTCGGAAAGCGCGCTCGCCGCGGGGATGGTGATGGGGGTGATGATCATCCCGTTCGTCTCCTCGATGGCCGACGATTCGCTTGCCGCCGTGCCCGCCGCGATGCGCGACGGCAGCCTGGCGATGGGCGCGACCTCGTCCGAGACGATCCGCCGCGTGCTGCTGCCCGCCGCCCTGCCGGGCGTGGTCGGCGGCGTGCTGCTCGCGGTCAGCCGCGCGATCGGCGAGACGATGATCGTGGTGATGGCGGCCTCGGGCGTCGCCACGCTGACGCTGGACCCGTTCGCCAGCGCGACCACCGTGACCAAGCAGATCGTCGACCTGCTCACCGGCGAGGCCGCGTTCGACAGCCCCAAGACGCTCGCCGCGTTCGCGCTCGGGCTGACCTTGTTCGTCATCACCCTGCTGCTCAACATCGTCGCGCTCAGGGTCGTCAAACGGTATCGCGAAGCCTATGAGTGACACGCTCGTTCCCGGTGTCTTCGTGATCGCTGCCGAGCCCGCCGAGCGCGCGCCGACCGACTGGCGTACGCACGCGATGCAGCGCCGCATCCGCCGCCGCTATGCCGCCGAGCGCCGCTTCCGCTTGCTCGGGCTGGCGGCGGTCGTGCTGTCGGCGGGGTTCCTCGCCGTGCTGCTCGTCTCGATGGCGTGGAACGGCGCGAGCGGCTTCGTGCAGACGCGGATCGCGCTACCGGTCGATTTCGCGCACGCCACGCTTGCGCTCGACCCGACACGGCTGCGCGGGCCGGGCGCGGACCTCGCGCTGGCGAGTGCGAACATCGAGGGACCGACCGACCGCGCCGCCAAGGCCGCGTTCGGCGTGGACGGCGACACATTGCTGTCCGATGGCGCCTGGCTCGCGGTGCGTGCGGCGTTGAAGGACGACCCTGCCCTGCTGGCTGGTCGCGCGACGATCTGGGTCCCCGCCGCCGACGCGGTCGATGTCGCGGCGAAACGCGAGGGCGACCCCGCCGCCGAAGCGATCGTCGCCACGCTGAAGGCGCGGGGCGCGATCTCGACCGGGTTCAACCTGTCCTTCCTGACCTCGTCCGACTCCACCGACGCGACCCGTGCCGGCATCTGGGGCGCGCTCAAGGGATCGCTGCTGACGATGGCGGTGACATTGCTGCTCGCTTTCCCGGTCGGCGTGCTGGCGGCGCTCTATCTCGAGGAATATGCCCCGCGAAATCGATGGACCGACCTGATCGAGGTGTCGATCAACAATCTCGCCGCGGTGCCGTCGATCATTTTCGGGCTGCTCGGCCTCGCGGTGTTCCTCGGCACGCTCGGCCTGCCGCGCTCCGCGCCGATCGTCGGCGGGCTGACGCTCGCGCTGATGACGATGCCGGTCATCGTCATCGCCGGGCGCAACGCGATCAAGAGCGTGCCCCCGTCGGTGCGCGATGCGGCGTACGGCGTCGGCGCGAGCCCGGTGCAAGTCGTGTTCCACCACGTCCTGCCGCTCGCCTTGCCCGGCATCCTCACCGGCACGATCATCGGCATGGCGCGCGCGCTGGGCGAGACCGCGCCGCTGCTGATGATCGGCATGCGCGC
>CAXTJX010000040.1:0-23576 GCA_964244765.1 uncultured Sphingomonas sp. | reverse complement strand
TTCACCGCGGCGATGATCCTCGGCATCTTCGTCGGCACCTATTCGTCGATCTACGTGTCGTCGTCGCTGCTCATCACGCTCGGCTTGCGCCCCGATCCCAATGTCGTCGAAGCGCCCGCGGCGGAGCGGACGCCTAAAGCCCGCTGATGTGGATCGCAGGATGAAGATGGCGCGCGAACGCGGGGCCGGACCGATCATCACCGGTTTTTCGGCAGACGGGTTCAAGGTCGAGGCGGGCGACTTTCGCGGCGTGTACCGCGCGCTGACGATCTCGCCGGCGGGTGTCGACGAATGGGCGCCGCCCGCGCTCGCGGCGCTGACGGCGGATGCGCTGGCGGGGTTGCTGGCACTCGATCCGCGCCCGGAATTCCTGCTGCTCGGCACCGGCGCGACGATGCGGCGACCGCCGCCCGGCTTCGTCCGCGCGATCGAGGCGACGGGCCTTGGCGTCGAGGCGATGGACAGCCGCGCGGCGGCGCGCGCCTGGGCGGTGCTGCGCGGCGAGGGCCGCTGGGTGGCGGGCGCGCTCTACCCGCTGTGACGCGCGCGGCCGGCGCGCGCTATCCTTGACGCGCGCGGCCGGCGCGCAGGGCGGACAGGTGCTCGTACAGCGCCGCGCCGTTCGCCGCCCAGGTGAAGCGTTCCGCCCCGCGCCGGACGGCGGCGGGCGGCGGCGGATCGGCGAGCAACGCCGCGATGGCGGCGGCGAAGGCGGGCGCGGTACGATCGGCGATGCGGCCATAAGCGGGGTCGGTCACCACTTCCCCCGCCCCGCCGGCGTCGGTGACGACGACCGGCGTCCCGCACGCCAGCGCCTCGACCCACGCATTGGCGAGGCCTTCGGAGGAGGACGCCAGCGCCATCACATCGGCGGCGGCGAGCAGGGCCGGCAGCTCGGCGTGCGGGATCGAGCCGAGCAGGCGCACCCGGCCGCCCAACCCCAGCGCCGCGATCTGCGCCTCGAGCGCGCCGCGAGCGGGTCCTTCCCCGGCGATCAGCAGGGTCGCGCCGGGCAGCGAAGGCATCGCCCCGATCGCCACGTCATGCCCCTTGCGCGCGATCAGCGCGCCGAGCGAGACGATCAGCGGGCCGGTGACGCCGTATGCCGCCTTGCCCGCCGTGCGCTCGGCCGGGGCGAAGCGGTCGAGATCGACCCCGGTATGATGGACGCGGATCCTGTCCCCGGGAATGCCCAGCGCGGCCATGTCGGCGCGCATCGCCCGCGACACCGCCAGCACGCCGTCCGCCGCCCGGCCCGCCGCGCGGACCTGCGCGGCGGTGGCGGGCGCGGTGCCCCAATGGTGGATGTCCGCGCCGCGCGCCTTGATCGACACCGGCACGCCGAAACGCCTGCCCAGCGCGACGGCGGCGGGCCCATCGGGAAAGAAGAATTCCGCGTCGATCACGTCGAACGCGAAATCGCGCCGGATCTCGGCCAGCAACGGGACGAGCCGCCGCGTCAGCGCGCGGGCGTGGAAGCGGCCTTGCGTGGCGGGGAGCGTGACGAAGCGCGGTCGGCGCACGTCGAGGCCCTGCCACGTCTCGCGCCCGGGCAGCCCGGCCAGGCCGGCATAATGCGCATGGCGCGACAGCGGCCGGGGCGGCAGGCCGACCGGCGCGACGACGCGCAGATCGACATCGGGATGCGCGGCAAGGCCCAGCGTCTGCCGCTCGACGAACACCCCGAAAGTGGTACGCGACGCATCGGGGAACAGCGTGGACAGGGTCAGGACGCGGAGCATGCAGTCAGTCGTACCGCAAAACCGTTAAACCTCCTGCGCGCTGCGCGGCGGCGCAGGCAGGAGAAGAAAGGTTTCTCACACGAAGACGCGAAGACACAAAAGTGAAGAAGCCTTCTTTTTCGTATCTTCGTGTCTTCGTGTGAGAAATTTTTCGATACGGCTCCGCCGTGTAGCGCGCGGCCTCAGAGCCGCTTGTCTCCCGGATAGGCCAGCAGCAGATCGCCATCCGCATCCGCCTCGATCGATACCGTGCCCGTGACGGTCAGGCACTCGCCCGCTTTCCAGGCGACGCCGTCCGCCACGCCCGCCCCGGCGACCGGCACGAACCAGCCGGTCAGCCCCTCCGGCAGCGTCACGGTACGATGTCCGCCGGCGAAGCGCTCGATCACGAATTTCGGCCCCTCCGCCAGCACGACATGGTCCTCCCCGTCGGGCGCGGGCGTCGGCAGGGGCACGAACGGCACCGGGTCCGATACTCCGACACCGGCATCCAGATGCAATTCGCGGTCGCTGCCATAATCGTAGAGGCGGTAGGTCAGGTCGACGTTCTGCTGGATCTCGATACAGGTGATGCCCGCACCGATCGCGTGGATCGTGCCGGCCTTGTTGTAGATGAAGTCGCCCGCCGCGACCGGCTTCCAGTCGAGCTGATGCTCGATCGAGCCGTCGAGCGCCGCCGCGCGGAGCTGCTCGTGCGTCATCGGCGCGAGCGTGCCGATCGCGATGGTCGCACCCGGCTCGGCCGCCAGGATGAGCCACGCCTCGTCCTTGCCGCGCGGATAGCCGGCCGCCTGCGCCTGCGCGTCGTCGGGATGGACCTGCACCGACAGTTTCTCGCTGGTGAACAGATATTTGATCAGCAGCTCGGGCGCTCCGGCGTGCGGGGTCTGGAACCACACCTCCCCGACCTTCTCCCCGCCCGGCGCGGGATCGGCGAAGCCGGGCCATAGCCGGGTGCGCCCCCAGGGCTTTTCGACGCGTTTGGTGGCGAGCAGGGTGGCGGTCACGGCAAGTGTTCTCCAATAGCTTGTTCGTAACGCCAACGCATCGGTCCGGCCAGCGATCCGCTCGTCGAAAAGGATTGTTCGCGAGGCGTGCTTCGCGCTAAGAACCACCGCGATGCGTACCCCCCTTACCCGCTCGCCCCGTTCCAGCCGGCCGTTCCGCGGCCTCGCGGTCGCCCTGATCGCCGCCACGGTGCTCACCGCCACCGGCTGCGCGCGGGGCCGCAGCAAGGGCGACGTGCCGTATGTCGCGCGCGATGTCGGTACGCTCTACACCGCCGCGCGCAAGCGGCTCGACAATGGCGAATACAAGCTCGCCGCCGCCTTGTTCGACGAGGTCGAGCGCCAGCATCCCTATTCGGTCTGGGCACGGCGCGCGCAGTTGATGAGCGCGTTCAGTTACTATCTCGCGCACGATTACACCGCATCGATCCAGTCGGCGCAGCGCTTTCTGTCGGTCCACCCCGGCAACCGCGACGCGCCCTATGCCTATTACCTCGTCGCGCTCGGCTATTACGAGCAGATCAGCGACGTGACGCGCGACCAGAAGATCACGCAGCAGGCGCTCGATGCGCTGGGCGAGTTGACGCGGCGCTATCCCAACAGCCGCTATGCCGCCGATGCGCGGCTGAAGATCGATCTCGTGCGCGATCATCTCGCCGGCAAGGAAATGGAGATCGGGCGCTTCTACGAGAAGCGCGGCCAGTGGCTCGCCGCGACCGGGCGTTTCCGCAAGGTGGTCGACGACTATCAGACGACGACGCACGTACCCGAGGCGCTGATGCGGCTGACCGAGACGTATCTCGCGCTCGGCGTACCGGACGAGGCGCGCAAGTCCGCCGCCGTGCTCGGCGCGAACTATCCGGGTACGCAATGGTACGAGCGCGCCTACAAGCTGTCGAACGAGTATCCGCCGGTCGCGGTCGCCGCGATCAAGCCGGGCGAACCGATCGTCCCGAACGCGGGCCGCGCGGCGACGCCGACGACCAGCGGCGAGATCAAGCGCGACACGACCGCCGCGCCGATCGGCAATTCCTCGACCACGCCGGGCAACCCGAACCCGGGCAACTGATTGCGCAACGGTTTCCGTCGCCGTCTCATTCTCCTGCGAAAGCAGGAGGCCATGGTTTCGAGCGGGAGGCCCGGCACCCTGGAGTCCTGCTTTCGCGGGAGAATGATCGCGATATCCGGGTGGACGGCCTGGAAAAGAACGATACCGGAACGCGGATGCGTGCGGTAGGGCGGGCGGCACTATGCTGATCTCCCTCGCCATCCGCGATGTCGTCCTGATCGAGGCGCTCGACCTGCATTTCGCGGCCGGGCTGGGCGTGCTGACCGGCGAGACCGGGGCGGGCAAGTCGATCCTGCTCGACGCGCTCGGGCTGGCGCTCGGCGCGCGCGGCGAGGCCGGGCTGGTGCGGCAGGGCGCGGCGCAGGCGATCGTCACCGCGACCTTCGACACGCCGCACGCGCACGGGCCGATCGCCGCCCTGCTCGACGAGAACGGTCTCGACGTCGACCCGGCCGAGCCGCTGATGATTCGCCGCGTCGTCAAGGCCGATGGCGGCAGCCGCGCCTTCGTCAACGACCAGCCGGTGTCCGCCGGGCTGTTGCGCGAGCTCGCGCCGGCGCTCGTCGAAATCCACGGACAGCATGACGATCGCGGCCTGCTCAACCCGCGCGGGCATCGGGCCTTGCTCGACGCGTTCGGGCGGGTCGAGACGGCGGCGACGGCACAAGCGTACAAGGCATGGCGCGATGCCGAGGGCGCGCTGGCGACCGCGCTTGCGACCATCGACACCGCCGCGCGCGACCGCGAATGGCTGGACCACGCCGTCGGCGAACTGCGCGCGCTCGCCCCCGAACCGGGCGAGGAGGAAACGCTGGCCGACCGGCGGCGGACGATGCAGCGGTCGGAAAAGATCGCCGACGATCTCGCCTCGATCGAGAACTGGCTGGAGGGGTCGGACGGCGGCCTGTCGCAGCTACGCCAGGCGGCGCGCATCTTGGAGCGGATCGCGGGCGATCATGCCGCGCTGGCCGAAGCGCTCGCGGCGGTCGATCGCGCGGTGATCGAGGGATCGCTGGCCGAGGACCAGTTGCGCGCGGCCAAGGCCGATCTGTGGTTCGACCCCGCCCGGCTGGAAGAAGACGAGGCGCGGCTGTTCGAGCTGCGCGGCATGGCGCGCAAGCACCGCGTCCAGCCCGACGACCTGGCCGAGCTGGCGAGCGAGCTGGCGGCGAAACTGGCCGCGCTGGACGCCGGGCAAGAAGAGTTGGCCGCGCTGGAAGCGACGCTGGCGGCGGCACGCGCCGATTTCGACCGCGCGTCGACCGCCCTGACCGCGGCGCGGACCAAGGCGGCCGAGCGGCTCGACGCGGCGGTGAAGGGCGAACTCGCGCCGCTCAAGCTCGACGCCGCGCGCTTCCGCACCGTCGTCGCCCCCGCCCCGCCCGAGCAGTGGTCGGCGGCGGGCAGGGACCGGGTCGAATTCGCGATCTCGACCAACCCCGGCGCGCCGTTCGCGCCGCTCGTCAAGATCGCCAGCGGCGGCGAACTGTCGCGCTTCATCCTCGCGCTGAAGGTCGCGCTGGCCGAACGGGGCGGCGCGGCGACGATGATCTTCGACGAGATCGACCGCGGCGTCGGCGGTGCCGTCGCCAGCGCGATCGGCGAGCGGCTCGCCCGGCTGGCGAGCACCACGCAAGTGCTCGTCGTCACGCACAGCCCGCAAGTGGCGGCGCGCGGGGGCCATCACCTGCTGATCGCCAAGCGCCATGACGGCACCGTCACCCGCACCGGCGTCACCATGCTCGACGCCGCCGCCCGCCGCGAGGAGATCGCGCGGATGCTGTCGGGCGCGAGCGTCACCGACGAAGCGCGCGCGCAGGCGGAGCGGCTGCTGGAGACGGCGTGACGTTCCCCGCTGGACGGGAGCGGAGGCTTGCCCGGCGGGCGCCCGCGAATCTAAATCGCGACATCGCCGTGACAACCTGTTATGTCCTTGGGCATCGCGCGGCACTGCCCTCAAGCATCGCGTGGCTGAGAGACTCCCCGCGCTCCCGCTTGCCTGGCATCGGACGCGCGCTTGTTCTTTTGCTATGCTCTTTTCGTTCGGCCTGTCCGCGGCGCTTTACCGCCGCTCGGCTGACACGCCATCGGATGCGCCGGCCGGGGCCGGACGACGCCTCCGTCTTCGATCTCGGCCTCATCGGCACGCCCTGGACGGGTGGGGCCGGGACCAAGGAAATACGTTATGGCTATCGGCACGGTTAAATTCTTCAACGCCGACAAGGGTTATGGTTTCATCGCGCCCGAGGGCGGCGGCGGCGACGCGTTCGTCCATATCAGCGCGGTGGAAGCCGCCGGCATGGCCACGCTCGATCGCGACCAGCGCGTTTCGTACGAGCTGGAGGAGGACCGCCGCGGCAAATTCTCCGCCGTGAAGCTCGCGCAAGCATAAGCGAAGCGGGGTGCCGCCGCCTTGTGTCATGCAGGCGGCGGCACCCGCCCTTTCCTCTCATTCGCGGAGACCTCCGACGAACACCACCGCCCTCTTCTATCGCGACCGCGCCCGCCAGGCCGAGTCGGATGCCTCCGCCGCCACGCTCGACAACGTCCGCAGCCGCTGGCTCCGCGCCGCCAAGGCGTGGGACGAAATGGCCACCCGCGCCGAAAAGACCGCCGAGCGCCGCTCGGTCAACGAGGAGGCCAAGCACCTGCTCGAAATGGACGGCAGCGACGATTAGCGTTCCGATCATGCGCCCGCGCCCGCGGGAGCCCGGGGTCACGGAGCGGTGCACCTGGAACGCCGGACTCCCGTTTTCGCGGGAAATCGGCGGTTTCCTTGACAGGACGTGCTTGATCGCGCCGCCACGCGTCCGCTAACCCGGCGGCATGACCGCACGCGCCCCCGCCACCGATGAGCCCTTGTCCGAAGAGAGTGCCGCGGCCGAACTGGCGCGGCTGGCGGGCGAGATCGCGCAGCACGACCGGCGCTATCACACCGACGACGCGCCCGAGATTTCCGACGCCGACTATGACGCGCTGACCAGGCGGAATGCCGCGCTGGAGGCGGCGTTCCCGCATCTGGTGCGCGGCGATTCACCGTCGCTCGCTGTCGGCGCCGCGCCCGCCGCGCACCTCGCCAAGGTCGCGCATGCCAAGGCCATGATGAGCCTGGAGAACGCCTTTTCCAGCGACGATGTAAGCGAGTTCATAGCTCGAGTGCGGCGTTTCCTCGCCTTGCCGGAGGATGCGCCGGTCGCGCTGACGGCCGAGCCCAAGATCGACGGCTTGTCCTGTTCGCTGCGCTACGAAGACGGGAGGCTGGTGCAAGCGCTGACGCGGGGAGACGGCGCGGTCGGCGAGGATGTCACGGCCAATGTCGCGACGATCGCCGATATCCCCGCGCGGTTCGCCGGCAACGCCCCTGCGATCTTCGAGATTCGCGGCGAAGTGTATATGGCGAAGGCCGATTTCGCCGCGCTCAACGCCCGGCTGCTCACCGCGGCCGGGGACAGCGGCAAGGACGCGCGCCAGTTCGCCAACCCGCGCAACGCCGCCGCCGGATCGCTGCGCCAGAAGGACGCGAGCATCACCGCCAGCCGCCCGTTGCGCTTCCTCGCGCATGGCTGGGGCGAAACGTCCGCGCTGCCCGCAGACACGCAGCACGGCGTGATGCGGGCGATCGCCGATTGGGGCCTGCCGGTCAGCGATCTGCTCGTCCGCCTTGAGAGTATGGACGAAGCGCTGGCGCAATATGCCGCGATCGAGCAGCGCCGCGCGGACTTGCCGTTCGACATCGACGGCGTGGTCTACAAGGTCGACCGGCTCGACTGGCAGGCGCGCTTGGGCGCGGTGGCCAAGGCGCCGCGCTGGGCGCTCGCGCACAAATTCCCGGCCGAGCGCGCCGAGACGACGCTGGAGCGCATCGACATCCAGGTCGGACGCACCGGCAAGCTCACCCCGGTCGCGCGGCTCGCCCCCGTCACCGTCGGCGGCGTGGTCGTCACCAACGCGACGCTGCACAATGCCGACGAGATCGCGCGGCTCGGCGTGTGGCCGGGCGACCGCGTCGTGCTGCAACGCGCCGGCGACGTCATCCCGCAGATCGTCGCGAACCGCACGCCCGACGACGGTCGCGGTGCCTGGCCGTTCCCCACGCAATGCCCGGAATGCCGGTCGGACGCGGTGCGCACGGAAGGCGAAGTCGATATCCGCTGTACCGGCGGGCTGATCTGCCCGGCGCAGCGGATCGAGCGGCTGCGCCATTTCGTCGGCCGCGCTGCGCTCGACATCGAGGGGCTGGGCCTCAAGCAGATCGAGGATTTCTTCCGGGACGGGCTGATCCACAGCCCCGCCGACATCTTCCGCCTGACCGAGGCGCATCTCCTGGCGCGCAAGAAGGACGGGCGCGTATGGGCGGCGAACCTGCTCAAGGCGATCGCCGACAAGCGCACGCCCGATCCCGCGCGCTTCCTGTTCGGGCTCGGCATCCGCCACATCGGCCAGGTCACCGCGCGCGACCTGGTCAAGGCGTTCGGCACGGTCGAGCGCATCGCCGAAATCGCCACCGCCGCGCACGACCAGCCCGAGGCGCGCGCCGAGCTCGACTCGGTCGAGGGCGTCGGGCCGGTGGTGGCCGAGGCGCTGATCGACTTCTTCGCGGAGGATCACAACCGCGAGGCCTGGGCCGACTTGCTGTCCGAGGTCGCGCCACAGCCGTTCGTCTCGACCGTGCGCGAATCGCCGGTCAGCGGCAAGATCGTGGTGTTCACCGGCGCGCTCGAGACGATGAGCCGCGACGAGGCCAAGGCGCAGGCGGAATCGCTCGGCGCGCGCGTGGCGGGTTCGGTCTCGGCCAGGACCGATCTCGTCGTGGCCGGGCCGGGCGCGGGGTCGAAGCTGAAAAAGGCGGCGGAACTGGGCGTCAGCGTGATCGACGAAGCCGGCTGGGCCGACATCTTCGCCGCCGCACGCTAAGGGGGGATCGGCCTTCAGCCTCGTTGCTGGGCCTTAACCTTCAGCTTTCCGTTACCCCGGACTCGTTTCGGGGGTCCACCAAGCGGCTTTCGATTCGAATGGTGGTGAGCGCCGGGCTGGCGGCACGGTGGACCCCGGAACAAGTCCGGGGTGACGGTCTGGGGGAGTCGGCGGGCAAACTGCCGAAACTGACGATCGATCAGCCATAGCCGATCAGCGTACCAGCCGCCGCCGAAGTGATGCTTTTTTGCAACGCAACATGGGCGAACGTACGCGCGCCGTTGCGGAACCTGCTTTGTCATTCGGCCGAAATAAACAGGTCGCATTGGGGCGGCAGGCGACCACCAAGCCGCGTCTTCGGGCGATCGGAAATCAAGGGGCAGACCATGCGACACACTCTTCTTTACGGCGTAGCTGTGGCTGCGCTGGCGCTTCCGGCGGCGGCAAGCGCGCAGGAAACGACCTCCGCCATCGCCGGTCATGTGACCGACGAAAGCGGCGCGCCGGTGGCCGGCGCCAAGGTCACCGTCGTCCACACGCCCTCGGGCACGACCTCCACGAGCAGTTCCGACGGCACCGGGTCGTTCAGCCTGCGCGGCCTGCGCGTCGGCGGGCCCTATGTGGTGAAGGTCGATGCCTCGGGCTATCCCGAACAGACGATCGACGACATCTCGCTGACGGTCGGCGATACGCTGGGCCTGCCCGTCCAGCTCCGCCAGAAGGACATCATCGTCACCGCGGCTCGCGCGGGGTCGCGCCGCCTCACCGAAGGCTCGGAATCGACGTTCAGCGCGGCGCAGATCCTGGACATCGTGTCCGCCCGTCGCGACGTGCGCGACATCGTCCGCCGCGATCCGCTCGCCTCGTACAATGCCAATGTCGGCGGCGTGTCGATCGCCGGCGGCAACATCCGCACGCAGCGCTTTTCGGTGGACGGCGTCCAGATGCAGGACAGCTTCGGCCTGAACTATGGCGGCCTGCCGTCGACTCGCGGCATCGTCTCGATCGAGGCGATCGACCAATTGTCGGTCAAGGCGGCGCCGTTCGACATTTCGGAGGGCAACTTCCAGGGCGGCGCGGTCAACGTCGTTCTGAAATCGGGCACCAATCGTTATCATCTTTCCGCGTTCGGCAATTTCGGCGGCCCGTCGCTGACCGGCAGCAAGACCCGCGACAACCGGGTCGTCGGCGGCGCGGACCGGCCGGTCAACGCCACCACGGTGCTGAACTTCACCAATTACGGTGGCAGCGTTTCCGGCCCGATCGTCAAGGACAAGCTGTTTTTCGCGGGCTCGTACGAATACCTCTCGGAAGGCGCGGCGAACACGTATGGCGTGACCGGCTCGTCGGCCGCGAACATCGTGCCCAACCTGACGCAGGCGCAGGTCGGCAACGTCATCAATCTCTTCAAAACCTCCGGCTACACGCCCTACAATGTCGGTGATATTCCGGCCAATATCGCGGAGGAAGACAAGAAGTATTCCGCGAAGCTGGACTGGAACGTCACCGATGGACAGCGGTTTTCCGTATCCTATATCCATCACGAGAACACGCTGCCGAACTTCGCGTCCGGGGCAGGCGTGGCGACCGGCAGCAACAGCGCCACCGTGCCCTACATCCAGCTTCAGTCCAACCAGTACAAGCTGTCGGAGTTCACCAATGCCTTTTCCGGTCAGTTGAATTCGCAATGGTCCGACAATTTCTCGAGCGAAGTGCGTGTCGCCTATAAATATTACAAGCGCGGCCAGGATTCGTATTTCGGTCCGGATTATGGACAATTCGCCGTCTGCACCGACGACACCGCGCAGACCGCGGTCTATAACGACGTGGAAGCGACCCGGTGCAGCTCGGGTGCGCCGATCGTGCGCCTGGGCCCGGACACCGCCCGTCAGGCGAATGCGTTCAACAGCAAGCAATTGACGGTCAGCACCAACGTCCAGTGGAAATATGGCGACCACACGTTCAAGCTGGAAGCCGATCACGTCAACAACAAGATCTACAACCTGTTCTCCTATGGCGGCTCGTCGGTGTCCGCCGGGTCGACCGGCGGCGCCAGCGGCGCCTATTATTTCGATTCGCTTGTCGCGTTCGGCAACCGTACCGCGAACGAGTTCGTGCTGACGGAAGCGACGACCGGCAACAAGAACGACGCCTATGTGCGATGGGCGTACAACGTGAACACCTTCGGCCTGCAGGACACCTGGCGGCCCAGCTCGACCTTTACCGCCAACGCCGGCCTGCGCTTCGACATGTATGACGGCGACAAGATTCCCGTCAATCAGAGCTTCGTGACCCGCTATTCGGCGCTGTATCCGGGCATCACCAACACGGCCACGCTCAACGGCCGCGTCAAGTTGCAGCCGCGCTTCGGCTTCAATTGGGCGACGACGCCGGCGCTGCGCGTTTCCGGCGGCGCGGGTCTGTTCGCCGGCGGCCTGTCGGACGTGTTCATCTCGAACAGTTTCTCCAACAGCGGGGTCGCCATCAACTCGACCGGGGCCAGCATCGCGAGCGTCGACATCCTGCGTAACGGCGGCACCGCGACCGCGCCGACCTGTATCGATGCCGGCAATCCCTCGGCGGGGCAATTGTCCTCCGCGATCTGCAACGCGGCGCTCACCAACATCGCCGGCAATGCGCCGGCGACCGCCGTGGTCAATTACCTCAAGACCATCACCGCCTCGCCGACCGGCCTGACCAACTCGCTCGACCCTAACTTCAAGATCCCGGCGCAGTGGAAATACAATCTCTCCGCCAACTGGCGGCCGCATTTCGGAGATTCCGCGCTCGGTTCGGGCTGGAGCTTCCGTGCGGACGTGCTGTATTCCAAGGCGCAGCAAGCGATCCGCTGGATCGATCTGCGCGCCCAGCCGCTGGTGGTCGGCGGTGTCGTGCAAGTCACGCCGGACGGGCGCCCGCGCTACGGCGCCAATGTCAACGGGGTAGCGCCGGGCAGCAATTACGATATCCAGTTGACCAACACGACCAAGGGCCGGGCGTGGGTATTCGCCGTCGGCGCCGATAAGGAACTGGGCCCGCTCCACCTCAGCGCGTCCTATACCCACCAGGACGTGAAGGATGTCGCCGGCATCCTGACCAGCTCGACGGTCAGCAGTTCCTACAGCATCCCGACGTCCGATGCGAATTCGGGCGGCGACTATGGCCGCTCGACGTTCGAGGTGACGCACACCATCCGCGCCAATATCGACTTCAGGCACAGGTTCTTCGGGGACAACGACACCCGCTTCGGCATCAATTGGGAATTGCGCTCGGGTCAGCCCTTTTCCATCACGATGAACGACAGCGGCCGCACCGGCGGACGCGGCGCGGTGTTCGGCACGGTGCTGAACCAGACGGCGAACTTGCTGTACGTGCCGAATTTCAACGCGACCGCGACGACGGCGACGCTGACCGCCAACGGCGTCAGTTATGCCGCGCCGCAATATGGCAACGTCATCTTCGGGGCGAACTCGCCCCCGACCGGAACGACGTGGACGCCGGCGCAATACGCCGCGTCCGCCGCCACCAACCTGGCCTCGGTCCGCAATCTGGTGAATTCCACCGATCTGGCGAACTTCCAGGGCAGCATCGCGCCGAAGAACCTGCTGACCGGCCCGTGGTACAACAAGGTCGATCTCAACTTCGCCCAGCAGGTGCCGTTCTTCTTCCACAGCAAGATAACGGCGCTGTTCAGCATCGAGAATTTCCTGAACCTGCTGAACCGCGACTGGGGCACCTATCAGGATTACACCGTCTCCGGCAGTCAGAACCTGGCGGTGGTGAACGTCACTTGCCAGGCGGCGGCAGCCGCGCAGACCTGCGGAAACTATATCTACTCGACCTATTCCGCGCCGACCACGACGACCTACTCCAAGCCGTCTTTGTATACGATCCGCGCCGGCGTCCGGTTCGACTTCTAGCGCGGATCGACCTTCAGTGTCGGCAGTTTTGCCCGCAAGAACCGTCACCCCGGACCCGTTCCGGGGTCCACCAAGCGGCTTTCGACCGAATAGTGGTGATCGCGGAACTCGCGGCACGGTGGACCCGGAGCGAGCCCGGGGTGACGGAAGACTGCCGGGGTAAGGCCCGTCAAGGAGGATGAAGGCGATCCGGCCAGACCGGTCCGATCGAGTCTCGGGGCCGCCATTCCCCGGGGAGTGGCGGCCCTTTCTCGTGCGTGCGGGCGGACGACGCCGGCATCGCCCGTCCGGACGGCCCCGCTTTGCGCATCCCGCGCGGCCGGGGTAAGACGCGGCGATGTCGCAATTCACCCGCCCCGCCAGTATTTCGCGGCCGTTCTTCGAAGACAAGAGCCGCGCGTTCTGGACGTTGCAGGCGGCCGGATGGACCGGCTATCTGATCCTGCGCGGCGTCTCCAGCGTTTCGAACGACACGCCGCTCTCGGCGATCGTGCCGGTCGTGATCGAATCGATCGTCGGGTACAGCATCACGTTGCTGCTCTCCACGCTGTACCATTATTACCGCCGCCAGCCGCGCTTCGCGATGGCGATCCTGACGGTGCTGACGCTGGCCGGGGCGACCCTGCTCTATTCGGTGCTCGACGCGTTTTCCTATTCGTTCATCAAGCTGTCGAGCCCGGGCATCAACATCGCGCTGGTGCTCGGCACGATCTTCATCAACTTCACCGTGCTGGCGGGGTGGACCGCGCTCTATTTCGGCATCAATTTCTACCTGATCGTCGAGGAACAGATCGATCAGCTCGCCACGCTGGAGAGCACCGCGTCCTCCGCGCAGCTCGCGATGCTGCGCTATCAGCTCAACCCGCATTTCCTGTTCAACACGCTCAATTCGATCTCGACGCTGGTGCTGCTCAAGGAGACCGAGCGCGCCAACGCGATGCTGTCGCGGCTGTCCTCGTTCCTGCGCTACACGCTGGCCAACGAGCCGACCGCGCATGTCACGGTGCAGCAGGAGTTCGAGACGCTGAAACTGTATCTCGAGATCGAGAAGATGCGCTTCGAGGAGCGCCTGCGCCCGAGCTTCGAGGTCGATGCGCGCGTGGCGAAGGCTCGCCTGCCCTCGCTGCTGCTCCAGCCGCTGGTCGAGAACGCGATCAAATACGCCGTCACCCCGCAGGAGGACGGCGCGGAAATCGCCGTCACCGCGCGGCTCACCGGGGATCGGGTGCAGATCGTCGTATCCGACACCGGTCCCGGCTTGAACGAAACCAAGGCACGGCAGAGCGTCGCGACCGGCAGTTCTGCGGGCCAGCCCCTTTCAACCGGGGTCGGCCTTGCCAATATCAGGGAGCGGCTGGCCCAGGCTTACGGGCCGGACCACAGATTCGAGACGCGATCGATCCCGGGGGGCGGTTTCGGGGTCGAGATCGAAATTCCGTTCCAGCTCGAGGAACCTAGGAAAGAGACTGCATGACGATCCGCACCATCCTCGTCGACGACGAGAAACTCGCTACCCAGGGCCTGCAACTGCGGCTCGCCGCGCATGACGATGTCGAGATCATCGACACCTGCCAGAACGGCCGCGAGGCGATCCGCTCGATCAAGACGCACAAGCCCGACCTGGTGTTCCTCGATGTCCAGATGCCGGGGTTCGACGGCTTCTCGGTGGTGCAGGGCCTGATGGAAGTAGAACCGCCGCTGTTCGTGTTCGTGACGGCCTATTCCGACCATGCGCTGAAGGCGTTCGAGACGGAAGCGGTCGATTATCTGATGAAGCCGGTCGAGGAATCGCGCCTCGCCGACACGCTCGACCGCGTGCGCCAGCGCCTGACCGAGAAGCGCGGCGTGGAGGAAGTCGACCGGCTGAAGGAAGTGATCGCCGAGATCGCCCCCGATTCGGTCGAGACCCTCACCGACGGCGGCGACCAGGTGTCGTCCAATCGGTTCGAGAAGCTCATCAACATCAAGGATCGCGGACAGATCTTCCGCGTCGACGTCGACACGATCGAGCGGATCGACGCCGCCGGCGATTACATGTGCATCTACACCGGCGACAACACGCTGATCCTGCGCGAGACGATGAAGGATCTGGAGAAACGGCTCGACCCGCGCCGGTTCCAGCGGGTGCACCGCTCGACCATCGTCAACCTCGACCTGGTCAAGGAAGTGAAGCCGCACACCAATGGCGAATGCTTCCTGGTGCTGCAATCGAACGCGCAGGTGAAGGTCTCGCGCAGCTATCGCGACGTGGTGGCGCGCTTCGTCCATTGATTGAACGCGTTGCGCTTTGTGGCAGGAACCGGATGAGCCGTCCGCGTCACCATGTCATCGTCATGCCGGACTTGTTCCGGCATCCACCGGCGTGCACCGTCAATGGCCGGGAGAGTTGCGGCACGGTGGATCCCGGCACAGGGCCGGGATGACGGCGCGGTTTTGCAAAGGCCCCGGCCCTTGTAGGGAACGAGCGTTACGCGGGTTCTTCCCCACCCGCCGCCGGATGCTCGAACCACGCCTCGATCTCGCCCGACAGCTTGAGCGTCAGCGGGTTGCCGTGGCGGTCGACCTTCTTGCCCAGCGCGACGCGGATCCAGCCCTCGGAGCGGCTATATTCCTCGACATCGTGCCGCTGCGCGCCCTTGAAGCGGATACCCACGCCGCGCGCCAGCGCCGCCTCGTCATAATGCGGGCTGCGCGGGTTGGAGGAGAGATGGTCGGGCGGAAGATCGGTATCGGACATGGCGTGGCTCATGACGCAAAACGCGCGCCCGCGCCAGACACGAAAACGGCGCGGGACCGAAGCCCCGCGCCGTCTCGTTCGCCTTACCCACGCATCAGCGGCAGACCCGAACGTTGACCGGCCGGTCGTAATAACGATCCCAGCGGCGCTCGACATAACAGCGGTTGTAATCGTACCGGTCGCGCGAGCGATAGGCATAATAGCCGTCATTGGGATAATAGCCGTGATCGCGGTAATAGCCGTCGTCATAATAGGCGTTATAGCCACGGTCGCGATAATAGGTGTCGCGCTCGTAACGATCGTTGCGGTTCGATGCGATCGCCGCGCCGATCGCCAGACCGGCGATCCCGGCGACGACCGCCGTGCCCGCGCCGTCGCCATGATAGCCGCGACCGTAACCGCCGCGCCAGCGTTGCGCCTCGGCCGGCACCGCCGTCGTCAATGCCGTGGCCCCGAGCGCCATGCCGAGACCGATCTTCTTCATCAGGCTGTTCATCTCGAATCTCCTCGTTGCAGCAGCCCCTCATGCATCGCCATACAACGCATCACCGGACTAGCTTGTTGCATGACATGGCCGAGTCGGTCTGAATGCGTGCGGAATGGCCTGTTTAACGGGCGTTCAGCATAAGAGGCGAATGATGGCATATTGGCTGCTCAAATCCGAACCCGAGACTTATGGCTGGGACGATCTGCTGGCGGAGGGCACGACCGAATGGACCGGCGTGCGCAACCCCGCCGCCGCGCTGCATCTGAAGGCGATGCGGGTCGGCGACCGCGCCTTCTTCTATCACAGCGGCAAGCCCAGGGAGATCGTCGGCACGGTCGGGATCGTCCGCGCGGCGCGGCAGGATGGCGACGCGGCGCGCTGGGTCTCGGTCGCGGTCGAGCCGGTCGCGCCGCTGCCCCGCCCGGTCACGCTGGCGGCGCTGAAAGCCGCGCCGGCGTTTGCGGACATGGCGATGCTGCGCCAGTCGCGGCTGTCGGTGTCGCCGGTGCGCGACGGCGAATGGGCGGCGATCGTGGCGATGGGTGCCTAATTATCGTGGGGCAAGGCTTGATGCGGTTTCGATTGGCGTGGCTGCCTGTCCTCGGTGTCGCCTCGGCCGCGATCAGCGCACCGCCCGTGCCCGAACCGCCGATCGTCCGCGTGCGGCTAGTGACTGGCATGGGGCCGATCGTCATCGCGCTCGATGCGCGGCATGCGCCGGGCACGGTCGCCAATTTCCTGCGCTATGTCGATGACGGGCGGCTCGACAATACCAGCTTCTACCGCGCGACGCGGCGCAAGACCGCGCCGACGACCGGTTTCGTACAAGGCGGGATCGGCACCGACGCGCACCGCATGCTCGGCCTGGTGCCGCTCGAGCCGACCAGCAGGACCGGGCTGCACCACCTCGACGGCACGCTGTCGATGGCGCGTTACGAACGCACCGATTCGGCGACGGGCAATTTCTCGATCATGCTCGGGCCCAACCCGTCGCTCGACGCGCGGCCCGGCTTTCCGGGCTATGCCGCGTTCGGGCGGGTGATCGCCGGCATGGACGTGGTGAAGCGGATGCTCGCCGCGCCGACGTCGCCGGGTGGGGACGGCGCGTTCAAGGGCCAGTTGATGGCGAAGCCGATCCCGATCCTGCGCGCGGAACGGCTCGACGGCGTGGCGAAGCCTACGGGGGGCATGAAAGTGTGGCTGATGCTGCGGGGGGTGAAAAGATAAGGGTCGGAGCGGCGCCTGTACGCCGTCGCTTTCGCTGTTCGCTTTGCCGGCGGAGGCCGGGGCCAGTGGCGCCGACCTTGATAGCGTGACGAAGCGCTCGCCGGGGAAGGCAGGGGCCGGGCAACGCCGTGGCAAAGACCACGTCGTCGGACCTCGCTTTGGCGCGGCCGGCCGGCGGCCTTGACGCGCGCCGTAGCTTGCGCTGCGGCTGGCCCGGCCCGCCTTAAGCCGCGACCTTCGCGCGGCTCGCCTTCTTGCGCTCGTGCGGGTCGAGATAGCGCTTGCGCAGCCGGATCGACTTGGGCGTCACCTCGACCATCTCGTCGTCGTCGACATAGGCGATCGCCTGTTCCAGCGTCATCTTCTTGGGCGGGGTCAGGCGGATCGCGTCGTCCTTGCCGCCCGAGGCGCGGAAGTTGGTGAGCTGCTTGGCCTTCATCGGGTTGACTTCGAGGTCGTCCGGCTTGGCGTTCTCGCCGACGATCATGCCTTCGTACAGCGCCTCGCCGTGGCCGACGAACAGGATGCCGCGTTCCTCCAGCGGGCCGAGCGCGTAGCTGTTGGCCTCGCCCGCGCCGTTGGAGATCAGCACGCCGTTCTTGCGGCCCTCGATGCGGCCCTTGTGCGGCCCGTATTTCTCGAACAGCCGGTTCATGATGCCGGTGCCGCGCGTGTCCGACAGGAACTCGCCGTGATAGCCGATCATGCCGCGCGACGGTGCGCTGAAGGTGATGCGCGTCTTGCCGCCGCCCGAGGGACGCATGTCGGTCATCTCCGCCTTGCGCACGTTCATCTTCTCGACGACGGTGCCCGAATATTCCTCGTCCACGTCGATGATGACGGTTTCGTACGGCTCGGTCCTGTTGCCGGCCTCGTCCTCGCCGAACAGCACGCGCGGGCGGCTGATGCCGAGCTCGAAGCCTTCGCGGCGCATCGTCTCGATCAGCACGCCGAGCTGCAATTCGCCGCGCCCGGCGACTTCGTAGCTGTCGCGGTCGGCGGCCTCGGTCACCTTGACCGCGACGTTCGATTCGGCCTCGCGGAACAGGCGGTCGCGGATCATGCGGCTCGTCACCTTGGTGCCCTCGCGCCCCGCCATCGGCGAATCGTTGACCGCGAAGCGCATCGACAGCGTCGGCGGGTCGATCGGCTGGGCGTGCAGCGGCTCGGTCACGCTGGGGTCGCAGATCGTGTCGGAGACGGTCGCGGTGGTCAGGCCCGCCAGGCTGATGATGTCGCCCGCCTGCGCCTCGTCGGTGGGCACGCGCTCCAGCCCGCGAAAGGTCATGATCTTCGACGCGCGGCCCGTCTCGACGATCTTGCCGTCATTGTCGAGCGCGTGGATCGGCATGTTGGTCTTGACCGAGCCCGAGAAGACCATGCCCGTCAGGATGCGCCCAAGGAAATTATCGCGGTCGAGCAGCGTCACCAGGAACTTGAACGGACCGTCCGGATCGGCCGAGGGCGGCGGGATGTGGCTGACGATCGTCTCGAACATCGGCGTCAGCGTGCCGTCGCGCGCATTCTCGTCCGTGCTGGCATAGCCGTTGCGGCCGGACGCGTAGAGCACCGGGAAATCGAGCTGCTCGTCGCTCGCCTCCAGGCTGACGAACAGGTCGAACACTTCGTCGAGCACTTCCTGGATGCGCGCGTCGCTGCGGTCGACCTTGTTGACGACGACGATCGGGCGGAGACCCAGCGCCAGCGCCTTGCCGGTGACGAACTTGGTCTGCGGCATCGCGCCCTCGGCCGAATCGACCAGCAGGATCACCCCGTCGACCATCGACAGAATGCGCTCCACCTCGCCGCCGAAATCGGCGTGGCCGGGCGTGTCGACGATGTTGATGCGCGTCGCCACGCCGGCGCCGTCGATCCATTCGATCGAGGTCGGCTTGGCGAGGATGGTGATGCCGCGCTCCTTTTCGAGGTCGTTCGAATCCATCGCGCGTTCCTCGACGCGCTGATTGTCGCGGAAGGTGCCGGACTGGCGGAACAACTGGTCGACGAGGGTGGTCTTGCCGTGATCGACATGGGCGATGATCGCCACGTTGCGGAGGCTCATACGGGTATCCGGTGCTTTAGCTTGAGATGTAGCGCGCGCCCCTAGCGCAAATGTTGCGTTGCGGGAAGGGCTACCGGACTCGAAAGGATGAACGGAGGCCGCGCGAGCCATGCATGACGCGCACCGGTCGAATGCCGTTGGACAATGGCTGATAGAATAACAGGTAATTACCTAGCGAGAAGCCGCGGACTCTCTGCGCCAGATCAGACCGATCAGTGCCAGCCGAGGAAGATCGGCCAAGATAAGCAGTTTTTGTTCGATGCGATCGATAAACGCGTCGGCCGCATCAAGGTTGTCGATCGCAATTGTAGTCCCAGATGCCGTCCATATCGCGTCGCGTCGCCGGCGTGCGGACGATGCGGCTCAGCGCATTCGCTCCCGCCCCGCCCGCTTGATGTCGTCACCGTCCCATTCCTCGCCAGGGCCGCTGTTCAAACCTTCTTGAATAAGCGCTCGTAAATCCCTGATAGGCAAACGTGTCTCTGCATCGATCGCCGTCTTGAGCGGCTCCAGCACGATGCGCTCACCATCGCGGCTAATCCGCAGCTCGGCGGCATGAAGCGGAAACCCTCAGGCAATTCTACAGACTGACCATTGGCCGAGTGGACCACTTTCGCCATATCGTTCATGCTGTATCTCCGGATCGATACAGTTGGAGCTAGCGCTTATATCGTCGATTGTCAGCGCGCATCGGCGTGTTATACATATAATACGGATGCGCGGATCGACCGCGCTGGAGGTAAAGATGGCGACGACTGCGGAAACCGCGAGCAACGATCTGGTCCTGACCCCGCCCGATCCGGTGCCGGTGGTCGCGCCCGAAAAGGCGATCGGCCTGGTCCCGGTCGAGGACGACGTCCGTAACAAGTTGCAGGCCAAGGTCGCCGATTTCGTCGACGATCTCGTGGCCCAGGACGTCAATTCTCCCGAGTTCGGCAAGCGCGTCGATGCGATCGCGGCGATGGGCCAGAAGGAAATCCGCGCGGCGGCGGAGCAGTCGAACCGCTTCCTCGACCGGCCGGTGAAGGCGATGGACGGCGAAAGCGGCGTCGGCGCGGACTTGACCGAATTGCGCCGCACGATCGAGAAACTCGACCCATCGCTCAACGGCAAGCTCATCTCCGGGCGCGGGATGCTCGGCAAGTTGTTCGGCGGTGGGATCAACAGCTATTTCGACAAGTACCGCTCCTCGCAATCGCACATCTCGGCGATCCTCAAGACGCTCGCGCGCGGGAAAGACGAACTCCTGATGGACAATGCCGCGATCGATACCGAGCGCGGCAATCTGTGGACCGCGATGGGACGGCTCGAACAGATGATCGTGCTGTCGCAGGAGATGGACGGCCGCCTCGAGGACAAGGCCGACGACCTCGACCACACCGACCCGGCCAAGGCCAAGGCGATCCGCGAGACGGCGCTGTTCTACGTCCGCCAGCGCACGCAGGACCTGCTCACCCAGATGGCGGTGACGGTGCAGGGCTATCTCGCGCTCGATCTGGTCAAGAAGAACAATGTCGAGCTGGTCAAGGGCGTCGACCGCGCCTCTACCACCACGGTCGGCGCTTTGCGCACCGCGGTGACGGTGGCGCAGGCGCTGTCGAACCAGAAACTGGTGCTCGACCAGATCACCGCGCTCAACGCGACCACCGCCAACATCATCGACGCGACCGGCAAGCTGCTCAAATCGCAGACCGCGACGATCCACGAACAGGCCGCCGCCTCGACCATCCCGGTCGAGACGCTGCAACGCGCGTTCCAGAACATCTACGACACGATGGACGCGATCGACAGCTTCAAGGCCAAGGCGCTGGTGTCGATGAAGGCCACCGTGGGCACGCTGTCGAGCGAAGTCGAGAAATCGAAGGGCTATATCGCGCGCGCCGAGGGGGCGGCGCAGAACCGGCTTTCGGGACCGGGCGAGACCTTCAAGCTGGAGGCCGAGTAGGATCGTGACCGACGTCGACCGCCAGATATCGCGCGCGGGCGAACTGCTCGACCGCACGCGCGATCAGCGCGCGGCGGCGCGACGGGCGCGGCGGCGCGGGACAAGTCTCGCCAAGCGCGCGGGGGCGATCGCCGGGGCCGACCTGGCGATCGTGATCGTCGCCATCGTGATCGGCTGGATCACGCCGATCGGCATGGGCGGCGCGCTGATCGTCGCCGCGTTGCTGGTCGCCGTCACGCTGTTCCTGGCGTTCGCCGATCTGACGCCGGCGGTGCGGGCGGAGCAACTCCCTGCCGTGCCGCTCAAGGCCTTGCCGTCGCGCACCGGGCAATGGCTGGAGGCGCAGCGCCCCGCCCTCCCCGCCCCGGCGCAGACGCTGGTCGACGGCATCGGCGTGCGGCTCGACCTGCTGTCGCCGCAGCTTGCCGGGCTGAGCGAGGAACAGCCGGCCGCCGCCGAACTGCGTAAGCTGATCGGCGAGCAATTGCCCGAACTGATCAAGGGCTATGCCAAGGTGCCGCCTGCGTTGCGCGGCGTCGCGCGCAACGGCAAGTCGCCGGACGCGCAACTGGCGGACGGGCTCAAGCTGATCGACGACGAGATCGGCGAGATGTCGGCGCAGATCGCGCAGGATGACCTGGATTCGCTGGAAACGCGCGGGCGGTTCCTCGAAATCAAGTATCGCGACGAGAGCGCGGTTTAGCGATTTGCCGGCGTCGCATGCCGGACTTGATCGGTGATCATCCCGTTCGGACAAGGTCACGCCTGCTCTCCCGCGAAAGCGGGAGCCCAGCAGCCACGAGCGGTGTCTCACGTAACCCTGGGCTCCCGCTTTCGCGGGAGAACGTGTGCGACCCTTGTCCGAGAACGGGACAGTCACCGGCTTGATCCGAGGCCCATGCGCGACCTTTGGCGGGTCGCGCGCGCCAAGCGGAATGCGTGGACGCCGGATCAAGTCCGGCATGACGTTGAAAGGGTCGCGTCACTTCCGCGCGCAGAGCACCAGCACCGAGACCGTGCCCGTCTGGCGATCGCCGAACAATTGCGTGGCCGTGCCGATCTTCATCGTCTCGACCGTCGCCTGCAACGCCGGCGGCAGCGATGCGAACGGCAAGCGGTCGTTGGTCGCGACCGTCGCGCCGACGCCTTGCGCCACGTCGGCGACATCGTCGCACGAGAAGATGCCGAGCGTCGCGGTCTGGAACGCGGCGATCTTCGCGCCATTGGCCTTGGGATCGCCGGCCGGATCGACCGGGATCGTCACTTGCTTCATCGACAACAGAGTACCTCCGGGCGCGGGCTTCGCCGCGGTCGCGGCCGGCTTTTCCTTCGGCTTCGCCGCCGTCACGGGCGCGATCGTAACGACGACGAGAATGGCGATGACGACGCCCAACACCTCGGATTTCATCACGACGTCTCCCGGTCGGCATCCTAGAAGCCGGGGCGATGCTTGCCAATGCTTGCCCCGAGCGCGCCCGTTCCCTACCTGTTCACCGATGAGTCTCCCCGTGCACCCCGATCCTCTGGCCGAAGATCCCCCGGCCGAAGATCCACCGTACCTGCGCGGCCTCAACGCCCCGCAGCGCGAGGCCGTGCTCACCACCGAGGGCCCCGTCCTCGTCCTCGCCGGCGCGGGCACCGGCAAGACCGCCGCGCTGACCGCGCGGCTCGCGCATCTGCTCAATACGCGCAAGGCATGGCCGTCGGAGATCCTGAGCGTCACCTTCACCAACAAGGCCGCGCGCGAGATGCGGCATCGCGTCGGCCGCCTCGTCGGCGACGTGGTGGAGGGGATGCCGTGGCTCGGCACCTTCCACGCGATCGGCGCCAAGATGCTGCGCCGCCATGCCGAGCTGGTCGGCTTGCAGTCGAACTTCACCATTCTCGACACCGACGACCAGCTCCGCCTGCTCAAGCAATTGATCCAGGCCGCCGATCTCGACGAGAAACGCTGGCCCGCGCGCGCGCTCGGCGGCCTGATCGACGGCTGGAAGAACAAGGGGCTCACGCCCGCCGAGATCGACGCGGGGCAATCGGAACTCTACGCCAACGGTCGCGGGCAGGAACTCTACGCCGCCTATCAGAACCGCTTGGTCGCGCTCAACGCCTGCGATTTCGGCGACCTGCTGCTGCACATGCTGGTCGTCCTGAAACGCGACCGCGACGTGCTGGCCGACTATCAGCGCCGCTTCAAATACATCATGGTCGACGAATATCAGGACACCAACAGCGTCCAGTATCTCTGGCTCCGCCTGCTCGCGCAGGAGCGCAGGAACATCGCCTGTGTCGGCGACGACGACCAGTCGATCTATTCGTGGCGCGGCGCGCAGGTCGAGAATATCCTGAAGTTCGAAAAGGATTTCCCGGGTGCGAAGATCGTCCGGCTAGAGCAAAATTACCGCTCCACCCCGCACATCCTCGCCGCCGCGTCGGGAGTCATCGCGCAGAACAGCGGTCGCCTCGGCA
>CAXTJX010000039.1:15658-23786 GCA_964244765.1 uncultured Sphingomonas sp. | reverse complement strand
GTTGCTGTGCCGCACCGAGGGCATCATCCCCGCGCTCGAACCCGCCCACGCCATCGCCGCCGTGGCGAAACGCGCGCGCGCGATGGACCGCGACCAGATCATCCTGGCGAACCTGTGCGGGCGCGGGGACAAGGACATCTTCACGGTGGCTAGTGCGTTGGGCGTGGATATCTGATAGGATCATCGGATGAACCTCTATAATCCCCTCGACGCGATGAAGCGCCTGGAAGCGTCCGGTCTCGAGCGTCGGCACGCCGAGGCGATCGCGTCCGAAATCAATGAAAGTGGTCGCGACCTTGTAACCAAGGACTTTCTAAAGGAGCATCTCGACTCCGCTTTGGCCAAGCAAACGGTCAGGATGGGTGGGTTGATTGCCGCGGTCATTGCGTTGGCGACGACAATTCTCGGCGTGCTAATTTCCGTCAAGTGACCCGCCTCGCCGCCGCCTTCGCCAAGGCCCACTCCGCGCTCGTCACCTTCGTCACCGCGGGCGACCCGACCCCCGCCGCCACCGGCGCCGTCCTCGACGCGCTGGTCGAGGGCGGCGCGGACGTGATCGAACTGGGCATGCCGTTCACCGATCCGATGGCGGACGGGCCCGCGATCCAGGCGGCGAACCTGCGCAGCCTCGCCGCCGGCACCAAGACCGCCGACATCCTCGCCATCGCCAAGGCCTTCCGCCACCGCCACCCGGAAACGCCGCTCGTGCTGATGGGCTATGCCAACCCGATGACGATCCGCGGCGCCGACTGGTTCGCCGACGCCGCGAAGGACGCTGGCGTGGACGGCGTCATCTGCGTCGATATCCCGCCCGAGGAAGACCAGGAGCTCGGCCCCGCGCTGCGCGCCGCCGGGATCGACCCGATCCGCCTCGCCACCCCGACCACCGACGCCGCGCGCCTGCCCGCCGTGCTGGAGGGTGCGAGCGGCTTCCTCTATTACGTCTCGGTCGCCGGCATCACCGGGCTGCAACAGGCCGCGCAGACCTCGATCGACGACGCGGTCGCGCGGTTGAAGGCGCGGACCGACCTGCCCGTCGCGGTGGGTTTCGGCATCCGCACGCCCGAGCAGGCCGCCGCCGTCGCGCGCGTCGCGGACGGCGTCGTGGTCGGCTCCGCCATCGTCGACCTCGTCGCGCGGCACGGCGCGGCGGCGCCGGCCGCCGTGCGCGCTTATATCCAGTCGCTATCGTCGGCGATTCACGCCGCCAACGAGGAAGCCGCATGAGCTGGCTCACCAGCGTCCGCAACGCGCTCTCCCGCGTCGTGCCCGTCGCGAAGGAAACGCCCGACAATCTGTGGCACAAATGCACGGGCTGCGGGACGATGACCTTCGTCAAGGAGCTGGAGGATAATCTCCACGTCTGCCCGCATTGCGACCATCACGACCGGATCGGCCCGCTGCTGCGTTTCCAATATGTGTTCGATCCCGGCCACACGATCGTGCCGCTGCCCAAAGTGCCGGACGATCCGCTCAAGTTCCGCGATACCAAGCGCTATGCCGACCGCATCAAGGCGGCCCGTACCGCGACGTCGGAAGGCGACGCGCTGATCACCGCGATCGGCCGGATCGAGGGGCGCAAGGCCGTCATCGGCGTGCAGGACTTCGCCTTTATGGGCGGATCGATGGGCCTGGCGGTAGGCGAGGCGTTCGTGCGCGGCGTGGAGACCGCGATCCGCGAGGATTGCCCGTACGTCATCTTCACCGCGGCCGGCGGCGCGCGCATGCAGGAAGGTATCCTCAGCCTGATGCAGATGCCGCGCGCGACCGTCGCCATCGCCATGCTGCACGATGCCGGGCTGCCCTACATCGTCGTGCTGACCGACCCCACCACCGGCGGCGTCACCGCGAGCTACGCGATGCTCGGCGACGTCCAGATCGCCGAACCCGGCGCGCTGATCGGTTTCGCCGGACAACGCGTGATCGAGCAGACGATCCGCGAAAAACTCCCCGACGGCTTCCAGCGCGCGGAATATCTGCTCGAACACGGCATGCTCGACATGGTGAAGCACCGGCGCGACTTGCGGAAGACGCTGGCCGGGGTAATCGACTATCTGACGGCGGGAAAAGCGGCGGCGTAAGCAAAGCAGGGTGAAAAGCTCCCCTCCCGCTTGCGGGAGGGGTTGGGGGAGGGGATGGAGCAGACAAACCGAGCCCGCGCGTTGCGCAACAACCCGACCGAGGCCGAAGTGCGTCTGTGGCGCGCGATCAACGCTCGGAAAGTGGCCGGGGTGCGCTTCAACCGGCAGGTTCCGATCGGACCGTTCATCTGCGATTTCGTGGCGCGCAGCGTCAATTTGGTGATCGAAGTCGATGGCGGTCAGCACGCGGTTGCCGCCGACCATGACGCCTCGCGAACGCGGTATCTCGAACGGGAGGGATATCGCGTCATTCGCTTCTGGAACAACGATGTGCTGGGGAATCCGGGCGGGGTGATCGCCGAGATCGAACGCGTGCCCGCATCGTTCCCCTCCCCCAGCCCCTCCCGCGGGCGGGAGGGGAGCTTCTAGATGCCCGACACCGCCACCTCCTCCTCGCCCGCCGTCCAGCGCCAGCTCGACCGGCTCTGGTCGCTCTCCCCCGGCGCCGACATCCTCGGGCTGGAGCGCATCACCGCGCTCCTCGCGCGGCTCGGCGATCCGCACGATCGCCTCCCGCCGGTGTTCCATGTCGCGGGCACCAACGGCAAGGGCTCGACCTGCGCCTTCCTGCGTACGGCGATCGAGGCGGCGGGGCTGAGTGCCCATGTCTATACCAGCCCGCACCTCGTCCGCTTCAACGAGCGGATCCGCCTCGCCGGGCGGCTGATCGAGGATGACGCGCTGGCGCCGTTGCTCGAAGAAGTGCTCGACGCCGCGGAGAATGGGGCCGATGCCATCGGCGCGAGCTTCTTCGAGGTCACCACCGCCGCCGCCTTCCTCGCGTTCAGCCGTACGCCGGCCGACGCCTGCATCGTCGAGGTCGGGCTCGGCGGGCGGCTCGATGCGACCAACGTCATCGCCCGCCCGCTCGTCACCGGCATCGCCCAGCTCGGCGTCGATCATCAGAGCTTCCTCGGCGATACGGCGGAAGAGATTGCGGGCGAGAAGGCCGGCATCGCCAAGCACGGCGTGCCGCTCGTCACGATGCGCTATGCCGAGCCGGTCGCGCGGCGCGTCGCGCACGTCGCCCGCGCGAACGGCGCTCCGGTGTCGGCGGCGGGCGGGGAATGGCGGTTCGCGGTCGAGGGCGACCGGCTGGCCTATGACGATGCCGCCGGGCGGATCGAGGCCCCGCTCCCGGCGATGGCCGGGCCGCACCAGCCCGAGAATCTCGCATTGGCGATCGCGATGCTGCGCCACCAGAGCGCGCTGGCGATCCCGCCCGACGCCTATCGCGCCGCCGCCGAGCGGACCCGCTGGCCGGCGCGGATGCAGCGGCTGCATGCCGGCCTGCTCACCGGCCTGCTCCCGCCAGGCAGCCAGTTATGGCTCGACGGCGGCCACAATCCCGCCGCCGCCGCCGCGATCGGCGCGACGATCGAGGAGATCGCGCACCCGGGCGTCGGCCGCAGCGAGGTGCATCTGATCCTCGGCATGCTCGCCAACAAGGATCCGGCCGGGCTGCTCGCACCCTTCGCGACTATCGCGACGACGCTCCACGCCGTGCCGACGCCGGGACACGAGCATCATGCACCCACGGCGCTGGCGGCCATCGCGCACGGTCTCGGCATCGCCGCGCACACCGCCCCCGACGTCACGACCGCGCTGCGCGACATCACCGCCATCGCCGATCCGGCCGAGCCGCCGATCGTGCTGATCCTCGGCTCGCTCTATCTTGCCGGAACGGTGCTGGCGGCGAACGGCGAGGCACCGGAATGACCGTAATTATTGCGATTGACTTGCAATAGCGAATACGAAAGGATGCAGTCAGCAACGGAGCATCCCCATGACGATCACCCCCGCCCCCAGTTTCGGTCCCGTCCCCTATCCCGCCCCTGCCCCCACCCCGCATCCGGCCACCTTCGCCACGAACTTGCCTTATGCATTGCCGGACGACCCGAACGCGCGCCTGCTGCTGTTCGCGCTGCGCCGGATGGGCGCGCATGGGTTGAACGACGCGCATGCCGCCAACACGATGCTCCACGCGTTCGGCGAGAGCTTCCGCCGTCCGCTCCTGCTGCTACGCACGATGATGACCGATCTCGCGCATAGCGCGACCTGCCCGATTGCGATCGCACCGTGCTGCTGCAGACGCATGACGCGGGCGGAAACGACGATCCTGACCATCGTCGCCCGCGCCGAGACCGCGCCCGACAGTGCGCATGTATTGCTCGCCGATCTGATCGGCGTGCGCCGCCCCGACGGCGTCCTCGCCAGCATCACCGCGCTGGCCCAGGCCTTCGCCGATACCGGGCGGCCGGTCAGGGTGTGAGGCACTATCGACCCTCAAGGGTCGGTTCCGCTGCGAAAGCCGGAGCCTGGGAAGTCACCCCGGGGACTGCGCCGTCCCCCTGCCGATTCGCGCGGTGCGTACCCATTCGAGGCCGACGAACAGGATGGCGACGAGACCGATCCCGGCGGTGTAGCGAAACACCGCGGCATACCCGATCGCATCGATCGCCTCACCCGCGATCCCGCGCCCGAGCGACCCGATCAGGAACGTCAGCGACGACAGCAGCGCATATTGCACGGCGGTGTAACGCTTGCTGACGATACCCGAGAGATACGCAACGAACGCCGCGCCGGCGATCCCGGTCGAAATGTTCTCGACCGAGATCGCCAGCAGCAACCGCACCATCCGCGCATCCGAGCCGAGCGCGCCGGCCAGCGCGTTCAGCCCGGTCGCCGTGGCGACGGCATCGAGATGCGCGCCGCCTTCGGCCAGGTCGGCATAGATGAAATTGCCGAGAATGGGCAGCACCGCGCCGATCATCACCGTCGGCAAGCGCCCGAGCCGCGCGAACAGATAGCCGCCGAGGCTGATCCCGACGATCGTCAGGACGATGCCGAACACCTTCGAGGCGAACGCCACCTCGTCCTTGGAATAGTGCAGGTAATCCAGATAGAAGGGAAAGGCGAACGACGCCCACACATTGTAGGTGAGGGTGTAGGTGAGGATCAGCCCGATCGTCACGAGCACGCCCCAGCCGAGCCGGCCGCAAAGCTCGGCCAGCGGTGCGACCAACGCGACATAGAGATGGTTCGTCGCCGTCCGCGCGGCCGAGCGCGTCGTGTCGTGCGCGGTCAGCACGTTGCGACGCTGTCGTTGCAGCCAGTTGACCGTCGCGGCGACGATCAGCGGCACCAGCACCGTCGCCACGACGATCCACGGTCCATACGCCTTGGTGAAGTCGCCGGCGGACGGCCGCACCGCGCCGGGCGCGAGCGGGGCGAGCATGCTCGTCATGAATCCGGCGATGGTCAGGATCGCCCACGCCCAGCTCACGCCGACGACCGCCAGCGCCGCCGCGCGCGCGCGCGGATCGACCGCGCCCGGTTCGGCCAGCGCATCGTACAGCGCGCCCTGCTCGGACCGCGCCGTGTCGGGCGCGCGCAACGCGACCAGGATCATCACGCCGATCAGCCCGGCCATCAACAGATAGACCAGCGGCCACGACATCCGCGCCGCCAGCACCAGCGCCAGCGCTCCGCCGACGATGCTGGCGATGCGGTAACCGAACTGGTAGATCGCCGAGAGCAGTTCGACCGGCGTCTCGGCATCGGCCACGTCGATCCGCCATGCATCGACCGCGACATCCTGCGTCGCCGAGGCCAGCGCGGCGATCACCGCGAAGATCGCGAAGGTGCCGATATCGGTCGCCGGATCGGTCGCGGCGAGGCCGCAGAACGCCGCGATCATCACGCCCTGGCACAGCACGATCCAGCTCTTGCGCCGCCCCAGCCGATCGAGCAGCGGCAGTTTCAGGCGGTCGACCAGGGGCGACCACAGGAACTTGAACGAATAAGCGAGACCGATCCACGACAGCACGCCGATCGTCGCGAGCGTGATCTTCTCCTCGCCCAGCCAAGCGTTGAGCGTGCCGATCAACAGCGCATAAGGCAGGCCGGAAGAGAAACCGAACGCCAGCATGCTCGCCGATTTGCGCGTCTGCAACGCGACCTTGAGCAGCCGCCAGCCCTTTGGCTTGATCGGCGGGGCGGTGGTGCCTTCCGTGTCGGTAACGGTCACGATATCCCCTTCAAAGCCCCGGCCGGCCGGTCGCGCGACGGTGCTTCCGTGCGGCGCGGCCTCCCGCCGAGACTAGCGCCAAAAATCGCGAGCGGAAGCGCGATGAGGACGCGTCACGCCGTTTGCCCTGTCACCGGAGAGCGTGCTTGCGTCTACGCCGCGTTCGCGAACAGGCTGAATCCGCCCGGCATGCGCTTTGGTTTCTTGCCGTCGAGCACCGCCTCGATCGCCTCGATCGCCGCCAGCAGGTCGCGCTGCGCATACGGCTTGGCCAGGCAGCCCGCCGCCACTTCGCGTCCGCCCTCGGGGCATTGCCCGGTCACGAACAGCACCGGCACGCCCGCCCCGTGCGCGGCGCGCGCGACGTCGACGCCGTTGCCGTCGGCCAGGCTGATATCGACCAGGACGAGGTCGAGATCGTCGTCGCGCGCGATCACGCTCAGCGCGTCGGCGACTCGGTCGACCGTGGCGACCACGTCATAATCCTCCTCGCGCAGAAAATATTCGGTATCGAACGCCACCAGCGGCTCGTCCTCGACGAGCAACAGCTTGGAGATCCGCCGCTTTTTCCTGGCGAACAGCATTGGTCCCGATACCTGCCTTCGTCGATCATGCCGGAACGGCACCGTGCGCGACACCCTCGTTACGCACCCGTGCCTTAACGCGTGGCTACGAGATCGGGGACAAATTATTTTACGCGCATGTTACACGGTAAAATGGCTATCAGGGCCGCCGTGTCCAAGCCCCCCACCCAAAAAGATCGCTCGAACGAGCCTCGCGCCAAAGCGGGACCCGAAGACGGCCCCAAGGAAGGACAGCGCATCGCCAAATTGCTCGCGCGCGCCGGCGTCGCGTCGCGGCGTGAGGTCGAGCGCATGATCGCGGAAGGGCGGATCGCGCTGAACGGCGTCGCGCTCGATACGCCGGCGACGATCCTCGCCTCGCTCGCCGGGGTGACGGTGGACGGCGCGGGAGTGGAGGCGCCGGCCGCCGCGCGGCTGTTCCTCTATCACAAGCCGCCCGGCCTGCTCGTCACCGAGCGCGATCCGGCGGGGCGGCCGACGATCTACGACCGCTTGCCCGACGGCTTGCCGCGGCTCGTGCCGGTGGGGCGGCTCGATCTCAACACCGAGGGGCTGCTGCTGCTGACCACCGACGGCGCGTTGAAGCGCCAGCTCGAACTGCCCGCGACCGGCGTCGAGCGGGCCTATCGTGCGCGCGCCTACGGCCCGATCACGCAGGAGCAGCTCGAGGAACTGATCCACGGCGTCGAGATCGAGGGCGTGCGCTACGGCTCGATCGACGCCAATCTCGAACGCCGCACGGGCGCGAACGTATGGATCGAAATGATCCTGACCGAGGGCAAGAACCGCGAAGTGCGCCGCGTGCTCGAGTATCTCGGGCTCAAGGTCTCGCGCCTGATCCGCACCCGCTACGGCCCGTTCGTGCTGGGAGATCTGCCAGTGGGGCAGATCGGCGAGATCAAGCAGCACGACGTCGTCGCCTTCCGCAAGGACCCGACCCGCAAAGGCGGCGGGGAGGCGCCTAGACTGGTCGACAAAGGCCGCGTGCCGGCGACGTCGCGTTCTCGCGGCGACGCCCCCGCCCCTTCCTCGCTGCCCAAGGCCCGGCCCGCCCGGCGCATCACCAAGGCGACGGCCAACCGCACCGACAAGGCCGCCTTTGCCGAGCCGCCGCGCGTGCACGCGCAGCCGGGCCGCGATCCCGTCGTGCTGACCAAGGCGACCAGGGTGAAGCGCTTCTACGACGCCCCGGCGAAATCGGGGCCGAAAGCGGCAACGCCCGCGCCCCCCGCCGACGGCCGCCCGGCCCGCGTCTTCAACGCCGAACTGGGCCGCAACGTCCGCGCCAGGCCGCCGCGCACCGAACGCCCCGAAAAGGCCGAGCGTGCGCCCGGCAAAGCCACCCCGCGCACCCCGGGCAAGGCGCTCGCCCG
>CAXTJX010000039.1:0-15648 GCA_964244765.1 uncultured Sphingomonas sp. | reverse complement strand
TCCTGGTCGAGGGCGCCGACGGGCGGACGCGCAAGGCGCTCGCCCGCCCCGGCAAGCCGCGCACGCCCAGGACCCACAAGCCGCGGACGCGCAAGTGACAAGTGCCGCTTCGCTTTTCGCGCTTCCCCCCGGCGGAGGCCGGGGCCAGTCGCGCAGGTTTGTGTTGGCAAGCGTATCGCGCCGTGGCGACCACCTTCGCAACTGGGTCCCGGCCTCCGCCGGGGGAAGATAACAGCGTGAGGTACGAGCGTTGAGGATCATCGCCGGCAAATGGCGCGGCCGTCCCCTCGTCGCGCCTGGAAGCGACGTCACCCGCCCCACCGCCGACCGCGTGCGCGAGGCGTTGTTCTCGATGCTCGCCAGCCGCCTCGGCAGCTTCGAGGATCTCGCCGTCGCCGACCTGTTCGCCGGCTCCGGCGCGCTCGGGCTGGAGGCGCTGTCGCGCGGCGCCGCATCCTGCATCTTCGTCGAGCAGGACAAGCCCGCGCTCGACGCGCTGCGCGCCAACCTCGCCAGGCTCGGCGGCGCGCGCGAGATCGGCGCGGACGTGCGCGCGCAGAGCGTGCTGGCGCTCGGCCGGCCGCAAGCGCCGCTCGACCTGATCGTGATGGACCCGCCGTACGACAGCGGTGCCGGCGCGGTCGCGCTCGACAAGCTGGCGCGGCTCGGCTGGGTCGGCGAGGCGACCTGGATCAGCATCGAGACCGCCAGACAGGAACGCGTCGAGGTCGCGGGCTTCGCCGAGGACGTCAGCCGCGTCCACGGCAAGGCCCGGATCACGCTGCTGCGGCGGGGATAAAATTTCCCTTCCCTGGGGGAGAGGGTGGCCAAGCGCAGCGAGGTCGGGGACGGCGAGCGAGGTTATAAATCACCCTCACCCTTCCGTCGCGTCGTTCCTCCCTCCCTCTCCCGACGGGAAAGGGAATTAAGCAACCCGCCCGACCGTCAGGAACAGCCAGTACAGCCCGCCCGACAGCGCCATCGCCGCCGGCAGCGTCAGCACCCAGGCCAGCACCATGTTGAGGATGGTGCGCACCTGTAGCCCCGCGCCGTTGGCGACCGAGGCACCGGCGACGCCGCTGGTCAGGATATGCGTCGTCGACACCGGCACCGCGATGCGGTCGGCAAAGGCGATCGTCATCGCCGCGACCAGTTCGGCCGCCGCGCCCATGCCATAGGTCAAATGCGTCTTGCCGATCTTCTCGCCGACCGTGACGACGATCCGCCGCCAGCCGACCATCGTGCCCAGGCCGAGCGCCAGCGCCACCGTCACCTTCACCCATAACGGGATATAGCGCGTGCCGTGTTCGAGATTGGCCTTGTACGCCGCGATCGCCTTCTGCTCCGGTTCGCTGAAGCGCGCCTTGGCGCGCTCGTCCGCCATCGCCAGCCGCGCGCTGTCGAGCAGCAGGTACATGTCGTTGCGCAAGTTCGGCGTCGCCGCCGCCGGCACCTTGTCGAGCGAGCCATAGCCGTCGATCCGCGCGCCGATGTCGCGCGACAGCACGCCGATCGCGGAAAAGACCAGCGGGTCGCCGGCCTCGTGCGTCTGCAACGCACGCGTCAGCACCGGCCGCGCCTGCGCCAGCGCGACGTTGGCACCGCCGGCATGCGCAGCGAACGCGTCGCCCGCGGCGCTCACGCTGGCGACGAAGGCAGGCGTCTCGCGCTGCGGCATCGTGCGGTTGAGCGCATAGGCGGTCGGCGCACAGCCGATCAGGATCAGCATGATCAGCCCCATGCCTTTCTGCCCGTCGTTGCTGCCGTGGAAGAAGCTGACGGCGGTACATGTCGCGATCAGCAAGGCGCGGATGCCGCGCGGCGGCGGCGCCTCGCCTTCCGGCTCGCTGTACAGCTTGGGATTGCGGATCACCCGCTTCATCACCCATAGCAGCACCAGCGCGCCGACGAACCCCATCAGCGGGCTGAACAGCAGCCCGGAGAACACCTTGGTCGCCTGCCCCCAATCGACGCCGGAGGTCGCGCCGTTGCTCGACAGCAACTGGTTGGCGAATCCGACGCCGATGATCGACCCGATCAGCGCATGGCTCGACGAATTGGGGATGCCGAAGAACCACGTCGCCAGGTTCCAGATCACGGCGGCGAGCAGCAAAGCGAAGATCATCGCGAAGCCGGCATTGCTGCCGACATGCAGGATCAGCTCGACCGGCAGCAGCGTGATGATCGAATAGGCCACCGCGCCCGACGACAGCATCACGCCGAGGAAATTGAAGCAGCCAGACCACACCACCGCCAGCGGCGCGGGCATCGAATGCGTATAGATGACCGTCGCCACCGCGTTGGCGGTATCGTGGAAGCCGTTCACGAATTCGAACCCGAGCGCGATCAGCAGCGCGAGGCCGAGAAACGCGAAGGTCCCGAGCGCCAGCCCTTCGCCGACTTGCCGCGTATCGACGACGATGCTGTACCCGGCATAGGCCAGCCCGGCGGCGAGCACCGCGAAGAAGATCCAGCGCCCCGCCGGGTGCAGCTTGCGGTCGAGCCGAGGCCCGCCGGACGGGCGCTCGACCGAATCGGAGAGCGCGGAAAAGGTGGTTGCCATGGCTGGGGAAGGGATGGCGTCCTTGTGTGACAGGTTGATGACAGCGGCGCCACCGCGCTGGCCTCGATCGGTGCCTATACCGCTCGCCCTTATCGAAGACGCCTTCCCCGGCGAAGGCAGAGGTCCTTGCAAGGCTCTTGTCCGTCATCCCGGACTTGTTCCGGAATCCACCGTGCCACACTCTACCGGCCGCCGATGGTGCACGACGGTGGATGCCGGAACAGGTCCGGCATGACGATGGTACGAAGTGCCTTTAGACTTTCGCGGAGACCTTGCCCTTGCCGGGGAAGCACGGCGTAGGTATCCAGCGGATACCAGCGCCGACGTGATCCGGGGCCGATGCGCCGGCACCGCTACCGGATCGCGCGCCGGACGGAGAGACCGAGGCACGCCCCCTTTCCGTCCACCACACCCGCGAATTGCGCCATGCCCCGGCTTCGCTTATGGCGGGGTTGCGGCGCCGACGACCGTGGAAAACGAGCATAGTCATGCCTGCCGCCACCGTGACGCGCGCCGCAACCGCCGTACAGCCCCGCACCGATCGCAGCCGCGCCCCGCAATCGGTGCCCGCCGCGCATACGCCGTTCAGCGTGCTGACCTGCCTGCACAGCTTCGCGCCCGGCGGGGTGGAGCGCATCGCGGCGCGGCTGCACGCTTCGTGGCGCGCGCAAGGCGTGGAATCGCGACTGCTGCTCGCCGATACCACCGTCACGCCGCCGCAACCGCTCGACCGGATCGCGCAGGCCCGGCGCAAGCCGCATGGCCGCGGCCCGACCGGGTTCGTCGCGCTGGTCGCCGGCGCGCGCGCGCTGGTCGCGGCGGATCGTCCGCACGTCCTGTTCTGCGCGGGCAACACCTATTCCGCGGTCGCCGTCGCGCTGCGGCTGCTGCTCGGGCGCGATTGCCCGCCGGTCGTCGCGAAGATCAGCAATTGCCTGGTGCGGCCCGACATGCCGTGGCCGGTGCGGTTCTGCTACCGCCGCTGGCTGCGCATCCAGGGCAGATATATCGACCATTTCGTCGGCATGGCTCCGGCGATGCGCGGCGAGATCGCGCGCTTCACCGGCGTGCCGCAATCGCGCATCAGCATCATCGAGGACCCGGCCGTCTCGACCGCCTGCCTGGGCCGGCTGGCCACGGCGCGCGACGCGGCGCGTGGCGACGCCGCCCGCCGCCCGGGGCGCCATTACATCGCGATCGGCCGGCTCGCCCCGCAGAAGAATTTCGCGCTGCTGCTCGATGCCTTCGCCCGCATCGCCGCCGCCGACGACACGCTGACCATCCTCGGCGACGGGCCGGAGCGCGCCGCGCTGGAGCGGCGCGGCGCGGAACTCGGCATCACCGCCGCGCTGCGCCTGCCGGGCCATGTCGAGCCGCTCGATCCGTGGCTGGCGACGGCGGACGCGCTGGTCATGTCGTCAGATTACGAAGGCGTTCCCGCCGTCATCGTCGAGGCGCTCGCCACCGGCCTTCCGATCGTCGCCACCGATTGCTGCGTCAGCATGGGCGATCTGCTCGGCCACGGCGCACTCGGCCGCCTGGTGCCGGTCGGCGATTCCGCCGCGCTCGCCGATGCGATGGCGGCGATCGATACCGCGCCCGAGCCCGCCGCCACCCTCGCCGCCCGCCGCGCCGCCGCGCAACGCTTCACCATCGACCATGCCGGCGATAAATATCTTGGCTTGATGCGCGGCCTCGCCGCCGCGCGCGAGGCCGAACGCGCCGCCATCGATACTGCCCGCAGTAACCCCGTACCGAGCCGGGCAGCTTGACGGGATCGTAACCGACGCCGTCCTCGAAGATCGTCTCGACATTTTCGATGTCGCCAATCCTCACCGACGGGTGGGTCGCCCGACATCGCCGGCGGGCTTTCCAGCTATCTTGTGCTGGTCGCCCTGCGCGATCCCGCCAATGCCGCCAATCGCGATGCCGTCTCGCGCTTGTAGAGTGCATGCCCGCTATGCGGGCGCCACGGGCAGGCCGCGCAAGGCACACCGACCATGATCGGCTCCTCAACGCGCGGACAGTACCGTGGCGCGTTCTGCCAGCCGCGCGATTGCCGCGGCATGAATGCCCGGCGTCGTCACGAGCACGCCGAACGCCTGCGCGCTGGGCGTGTTGAAGGCGAGCGGCTGGCCCAGCGCGTCGCTGACCGTCGCCCCCGCCTCGCTTGCGATCAGCACGGCGGCGGCGACGTCCCACTCATGCCCCCAGCGCAAGGTGGCGACGAGATCGGCTTGGTCGGCGGCGACCATCGCGATGCGCAGCGCGATCGAATTGGGCTTGGTCACCGCGACGAGATCGCGGTCGATCCCGGGCAAGCTGTCGGTCGGCACACGCGCCCCGCCGAAGGTGGCGCGGTCGCCGACATGGACCGCCGCGCCGTTCAGCCGCGCGCCGCGCCCCGCCTCGGCGCGCCACACCTCGCCGCGCGCCGGCGCATCCAGCACGCCGATCACCGGGCGGGCGCCCGCGACCAGCGCGATCGACACCGCCCAGCCTTCGCGCCCGCGAATATAGTCGCGCGTGCCGTCGATCGGGTCGACCACCCAGACGCGGTCGTGCGCGAGCCGGTCGGCATTGTCGGCAGTTTCCTCCGACAGCCAGCCGGCGTCGGGCAGCAGCGCCGACAGCCGCGCCCGGAGCAGCGCGTCGACCTCGAGATCGACCGCGCACACCGGATCGCCGGGACTTTTTTCCCACCGTGCGAAATCCGTCCGCCACTGCGCGAGCGCCAGCGCGCCGGCCTCGGCGGCGATGGCGGCCACGGCATCGGCGAGATCAGCCACTCGCCACCGTCATCCCGTCCACGCGGATCGTCGGCACGTTGGTGCCGTAGCGGAATTCGAGATCGTTGGCGGGCGTCAAATGCAGGAACATGTCCTTGAGATTGCCCGCGATGGTAAATTCGGCGACCGGCGTGGTGATCTGGCCGTGCTCGATGCGGAACCCCACCGCGCCGCGGCTGTAATCGCCGGTCACGCCGTTGACGCCCATGCCGATCAGCTCGGTCACGAACACGCCGCTGGATATATCGGCGATCAGCGTGGCGGACGGCACATGCCCCGCCGCCATGTGCAGATTGCTCGGCGAAACGCCCGGCGCGCCGCCGACGCCGCGCGCGGCATGGCCGGTCGGCTCCAGCCCCAATTGCCGGGCGGACGCACTGTCGAGCAGCCATGTCTCGAGCACCCCCTCCGCCACCAGCGCGCGCGGCGACACCGGCAGGCCCTCGCCGTCGAACGGGCGCGAGCGCAGCCCGTGCGGGCGGTGCGGATCGTCGCGCACGGTGACGCCGGACGCGAACACCTGCGTGCCGAGCGCCTCCAGCAGGAAGCTCGTCTTGCGCGTGATCGACTGGCCCGAGATCGCCCCCGTCAGATGCCCGAGCAGGCTGGAGCCGACGCGCGGATCGAACACCACCGGCATCGGCCCGCTGGCGAGCCGGCCGGGGTTGACCGCCGCGACCGCGCGGGTGCCGGCGCGCGTGCCGATCGCGTCGGCGGCTTCGAGCGCGCGGCGGTGGCGCGCGGCGTGATAGGCATAGTCGCGCACCATCGTGCCGCCCTCCCCCGCGAGCACACTGGCCGAGAGGCTGTAGCCGGTCGAGGCATAGGCGGCGGCGAAACCGTGGCTGGTGGCGAGCGCCCAGATCGACCGCGAGGCGCTGGCCGAGCCGCCTTCGCTGTTGGTGACGCCGGCGACGGCGCGGGCGGCGTCCTCCGCTTCCTGCGCGGCATCGCGCAACGATTGGGGAGAAGCTTCCTCACCGCCGGTCGCGAGATCGTCGAGATCGAGCAACGGCGCCGCGCCGCGCAGCAGCCGCTCGGCGGGGGCGAGCCCGGCCCAGTCGTCCTCGGGCGCCTCGCGTGCCATGGCGATGGCGCGGTCGACCAGCGCGGCGAGCGCGTCGACGGACAGATCGGACGTGGAGACGCTCGCCGAGCGCTTGCCGACGAACACGCGCAAGCCCAGTTCGGCGCTTTCCGACCGGCCGACATCCTCCAGCGCGCCGAGCCGCACCGAGACGTCGAGCGCGGTGTCGGCGGCATAGACCGCGTCGGCCGCGTCGGCGCCGGCGGCCGTGGCGCGGGAAACGATATCGGCGGCGCGATCGCGCGATTGGTCCGGGGTCAGCATGGACGCGGACTTAGGTGGCGGGAAGCGACGGCGCAACCACGAGGTGCCCCGCCAACCGTTCGTGCCGGGCTTGTCGACCGGGTGCGGTTCAGGGCGGCGACCTTCCTCCGCTTTGATGGTGGACCTTCCCCTGGATTTCCGTCACCCCGGAACCGAAGGTCGATCCCCCTCAATACGGCCAGGGCGTGCCCACCACCACGCACGCCATGAACATCAGGAACCCGGCGAAGCGATTCGAGCGGAAGCGGTGCAGCGCGCCCGCGCCGTCATCGGGCGAGAGCGTCGCCACTTGCCAGACGAAATGCAGGCTGACCGGCAGCAACGCGACAAACGCCAGCCAATCGGGGCGCAGCACCCAGATCGCCCCCGCCCACAGCGCCAGCGCGGCGCCATAGAACGACGCCACGCCGAGCCGCACCCGGCGCCCCATCCGCAGCGCCGAGGAGCGCACCCCGATCAGCGCGTCGTCCTCGCGGTCCTGCAAGGCGTAGATCGTGTCGTAACCGACCACCCAGCAGATCGACCCGGCATAGAGCAGCAACCCCGGCGCGGCCAGCGTGCCCGCCACGTCGCTCCACCCGACCAGCACCGCCCAGGAAAAAACCAGTCCGAGCCATGCCTGCGGCCACCAGGTGATGCGCTTCATGAAGGGATACGCCGCGACCGGGGCGAGGCTCAGCAGCGCGACGACCGCCGCATAGAGGCGCAGTTGCAGCAGCACGACCAGCCCGATCAGGCACAGGATCACCAGCCACGCCCATGCCGCTTTCAGCGACACCGCGCCGCTCGCCAGCGGGCGCGCGGCGGTGCGGGCGACCTGGCGGTCGAGATCGCGGTCGACGATGTCGTTATAGACGCAGCCCGCCCCGCGCATCGCGATGCTGCCGAGCAGCAGCCACGCGAGCAAGCTCCACCGCGCCACCGCGCCGCCCGCCAGCGCCACGCCCCACGCGCCCGGCCAGAACAGCAGCCACCAGCCGATCGGCCGGTCGAACCGCGCCAGCAGCGCGAACGGCCGCACCGCGCGCGGCAGCACGCCGACCAGCCCGCGATGCTGCGTATCGAGCGGAAGGTCGGGCGGCAACGATTCGGCGTTCGGCATGGCGGCGACCATGCACCAGCACGGCTCCCGCGAACAGCGCGCCTCGACTTCGCCATGCCGTGCCCCGATAGTGCGGCGGCGCCTCCCCCCGGGCGCGGGGGTAACAGCGTGGTCCATCTCTCCGTCGCGATCGGGCGTTTCTTCGAAGCCCTGCTATGGGCGGTCGCGCGCGGCGTGGGCGTGCTGGCGGGCTGGGGCCTGTTGGCGCTGATCGGCCTGGCGATCGTCGTGCTGGTGCTGCGCACGCTCTGGCGGCGGCGGTGAGGCCGCGTTAGGCACGGGCATGCCCGCCACCCCCGCCTGGCCGCCGCAATCGACGCCGCGCCTGTTCGCCGCGACCGCGCTCGCGCCCGGCCCGCTGCGCGTCGACGGCGCGCAGGCGCACTATCTCGTCGCGGTGATGCGGATCAGGCCCGGCGATCCGGTGAAGCTGTTCGACGGCAGCTCCGGCGAATGGCTCGGCGTCGCGGCGAGCGTCGGCAAGCGCGACGTGGTGCTCGACGTGACCAAGCGGCTGCGCGAGGCCGAAACGGTGCCCGACCTGTGGCTGTGCGCCGCGCCGATCAGGAAGGGCCGGATCGACTGGGTCGCGGAGAAAGCGTGCGAGCTGGGCGTGGCGCGGCTGGTGCCGGTGCTGACGCGGCGGACGGTGGTCGATCGCCCCAATGGCGAGCGGCTGCGCGCGCACATGATCGAGGCGGCGGAGCAATGCGGGCGGACGGCGGTGCCCGAGCTGGCCGAGCCGGTGAAGCTGGCGGCGCTGCTGCGCGACTGGCCGGCGGGGCGCACGCTGTTCTTCGCCGACGAGACCGGCGGCGTGCCCGCGCTGGCGGCGATGCGCGGCGGCGGCGCGGCGGCGGCGATCCTGATCGGTCCGGAAGGCGGCTTCGACGCGGACGAGCGCGCGGCGATCCGCGCCGTACCGGGCGCGGTCGGCCTGTCGCTCGGCCCGCGCATCCTCCGCGCGGACACGGCGGCGGCGGCGGCGGTCGCGTTGTGGATGGCGGCGAAAGGAGATTGGTAGCGCAACGAAACGCGCTGGCGGGCCGCTACGCCCGGCGCTAAGGCGCGGCGATGACGACGCGCCCCGAGTCCGTAAAGACCTCCCCCCCGATCGAGTCGCACGCGCAACTCGTCGCTAGCTTCGCGCATGGCGAGAAGCCGCCCGAGCGCTGGCGCATCGGCACCGAGCACGAGAAGTTCGTCTATGCCGATGGCGATCACCACGCGCCGAGCTATGACGAGACGGGCGGCATTCGCGATCTGCTCGATGCGCTGACCGAGTTCGGCTGGGTGCCGGTCGAGGAAGGCGGGAACGTCATCGCGATGAACGGCCCGGACGGCTCGATCAGCCTGGAGCCCGCCGGGCAGTTCGAATTATCGGGCGCGCCGCTGGACAACCTCCATCTGACCTGCGCCGAGACCGGGCGGCACCTGGAGCAGGTCAAGACGATCGGCGAGCGGTTCGGCATCGGTTTCCTCGGTCTCGGCATGTGGCCCGACAAGACCCGCGCCATCCTGCCGATCATGCCCAAGGGCCGCTACGCCATCATGCTGCGGCACATGCCGCGCGTCGGCTCGATGGGGCTCGACATGATGCTGCGCACCTGTACCATACAGGTCAATCTGGATTACCGGTCGGAAACCGACATGGTGCAGAAGTTCCGCGTCGGGCTCGCGCTGCAACCGCTGGCGACCGCGCTGTTCGCCAATTCGCCGTTCACCGAGGGCAAGCCCAACGGCATGCTGTCGTATCGCAGCCATATCTGGTCGGACACCGATCCGGCGCGGACGGGCATGCTGCCGTTCGTGTTCGAGGACGGGTTCGGCTATGAGCGCTATGCCGACTATGCGCTCGATGTGCCGATGTACTTCGTCTATCGCGACGGTCGCTACATCGATGCCGCCGGCCTCAGCTTCCGCGATTTCCTGAAGGGGGAGCTGTCCGTCCTGCCGGGCGAGAAGCCGACGCTCGACGACTGGAACGATCACCTCTCGACCGCCTTTCCGGAGGTGCGGCTCAAGACCTTCCTGGAGATGCGCGGGGCCGATGGCGGGCCGTGGGGGCGGATCTGCGCGTTGCCGGCGCTGTGGGTCGGGCTGCTCTACGACCAGGGCGCGCTCGACGCCGCGTGGGATGTGGTCAAGCACTGGACGATGGACGAGCGCGAGGCGCTGCGCTCGTCGGTGCCCAAGCTCGGGCTGGATGCGCCGATCGCGGGCGGGCGACGCCTGCGCGATATCGCCGGCGAGGTCGTGAACATCGCCGGCGCCGGCCTTGCCGCGCGCAACCGCACCGATGCGAGCGGCAGCAACGAGACCGGCTTCCTCGATCCGCTGCGCGAGATCGTGCGCACCGGGAAAGTGCCGGCCGAGCTGCTGCTCGACAAGTATCACGGCGTGTGGGGCGGCGACGTGTCGAAAGTGTATGACGAGTTGCGCTTCTAGGGCGGATCGACCGTCATCGTCCTTGGCAAGGCCCCAACCCCCGATTTTTCCGTCACCCCGGACCCTTCGACCAGCTCAGGACAGGCTTGTTCCGGGGTGACGGTTTATGCGGGAAACCCGCGGCAAGACGGGCAAAACTGAAGGTCGATCCTGGGATTTATCACGCCAGGACGCGAACAACCCTTCTTTCGCGTCTTGACGTCCTGGCGTGAAACCTACTTCTTCCCGCCCACCCATGCGAAAAAGCGCGGCACCGTGCCGTTGCGCGCCATCCATTCCGAATATGCCCGATACGCCGGGTCGAGGCCGAGATGCCGCTCCTCGGTCTTCGCGCGCCAGTAATAGACGCCGCTGACGACGCCCATCAGGATCACCGCGCGACCGGCGTCGACATACGATCCGATCGTCAGGAACGGCACGGTCGAGATCCACCAGAACAGGTTCTTCGACAGATAGGCCGGGTGGCGCGAAAAGGCGTAGGGCCCGTGCGTGAGGATGCCGCGATGCGTCAGGTTCGAAAAGCGCAAGCCGAACGCCACCGTCGCCCAGGCGTAGATCGCGGTGAGGCCGATCAATATCGCGCCGATCGCGACCAACAGCGCGGGATACGCCGCGAACCAGGTCGACCAGCCGTCCGATCCGTAGGTGCCGGGATGGTAATCGAGCGGGCCGTTATCCGCCATCAGCGTGAAGGGCGGGTAGCAGATCAGCGCCGCCATCCACGCCGCCGCGAACGGGTTGGCGCTGCGGATGTGCGAATCGAGCGGGCGGAAGGTGAGGATATAGCCGACCGTCGCGAAGGCGCAGTCGATCACGAACATGAAGCCGATCAGCCAATTGGCCAAGGCGACCGGGTTGTGGGCCAGATCGCCCAGATTGCCGCGCACGAAATTCGCGAAACCCGCGGGCACGACCGCGAGCATGAAGGCGAGGAAGAACGCCTTCACCCCCCAGCTCCGCAAATGGTTATGGATCGCCTCGCGGTCTACCGCCTCGTCCAGCCCCATCAGCCACGCGCCGAGCGCCCACGCCCCGTCCTTCGGCTGTTCGAGACGGCGGTCGAGCCACAGCACATAGGGGATCGAGCCGACGAACAGGAACGGCGCGGCCACGCCGAAGCACCACATCGAGAAGGGAAAGGCGCCCCACTGGTCGCTCCAGTAGAACCGCCCGGTGCCGTAGATCAGCGCGATTCCGGCCCAGGTCGTCCACAGCCCGGCGAGCTTGGTCAGCGAGATGTCGACGGTCTCGCGCCACGGTTTCGCCATCGACCAGTCGATACCGGTCGAGGGGTTGCGGTGGACCTTGTCGACCAGCACGGACCACAGCACCATCGGCAACCCGCACGCCGCGATGCCGACCAGCGCGGCATACGGCCCGTCCATGCCGACCAGGCGCGCGACCGAAATCCAGGCGAACAGCCCGGCCAGCCCGGCCAGCCCGCACCCGGTGCTGACGGCGGATCGCGGCCGGGGATCGGCGGCGCGCGCCGCGCGCGCGAGGGCGGTATCGTGAAACATGCGCGCAGGGGTACGCACGGAATGGTTAGCGGGGGGTAAAGGGGTGGCTCCTGCGCCCCTTTTCCCCGGCGAAGGCGGGGGCCCGGCCGCGAACGTTCGATTGGCGAGCGACGCGCTTCGTTACGAAAACCGTCGCAACTGGGCTCCGCCTTCGCCGGGGAAGGCGTAACACGACGCTACCCCCGCAACATCTTGATGATCGCCGAGAAATCCAGCCCGCCCTGCCCGTCATCGGCGAAGCGCTGGTACAGTTCGGCCGCCTTCGCTCCCATCGGCGTCGCCGCGCCGGTGTCGGCGGCGGCCTGGGCGGCGAGCTTCAGGTCCTTGAGCATCAGCGCGGTCGCGAAGCCGCCTTGATAGTCGTGATCGGCCGGCGTGTCCGGCCCGACGCCGGGGAGCGGCGCGTAGCTCGTCATCGACCAGCTCTGGCCCGACGACACGCTGGAGATATCGAAGAATTTCCGCGCATCGAGCCCGAGCTTTTCCGCGAGCAGGAACGCCTCGCACGTCGCCACCATCGTCGCGCCGAGCAGCATGTTGTTGGCGATCTTCGCCGCCTGGCCGGTGCCGTTGCCCCCGGCATGGATCACCGCCTTGCCCATCGCGGCGAGGATGCCGCGCGCCCGCTCGAACGCGGCATCGCTGCCGCCGACCATGAAGGTCAGCGTGCCGGCATTGGCGGCGCCGATGCCGCCGGAGACGGGTGCATCGACCGCCGCCAGCCCCTTGGCGAGCGCCGCCTCGGCGATGCGCTTGGCGGTCGCGACGTCGATGGTCGAACAGTCGATCAGGATCGCCATCGGCGAGACATCGGCGGCGAACAGGTCGCTGTAGACCGCCTCCACATGCTTGCCGGCGGGCAGCATCGTGACGATCGCCTCCGCCCCGTCCGCCGCCTCGGCGGCGGACGGGGCGGGCAGGCACCCGGCCGCCTTCGCCCGGTCCAGCGCCTCCCGCGACAGGTCGAAGGCGCGGACATCGTGCCCCGCCTTAGCCAGGTTCGCGGCCATCCCGCCGCCCATGTTGCCGAGGCCGATAAAGGCGATGCGCGTCATTTCCTTCTCCTATCTGCTCCCCTCCCGCTCGCGGGGGGGGGGCTGGGGGAGAGGCGTACACGACAGGCACGACGCCTCCGGCACTCCCCTCCCCTAACCCCTCCCGCAAGCGGGAGGGGAATTTACGATCACTTCCCGGTCCACACCCCCGAGCGCTTCTCGACGAACGCGGCCATTCCCTCGCTCTGGTCCGCGGTGCCGAACAAGGCGTGGAACAGGCGGCGTTCGAACTGCACGCCCATCGCCAGCGTCGTGTCGAACGCGGCGTTGACCATTTCCTTGTTGGCCTTGACCGCGAGCGGCGCCATCGCCGCGATCGTGGCGGCGGTCCTGACCGCATCCTCGACCAGCTCGGCGGCGGGCACGACGCGGCTCGCCAGCCCGGCGCGCTCGGCCTCGGCGGCGTCCATCATCCGGCCGGTCAGGCACATCTCCATGGTCTTGGACTTCCCGACGGCGCGCGCGAGACGTTGCGAGCCGCCCATGCCGGGGGAGACGGCGAGCTTGATCTCGGGCTGGCCGAACCTGGCGGTGTCGGCGGCGAGGATGAAGTCGCACATCATCGCCAGTTCGCACCCGCCGCCCAGCGCATAGCCCGCCACCGCCGCGATGATCGGCTTGCGGGTGCGCGTGAACGTGTCCCACCCGGCGAAGAAATCGTGCGCGTACATGTCGGCGAAGCCCTGCGCCTGCATCTCCTTGATGTCCGCCCCCGCCGCGAACGCCTTTTCGCTGCCGGTGACGACCGCGCAGCCCTGCGACGGATCGGCATCGAACGCCGCCATCGCCGCGAGCAGGTCCGCCAGCACCTGGCTGTTGAGCGCGTTCAGCGCCTGCGGCCGGTTGAGCGTGACCAGCGTGACGGCGCCGCGCCGTTCGACGAGGATGGTTTCGTAGTCGGGCATTCGCAACTTCCTTCTTTCGTCACCCCGGCCTTGTGCGGGGCTCCGCCGCGCCGCGAACGCAGCGCAGTGGAGGAGTGGCCCCGGCACAAGGCCGGGGTGGCGGCGTGGTTCAGGCGGGCGTCCACGCCTCCTCATCCGGCAGCGGCGAGAAGATCTGGTCGATGACGTGGCCGGTCACGCCCTCCAGCGTCGCCGGGTCCCATGTCGGCGCGTTGTCCTTGTCGACGATCACCGCGCGCACGCCTTCCAGGAAATCGTGGCGCTGCACGACATGCGCGCCGACGGCATATTCCTGGCGCATCTCGTCCTCGAAGGTCGCCATCGTCGCGCCTTCGTGGAGCAGACGGAGCGAGACCTTCATCGTCTGCGGGGATTTGGTGCGAAGCGTCGCCAGCGTCCCGGTCGCCCACGCGCCGCCATCCCCGTCGAGCGCGGCGTAGATGTCCTCCAGGTCGTCCGACGCGAACAGCCGGTCGATGTCGACACGGTGGGCGAGGATGCGGGCGTCCGGCACGTCTGCGGCAAGGCCGTCGAGAATGGCCGCGATGCCCTGCGGATCGACGGCGAGCCTTGCCTTCGCCTCCTCCAGCGCCGCGCTCGGCAGATAGTGCGTCGCCAGCCCGAGCGCACGGCACTCCGCCCCGTCGAGCCGGTGCCCGGTCAATGCCAGATACTGCCCGATCCGCCCCGGCAGGCGCGACAGATACCATCCGCCGCCGACATCGGGGAACAGGCCGATCCCCGTCTCGGGCATGGCGAAGCGCGTATGCTCGGTCGCGACGCGGAAGTCGCACGGGCAGGCGAGCCCCACGCCCCCCCCCATCGTGATGCCGTCCATGAAGGCGACGGTCGGCTTGGCGTAGGTGAACAGCGCATGGTTCATGCGGTATTCGGTGTGGAAGAAGGCGCGCGCCTCGACCCCGTCCTTCGCGCCGGATTCCGCCAGCATGCGGATGTCGCCCCCGGCGCAGAAGCCGCGTGAGAGTCTGGGATCGCCGTCCGGCGAGGTGGCATGGTCGATCATCACCGCCTCGACCGCCGAATCGGTGCGCCACGCGGTCAGCGCGTCGAGGATCGCGCTGCACATCGCGGTGGTGAGCGCGTGGATCGCCTTCGGGCGGTTGAGCCGGATGCGGCCGGTACGGCCATCGATCGATGTCAGAATATCGCTCATGACGACCGCCCGGAGCACGGCATCTCCGCGTCTCCGCGTCTCCGCGCGCACAAGGAGAGTGGTTTACGCGGCGACGCGGAGATGCGGAGGAAGTCCCGCTTCTTCGTGGCTTCGTGTCTTCGTGCGAGAAAAATCAACTCGCACGAAGACACGAAGCCACGAAGATGAGAAGTGCTCTTTGCCGCTGACGCGGCGGGGTGCAAGGCGACGCTCATTGCCGCGTCAGCTCCCGCCCGACGATCATGCGCATCACCTGGTTGGTTCCCTCCAGGATCGAGTGCACGCGCAGGTCGCGCCAGAAACGTTCGATCGGATAATCCCGCAGATAGCCGTAGCCGCCATGCAATTGCAGCGCGCGGTCGACGATGCTCGACCCGTTGTCGGTCGCCAGCCGCTTCGCCATCGCCGAGAAACGCGATTTGTCGGGCGCGTTCGCATTCACCTTGGCGGCCGCCAGGTACAACAGCGCGCGCGCCGCCTCCAGATCGGTCGCCATGTCGGCGAGGGTGAATTGCGTGTTCTGGAAATCGGCGACGGGCTGGCCGAATTGCCGGCGTTCCCTGGTGTAGCTGATCGATTCGTCGAGGCAGCGCTGCGCCCCGCCGAGCGAGCACGCGCCGATGTTGAGCCGCCCGCCATCGAGCCCCTCCATCGCGAAGCGGAAACCGTCACCCTCCGCGCCGACGCGGTTCTCGACCGGCACGCGGCAATCCTCGAAGATCACCTGCGCGGTCGGCGAGG
>CAXTJX010000038.1:0-23946 GCA_964244765.1 uncultured Sphingomonas sp. | reverse complement strand
ACGGTGGACCCCGGAACAAGCCTGTCCTGAGCTTGCCGAAGGGTCCGGGGTGACGGTCTTCGTTGACAAGTCCGCGGGCGAGACTGCCGAAGCTGGCGGTAGAACCGCGCGGGCATGCGCGGTTCGAGCCTTACCTGTCCGGCCACGAGAACGCTGCGCGTGCGTCCCGCCCTCGGGTCAACGCCGATTGCCGCGCGAGATCGGCTTCGCGAAGCCCGGCGTGTGGCCACCCCGCCCGACCGGCTTGCGCGCCAGCAGCGGGTCGATCGTCTGGTCGAACGCGACGCCGATGCGGCCGGCGGCATACCACGCCACGCACCCCGGCACCCAGCCGATCCCGCGCACGCCGACCTCGACGCACACGCCCGGGGCCAGACCGTTGGGAAATTCCGCCATCAGCCCGCCGGACGACAAGTTGCGCACGCGTACCTGGCACACCCGGTCGCTGCCGGCCACGCGGAAATCCGCCATCAGGAACAGGCTGTCGCGCGGCTCCTGGCGGTTGGCCGTGCCGTCATCGACCGGAGCATCGAAAGGATCTTGGGAAGGATGTTCCATCGCGTGAATCTTGCCGGTCTCCGTTGGGACCGGCGATAGCACCGCAATCGTGTCGAACTGCTTAAGGACGCCGCGTCAGTCCTCGCGCGAGATCTTTTCGTGGCGTTCGTGCTTTTCCTGCGCCTCGACCGTCATCGTCGCGATCGGCCGCGCTTCCAGGCGGGCCAGCGAGATCGGCTCGCCGGTCACTTCGCAATAGCCGTATTCGCCTTCGTCGATGCGGCGCACCGCCGCGTCGATCTTCAAGATCAACTTGCGCTGCCGGTCGCGCGTGCGCAGCTCGATCGACCAGTCGGTCTCGCTCGACGCGCGGTCGGTCAGATCGGCTTCCCGCAGCGTATCGACCTGGAGTTGCGACAGCGTCCCCGCCGCCTCGCGCAGGATCGCATCCTTCCACGCTTGCAGCTTGGCGCGGAAATAGGCCTGCTGGCGCGGATTCATGAAAGCTTCGTCGGCGCTCGGGCGGTAACCGTCGTCGGCCATCGGCGGCGGCGCCGCCGTGGCGGAAAGCTTTTCGGATTCGTGCAATGGATTCAAGACCGCCGCCATCCCATACTCTACCCTTGGTCGCAGGCTGCCTTTGCGCACCGCAGGACCAAACCCCGGGGTCAACTCATGTCGAGCGGGCCTATAGCCATGCTGCCCGCGCTCCACAAGCGATCCCGCTGCATGACGATCCGGACGCGCCTTTCCGGATGAATATCGCAACCGTCCCGATGCGCGATACGGCGGTCGACCGACAATCCGTGCCATCGCGAAACGTTAACCATGTTCGTCGCCGGGCAGTGTCCCGAAAAGCTACCGACTATCGTCAAAGAACGGTTAACGCGCTTGAACTTAACGCTTTGTTGGTCACTGTCGCGCAAATAGCGGTTCCAAGTTTGATAGGACCCGGATCCGGTGTGCGAGTGGGCATCGGCAACGAGAGAGTGACGATATGTCGGTGCGGATGGCCTTGGCAAAACTTTGCGCCTGTGTTTGCGGCGGTGCCGTCGTCGGCGGCGGCGCGGTGCACGTCGCGGACAGCGCCCGCGCGCGGAGCGGCTACACGCACAAGACGACCAAGCGAATCGTGCGGCGCACGACGACGGTCGCCGCGAACGGCGGCGCGGCGCATTACGGCCGTGCCGGTGCCCGCGTCCGCCGAGTCGTGACGCGTACCCAGATTGCGGCGCAGCCACAGGTCGTCGTCGTCACCTCGCAAGGCGCGCCGATCCCCCTGCCCCCCGCGTTCGGCGGATCGACCGGCGGCGGCGGCGGCGCGGCGGTGATCGGCGGCAGCGGCGGGTTCGGCGGCGGCGGGTTCTTCGCCGGCGGCTTCTTCGGCGGTGGCGGCGGCTCGGGCGGCGGCAGCATCGTCATCTCCTCGACCTCGACCGGCTCGGCCAGCGGCTCCGCCTCGGGGTCGAGTTCCAGCGGGACGATCATCAACATCTCCTCGGGCGGATCGAGCAGCTCGACCTCGACCGGCGGCTCCTCGACCGGTGGCTCGTCCACGTCGACTGGCGGTTCGTCCACGTCGACCTCGACCGGCGGCTCGTCGACCAGCACCGGCGGCGCCTATGTGTCGAGCACGTCGTCGACCGGCGGCTCGTCCTCGGCCAGCGGCGGATCGAGCGGCAACGTATCCTCGGCATCGGGCGGCAGCAGCGGCAACGTATCCTCGGCATCGAGCGGCAACGTCTCGTCGTCCTCGGCGTCGAGCGGCAACGTGTCTTCGGCGTCGTCGACCAGTTCGAGCGGCAACGTGTCCTCTTCCGCCTCGACCTCGTCGAGCGGCAACGTCTCGTCGGCCAGTTCGTCCAATGGATCGAGCAGCAGCAACTCCTCGGCGAGCTCGTCGAACGGGTCGAGCAGCTATGGCTCCAGCAGCTACGGGTCGAGCAGCCACGGTTGGGGATCGAGCAGCTACGGGTCGAGCAGCTATGGGTCGAGCAGTTGCGGCCATGGCTGCGTACCGCCCCCGCCCGGTTCCTCGGGCGGCCCGCCGGCACCGGTGCCGGCACCGCCGATGGTGCTGCTGTTCGGCGCGGCGGCGGCGGCGCTGGTCGCGCGCAAGCGCTTTTCCAGGCGGACCGCCATCGCGGCCTGACGCCTCGACCCGGACGATCGAAGGCTCCCGCGTCCGGCGCGGGCGCCTCTTCGTGTCGGGCGGGCTCCGCAAGCGATCTGTCCGCCAGACAAGACCGCGATGGCGCCGCCGGGTTGCGCCGCCCGCCGCGCGGAGCCATAGCCTCGGCGCATGCACGACATCCGCCTGATCCGCGAAGACCCCGCCGCTTTCGACGCCGCGTTGGCCCGGCGTGGGCTGGCGCCCGCCGCGGCGGAACTGGTCGCGCTCGACGAACGCCGCCGCGCGCTGATCACCGAGGCGCAGGCGGGACAGGCACGCCGCAACGAGGCATCCAGGGCGATCGGCGCGGCCAGGGCGGCGAAGGACGATGCGACCGCCGCCACGCTGATGGCCGAGGTCGCGACGCTCAAGGAGCGCCTGCCCGCGATCGAGGCCGAGGAGAAGGTGCTGGGCGAGGCTTTGACCACGCGCTTGGCCATCCTCCCCAACACCCCGCTCGCCGACGTGCCGGCGGGCGCGGACGAGCACGCCAACGAATTGATCCACCGCCGCGGCACGCTCCCCGGTTTCGATTTCACCCCGCGCGAACACGATCTCTTCGGCCCGGCGCTCGGCATGGATTTCGAGACCGGCGTCCTGCTCGCCGGCAGCCGCTTCACCCTGTTGCGCGGGCCGATCGCGGGGCTGCACCGCGCGCTCGGCCTGTTCATGCTGACGGTGCTGGGGCGCGACCATGGCTATGAACAGGTCATCCCGCCGCTGCTGGTGAAGGACGAGATCGTCTACGGCACCGGGCAATTGCCCAAGGCCGCCGACGACATGTTCCACACCGAGGACGGGCGCTGGCTGATCCCGACCGCCGAGGTGAGCCTGACCAACATGGTGCGCGAGCAGATCCTGCCCGAAGGCGCGCTGCCGCTGCGCTTCTGTGCGCTGACGCCGTGTTTCCGGCTGGAGGCGGGCGCGGCCGGGCGCGATACGCGCGGCTTCATCCGCCAGCATCAGTTCGAGAAGGTCGAGATGGTCTCGATCGTCACGCCAGACCAGTCCGAGGCCGAGCACGAGCGCATGACGCGGTGCGCCGAGGACATCCTCGCCCGCCTCGACCTGCCGTTCCGCCGGATGAAGCTGTGCACCGGCGACATGGGCTTCACCGCCGCGCGCACCTACGATCTCGAAGTGTGGTTGCCCGGCCAGGGCCAGTATCGCGAGATCTCGAGCTGCTCGACCTGCACCGATTTCCAGGCTCGCCGCATGAACGCGCGCTACCGGCCCGCCAACGTCGAAAAGGGGGGAGAAAAGCAGACGCGCTTCGTCCACACGCTCAACGGCTCCGGCCTCGCGGTCGGGCGGACGCTCGTCGCGATCATGGAGAATTACCAGAATGCCGACGGCTCGGTGACGGTGCCCGCGGCGCTGGTGCCGTTGCTCGGCGGCGTCGAGCGGCTGTCGGCTGCGTAGGTTTCGGAAAGAAGCGGTTCACGCGAAGGCGCGAAGATGCGCGAAGGAAGAGACGGAAGACGGCCGCGACAGCAGGCTGTTTCCACGGATCTTGAAGACGCTGCGCGGAGCTTCGATCTTCGCGCCCCTCGCCTATCTTCGCGCCTTCGCGTGAACCGCCTGCTCCCGCCAACAGTCCCGAAAGCCCCGCCATGCGCATCCTCCTGACCAACGACGACGGCTATCACGCGCCCGGCCTGAAAGTGCTGGAAGACATTGCGGCGACCCTGTCCGACGACGTCTGGGTCGTCGCGCCGGCCGAGGAGCAGTCGGGCGCGGGCCATTCGCTCACCCTCTCCCGCCCGATCCGCGTGCGGCGGCACGGCGAAAAGCGCTTCGCCGTCGCCGGCACGCCGACCGACGCGGTGATGATGGCGGTCGCGCGGCTGATGAAGGATCACCGGCCCGACCTGATCCTGTCCGGCGTCAATCGCGGCGCGAACCTCGCCGAGGACGTCACCTATTCGGGCACCGTCTCCGCCGCGATGGAGGGCGCGCTGGCGGGCGTGCGCTCGATCGCCTTGAGCCAAGTCTACGACAAGCAGGGCATGGGCGACACGGTGCCGTTCGACTCTGCCGCCGCCTGGGGCGAGCGCGTGCTGCGCCCGCTGCTCGACGCGGCCCTGGAGCCGCGCACGCTCGTCAACATCAACTTCCCCGCCTGCGCCGCCGATGCCGTCAGGGGCGTGAAGATCGCGCGACAGGGCCTGCGCGATTACGGGCGGTTGCAGATCGTCACCAATCGCGATCCGCGCGGTTACGAATATCACTGGTTCGCGCTGGCCGACACCGTCGAGACGCCGGCGCATTCGACCGACCTGGAAGCTGTAAAGGATCGTTTCGTATCGGTCACGCCGTTGCATCTCGACCTGACACACCGGCCCTCGCTCGCTACGCTGGCGGCGTTGTACGCGTAAGGGGTGAGGCATGGCGGGTGATGACCAGTCGTTGATCGCGGCGATGCTGCTGCTCGCGACACTGACCGCCGGCATTACCGACCCGGATCGGCCGCAGCGCGGCTATTATCCCCGCGACGACCGTCGCTCCCGACCAGCACGCGACGACCGGCAACCGTCCGAACCCGAGGGCGGGCGGCCGTATCGCGACGCGCCCGACCGCTACGACACGCAGCCGATCGACCGGGGGGTCGCCGCACTGCCGGCTCCGCCGCCGGCGTGGCAGGCCCGCCCCGTCACGCCCGACGCGCAGGTCGTCGGCGCGGGCAGCCATGTCGTCCAGCCGGGCGACACGCTACGCTCGATCGGCGATCGTACCGGCGCCGGTTCCGAGGCGATCGCGCGCGCCAACGGCTTGCCGCCGCCCTTCGTCATCCGCCCGGGCCAGCGGCTGGAGATACCCGGCGGCCGTTATCACCGCGTCCGCGCCGGGCAGGCCGGCATCGCCATCGCGCGCGCCTACGGCATCGACTGGTCGCGCATCGTCACCGCCAACGATCTGGTCGAGCCCTACACGCTGCGCGTCGGGATGCGCGTGCTGATCCCCGGCGGCGCCGACGGTGTGGGGGGCGGCAGCACCGCCGCCGAACGTGCCGCCGCTTTCCGGCTCGACATCGACGACATCGTCACCGGCGGCGAACCCGCGCTGGCGGCGAACCAGCGACCGGCGAAGCCGACCGCCTCGCCGCGCCGCATGCTGTCCTCGACTCAGGCGATCGCCGCGCCGGTGCGGCTGACCGGCGCCTTCGCCTGGCCGGTGCACGGCCGCATCGTCGCCCGCTTCGGCCCCAACGCTTCCGGTGAAAAGGTCAACGGCGTGAAGATCGCGGTGCCGCTCGGCACGCCGATCCTCGCGGCGGCGGACGGCGTGGTCGCCTATGCCGGCAGCGGGGTGCCGACGCTCGGCGGGCTCGTCATCGTCAGGCATGGCGATGGCTGGACGACGGTCTACGGCCATGCCAGCCGGTTGCTGGTCCAGCGCGGCCAGTCGGTGAAGCGCGGCCAGACGGTGGCACTGTCGGGCGATTCTGGCTTTGCCGAACGGCCCGAAGTGCATTTCGAAATGCGCAAGGGTCGCACCCCGGTCGATCCGCAACGGGAATTGCCGGGGATCTAGGGCGGATCGACCTTCATCCTCCCCGGGTGGGCCTTGTCCCTGAGCTTCCATCACCCCGGAACAAGCCCGGGGGTGACGGTTTTGGTGGGAAGTCTCCGAACAAAACTGCCGACATCGAAGGTCGATCCGCCCTCGGGTAGAAAAATGGGGTTCACGCGAAGGACGGCGAGGGAAAGACGGACGCGGAGCGCAATGATCTTTCTTCGCGCCCTTCTTTCCTTCGCGTCCTTCGCGCGCATGGCTTCTTCCTGCTTCGCGGGGATGACAAACGGCAGCACTGTCCCGTAAAGCGGCGCGCATGACCGAGCACCGATCCTCCCTCCTCCGCCTGCTGTCGGAACGCGGCTACATCCACCAAGTGACCGACGGCGCGGCGCTGGACGCGCTCGCGCTGGCGCAGGTGGTGCCGGGCTATATCGGATTCGACCCCACCGCGCCCTCGCTGCATGTCGGCAGCCTGGTGCAGATCATGCTGCTGCGCCGGCTCCAGCAAGCGGGCCACAAGCCGATCGTGCTGATGGGCGGCGGGACGGGCAAGATCGGCGACCCGAGCTTCAAGGACGAAGCGCGCAAGCTGCTGGCCGAGGACGGCATCCAGGCCAATGTCGCGTCGATCAAGCGCATCTTCGAACGCTTCCTAACCTTCGGCGACGGCCCGAGCGATGCGGTGATGCTCGACAATGCCGACTGGCTCGACGCGCTCGAATACATCCCGTTCCTGCGCGACGTGGGGCAGCATTTCTCGGTCAACCGCATGCTCAGCTTCGATTCGGTCAAGCTGCGGCTCGACCGCGAGCAGTCGCTCAGTTTCCTCGAATTCAACTACATGATCCTCCAGGCCTATGATTTCCTGGAATTGTCGCGCCGCGCCGGGTGCCGCCTGCAACTGGGCGGCAGCGACCAATGGGGCAACATCGTCAACGGCGTCGAGCTGTCGCGCCGCATGGACGGGACGCAGGTGTACGGCATCACCACGCCGCTCATCACCACGGCGGACGGCGGCAAGATGGGCAAGACCGTGGCCGGCGCGGTCTGGCTGCATGAGGACCAGCTCCCGCATTACGATTACTGGCAATTCTGGCGCAACACCGACGATCGCGACGTCGGGCGCTTCCTGCGGCTGTTCACCGATCTGCCGCTCGACGAGATCGCGCGGCTGGAGGCGCTGGAGGGCGCGGAGATCAACGCCGCCAAGGCCGTGCTCGCCAATGCGGCGACCGCCTTGTGCCGCGGCGACGCCGCCGCCGCCGCCGCCGCCGAAAGCGCGCGGCGGACCTTCGAGGAAGGCGCGGCGGGCGCGGCGCTGCCGACGTTCGCGGTGCGCGGCGCCATCTCGATCGTCGATGCGCTGGTCGGGCTCGGTCTCGCCGCCTCCAAGGGCGATGCGAAGCGCCTCGTCAAGGGCGGCGGCGCGCGGGTCGGCGCCGACCGGGTGACCGACGAGACGATGATCGTGACGGTCGGCGACGCGCCCGTGCGCATCGCCGCGGGCAAGAAGCATCACGGGCTCCTGATCCCCGCATGACGCCCGGCGATCGCTACCGGAATTGTACGGTCAACGCCGATTAACCGGCTGGATTGCGACCTGATTCATAAAGCCGACCATAGATTGCCGGGGCCGAACGGAGGAACATGGCATGGCAATGACGATGGCACTGACGAAGCGGATGGTCGACAACCGTGCGGTCGCGCGGGACGAGGTTCATTATCGGGCGCGGGCGTTCGGGCCGGATGCGCGGCAGGTATCGCTGCTGATCGTCAACCTGTCGGCGATGGGCCTGATGGCGCGCACCGACGCGCCCTACCAGGTCGGCGAGCGGTTGCGCGTGACCTTGCCGATCGTCGGCGTGGTCGTCGCCGAGATCCGCTGGTCGCTGGGCGGGCGGATTGGCTGCGAATTCGACTGGCCGATCGACCTGGCGGATTATTACGACGTACTGGCGACGATGCTGCCAGGGCGGTGAGTTTCTTTCGCGAAGCGGCTTTCAGAAGAAGTTTCTGCTCGTACAAAGACACGAAGGCACGAAGGAAAGAAGCCTTCTTTCTCTTCGTGCCTTTGTGCCTTTGTGTGAGATAATCCTTTCTTGGCCTTCGGCCCGTGCGATTCACCCCGACCGCAGCAGCGCCACGCCAGCATCGCGCTCGAACAGATACAGCGCGGTGCGCGCCGCCTGCCCGCGCGGCCCTTCCAGCCCGCCGTCGCGGTCGATCAGCAGCCGCGCGTCGTCGGTCGCGGCCGAAAGCAGCGTGCCGAGCATCTCCGCCGTGGCCAGCCGGAACCCCGCCTCGCCCGACTGCTTCGTGCCGAGCAATTCCCCCGCCCCGCGCAGCCGCAGGTCCTCCTCGGCGATGCGGAAGCCGTCATTCGTCTCGCGCATCAACGCCAGCCGCGCGCGCGACGTCTCGCTGAGCGCACCCCCGCGAATCAGCAGACAGTTCGACTTGCCCGATCCGCGCCCGACCCGCCCGCGCAACTGGTGCAATTGCGCCAGGCCGAAGCGGTCGGCATGTTCGATCACGATCAGCGTCGCATTGGGGACGTCGACCCCGACCTCGATCACCGTCGTCGCGACCAGCACGCCGACCTTTCCGCCGGCGAACGCCGCCATCACCGCATCCTTTTCCGGCGGCTTCATCCGGCCGTGGACGAGGCCGACGCGATCCCCGAAGCGCGCGCGCAGCGTCTCGGCGCGCGCCTCGGCGGCGGCAAGATCGCTTTTCTCGCTCTCCTCGACCAGCGGGCAGACCCAGTAAGCCTGGCCTTCCGCCGACAGATGCCGCGCCAGCGCATCGACCACGTCGGACAGCCGGTCCTCCGAAATGACGCGCGTCTCGATCGGCTGGCGGCCCGGCGGCATCTCGTCGATCTGGCTCACGTCCATCTCGCCGTAATGGGCGAGCGTCAGCGTGCGCGGGATCGGCGTCGCGGTCATCGCCAGCAAGTGCGGCGACCGGCCCTTGTCCTGCAACATCATGCGTTGCGCGACGCCGAAGCGGTGCTGTTCGTCCACCACGACCAGCCCGAGATCCTTGTACGCCACCGCTTCCTGGAAGATCGCGTGGGTGCCGATCAGGATGTCGATCGACCCTGCCGCCAGCCCCATCAGCGTCGCCTCGCGCGCGCGCCCCTTGTCGCGGCCCGTCAGCACCGCGATCTCGACCGGCACTCCCGCCAGCGTCCGCCGCAGCGAGTCGTAATGCTGCCGCGCGAGGATCTCGGTCGGCGCTAGCAACGCCGCCTGCGCGCCCGCCTCGACCGCGACCAGCATCGCCAGCATCGCGACCAGCGTCTTGCCCGATCCGACATCGCCTTGCAGCAGCCGCAGCATCGGTTGCGCCTGCCCCAGGTCGCCCTCGATCTCGCGCACCGTGCGCGCCTGTGCACCGGTGAGCGCGTAGGGCAGGCGCAGCGCGTCGCGCAGCCGCCCGTCGCCCGCCAGCGCCCGCCCCCGCCGCGCGCGCGACGATTGCCGGACCAGCATCAGCGCGAGCTGGTTGGCGAACACTTCGTCATAGGCCAGCCGCTCGCGCGCCTTGACCTGCGACGGATCGGCATGGACCAGCGCCAGCGCCGCGCGCCACGCCGGCCAGTCATGCTTCGCCAGCAGCCCGGGTTCGATCCACTCGTCGAGATTGGGCGCGCGCTCGACCGCCTGCGCGGCCAGTTGCGCCATGCGGCGGGACGTCAGTCCCTCCGACAGCGGATAGATCGCTTCCCGCCCGCCGTTCTTGGCCAGCGCGTCGTCGGATTCCTCCAGCGGCAGGACGTAATCGGGATGGACGATCTGCAAGTCCTGGCCGTATTGCTCCAGCCGCCCGGAGACACGGCGCGGCTCGCCGAGCGGCGCGAGCTTCTTCGCCCAGCCGGGATGCCCGCCGAAATAGACCAGGCTGACGGTGTTGCCGAGCGCGTCGGTCGCCTGCACCCGCGTCGGCCCGCGCCCGTTGCTCTCGCGATAGGAGCGCGCGGTCAGCGTGATCGCGATGACGCGCCCCGCATCGGCCATGTCGAGTTCCTCGCGCGCGACCCGGTCGACCCAGCCGGTCGGCAGATGGAACGCGACATCGACCACGCGGCTCAGGCCCAGCCGGTCGAGCGGCCTGGCCAGCGCCGGGCCGATGCCTTTCAGCGCCGTCACCTCGGCGAACAATGGATTGAGGATATCGGGCCGCATGACTATCTGGTGCTTGATAGACCCAGCCGACGGTTGCTCCAAGCACCGCCGGCCAATTGCCGTTGGAGGGCGAATGGATCGCGAGACACGCTTGAAACGGCTACGCTTCCGCGCCTGGCACCGCGGCACGAAGGAAGCCGATCTGCTGATCGGCGGCTTCTTCGACGCCCGCTCGGCCGGATGGAACGATGCCGAGATCGTGCTGGTCGAGGAACTGCTGGAGGAGCAGGACGTCGATATCATGGCGTGGGCGATCGGAACCGCCGAGTGCCCGATGCGGTATGAGGGGTCGATCGTCGAGGCACTCAAGGCGCTGAACTACGTGCCGATCGCGGAGTGACCGCCGCCAGCCGTCACCCCGGACTTGTTCCGGGGTCCACTCACCCACTCGCGCGACACCGATCGTCGCACGGTGGACCCCGGCAAGTCCGGGGTGACGAAATTGGATTTAGATGCCCGACCTGAATAAAATCCTCACCGCCAAGACCCCGCTGACCCTCGCCGGCGTGCCCGCCGGGTTCGAGCCGTGGCTGCTCGCCGATCTCGCTCGCGCAGCGAAGGTGCGCGCCGTGTTCGTCGCGCCGGACGAAGCCGCGATGCGCGCCGTCGCCGCGACCGCGCCGACCTTCGCGCCCGAACTCGACGTGCTCACCTTCCCCGCCTGGGACTGCCTGCCCTACGACCGCGCCTCGCCCACCTTGCGCGTCATGGCCGAGCGCATGGCGACGCTCCACCGCCTGCAAGCCGCACCGGCCGGCCCGCAACTGCTCGTCACCACCGTCAACGCCGTCGCGCAGCGCACGCTGACGCCGTTCCGCATCCGGCAATTGGTGGCCAAGCTCGCGCCGAAGGAGCGGATCGGCCGCGACCGGCTCGCCGCGATGTTGCAGGCCAATGGCTATGTCCGCGTCGAGACCGTCGCCGATGCGGGCGAATTCGCGGTGCGCGGCGGGCTGGTCGATCTGTTCCCGAGCGGCGAGCAGCACGCGCTGCGGCTCGATTTCTTCGGTGACGAGATCGAATCGGTGCGCACCTTCGACCCCGCCGACCAGCGCACCACCGGGCGGATCGACGGGTTCGTGCTGCTGCCCGCCTCCGAGACGCTGATCGACGAGGACAGCATCAAGCGCTTCCGCGCGCGCTACCGCGAGCGCTTCGGCGCGACCGCGACCGGCGACCCGCTGTACCAAGCGATCAGCGACGGGCGCAGGCTCGCGGGCATGGAGCATTGGCTGCCGCTGTTCGAGGACAAGCTGGCGACGCTGTTCGACCATCTTGGAGAGGGCGCGGTCGTGCTGCGCGACGCCGGCGCGGTCGCCGCGGCGGAGGCGCGGTTCGAGGCGATCACCGATTACCACGCCAACCGCGTCAACGCCCAGCGCGCCGATCCGGGCAGCTATCGCCCGCTCCCCGCCGACGCGCTGTATCTCGCCGCGAAGGACTTCGCCGAGCGGCTCGACGCCGCACCCGCGCACCGCATCACCGCCTTTCACGAGCCGGAGAGCGCGACCGTGCTCGATTTCGCGGTCGACGGCCCGCGCGATTTCGGCGCCGAGCGGGCGAACGGCGCGAACGTGTACGAGGCCGTCGTCGCGCATCTCGACCGACTGAAAAAGGACGGCCGCAAGACGATCCTCGCCAGCTATTCGAGCGGATCGCGCGAGCGCCTCGCCGGGCTGCTGCGCGACCACGGCGCGGCGAACCTCAAGCTGGTCGATACGTGGCAGGAAGCGCTGGGCGCTGCCGCTACTTCTTCTACTCCCCTCCCGCTCGCGGGGGGGGCTGGGGGAGGGGCTGGGGGAGGGCAGTCGGCATCGGGCGGCGCGACCAAATCGAACTCCCCTCCCGCAAGCGGGAAGGGAGTGAAGGGGACGAGCGGCGTTTCCGTCGCTCTCCTCATCCTCCCGCTCGACCACGGCTTCACCGCACCCGACGTCGCGCTTCTCACCGAGCAGGACATGCTCGGCGACCGGCTGGTGCGCCGCACCAAGCGCAAGAAATCCGCCGATGCCTTTCTCGCGGAACTGGCGATGCTCACCCCGGGCGATCTCGTCGTGCATGCCGATCATGGCATCGGCCGCTACGAGGGGCTGACCTCGATCCCCGTCGGCCAGGCCCCGCACGACTGCGTCGCGCTGAGCTATGCCGGTGGCGACAAACTGTTCGTGCCGGTCGAAAATCTCGAAGTCCTGTCGCGCTACGGCTCCGACGCGGAGGGCGCGAGCCTGGACAAGCTCGGCGGCGAGGCGTGGCAGCGGCGCAAGTCGAAGATGAAGGAGCGCATCCGCGAAATCGCCGGCGAGCTGATCGCGACCGCCGCCGAACGCGCGCTCCGCCCCGCCGACACGATCGAGCGCGACAGCGGCTACGCCCAGTTCGTCGACCGCTTCCCGTACGAGGAGACCGACGACCAGGACCGCGCGATCGAGGACGTGATGGGCGACTTGTCGAAGGGCACGCCGATGGACCGGCTGGTCGTCGGCGATGTCGGCTTCGGCAAGACCGAGGTCGCGTTGCGCGCCGCCTTCGCCGCCGCGATGGCGGGCATGCAAGTCGCGATCGTCTGCCCGACGACGCTGCTCGCGCGCCAGCATTTCAACAATTTCACTGCGCGCTTCGAAGGCTTCCCGATCAATGTCGGGCGCCTGTCGCGCCTGGTCCCCGCCGCCGAGGCCAAGGCGACCAAGGAGGGGTTGGCAAACGGCCAGATCGACGTGGTGGTCGGCACGCACGCGATCCTCGCCAAGGGGATCGAGTTCAAGCGGCTCGGCCTCGTCGTGGTCGACGAGGAGCAGCGTTTCGGTGTCACCCACAAGGAGCGGCTGAAGGGCCTCAAGACCGACGTACACGTCCTCACGCTGACCGCCACGCCGATCCCGCGCACGCTGCAATTCGCCATGTCGGGCCTGCGCGAGCTGTCCGTCATCCAGACCCCGCCGGTCGACCGGCTCGCGGTGCGCACCTATGTGATGCCGTGGGACCCGGTGGTGCTGCGCGAGGCGCTGCTGCGCGAGCATTATCGCGGCGGGCAGAGCTTCTTCGTCACGCCGCGCGTCAAGGACCTGCCCGATATCGAGGAATTCCTGACCAAGCAGGTGCCCGAGATCCGCTACGTCGTCGCGCACGGCCAGATGGCGCCGACCGAGGTCGAGGAGCGCATATCGGCCTTTTACGACAGGAAGTTCGAAGTGCTGGTGTCGACCACCATCGTCGAGAGCGGGCTCGACATCCCGAGCGCCAACACCATGATCATCCACCGCGCCGACCGCTTCGGCCTCGCACAGCTCTACCAGCTTCGCGGGCGCGTCGGGCGGGCCAAGACGCGCGCTTATGCCTATCTCACCACGCCCGCCGACCGCCTGCTGACCGAGACCGCCGAGAAACGCCTCAAGGTGCTGAGCAACCTCGACAGCCTCGGCGCCGGGTTCCAGCTCGCCAGCCACGATCTCGACCAGCGCGGCGCGGGCAATCTGCTCGGCGACGAGCAATCCGGGCACATCAAGGAAGTCGGCTACGAACTCTACCAGTCGATGCTGGAAGAGGCGATCATGGACGCCAAGGCCGGCGGGCAACGCTTGCGCCCGAAGGATTTCTCGCCGCAGATCACCGTCGACGCACCGATCCTCATTCCCGAGGAATACGTGCCCGATCTCGACTTGCGCATGGGCCTGTATCGCCGCCTGAACGATGTCGAGGACCAGAATGCGCTGGAGGCGTTCGCGGCCGAGATGATCGACCGTTTCGGCAAGCTGCCCGATCCGACCGACAATCTCGTCAAGATCATCGAGATCAAGCTCAACGCCAAGAAGGCCGCCGTCGCCAAGATCGACGTCGGCCCCAAGGGCGCGCTCGTCACGTTCCACGACGACACGCCGCCGAACGTGGAGGGCCTGCTGGCCTGGGTCGGCAAGCTCGACGGCGTCGCGCGGCTGCGGCCCGACTCGAAGCTGGTCGTCACGCGAAGCTGGAACGACCCCAAGGCGCGGCTACACGGCGCGCTGCAATTGTCGAAGGGGCTGGCGAAGGCGGCGGGGTGAGGAAGCGCATAGCCGCGGCGACGCGATGGCCGCCTACGCCCGCGAACGAGAGAAGTCGATCGTCGTCGGACGGGCCGTAGGCGGGACGCGGTCGGACACGAAAAAGCCGCCGTCTCGAACGGGACGACGGCCGATCCGTAGGCAATCTTCTATGCGGCGTAGGCGACGGTCCGCACCGCCTTGCGGCGGCGCATCGCGACACCGACGGCGCTCATGCCCGCGATCATCATCGCCCAGGTCGCGGGCTCGGGTACGGCGCCAATGCCATCGAACGAGAAGGCCAGCTTTTCATAATCGGAGGAGCCGTTGAGGCCGAACACGTTGTTGATCCGATAGCCGCCGGTGAAATCGAACGTATGGATACACAGGCGGCCATCGCCGGAGACGGTATCGCACTGAGTCTTGCTGACCGCCTCCCCGGCCGGTGCGAAGCCCAGCGACCACAAGTCGGCGCTGTAGAAACCCGTCCCGTTGGCGATGTGGGTGGAACTGGTGTTGCCGGTGCCGGTATCGAACAGCACATCGGCCTTGTCCGCTTGCGCGAGCACCAGCAGCGTATCGCTTCCGGTTACGCGACCGGCAAGCATCAACTTGCTGCCGGTGCAGGCCGCCAGCGGGGCGGAAGCACTGTTGCCGTAAGGCGTCGCCATCGTCGCCGAATAACAGAGCGACCAGCCGCCGCTGGTGACCGTCGACAACGCGACATTGGTCTGTGGGCCGAACGGCAGATAATCTGCGGCAACCGCAGGCGAGGCAACGACCGCAGCGAATGCCGCAACCGACGATAAAAGCACGAATTTCATGAAGAGCCCCCTAGTGTCGCGATGCAATAGGCATCGAGTCCGCTGCTCGGTAACACTTTCTTGACCTTTAAATAAGGTACATAACGTCGCGAGACCTTCGAAACGTACCATTACGGGATGTCAGATCGCCGATCTACGCCCGCCGCCCTGCCGGCCCGGCAGGAGCGCGCGCAGCAATGTTCCTGCTCGCTGCCGCAAAGATGCTCGAACATCTCTTCAACCAGGCGCCCGCACCAGCTCCACCAGCGCCGCCACCCCCACCGCCTCCGAACACAAAAACCCCTGATAGATCTGGCACCCTTCCTTCGCCAGCGCTTCAAGCTGCTCCTCGGTCTCCACCCCTTCCGCGATCACCGTCAGGCCGAGCGAGCGCGCCATGTCGATCACGCCGCGCACGACGATGCGGTCGCGCGGGGAGCCGGTGATGTCCTGCGCCAGTTGCTTGTCGATCTTCAGGTAATCGAGCGGCAGCGCCTTCAGATAGGCGAGGCTCGAATAGCCCGTCCCGAAATCGTCGATCGCGATGCGGCACCCCGCGCCGCGCAGCAGCGACAGCAAGGCGGAGGCGATGCCGAGATCCTCGATCAGCCCGCTCTCGGTGATCTCCAGCGTCAGCCGGGTGCGCGGAAAGCCGCTGGCATCGACGCGGTCGAGGAACAGGTCGGCGAAGCCGGGCCGCGCGATGTCGGCGGCGGTCAGGTTGAGCGACAGTCGCAGGCCCGACAGCGCTGCGGGCCACGCCGCGGCCTGCGCCAGCACCAGCTTCTGGAGATGGTCCGACAGGCCGATCTCCAGATCGGCGCGCGCGGCGGCGGCGAACAGCGTTTCCGCGCCGATCGTGCCGAGCACGGCATGCTCCCACCGCGCCAGCGCCTCCACCCCGACGATCGCGCCGCCCCCCTTTTCACTGGCGGCCACCGCGACTTGCGGCTGGAACAGCACGCCGATCTCGCCGCGTTCCATCGCCTGGTTCAGCTCCACCGCGAGCCGGTCGATCGGCGCGTCGGAACGCTCGGCATCGGCCACGCGCAACGTCGCGCTGTCGGATTCGCGCGCCTCGGCCAGCGCCTCGCTCGCGCGGCGCAGCAAGCCGACGGCATCGTCCTCGCCGCTCGCCTCGGCAAGGCCGATGCGGCACCCCAGCACCGCGATCGAATCGCCCGTCACGAACGGCCGCGCCAGCTCGCCCGCGATCCGCTCCACCGCCAGCTCGATGCGGACGCGCGGCGCGCGCGTGGCGGCGACGAAGGTCGATCCGCCCATCCGCGCGACCAGGGCGTCGCGGCCGAGCAGATCGCGCACGACATCCTCGATGCGCTTCTGCGTCGAGCGCAGCAGCGAGTCCCCCGCCGCGCGGCCATAGGCGGTATTGACCATGTCGAAGCGGTTGAGCGCGATCAGCATGGCGTAGAGCGGCGCGTCCTGCCCCTGCCCCTGCGCCCGCCCCGCTTTGACCTCCTCGCCCGCCAGATGCCGCGTCAGCCAGCGCCGCGCGCTGCCGGCGTCGCGCGCGCCGGCCAGCGCCTCGCGCAGTTCGGCGGCGGGCTCCGGCGCGGTGCCGAGCGGCTCGACCACCGCGTCGATCCGGCCGCTCGCGACGTCGAGCTGCACATGCTGGACGACGCGGCCGATCCCGTCCGCCCCGCTCGCGACATCGTGCGCGAAGGCGGTGGCGGGACGCGCCGCCGACATCCGGCGCAAGGCGGACAATGCCGCCGCCCGGTCGCCCGGCTCCAGCCGCCGCAGCATCGTCCGCGCACCCGGATCGTCGTCGATGCCGAGCAGCGCCGACAGGCCCGGCGTCAGCACCAGCGTGCGGTTCGCCGGATCGTAGCGCCAGCCGAGCGGCGCGAACACCGGCCCGGCCTGCCACTCGCGCGCCATCCGCTCGGCGTGCCGCGCGGCGAAGCGCAGCGCTTGCAGGAATTCGCCCTCGCTGAACGGGCTCGCCAGGAAATGCGTCGCGCCGGCATCGTACAGCGCGGCGATCGCGCCCAGCTCGCCGCGCGAGACCAGCGCCAGCATCGCGCCGCCATTGGCCTCGACCGCGCCGCTCAGCATCGCCGCCGCCGCCAGCCCGTCGCCCGGCGCGCCGCGCGCGTCGATCACCGCGAGCGCGGCGCCGCTCGACAGGAAGCGCCGTTCCGCCTCGCCCGCGCGCCGCGCCGCGACGACTTGCCACCCCGCGCCCGCCGCCAGCGATGCCAGCTCGTCGCGTTGCCGGAACGACAGGATGAAAAGCGGTGCGGGCTGCGCGGCGGTCATGCGCGGACCCTACTGCCCTCGCGCCGGTTAAAGAAGTGGCACACCGCGCCCGCACGCGGGCTTTGCGATGGCCCTTGTTCGCGACCCCGCTAAGGCTTAGCTCGTGGAGCAGATGAACGAGTGCGCCGCCCCTCCTGCAAGACTGGTCGATCGCCACGGGCGCGCGATCACCTATCTGCGCATCTCGGTGACCGATCGCTGCGACTTGCGCTGCCGTTATTGCATGGCCGAGCAGATGACGTTCCTGCCCAAGGCCGCGGTGCTGAGCCTCGACGAGATCGCGATCATCGCCGAACGTTTCATCGCGCGCGGCATCACCAAGATCCGTCTCAGCGGTGGCGAGCCGCTGGTGCGCCGCGACGTCGGCGATCTGGTGCAGCGGCTCGGCCGACATGTCGGAAGCGGTCTCGACGAACTGACCATGACCACCAACGGCAATGCGCTGGCGCAGCATGCCGGAGCGATGGTCGCGGCGGGGATGCGGCGGATCAACGTCAGTCTCGACAGCCGCGATCCGGATACTTTCCGCCACATCACCCGCCACGGCGACGTCGCGCGCGTCATCGGCGGGATCATGGCGGCGCGCGACGCGGGGCTCGCGGTCAAGATCAACATGGTCGCGCTGAAGGGCCTCAACGACCGCGAGATTCCGGCGATGCTGCAATGGTGCGTCAACGAAGGCCTCGACCTGACGCTGATCGAGACGATGCCGCTCGGCCAGGTCGACGAGGACCGCACCGACCGCTTCGTGCCGCTGCCCGCGGTGTTCGACGACCTTTCGCTTCGCTTCGCGCTGATGCGGGACAAGCATCGCAGCGGCGGCCCGGCGCGCTATTGGCGTGTTTCCGGCACCGCAACGAAGCTCGGTCTCATCTCGCCGCTCACCGCCAATTTCTGCGACACCTGCAACCGCGTGCGGCTGACCACCGACGGCGTCCTCTACACTTGTCTCGGCCATGACGACCGCGTCGATCTCAAGGCGGTGCTGCGCGGCGAGGGCGTCGGCGGCCTCGACGCCGCGCTCGACGCCGCGATGCTGAGCAAGCCCGCGCGGCACGATTTCGACATCGCCGCCGCAGCACCCGCCGTCGCGCGCCACATGAGCGTCACCGGCGGATGACGACGCCGCCGGTCGGCGCGACGCAGCGCCGCGCGCTCGTCGCGTCGCCGACCCCGCCCGCGCAGGCCGCCGCCGCGACGCTGGCCGACAGCCACGATTGGGTGGCGCCCGAGGATGCCGACCTGATCGTGGCGCTGGGCGGCGACGGCTTCATGCTCCAGACGCTCCATGCCATGCTGGAACGGCGCAAGCCGGTCGTGCCGGTCTTCGGCATGAACCTCGGCACGGTCGGCTTCCTGATGAACGAGTGGCGGCCGCACGGGCTGGAGACGCGGCTGGACCGCACCAAGCCGTTCAAGGTCGTGCCGCTGGCGATGACCGCGACCACTGTCGGCGGCGAGACCGTCGCCTTGCCCGCGATCAACGAAGTGTCGCTGCTGCGCGAGACGCGCCAGACCGCGAATCTCGAGGTGACGGTGAACGACCGCATCGTCCTGCCCGAGCTTGCCTGTGACGGTATCCTGGTCGCGACGCCTGCGGGGTCGACCGCCTACAACCTGTCCGCGCAAGGGCCGATCCTGCCGCTCGGATCGAACATGCTCGCGCTCACGCCGATCAGCCCGTTCCGCCCGCGACGCTGGCGCGGGGCGATCCTGCCGGACAAGGCGCGGATCACGTTGCGCGTGCTGGACCCGGCCAAGCGCCCGGTGAGCGCCGTCGCCGACCAGCGCGAGATCCGCGATGTCGCGGTGGTCGAGATCGCGATCGACCGCACGCGCGAACTGACCTTGCTGTTCGACCCGGAACACGCGCTCGACGACCGCATCACGATGGAGCAGTTCGTCGCGTGATCGGATAGCTAACGGCGCCTGACGATGTGCGATTGCCGGCAATACGGCCACGCGAAACTGGCGAGCGCCGCAACGCTGCCAATTTCCACAACATTATGGAAGCTGGCGCCTCCGATCCCGACCCGCATGATCGCATCGATCTGATGCAGCGAGATCGTGGTCACGACCAGCAACGCGACCAGCAAAAAGGCACAACCAGCCGCTGCCAGCGCCAGCGGGTTCACACGGCGGAACGTCACGATCGTCGCGAGCATCGCGCCAAGCGCTACGATGATGGCCCCAACAGCGACGGCCGCCTGAAAGGGGCGGCGGATATCGTATACGGCGCCTGCGCGCGCAATCGATCGTCCGGTATCACCGACAAGGTCCGCCGCATCCAGTTGCCGGTATATCGCGATCGCCAGCAGAATAGCGCAGAGACAATTCCAGATTGTGCGCTCCCGTCGCATAGTCTGCACCCCGCTGCGCCTGCGCGACGGGTGAGCCGTCCATTCGCGTGCCGCTCGGTAACAAAGAAAAGCGGCGATCAGATACCCGGCGAATATGGCTATGCCATAGAACGTCAGATGCATCGCGAATGCACGCCATCCATTCACGATGCTCTCCCGTTCCGGGCATTCATGGCGGAAATGGCTCCCTGAGTAGGATTCGAACCTACGGCCGCTCGATTAACAGTCGAGAGCTCTACCGCTGAGCTATCAGGGAACATGGGCGGAGGCGGGGCTATAGCAGCGGGTTTCGGCGGCGCGCAAGACCTGTCCTGCGCGTTCATCGCACCGGGGCAACTCGCCAAGGCCGCGCGGATATCGCGTCCCGATGTCGAGCGCGACGACGCCGTTGCCGTCCCTGCCCCGCCGCCGGCGCGTCGGCGGCGATACGGCGGAACGTCTTGCCTAGACGAGCAGGTCCATGGTCGGGCGCACGACCCCAAGGCATCGCAATTCGTCGCGCGTCAGGCTCCGTTCAGCTTCGACGAGGTAGAACGCCTCGATAGTTCGATCGCACCGGACCCTTGCGTCACGTCGATCGTTCTGCGCTTCATGACCCTGCGTTTCATGGCAGGTACGGCACGTCCCGCCGCACTCGGCCATGCCACTGGAGAGATCGACATGTCTATCGCCTCGAAAACCCCTTACCGTCGGTCGCTCCGCGGAATCGCCGTCGCCGCGTTGCTGGCTACCACCCTGCTCACGACGGCGTGCGTGACCGAGTCCACTTATGGCCCCGCCACCGGTCGCGGGTTCGAGCGGTCCGGCTATAGCGACCGCCAGATCGAGGAGAACCGCTTCCAGGTCAGCTTCTCCGGCAACAGCTACACGTCGCGCGACACGGTCGAGAAATATCTGCTGTACCGCGCCGCCGAACTGACCGTGCAACGTGGTTTCGATTATTTCATCCTCGCCGACCGCGACGTCGACAAGAAATCGCGGACCTACACGACACCGGGCATCGGCGGCGGGTACGGCTATGGCTTCGGCGGCGGCTATTGGGGGCCGAGCTGGCGCTATCGCGGCCGCGGCTTCGGCTGGCGGAGCTGGGACCCGTTCTGGGGCGACCCGTTCTTCGACCGCGGCATCGACGTCAACACGATCGACAAGTATGAGGCCAATGCCGAGATCGTCGTCGGTCGCGGCCCGAAGCCCGCCAGCAACATCAAGGCTTTCGACGCGCACGAGGTGATCCGCAACCTCGGGCCGAGCATCGTCACGCCGAAGTAAGCATCGGCCCGTCGAACGATAAAAGCCCCCGCGCCACCGACACGGGGGCTTTTTCGTGTCTTTCGGCGATGGGCTGGGACGGATCGGCTTTCATACGTCTTGGTAGGCCTTACCCCATTTTCCGTCACCCCGAACCCTTCGACAAGCTCAGGACAGGCTCGTTCCGGGGTCCACCAGGCGGCTGTCGACGCGAGTAGTGGTGAATCGCCGAGGTCGCGGCACGGCAGACCCCGGAACGGGCCTGTCCTGAGCTTGTCGAAAGGTCCGGGGTGTCGATAGTCTTGCGCAAGACTACCGACACCGAAGGCCGGTCCGCCTACACCGCCCCGTGGCAATGCTTGTACTTGCGGCCCGATCCGCACGGGCACGGCGCGTTGCGGCTGACCTTGCCTTCCCACTCCGCCGGGTCCTGCCCGATCGCGGCGCCGTCGGGCCGCGGGATCGAGAGCGGCGGCAAGCGGGTGGCGATCAGGTCGCTTCCCGCGTCGCGGTCGTCCGTGTCGTCGTCGCCGGTGAACGGGTCGAAATGCGTCGTGATGAAATCGGGCAGCGTCGGCAGTTCCGGCGCCTGCTGCACCTGGAACTGCGCGAAAGCGATGGTGCGCGTCACGTCCTCGCGAATATTGGCCAGCATCCGCTCGAACAGCGAGAACGCTTCCTGCTTATATTCGTTGATCGGCGTCTTCTGCGCATAGGCGCGCAGATGCACGACCTGGCGCAGCGCGTCGAGCGTCGAGAGATGCTCCTTCCAGTGATGATCGAGATTCTGCAACAGGATCGATTTCTCGACCCGCACCCACGTCTCCGGGTCGAGCGCGGCGGCCTTTTCGGCGACCAGTTCGTCAGCCTGTTGCCGGACGCGTTCCTCGATGATCTCGGGATCGATCGCTTCCTCTTCCAGCCACGCCTCGACCTGCGGCGCGATGTTGAGCGTGGTGGCGAGCGCCTCCTTCATGCCCGCGACGTTCCATTGCTCGGGATAGGTGCCGGGTGGGCACGCATCGCCGACGATGCCGTTGACGGTCTCCGCGCGCATGTCCTCGACCACGTCGCCGACCGTCTCGGCATCCATGATGTCGGCGCGCTGTTCGTAGATCACCTTGCGCTGGTCGTTCATCACGTCGTCATATTCGACGACTTGCTTGCGGATGTCGTAGTTGCGCGCCTCGACCTTCTTCTGCGCGGTCTCGATCGCCTTGGACAGCCACTTGCTGCCGATCGCCTCGCCGTCGCCGATATTGTTGCGCATCATCTTGGCGAACAGCGTGTCCGGCCCGAAGATACGCAGCAGATCGTCGTCCAGGCTGAGATAGAAGCGCGACAGGCCGGGGTCGCCCTGGCGGCCCGAGCGGCCGCGCAACTGGTTGTCGATGCGCCGGCTCTCGTGCCGCTCGGTGCCCAGCACGAACAGCCCGCCGGCCGCCAGCACCTCGCCCTTTTCGGCGGCGATCTGCGCCTTGAGCCGGGCGATCGCGGCGTCGCGCTCCGGTCCCTCGGGCACTTCCGACAATTCGTCCTCGATCATGAAGTCGAGGTTGCCGCCAAGCTGGATGTCGGTGCCGCGCCCGGCCATGTTGGTGGCGATCGTCACCACCGACTTGCGGCCGGCCTGCGCGACGATATGCGCCTCGCGCTCGTGCTGGCGGGCGTTGAGCACCTCGTGGCGGACCCCTTCCTTGACCAGGAAGTCGCTGAGCAGTTCCGATTTCTCGATCGAGACGGTGCCGACCAGCACGGGCTGCCCGAGATCGGCATGGTGCTTGATCTTCTTGGCGATCGCCGCGAACTTGTCGGCGGTGTCCTTGTAGAATTCGTCCTCCTCGTCGATCCGCTTGACGGCGACGTTGGTCGGGATCGTCACTACGTTCATCTTGTAGATGTCGTAGAATTCCGCCGCCTCGGTCGCCGCCGTGCCGGTCATGCCGGAAAGCTTGGGATACATGCGGAAATAGTTCTGGAAGGTGATCGAGGCCATCGTCTGGTTCTCGGGCTCGATCGGTACGCCCTCCTTCGCCTCGACCGCCTGGTGCAGCCCGTCCGACCAGCGCCGCCCGTCCATCATGCGCCCGGTGAACTCGTCGATGATGATGACCTTGCCGACGTCCTCGACCGTGCCGTCGGGCTGGCGCTCCTTTTCGACCTTCACGATGTAATCGGTATCGGCCTTGAACATCATGTTCGCGCGGAGCGCCTGGTTGAGGTGATGCACCACCTGCGTATTCTCGAAATCGTAGAGGTTGGCGCCTTCGAGCAGACCCGCCGTCTCCAGCATGCGCTCGACCTTCTCGGTGCCGTCCTCGGTCAGGATGATCGACTTTTGCTTCTCGTCCTTCTCGTAATCCTCGGGGAGCAACTGCTTCACCACGAGATCGACCGAGCGGTACAGGTCCGATTTGTCGTCGGTCGGGCCGGAGATGATCAGCGGGGTGCGCGCCTCGTCGATCAGCACCGAATCGACCTCGTCCACGATCGCCATGTTGAAGGGGCGCTGGACCATCGATTCGCGGTCGTACTTCATGTTGTCGCGCAAATAATCGAAGCCGAATTCGTTGTTGGTGCCATAGGTGATGTCGGCGGCATAGGCGTCGTGGCGCTGCTGGTCCGACAGGTTGGGCACGATCACGCCGACGCTCATGCCGAGGAAATTGTAGACTTGCGCCATCCACGCGGCGTCGCGCGCGGCGAGATAGTCGTTGACGGTGATGACGTGCACGCCCTTGCCCGGCAGCGCGTTGAGATAGACCGCGAGCGTCGCGACCAGCGTCTTGCCCTCGCCGGTGCGCATCTCGGCGATCTCGCCGCGGTGGAGCACGATGCCGCCGATCATCTGCA
>CAXTJX010000037.1:0-24612 GCA_964244765.1 uncultured Sphingomonas sp. | reverse complement strand
TGCCATGGCCATCGCCGCTACCGTTATCTGGTGGCTCCAATGAGTCCGGACCCTAATCATCATCGGTTCCCTTCGACTGCTGTTGGCCGAAGGCTTCATGCGGGCGGTTGCCGCTCAAAAAGAAACCGGGTTTGAACGCCGCGAGGCTCGCCGGGCCTCCATTGGTCGCAAGCACGGCGCATTTGGCCGCGAGTGTGAGATTTCCGCAACAGCCGATCGCGCGCCCAAACGGCGCGATATCCATCGGGATTTCGTTGTTGGCCACGTTATGGGGTTGGGCTGTGGCGCTGAAATTATCGTTTAATTTCAGCACCTTATAGTCATTTTGGCGGAGACGGAGGGATTCGAACCCTCGGTGCCAGTAAACCCGGCACGGCGGTTTAGCAAACCGCTGGTTTCAGCCACTCACCCACGTCTCCGGATCACGGCGAAGGCGGGCTATAGACGGGCAGCGCCGCCCGATCAACCGGCCATCACGGCACCGCCGCGACAATCGCCCCCGTCGCCTGTGGCGACAATCGCTCCCGTCGCCCGGCGCGAAATCGACTCGGTTGGTCGCGCTGCCTGCCGCCGTTCATTGTCGTGACAGGCGCGCGGGCGCTAGGATGGGTCGTTCGAGCGCAGGGGAGAAGCGGGATGCGGGTGCGATGGAGAAATGTCCCGGCGATCGGGGCGATGCTGGCGTTTTCCGTCATGACGTCGTCCGTGCCGCTCGCGGCGCAAGTGCGCACGATCGATCCCAACCAGGCGATCGATTCCGACCTGCGCTCGCCGGGCGCGGCGCAAGCGCCGTCATACTATCCGCCCGCGCCGGTCGGCACGCCGACCAGCGCGGACGTGCCGCATTATCCCGATCAGGCCGCCCCCAGCGATACTGCACCGGTCAATCCGTCCGCCTATCCCGCCCCGCAGGATCCGGCGCCCCAAAACCCGGCGACTCCCGACCAGACCGCGCAGGATGTCGCGCGCACCGGCGCCGATGCCGAGTCGGCGTCCAGCCAGACCTTCCAGCGCGAGGAAGTGTTCGCCGCCGCCGAAGGCACGTTCGGCAAGGGCGCGTCGGGCCTTGCCGGCATCCTCGAGCGCACGCTGAAGGAACAGGGCCGGCCCAATGCCTATATCGCCGGGCGCGAGGCGTCGGGGGCGGTGGTGGTCGGCCTGCGCTACGGCACCGGCACGATGTTCCACAAGGTGGAGGGGCAGCAGCCGGTCTACTGGACCGGGCCGTCGCTCGGCTTCGATCTCGGCGGCGACGCCAACAAGGTATTCGTGCTGGTCTACAATCTCTACGATTCCGAGGACCTCTACAAACGCTTCCCGGCGGCCGAGGGGCGCGTCTATTTCGTCGGCGGGTTCGCCGCGACCTATCTGCGGCGCGGCAATATCGTGCTGATCCCGATCCGGCTCGGCGTCGGGTGGCGGCAGGGGATCAATGTCGGCTATATGAAGTTCAGCCACAAATCGAGGTGGTTTCCGTTTTAGGGCGCAGCGCCGTGCGGCAAAGCCGGCGCGATCAGCGCAAGCCCGGCCAGCGGGCAAGGCCCGGCTGACGGCGTGGGCTTTGCCCAAGCGCCGCGCGGCAGGCGACGCCCGCCCGACTCGCGCAAGCCCGGCCGGCGGAGCATCGCTCCGGCCGACGGCATGGGCTTTGCCCACGCCCCGATAAGCGCCTAGGGTAGTCTCGTGAACAAAGCCGACCGAGCCCCCCGCACCCGCTTCATCCTCCGCGCCCTGCTCGCCGCGGCCTACCTCCTCGCCGGCATCCTCCACGTCCTGAAGCCCGCCCCGTTCCTCGGCATCACGCCGGCCTGGGTGCCGTATCCGCAGCAAGTGATCGTGCTCACCGGCCTGTGCGAGATCGCCGGATCGGTCGGGCTCCACGTCCCGCGCCTGCGCTGGTGGGCGGGGGTCATGCTCGCGGCCTATGCGGTCTGCGTGTTCCCGGCGAACGTCAAGCACGCCTATGATTATGTCGAATACGGTCGCGGCGGGCTGGGTCTCGCCTATCACATCCCGCGCTTGGCGTTCCAGCCGGTGATCGTGTGGTGGGCGCTGTTCGCCAGCGCGGTGATCGACTGGCCGTTCGGACGGCGGCGCAGGACGGTGGCATGAGCATCGACGACACCATCATCGACACGCCCGACGGCCCGATGACCTGGGCCGAGTGGAAGAAGAAGCATCCGGTGCAGGTTCCCTCGCGGCGCACCAGGGGGAAGGATTTGCCGGTGAAGGTGAAGAAATTCACCGACCCGAAATGAGCGACCGCCCCGCCGGTTCGACCAGCCGCCACCCCAGCGTCTCGCCGGCGTGGAACGGCACCACCGCCGTGTCGCCCGCACCGATCCGCGCGGGCACGTCGATCGCGGTCCGTTCCAGCGTGACCGTGCCCCGGTTGAGCGGCAGGCCATAGAAACGCGGCCCGTGTTCCGACGCGAAGCCGGCGAACTTGTCGAGCGCGCCCTCCTCGTCGAACACCGCCGCATAGCTTTCGAGCGCGAAGGGCGCGTTGAAGATGCCGGCGCACCCGCATGCCGCTTCCTTGGCGCCCACGCCGTGCGGCGCGCTGTCGGTGCCGAGGAAGAAGGCGGGCGACCCCGATGTCGCCGCGGCGCGGACGGCGCGCCGGTGCCGCTCGCGCTTCACCACCGGCAGGCAGTAAGCGTGCGGGCGCAGGCCGCCGTCGAGCAGCGCGTTGCGGTTGAGGTGGAGATGCTGCGGGGTGATCGTCGCCGCCACCGCCGGTCCGCTCGCCTGCACGAAATCGGCCGCCTCGGCGGTGGTGATATGCTCCAGCACGATCTTCAGCGCGGGGAAGTCGCGCACCAGCGGGGCGAGCGTGCGCTCGACGAACACCGCCTCGCGGTCGAAGATGTCGACGTCGCGGTCGGTCACCTCGCCGTGGATCAGCAGCGGCATGCCGATCCGTTGCAGCGTCTCCAGCACCGGGTGCAGCGCGCGGATATCGGTCACGCCGTGCGCCGCGTTGGTCGTGGCATGCGCGGGATAGAGCTTGCACGCCGCCCACACGCCGTCGGCAAAGCCGCGCGCGATCTGCGCCGCGTCGGCGTCGTCGGTCAGATAGCACGTCATCAACGGCGTGAAATCGGTGCCCTCGGGCAGCGCCGCGAAGATCCGTGCGCGGTACGCCTCGGCCGCGGCGACGCTCGTCACCGGCGGCGCAAGGTTCGGCATGACGATCGCGCGCGCGAACTGGCGGGCGGTGAAGGGCACGACCGCGCGCAGCATCGCGCCGTCGCGCAAATGCACATGCCAGTCGTCGGGGCGGCGGATCGTCAGGCGGTCGGTCATCCTCCGTGCCTAGCGCGCGCGCGCCGCAATCGCCAGTCGGGGCATTGCAGGCAAGCGCCGTGGTCCCTAGCTTGACGCGATGCCAGCCACCCTTCCCGCGACGACCTTGACGGACCGCGCGCTCCTCCGCATCGCCGGCGACGATCCACGCGCTTTCCTGCAAGGCCTCGTCACGCAGGACACCGCCGCCGTCACGCCGGCCGCGCCGCGCTGGGGCGGCCTGCTGAGCCCGCAAGGCAAGGCGCTGTTCGATTTCATCCTGTGGGCGGACGGCGACGATATCCTGCTCGATTGCGAGGCGAGCGCCGCCGACGCGCTGGCCCGCCGCCTGACGCTCTACCGCTTGCGCCGGGCGGTCACGATCGAGCGGATCGACGGCGCGGTGCATTGGTCGCGGGACGCCGCGGGGGCGATGCCGGGCGTTACCGACCCGCGCCTGGCCGCGCTGGGCAATCGCTGGCTCGGCGAAGCGGGCGCGGCGGCGACCGGCTGGCGCGCGCACCGCCTGTCGCTCGGCGTGACCGAGGGCGAAGCCGAACTCGGCAGCGACAGGACGCTGTGGCTCGAGGTGAACGCGCGCGAGCTGAACGGCGTCAGCTTCGCCAAGGGCTGCTATGTCGGCCAGGAAAACACTGCGCGCATGCATCACCGCGGCAAGGTCAACCGCCGCCTGGTCGTCGCCCCCCTGGCCGAACCGGGCGCCGGTCCGGACGGGCGCACCCGCACGACCTATCCCGAGCTTGGCCTGACGGTGGAACTCCGCCGGGTCGAGGCGCTGGGCGATGCGATCGTACCGGCGTGGCTGGCCGACGCGCTCGCCGTTCCGGCGGGGGACTGACCGCTACCGCCCGATCGACGCGTAGGCGAACCCGGCCTTCTCGGCATCGGCGGGGGGGTAGACGTTGCGCAGGTCGACCATCACCCGGCCGGCCATGGCGGCCGCGAGGCGCTTGAGGTCGAGCGCGCGGTACGTGTCCCACTCGGTCACGATCACGACCGCGTCCGCGCCCTGCGCCGCCTCGTACGCGTCGCCGCAATAGGCGATGTCGGGCATCATGCCCCGCGCGATCTCCATCCCCTCGGGGTCGTGCGCGCGGACCTTGGCGCCGGCATCGAGCAGGCTCTGCACGATCGCGAGGCTGGGCGCGTCGCGCATGTCGTCGGTATTGGGCTTGAACGTCAGCCCGAGCATCGCGACCGTCTTGCCCTTCGCCTCCCCGCCCAGCGCCGCGATCACCTTGCGGCCCATCGCGCGCTTGCGCGTGTCGTTGACTTGCACCACCGCTTCGACGATCCGCACCGGCGTTTCGTAATCCTCGGCGGTCTTGAGCAGCGCCAGCGTGTCCTTGGGGAAGCACGATCCGCCATAGCCGGGCCCGGCGTGCAGGAATTTCGACCCGATGCGGTTGTCGAGCCCGATGCCGCGGCTGACGTCCTGGACGTTCGCGCCGACCGCCTCGCACAGGTCGGCGATCTCGTTGATGAAGGTGATCTTGGTCGCGAGGAACGCGTTGGCGGCGTATTTGATCAGCTCCGACGTGCGCCGGCCGGTGAACAGGATCGGGCTCTCGTTGAGATAGAGCGGCCGATAGATCTCGCGCATCACGCCCTTCGCGCGGTCGTCCTGCGTACCGATGACGATGCGGTCGGGGCGCTTGAAGTCGCCGATCGCCGCGCCTTCGCGCAGGAATTCGGGGTTGGAGACGACCGCGATCGGGAAGTCGCCGGCCAGCTCGGCCAGGATCGCCTCGACCTTGTCGCCGGTGCCGACCGGCACGGTCGACTTGGTCACCACCACGACGGGGCCGTCGATCGCCGCGGCGATCTCGCGCGTGGCGGCGAACACATAGGACAGGTCGGCATGGCCGTCGCCCCGCCGGGACGGGGTGCCGACCGCGATGAACACCGCGTCCGCCCCTGCCACCGCCGCCGTCAGATCGGTGGTGAAGGTCAGCCGGCCCGCCGCGACGTTGCTCGCCACCAAGGTATCCAGGCCGGGCTCGAAGATCGGCATCCGCCCCGCCTCCAGCGCCGCGATCTTGCCCGCATCCTTGTCGACGCACACCACGTCGTGGCCGAAATCCGAAAAACACGCGCCAGAGACCAGGCCGACATAGCCCGAACCGATCATCGTTATCCGCATCGCCGTCCCTTATGTTACGCTGACGCCAACCGCCGCCGGGCAGCCCGAACCGCACCGATCCCTAGCGCATTGGCGTTTGGATAATAGTCTCTCGTGCGGCGCAGCGGTTCCGCCATGTCCCTGCGCGCGACCCCGCGCTCGGCGACGACACAAGAAAAAAGGGAGACCGGCGAACCGATCTCCCCAATTTCATACCTTTGAGACCAGTCGGGCTTAGTTGCCCGAACCCGGACCGTAGGTGACTTCCACGCGGCGATTCTGCACTTCGCGAACGCCATCGGCCGTCTCGACGCGCGGACGGCTCTCGCCGAACGCTTCCGAGGTGATGACGCCAGCCGGGATCGAATGCGCGGTCAGGTAAGCCTGGACCGAGTCGTCGCGACGCTGCGACAGGCCGACATTGTACGAGGCCGAGCCCGACTTGTCGGCATGGCCGGCCAGCATGACCTTGGCGCTGCCGCAATTCTGATACTGCGCGATCGCGCCGTCCAGGATCGCCGCCGCTTCCGGCGTCACGTCCGACTTGTCCCATTCGAAGAACACGATGAACGGACCGGGCGAGCAGACCGGCGCCGGGGGCGGCAGAGGCGTCGGCTCGGGCGGGGGCGGCGGTGCGACCACGACGGGCGGCGGCGGCGGTGCCGGCGGCTCGCCGAAGTTGTAGGTCAGGCCACCCATGATGCTGTGCGTACGGAAGCGGCTGTTATACCCACGACCCGACACATCGACCAATTTGACCTTGTCGGCGGTGAAGAAGCGATACTTCAGCGATGCATCGATGTGGCGGCCGAGCGGCGCGCGCACACCCGCCAGACCCTGATAGGCGAACACGGTGTCGCTGTCGCTCAGGAACTGGATGGCATCCGACGGCTGGGCCTGGATGTTTTCCTTGACGCGAGCGACGCCGACACCACCACCGACAAAGCCCTGCAGGCCGTCGTCGTCGCCGAAATCGAGCAAGCCGTTGACCATGAAGCTCAGCGCCGAGCTGCGGCCGCCGGCGTTCGGGAAATTACCTGCCGACGACGTGCCTGGCGGACGCGGCGTGAGGAGGGTCGAGCTGTACGAGTCGATCGTCGCGCTCTTGTACGCCACTTCGGTTTCCACACGGAACGAACCGAGGTCGTAGCCGATGGTGCCACCGACGTCATAGCCGTAATGGTGATCGACCGAACCACCGCCGGCGGCACCGGCCAACGGTGTGATGTTGAACTTGATGTCTTCCACGATCAGTCCGCCACCTTCGACGCCCACGTACCACGAATCGTCGCGGGCGAGAGCTGGTGTGGCGAGAGCAGTGGAGGCAAGCGCCATGGCAATGGCAAGCTTCCGCATAAAAATCCCCTTCTGGTAGGTGTCACTCGGACAGCCCAAACTCCCTACTCAAAGGTTGGTTTCCGCGCAAGCGAACAAATACGCGACGTGTGGCCGATTGGCCACAGTACGGGGAATATGCGGCGAACCGCCGGCCGATCAGGTCGCGATCAGGCCGTGCGACCGCAGTGCGGCAAGGACCAAGCCGAGCGCGCTGCGCGCTTCCGCGTCGATCACGCTTCCGCCGCCGGGGGCGGCGATGGCCGGCCGGCGCGCGCCCACCACCACGTTCCCGCCCAGTACCAATTGGGTGCCGCGCACCGACCCGACACTCCAGGCCGAGCCCTCGAATCGCGCGAAAGCGCCGTCCGCGCGGCTCCATGCGGTCATGCCCTCGCGCGCGGCGACATAGCGCCAGCCGCCGCCGGTCCATCCCGCCAGCGCCTTTGCCTGTCCGGTCCACGCGCCCGTCGGGGCCGGCCCGACGATCCAGCATTGCCCCTCCGCCGGGGTGGCGGGCGGCGTGTCGGTGCCGACCGCCTCGACCGCCGGCTGCACGGCCAGGTCGAGCAGCACGAGCGCTTCGTTATGGGATAGTTCCTTCTGCGCCTGCCCGGTCTGCAACAGCGGCAAGCCCAGTCGCACGCTCGTATCATCGCTCATCGTCTTGTCCTTTCAGCTTGTCCACGGCGGAATCGCGATCTGCGCGGCGGGCGATTCGCCCAGCGCGCCGACCTGCCGCACTTGCAGCGTCACGCCGCCGACCCGCTCTGCCGCCGCCACCACCAGCGCCGCCGCCGCCGTCTCGGTGCCGCGGGTCGTGCCGTCGCCGTGCGTCAGCAGCACGCGATAGAGTTCGCGCTCCTCGCCCAGCGGCGCGTCGACCCGGTCGATCCAGCGCCAGCCGATTCTGCTGCGCCGCACCCATCGCACTGCCGCGGCGCCGTCGCCGGTCTCGGACCAGCGCAACTGCACCGGCGCGGGCGGCACGATCGATGTGCCGCGCAACGGCGTGACGATCTCGACCGGCCCGGCCGCGTCGCCCGGGCCCGACGCCATGATCCGCACGTCGCCGCCGACCGCCGCCAGCGGCAGATCGAGCGACAGCGCCGAATCGGCCTCGATCAGCACGAAGCGGTCACCTGCGCTCTGCGTGCCGATCGCCGCCTCGCTCCCGCGCCGCCCGCGCAGCAGCCCGCCGAGCCGCCATCGCGCCGGCCCGATCTGCGCCGCCGTGCCGAATTGCAGCACCTCGTCGCCGACCAAAGCGAGATTGGCCCCGGCATCGAGCGCGCCCGCATCGGCCCCGTTCAGCGCCATCTCGCCATGCGCCAGGTCGACCTCGAAAAAATGCAGCCGGTCGGCGATCGCCGCCGGGGCAACGCCCGGCACCGTCGCCAGCGTGCCGATCACGCCCGGCGCGGCGGTCGCGCCTGCCGGGGTCCAGCGCGCCCCGCCGTCGAGGCTGTACAGCACGGCCGCGCGCCGCCACCCGGGCGCGGTGCCCGCCGCCACCACCGTCAGGCGCGGTGCCGTCAACAGGCTGTCGTCGAGCGGCAGTCCCTCGAACGCCGCCAGGATCGTCGTGCCCGTCGCCACGTCGGGCGCCGGCAGCGCGCGCCCCGCGCTCGCCGCCAGCGGCAGCGTCCCCGCCGCCAGCCGCACGCACTCCAGCGACAGCACCATATGTTCGAGCGCCCAGTCGGTGACGCGCCACACGCCCGGCACGTCGCGGATCGTCACGCATGCGCCCGGCGCCACGCCCAGCGCGGCCCAGCCGAGCGACACCGTGCGCCGCTCGCGCCCGGCCTCGGCGCGCGACAGGACCGCCTCGGCCATCGTCTTGGCGGTGCCGGCGTCGATCGCGGCGGGCATCTCGACCCGGTCCTCGCGCGATCCCGCGCCGGGCCGCCGCGCGCGCTGCAAGCCGGTCTGGTAATCGCGCGCCGGGTCGTAATGCGCCAGCGTCACCAGCCGCGGCACCGTCTCCAGCGCGGCCACCGCCCGGCCATGCTTGCCGCGCGCCGCTCCAGCGCCGCCCGCTCCAGCGCCGCCCGATCCGGCAATCGCCTCGTCGTCGCCGATCTCGCGCTCGGGCGTAAGGCCGCCGCGCATCCGCAAGGCCGCCCCGTCCGGCGCGAACCACGCGCCGCCCGCCACCGCCAGCGTCTCGATCACGCCGCGCACGCTGTCGCCGTACGCCGCGAACCCGGCGAGCGGCAGCACGCTCTGCGCGCCCGCCACCACGCCGTCCGACAGCGTCGCGGCGATCGCGCCGACCGTCACCGGCGCCGCGTCGCCGATCACCTCGAAGGTCAGCGAGGGGATGCGGTTGCCGTAATCCGCGAGCTGGAAATGCTCGAACACCGCATAGGCGATGCCGCGATGCGCGGAGACTTGCCCCGCGCCCTCCGCCGCCGCGATCAGCGGGTCGACCGGCTGGTCCTCGCCGCCGTCATGCAGGCGAAAACCGGTCGAACTCTTGAAGTCGCCGCCGCTTCCGCGCAGCAGCTTGCCGTCGGCCCAGATCCGCCCCACCCCGACGATCGGCCGCCCCGACAGCGCCACCGCGAACGATGCCGAATAGCTGTAACTGGTCGTGCTCGGCTGACCCTTGCCGCCGCCGCTGGTCGATTTGCTCTCGATCAGGTCGGTCGACCAGATCACGCACCCGCCGATCCGCATCGTGCCGAAGATGCGCTGCAACGGCGTGCCGTAGCTCGACGTCTGCACTTGCAGTTCGGTCAGCCGCGGCCCTTCGCGCGCGGCCGGCTTGAACAGCACGTCGCGGTCGATGATGTTGCCGATCGTCGCGCCGATCGCGCCGCCGATCGGGCCGCCCAGGAACCGCCCGACGACCGATAGCACCAATGTCGCCATGATTATCTTCCCTTCACACGCCAGCAGCCGAGCATCGGCCACGGCGCCACGCCCGGCCGCTCGACCACCCGCCGCAGCATCGCATCGGCATGGACGATCCCGTCCTCGACCAGCACGGCGAGATGGAATTGCCGCGGCCCCGTCTCGAACAAGGCCAGGTCGCCCGGCGCCGGCGCCGCGCCGCGCGCCAGCCCGCTCGCGTCGAGCCGCGCGGCGATCCGCCCGCCGTCCCCGCCGCGCAGCGCATAGCCGCCGGGAATCTCGCCGGCGAAACCCGCCGCGCGCATCGCCACGCCCGCCAGCCCGACGCAATCGAGCCCGAAGTCGGCTGACCTCCCGTGCAGCCGGAACCGCACCCCGATCGCCCCGCGCGCCGCCGCCACCGCGCGGGCGGCGGCGGTCACGTACGGTTCCCTATCGCTCTCCCGCGCAAGCAGGCGCCCAGGGTTACGAAACGTTGCGTTACGCGGCGCTGCGCCCGCCACCCTGGACTCCCGCTTGCGCGGGAGAACGGCGCCTTCATGCCCCGGGATACCGCGTCAGCAGGTCGATCCCCGGCAGATACGGCTCGCCGCGAAAATTCAGCGCATTGCCGAACCGCGCCGAACACGTCGCAAGGCTCTTGTCGCAGCCCTCGATCAGCTCGACCAGGTCCCCCGCCGCGACCGCCAGCGGCGGCTCGGCGCGCAGCGTCACGCTCGCGCCGGCCGACCGCGACACCGCGCTCTCCAGCCCGCCATTGGCCCCGCCGATCCAGCGCAGCAGCCCCGCCCCGTACGCGTCGGCGCTAGGCTCGGCCGCGTCGACCGTCACCGTCCGCTCGCTCGCCGCCACCACGCGCGCCATCCGCCGCCGCCCCGCCATCGCCACGCGGCAGCGCCGGTCGCCCAGCTCGGCGCGGCATTCGGGCGACGTCGTCTCGACCACCGGGCGGTCCAGCGCCGCGCTCGCCCCGCGCAGTTCGGCGGTGAACGCGCCGCGGTCGGTCTCGATCGCGCCGATCGTCCCCTCGCCGAGCGGCACCGTCGCCGGGTCCGCCCCCGTCCAGTCCGCCGCGAACAGCCGGATCCGCGCGCCGTCCCACCGCCCCGCCAGCAAATCGCGTTCGGCGATGGCGTCGCTGGTCAGCGCGCCGCTGATGTCCATCGTGTCGGCGTCGAGCCCGTCGCCGCGCTTGATCGCCGATGGCGTCATGCCCGGCGCGGCGCGGTGCACCAGCCCGTCGATGACGAGGTCACGGTCGTGATCGGTCAGTCCGATCGCGATCCCGTCGCGCCGCTCGATCCGCCAGCACAAGGCGATCGAGGTGAGGGCGCCGTCCAAAAAACTCATGCTTCCGCCTCCCGCACCTCGACCAGCGGCACCGCCGTCGCCGCGCCCGCCAGGAAGGTCGCGCGGGTGACGCTCAGCCGGTCTTCGGCGAAGCGCACCGCCACGTCGAACAGGAAGCCCGCCGTCACCGCCGCCCCCGCCGCCGGCGGCGCGTCGAGTTCGACGAACCCGCCCGCCACCACCGAAAAGGCCGCGGTCGCGACGCCGCCCACCGCGACGCGCACGCTACCCGCCACCGGCCGCGTGATCCGCCGCGTCATCTCGCCGTACTGCTTCACCAGCGCGAATCGCACCGCGATCCCGTCGCCGCTGCCGATCGCCTGGTCGGTCGCCGCCGGCACCGCCGCGCCCGCCGATCCCGCGATGGACGAGAAGTCGAACGGATCGCGCAGCCGAAACCCGCGCGCCGGCCCCATCCGCGCGCGGAAGAACGCCAGCAGCACGGCGATATCCGCCTCCGATCGCACCCCCGGCCCGACATCGTAGCGCGTCCGCGCCTCCGCCCAGCTCGCGTTGCGCGCTTCGTGTCCGCCGCCGCCGGTGACGATCGCGGTGGAGAATTCCGGACTCACCTCCGCCTCGCGCCCCAGCGCCAGCGGGAACAGCACATCGTCGAAAGCGTCCACAGTCTCTTCTCCCGAATCGAAATGCACGAAGCCGTCGCGCAGCACTTGCGGCAGCGCCCAGATGAAGCTGCGCGCCACGCCGCGCGCGCGCGCCGCATCCGCCGCCGCATCGATCTCGCGCCAGTCGGCGAACTGGTCGGGCCGCAGCACGAAGCCCGAGAAATAGTCCGTGTGCGCCGTCGCATAACCGAGCCGCGCCTGCGCCGCCGCGACCGCGCGCGCCGTCCCGGCGGCATTGCCCGCCACGACGAAATCGTAATCCTCCAGTTGCAGCACGTCGAAGGCCGGTGCCGCCCAGCCGGCCGGTACGTTCGCGCGGGCGATCTCGGGCGCGTCGCCCGCCAGCACGCCGGGCAGATAGATCAGCAGATGCGTCTGCGTTCCCGGCGCCACCGCCTTCACCGCCGCGACCAGCGCCGCCGTCGACGCCGCCAGCACCGCCCCCGCCGCATCGAGCAGCGCGCGCTGCGGCGCGCTCGTCACGGCATGCACGCTGGCGATCTCGACCGGCGACCCGCCGAACGCCGCGCGCGCTGCGCTATCGTAAAGGCATGGCCGCCCATCGGACATGGTCCACCACCACGGCTCGCCGACCTGGAACTTCGGCGCCAGCCCCGCCGCCACCGCGATCCCGATCACCGTGGCCGCCACCGCGCGCAGATACCCCATCGCCTCGGCATGCGCGGGCGACAGCAAGGTCGAGGGGGGCTCCCACCCGGTCCGCGCCGGCGTTCCGTCCCACGCGCGCTGCTTCCAGTCGCCCCAGCAATAGGCGTCGAACAGTTCGTAGCTCAGCGACCAGATCACGTCATAGCCGAGCGCGTGCGCGCAGGCGGCGAAATCGCGCTGCCACGCCGCCGCCGCGACGTTGAGCGCGCCCCCGGCAAGGCTCGCATAGAAACCGCCGGAATTGGTTTCGAGCCGCATATAATGGCTCATCCCGAGATAATGCACGATCGCGCCGCGATAGCCGAGCAGCAGTGCGTTGCGCAGCAGCCGCGCCGGCGTCAGGTGATAACTGTCGTCATAGCCGCTGGCGATCTCCAGCCCGTGCTCCGGCACCACCACGTCGCCGATCGCCAGCACCGCGCCCGGTCCGTCGCACGCGATCCCGCTCAGCGCGACCCACCCCTCGGCCGGCGCGGCGAGCGGCGTGGCGCTCGCGTCGAATCCGGGCGGGACCAGCGACACGAACATCCGGTCGACATCCCCCGCCCATACCGGATCGGCCTCGCCCGGCAGCAGGAACCCGCCCGTGACGATCGCGAAATCGAGCGACACGCGCGCATCCTCGGGCGACCCCACGGCATAGTTCCACAGCCGCACGTACCAGGCGCGCGCCGTGCCGGCGGCATCGCGCCCCTCGATCGTCAGCACCGGGCCGTTGACCGCATCGAGCGGCAACACGCCCGACGACCGCCACCGGAACGACAACCGGCACTTGCGAAAATCGCGCGCCGTCTCGTACGTCAGCAACGGATGGTCGAACCGGTCCTCCGCCTCCCAGATCAACCCCGCCAGGTCGCTCTTCGTGTAGAACACCGCATCGACGCGCAGCGCATCCGGCGCGGTGGTCGTCACCGCCGCCATCATCGGCCGCGGGAAATTGACCGTCCAGAAGCGCGCATCGAACCGCGAGATCGCCCCCTCGGTCTGCACGGTGCGGTCGGATGCTAGCCAGAAGGGCATATTGTCTCCTATCTCCCTCTCCCTGCGGGAGAGGGAAGGGGCCCGCTCGGCGCAGCCGAGTGGGAAGGGTGAGGGCAGTAAGGCAGGCGCTGCCCTCACCCGACCTCGCTACGCTCGGCCACCCTCTCCCGATGGGAGAGGGAACACGGTCACTCCATCAACGTCGCCCGCACCGCGCGCGCCACTTGCCGGCTCGACGCGGCGAGCGCCTGGGGGCCGTCACTCCCGCCCTGCACGGTGATCGACACGCGCACGTCGCGCGGCGCGCCGCTGCCGCCCGCCGCGACGATGCTGCCGCTCGCGGTCGGCACGAACAGCTCCGGCCCGCGCTCGCCGACCAGATAGGGCCGCGCCGGCGACACCGGCCCGCCGGTCGCCCGCCCCGGCGCGCCGCCGAACAGGCTGTCCAGCGCCCCCAGCAGGCCGCCGCCGGAGCCGCTCGACCCGCCCCCGCCGAACAGCTCGTTCAGCCCGCTGCGCGTGGCGCTGGCGATGTCGCCCAGCACCGACAGCGCCACCTTGCGCAGATCCTCGAAGCCGAAGCTCCCGGTGCGGATCGCCTTGCCCAGCGCGTTCTCGATCGCGCGCCCGGCGCGGTCGACGCCGGACACCAAAGGCCCGTCCAGGCTCGCGCGCATCGCGTCCACGTCGCGCGCGAAGCCCGTGGTATCGGCGCGCACGCCGACCACCAGCCGTTCGATTTCCTCATCCATCGGGAAACGCCTCCTGCAATGTCGTCAGGGTCGCGCGGTCGGGCGGTGGGACCATCTCCCCCGCACCCGACAGCACCGCCACCACCGCCGCCAGTTCGGCCGGCGTCGCGCGCCAGAACGTATCCGGGCTCCACCCCAGCGCCGCGCCGGCGAACCCGGCGAGCCGCGTCGCGCTGTCGGCAAAGGTCATCGCCCGCGCAGGATCTCGGCGAGCAGCATCCGCAGCACCGGCGTCGCCGCCGCCAGCCCGCCGTCCACCACCGCCTCGCCCAGCATCTCGCGCGTCATCTCCGGCGCGCCGCACCGGCAATGCCAGAACAGCGCCACCAGCTCGCCCAGCGACAGCGCCCCCGCCGCCGCGCGCTCGACCAGCGCGAACAGCGGCCCCAGCTCGCCCTCCGCCGCGACCAGCGCGGCGAAGCTCGGGCGCAGCACGACCGTCTCGCCCGCCACGCGCAGGGAAGCTTCGCCCCGGGCGGGGTTGGCCACGCTCATGCCGACACCACCGGTCCGGAACTCTCCAGGCTCAGCGTATAGCTGCGCTCGCCATTGTAATCCCCGGCATAATCGAGCTTGGTGACGAGGAACCGCCCAGACAGCGTCTCGCCGCTTTCGAAACTCAGCCGGTAATCGTCGATCGCGCCCGACAGCGCATTGCCCTTCACGCGCACTTCGGCGGCCGAGCCGGTGAAGATCCCCGCGCCCGACACGCTGACCGATCGCACCCCCGCGCCCGACAGCAACTCGCGCCACCCGCCCGAATCCTTCGAAGTAATCTGCACCAGCTCGCCATTGATGCCGAGCTGCGTCGTGCGCAGCCCCGCCACCGTCTGCCAGACGACCGGCGCCGCCCCGTTCCCGACCTTCAACAAGAAGGCACTGCCGCGTTCCGCACTCATTGTAGTTCTCCTTGAGGATCAAAAGTCGATGACGCGTCCGCCGCCGAAGGTTTGCGGGGGACGCGGAGAAGGGAGGGAAGAACGCCCCCTTCCGTCACCCCGGCCTCGTGCCGGGGTCCACCGCGCCGCAAGCGCCGTACGCCGATCCGGTGGGCACGCTTGCGGCTTGGTGGATCCCGGAACGAGTCTGGGATGACGGTGGGGTTTGCAGACGCCGCGCGCAGCCTGTCCCGCGCTTCGACGAAAGGGCCTGGGTGACGGAACGACGTCGCGACCGGCACCATCTCCGCGTCCTCCGCGCCTCCGCGTAACCCAAGACGGTCTGCCTCGACGCACCCCGTCCGTCGGGCGCGCAACGGCGTTTCGCGGCGCCGCGCGAACCGATCACCCGGCGGCCAGCACCCGCACCCGGTATTCCACGGTCGCGGTCCAGCGCCCCGCCGGCCCGCCCGCCACGCGCGAGCGCACCAGCGTCACGCTCGCCACGCGCCAGCCGTCCAGGTCGCGCGGCAGTCCCTCGATCGCGTCGCACACGCCCTCCGCCAGCAACTGCACGCGCGCCGGCGTCTCGCCCGCGTCGCACACCGTCACCCCCAGACGCAGCTCGCGCCCGGCGCGATCCTTGACGCTCCAGTCGATGCTCAGCACGTCGCCCAGCTCGGCAAAGGGCACGGTCGCCTTGACCGGGGGGGCAAGATACGCCCCGTTCAGCCCCGCAACCGCTCGAAGCCGCGCCAGCGCCGCCGCCTGCACCACCCGTTCCGCGCTCATTTCAGCAAACTCCCGATCCAGCGCAGCCGCGCATCGTCGCGCGCGAGGCGCCCGGTCAGCACCACGTTCTCGCCCTCGATCGTCACCGCGACCCCCGGCACTTCGCCGCGCAACACCTCCGCCACGCGCCGCCGCGCCCGCGCCGCCGCTGCCGCCGCGGCCACCCGCCCGCGCGCGTCGACCGCGCTCAGCATGCGCGCGCCCGCGCCGTCAGCGCGATCCGCCGGAACGGCCGCCACAGCGCCGTCACCGCGGTCGGCGGCGCGGCACTGTCGTCGCGCACGTCGAACAGATGCGCCGCCAGCAGCACCACGCCCTGCCGCAACGGCGCGGGCAAGCCCGTCCAGTCCGCCGCCAGCCCGGCCGTGAACACCGCCACGACCTGGCGCTGCCCGCCGCCATCGATGGTCCGCACCCAGCCGTCGCCCGACGCGTCGATATCCACCGCATAGGCGCTCGCCGCCAGCGCCGTGCCCGCGACCGTCTCCACGCCCGTGATCGCGCGCACCGGTCCCGCGCCGACGCGTTGCCACGCCGCGCTCACCGGCATCCGGTCGCGCATCGTCCGCGCGATCAGCACTTGCTGCGTGAACTGCTCGGCCAGCCCCAGCGCGCTCTCGGCGAAGCTCGCGATCAGCGCGTCCTCGTCGCCGCTCGCCACGCGCAGCACCGCCTTGACCGCCGCCACCGCGAGCGCACGATCCGTCTCGCCGAGCGCTACCGCGCCCGGCCCGTCATTGTCGATCATGTGTAATCCTCCTTCTCCCTCTCCCGGCGGGAGAGGGAAGGGGCCCGCGCCGCAGGCGTGGGAAGGGTGAGGGCGATCGCCTGTCGTCGATCACCCTCATCCGGCGCTGCGGGTGCTCATGAAAACACTATTTTCATGGGCACCCTTCGCGCCACCTTCTCCCAGGGGGAGAAGGGATCAGCTCGCCGAGAACTTCAGCAGCTTGATCGCCTCGCTGTTCGACACGCACCCGCCGATCCGCTTGGTCGCGTAGAAATTGACGAACGGCTTGTTGCTGTACGGGTCGCGCAGGATCGCGGTCTCCTGCCGCTCGGCGATCAGATAGCCCGCCTTGAAATTGCCGAACGCGATCGACAGCGCGTTCGCCGCGATATCGGGCATGTCCTCGGCCTCCAGCACCGGATAGCCGAGCAGCGTCGCCGGCGTCCCCGGCGTCAGGCTCGGCGTCCACAGGAACTGGCCGTCGGTGGTCTTGAACTTGCGGATGCGCGCCAGCGTGGCGGAATTCATCACGAACACCGCGCCCTGGCGATACGGCCCGCGCAGGGACTGGACGAGGTCGATCAGCCGGTCCTGCGGGTTCGCCGCGAAATCGCCCGCCGCGCCCGACGCCAGATATTGCAGCGTGCCGAACGCACGCACCGGGTCCGCCGTGCTCGCGGTCGGCGCCTGGAGGAAGCCCCTGGGGCGCGCGGTGCCGGAGCCGTTGACGAACGCCGACCCTTCCGCCTTGGCGAATTCCATCGCGATCTCGTCGGCCAGCCACGCCTCGACGTCGAACGCCGCGTCGTCGATCATCGCCTGGCTGGCGCTGGGGTTGGCGTACAGGTCGCCCATCGGCGGCGCGATCTCGGCATAGACCGGCGTGGCGGTGGTCGGCCGCGCATCGGTCTCCGCCGCCCAGCCGGACGGCGTGCCGCCGGTCGTCACCAGCTTGCGATAGCCCGCCGAGCCGACCTGTACGACATTGGCGACCGAGCGGATCGGCGAGATCGCCTTGAGCGTCGCGTCGATCACCGCATCGATCTCGCGCGGAATGGCGAATCCGCCACTGTCGCCGGTCACCCCGGTGAACGCCTTCAGCTCGACCGTGGCGCCGGTCCGCAGGAACCCCTCGAACGCCGCCCCGGACGGCGCGCGCGACCCCGCCAGCATCGGCCGCAGCACGGGGCCGCTATTCTCCTGCGCGCCGAAGCTTGCCTCCAGCGCGTCCATCGTCACGTCGGTCATGTCATTCTCCTGTGGTAAAACGAAAACAGCGGTAAAACGAAAAAAGGCGCGCCGTGCGGGCGCGCCTCTGGGGAATCTCAAGGATGTTCGTCCGGCCATCGTCCCCGGATCGTCAGATCAGGCGGGGATCGCTCCGGGACTTCGGAAAGCTGCCGTCGTTTCAGGCAAAGTCGAACGTTCGGCTGGGGGACGGGGGAACGGGTGGCCGCATGAGTCGCGACCTTTTGGCCAGCAGCTCCTGCAGACGCACGAGTTCCAGCCGGATATCGCTCTGATCACCGGTCGCATCGACCTTTACGGCGATCTTGCGAAGCAGGGCGTCGATTTCGCGATCGAGCGCATATTCCGGGCTGTGAAGGGTTTCCATATCGCTCATAATACCAGTTTGCCCTTTCCAAGCCCAGAACGACTTGTTAGTGTATTGTTAATATAAGGCACATCGCGCAATCTTCAACCCGCCGGCTTCAACCCGCCGGCTTCAACCCGCCGGCTTCAACCCGCCGGCTTCGTCTTTCGCCAACGACTCCGCTTGACGGGGGTTCCCGCGGCGGCGGGCCTGCCGGCAGACGAGTCGGTATCGGCGACGGGCGGCGAAGGCGGCACGCTACTTTGTCGCACCGAGATTGCCAATCCCACATAGCTCGCCAACGACCGGATCGCTTCTTCCGCCTTCAGGCCGGTTTCCTGGCGATGGTTGAAATGCTCGATCTTGTCGTTGGTCGAGCATACCACCCCCCACGGTTCGGCCAGGCCGGCCACCAGGATCGGCACCGCCACGATCGATCGATAGCGGTCGGCCGCCGGGCGATCCTTGTCCTTGGGCAACACCGCCAGCGACTGGATCGAATCGTCACGCAGATTCGCCACGATCACCTCGTCCCGTTTGGCATAGGCGATGCCGGCGACACCCTGGCCTTCCTGCCAGCGGCGTGCATCGTTCTTTTCGCAACTGATCGCGCGGGCATGTTCGACCAGCACCAGTTCCTTGCGGCAATCACCCTCGACCGGAACGGCCTTGTAGACGCAGATCGTCCATTCGTCGGACGCCGCGAAGCCTCCGGCGATCGACAACATCCGGTTCGACCCGTTGAGCAGCGCGGCAACCAGGGCATCGTCCCCCAGGTTGGCCAGATTGCCGAGTTGCTGGATCAAGGCCGCCATGCTCCGTTGCGCGTTGAGCAAGGCGATCATGCGGTCGATCATCCGTACGTAGCCGGCCACCGCCAGCACTCTCGCCGCGGCCTCGTCCCGTGCGGCTTCCGCTGCATCGATGGCTTTCTGCGCCGTATCCAGCTTGAGTGCGGGATCGTCCTCCGCCAGGATCAGGATGAAGGCGTAGAGGAATATGCCGATCGTCGCGACGACGCCGACGACGCCCGCCGATTGCAGTTTTCCGCCCGACGCCAGGAACTGGCATATACCGGAAACCATGGCGAAACCGGCCAGGAATACGATTTTGCCGAGCTTGCTCTTGAGCGCGATTTCCCGCGCGAGGTGCGACATCGCACGCGTGGCGTCGTCCCGCAAGGAATTGAGATTGTCCGCCAAGTGTCGTTCCCCCCGGATGGCACCGGGATAGTTGCGGAAAACCTCCCGGTGTCAATGATCATCTGACGAGTGCCGGTCGTCACCCACCGCGATCACCCGCGCCAGCGGCTGCATCGGTTGCGCGACGAGGCTGACCTCGACCAGCTCGACCGCGGTCAGTTCGCGCACCGCCCCCCGCCCGCGCACCGCCGCCCGCGCGCGATAGCCGAACGACAGCCCGCTCACCGCGCCGCTGCGCACCAATTGGCCAAGCCGCGCATCGTCGATCCGCCCGATCACGCGCAGGCCCACCGCGTCCGCCGCGATCCGCTCGATCGTCCCGACCGGCGGGCCCCGGTGATGCCACAGCAGCGGCACCGCCGCCGGCGCCGCGCCGAACGCCCCGGCGCGCACCACGTCGCCGCCCCGGTCGACCGCATCGAACACCGCGGCGTACCCGGCGAAACGGACGCTACCTGCTTTGCCCCCCTCCCTTATAAGGGAGGGGGTGGGGGTGGGTACGCATGGGGTCGCGGCGCCGCCCGCCTCGGGCCGACCCACCCTCGACCCCTCCTTGTCGGTGCGGGGAGCGACAAAGGTCCTCACTTCACCCAGTCCCAGAACCCCAGTTTCGCCGCGAGGCCCGTCAGCAGCAACGCGCCCGCGATCCGCACCACCCAGCCGAGCGCCGCCTTCCACACCGATCGCTTGGCGTCGCGCCACGCCGCCAGCAGCTCGCGCAGTTCGGCCATGTCCTTCGCCGCCGCCGCATCGTCGAGCCCCAATTGCGCCATGGTCCGGGCCATCGCGCGACCGGCGGCGAGCTCGCCCGCTTCCTCGGCGATCGCGCGCAGCGTGGTCAGGTCCGCGCCCTCGCTCACGCCTTGCGCCATCAACTGCGCCAGCACCGCGCCACCACCGACGGCGCTCATGGCTCCATGATCCCGAGCAGCGCCCGCTTCTCGCGCCGCGTCAGGAAATCCGCCGCGCCGACTTGCGTCCACAACCGCTCGCGATCCTCCGCCAGCGCGGTCACCCGGTCGAGGTCGACGCGCATCGCCGACGCCTCGAACCAGCCCGCCAGCCCCTGCGCGAGGCCGGTCAGGATCGTCCCCGCCAGCGGCAGGATCGCTTGCCGCCACAGCGCGCGACTGGCCTCCTTGTAATTGGCATAGGTCGCGTCGCCCGGCAGGCCGAGCAGCATCGGCGGCACGCCGAACGCGGTGGCGATCTCGCGCGCGGCGCTCGCCTTCATGCCGGCGAAATCCATGTCGGCGGGGCTGAGCGACAAGGCCTGCCACTTCAGCCCGCCCTCCAGCAGCATCGGTCGCCCGGCATTGCGCGCGCCGGCGAAATTCACCTCGATTTCGGTGCGCAGCCGCTCGAACTGTTCGCGCGACAGCGTCGATCCGTCGCCCGGATCGTACACCAGCGCGCCCGAGGGCCGCGCGGCATTGTCGAGCAGCGCGGTGTTCCACGCCGCCGCCGCGTTGTGCAGCGCGATCGCCCCCGCCGCCGCGCCCAGGCAGCCGAGCCCGTAATGATCGTCGAGCGGGTGGAACGCCTTGATGTGCACCACCTGCGGGCGCGGCTCGTCGGCGGCGTACAGCACCGAGCGGGTGCCGACGGTGTAGCGATAGGCGACCGGCCAGCCGCGCGCATCGGGCTCGACCGTCACCCGGTCGGGCCGCAGCGCGAACAGCTCGACGACGTCGCCGCGCGCGTCGGTCAGCACCTGGACATAGGCATTGCCGTGCAGCAGCAGGTGCGCCGCGACCGTCGCGGTCAGCGCCTGCCCGGCGGAGCGCGCCTGCACCAGCGCCAGCATGGCGGGCGCGGCCGCCAGCGGCGCTTCGCCGACCCCGTCCGCGACGATCCGCACCGCCCGCTGCGCGATCGCGTTGCGCAGGTACAGCGCCCGCACTTGCTCGGCGTAGCGCGCCGGCACCGCGCCGACGGCCCCCTGGGCAAAAAGCGAGCGCCGAAATTCCAGCGCCGGACGCGAATCGTCGCGCCCGGCCTTCCAGCCGAACAATTTCATGCCTTGTCTCCGTTAAATCCGCACGAGCGGGCGCCCGACCCCGACCGTCACCCCGGCCGCGTGCCGGGGTTCACCGGGCGGCAGGCGCGACGATCGACTCCAGACGGCAACGCTCGCGGCTTGGGGGACCCCGGCACGCGGCCGGGGTGACGAACTATCGTGCGAACCAGATGACGTGGCGCGGCCCCTTGCCGTTCGTCCGTGCCTTCACCGCGACTTCCTCCACCGCGAAGCCGGCCTCCCTCAGCGTCCGCACGAAGCGCGCATCGGGCGCCGCCGACCACACCGCCAGCACCCCGCCGGGCCGCAAAGCCGCCTTGGCCAGCGCCAGCCCGCGCGGGGCATAGATCCGGTCGTTGGCGGCGCGCACCAGTCCGTCCGGCCCGTTGTCGACGTCGAGCAGGATCGCGTCGTACGCGGCCCCGTTCGACGCATGGGCGCCATCGCGGATCACCTCGGCGACATCGCCTTCGATCAGCTCGACGCGGCGGTCGTCCAGGCACCCGTCGAACACCTCGGCCAGCGGCCCGCGCGCCCAGCCGATCACCGCCGGCACCAGCTCCGCCACCGTCACCCGCGCGTCCGCCCCCACCGCGCCCAGCACCGCGCGCAGCGTGAACCCCATGCCGAGCCCGCCGATCAGCACGCGCGGTGCGTCCGTGGCGATCCGCGCGCACGCCATCGTGCCCAGCGCGATCTCCGAGCCGTTCATCCGCGTGCTCATCAATTCGTTGCGGTCGATCACGATCATGAAGTCGCCGCCGCGCCGGAACAGCGTCATCTCCTCCCCGCCGGGAACGGCGCCCGGAATCCGGGCGGTGTCGATATGGATGCGGGGGATCATGCCTCTGCCTCGCTCCCGCCCTTCCAGAAGGACAGGAAAAAGGCAAATCGTTCGCACCGTCGTGGAAAGAAGATCGACTCACACAAAGATACGAAGGAAAAGAAGAAGTGGTTCGCGCGGAGGCGCGGAGGACGCGCAGAAGAAACGACAGAAGAGCGCGCCAGCGCTCGACACCAACGCCGTCAACGTCTCCCGATCGATGGCCCGGGCACAACCTCTTCGTGCCTTTGTGTCTTTGTGCGAGAAAACCCTTCTCCCCTCTCCGCAAACTCCTAAAGCCCCCGAATCCGCGCCGCCTTGCGCTTGCGCAGCAGCAACTCGTCCAGCGCCCACACCAGCGCATCGGCCCGGTCGGGCGATCGCCCCGGCCCTTGATAGCCGCCACCGACGATCAGCCCGCACAGCTCGGTCTCCAGATCCGGGAACGCCCCGACATGGCTCACCTTGCCGCGCTCGTACAGCGTCGCCACCGGCTCGGCCCGCGCCACCTTGCCGCTCGACGCGTGCACCAGCGCCAGCGGCAGCCCCGCGTCCGCCGCCAGCAGCACGCTCGACACCATCGTCCCGCCCTGGTTCTTCTCGGCGATCACGCGGTCGGCCGCGTGCCGCGCGGCGCACGCCGCCACCGCCCGCGCCCAGCCTTCGGGCGACAGCCCGCCGACGCTCGCATCCTCCAGCACATAGCCGCGCCCGTCGCGCCCCAGCGCCACCGCGACGATCCCGCAGGCATCCCCCTGCGCGCCGCCCGCCGGCGGATCGACCGCCACCACCGTGCGCACCGTCTCGGGGCACGCCGCCACCCGGCACGCGTCGAGCATCGCGCGCGACCACAACGCGCCGACGACGTCGTGGAGCAGCTCGCCCTCCAGCTCCTGCCGCGCCAGCCGCGTGCCGCCATATTGTTCCTCCATCGCCGCGAGGAAGCTCGCCGGCAGATGCGGATTGTCACGGCTCGCCCCGCGCGTCTCGACCAGCCCGCGCAACGCCATCACCTTGTGCAGCAAGGCGATGTTGCGCGGCGTCGTCGTCACCAGCGTGCGCGGGTCGTCGCCCAGCCGCATGCCGAGCATCAGATTGTCCCACGCCGCGTCGCCGTAGCGCCATTTGGCCAGCTCGTCGCACCACGCCGCATGATGCTCCGGTCCGCGCAGCTTCTCCGGCGCGGCGGCGGAAAACACCGCCGCCACCGCACCCGAGTGGAAGCGCACCTCGCCGGCTTCACGGCGATAGCTGATCTCCTCGCCGCTCTGCGCGACGTTCAGGATCCCGGCCTCGCCCTCGATCATGACGCGTCGCACATCGTCCTCCGTCGCGCCGACCAGGGCGATGCGGGCATGGGGGACGGCCCGCGCCACCTCGCTGACCCATTCCGCCCCCGCGCGGGTCTTGCCGAAGCCGCGGCCCGCACGGATCAGCCACACCCGCCAGTCGCCCGGCGGCGCGATCTGTCCGCCATGCGCCCACAGGAACCAGAAATCGTGCAACGCGCGAAGCTCGGCATGCGGCAAGCCGCCGAGCACTTGCCCGACATAGATCGGGTCGAGCCTCGCCAGCCGCTCGACCTGCGTGCGCAAGCGCGCCTGCGCCTCGGCCGGCGACCGCGTCGAACGCGCCGTCACAGATCGACCTTCAAACGCCTGGTCATGGCGTCCAGCCGGCGCCGCAACGACGTCTCGACCGCCTCGATCGACACCCGCTTGATCTTCGGACCGCCACGCGAAAAGTTCGGGTGCGACGCGCGCGTGCGCAGCGTGAGGACGCGGATCGCCATGTCCGGGTCGAACGGCACCACCGGGCTGTCCGGCTCCAGCGCGGCCGGCCGGCCGATCGCGCATGCCATCAATTGCGCCTCGATATGCGCATATCCCTGTTCCAGCGCCTCGACCCATGCTTCGGCAAACGCCGCATCGCGGCGGCGGACGCCATAGGCGCTGCCCTGGCTCATGCCGGCCAGCCGTTCCGAGAACATGACGTTGGCGGTCTGCGCGAGATACCCGAGAAAGGCGTTGCGCGTGGCCTTGCCGATCTTGCCGTTGCTTTCCTTGCGGACCTGGACCTTGCGGTTGGTCGCGCCGTGAATCTGTTTCGGCTCGTCGTCCATCGTCCCCTCCCGCCTTCGCCCGAACGAAACGGGGCCGGGCGGCACCCCCACATGGAAGGCGCCGCCCCGGCCCCGAATCGCATTTCTGCATCGTTCCTGATATGTACCCAATCAGCGTCGCGATGTCAAGCGCTTTGTACCGGATAGGTTCGCTGTCACCAGCTTTTACTATCGTGCGATGTCGCGAAGGACGGAACGGGTCGGACCGACTCTCCGACGCGTCCACTCAGTGCCGTCCCCTTCCGTCACCCGGCATAAGGCGAGGCCTCCGCAAACCGCCCGCCGTCGTCCCGGACCCGTTCCGGGATCCACCGTCCCACACCCTCCCGGCCGCTGATTCCTGCACGACCGTGGATGCCGGATCAGGTCCGGCATGACGGTGGGGCCTAGCACTACTTTGGCAGCAGTGTGGAGATCGCGTTTTTCCAGCTTTTGTCTGCAAGGC
>CAXTJX010000036.1:10877-25063 GCA_964244765.1 uncultured Sphingomonas sp. | reverse complement strand
TCTGCATCGCTGCAACCCTCATCTTCTGGCTGCCTCAATGAGTCCTGAGCCTAAGGGATCAAGCGGCGCGCGCGGCTTCAAGATCGGCGACAAGCGCCTTGATTCGTCGCGGCTCTTGCCCGCGATCGTCGCGGCGTTGATCGCTTCGATTTCGTGATCCGGCCATGCGGACAGGCGTTCGCCGACCTTCACCGGGCGCGGCATCAAACCTTCGCGAATGCGGTTGTAGAACGACGCACGGGAAAGGCGCGTCGCGACCGTCGCGGCCTTCATCGGTAGCAGGGTAATCATCGTCGGTTTCCTTCGGCTGGTGTTGGCCGAAAGCTTATTGGCACCGATTCCCGTTCAAAAACTAATGGGCTTTTTGAACGCCCCGCGCCCAGCCCGCCGCCGCGCGCACTCGGTTCGTCGCATTTGAAAAATGGCCGGGATCGTCGAAAAGCGCCCGTTTCCATCGATATCGCGTTGTTGGCCTAGACGTTGGGCGGTTGCGACCGCCTCAACAAAACCGTGTAAAATCAATGCATTACACAGGAAATGGCGGAGAGGGTGGGATTCGAACCCACGGTGAGCTTGCACCCACGCCGCATTTCGAGTGCGGTACATTCGACCACTCTGCCACCTCTCCGCAAGGTCTTAAGATGCTGCCCGGAAGACGGCACCGGTCGGTGAGCGGGCGCCTCTACCGCACTGGTCCGGCCTAGGCAAGCCGCTTGGGATAGCGGATTGCCTTGTGCGATGCGGAACATTGCTTAAGGTGAAGGCATGTATCGTAGCTCCATGCCCGCCCCGCCCTTCTCCGGCGAAATTCCGTTGCCGCCGATAGCGCACGCGCGCTTCGCGATCGGCGATGTCGTGCGGCACCGCATGTTCGATTTTCGCGGCGTGATCTTCGACGTCGACCCGATCTTCGCCAATAGCGAGGAATGGTATGACGCGATCCCGGAAAACGTACGCCCGCGCAAGGACCAGCCTTTCTACCATCTGCTCGCCGAGAACATGGAATCGAGCTACGTCGCCTATGTCAGCCAGCAAAATCTGGTGCCCGACGATACCGACGAGCCGGTCGACCATCCTGCCATTTCCGGGCTGTTCGGCGATTATGCCGACGGCCGCTATGAATTGAAGCGCGAGCACCGGCACTGACAGTTTCGCGGTGCCGGCCCGCTTCTCCTCGAAACGCGCTCTGTTGCGCGTTTCGAATAGCCCTTTGAGGTTGACACCGTGACCCTCCTCGCATAGCTGGCGCTTCTTTCCCGCGCTCGGCTTGGCCTTGCGTGGGATACAGGCATTTTTGCCCCCGCCGGGGCACGGCATTTTTGAAAGTGACTTAAGCCATGTTCGCAATCGTGCGCACGGGCGGCAAGCAGTACCGCGTTGCCACCGGAGACAAGATCGTCGTCGAAAAGCTCGACGGCGACGCGGGTACGTCGATCACGCTCGGCGACATCCTGCTCGCGGGCGAGGGCTCGGAACTGAAGTCGGTCGAGGGTCTTTCCGTCTCGGCCGAGATCATCGCGCAGGCGAAGGCCGACAAGGTCATCGTCTTCAAGAAGCGCCGCCGCCACAATTATCGCCGCAAGAACGGCCATCGCCAGCAGCACACGATCCTGCGCATCACCGCGATCGGTAGCGACGAGCAGAAGGCCGCCAGGGCCAAGAGCGCAGCGCCGGCGGAAGCCGAAGCACCGGCCGCCCAGGCGTAAGGAGTAGTTCGAGATGGCACATAAGAAAGCAGGCGGTTCCTCGCGCAACGGTCGCGATTCGGCCGGTCGTCGCTTGGGCGTGAAGAAGTTCGGTGGCGAAGCGGTCGTCCCGGGCAACATCCTCGTGCGTCAGCGCGGGACCAAATTCTATCCCGGCACCAATGTCGGAATCGGCAAGGATCATACGCTGTTCGCGCTGACCGAAGGCCGGGTCGCGTTCAAGCAAGGCAAGCTCGGCCGCAAATTCTGTTCGGTCGAGATTTCGGCAATTGCAGCCGAATAACATCGGGTAACCGGACGGGTTGCCCACCAGGGCGATCCGGGTAGTTCTCAGGCTATCGAAAAAGGGAGACGGGTCGCCCCGGTCTCCCTTTTTTATTGCTCCCTCCCCACCCATTGTCGTTTGCGCGTCATCAGAGACAGGCAAGCGGCGGCGACGAGGAGAGTATGATGTTCGCGCGTACCCCGAGACTGACGCTGCGGCCCGGCTGGCCGGAAGATGCCCCCGAACTGGCGTGCGCGATCGCGCACGAGAATGTCGTGACGATGCTTGCGCGCGCGCCCTGGCCCTATGCGCTGGGCGACGCGGAGCAATTCCTGTCATCGCCCAAGGGCGGCGAGACGCCGACCTTCGTGATCTTGAGCCACGACAGCGAGCAGCCGCGCATCGTCGGCGGCATCGGCATGACGCCCGGCGAGCAGGGTCATGAATTCGGCTATTGGCTCACCCCCGGCGCCTGGGGGCGTGGCTATGCGACCGAGGCCGGGGGCGCCGTGATCGACATGGCACGCCACGCGCTCGGCATCCGCCACCTGCACGCCGGGCATTTCGTCGACAACCCCGCCTCGGGCCGGGTGCTGACCAAGCTCGGCTTCCGTCCGACCGGGCGGGTGGTGCCGCGCGAATCGCGCGGCCGGGGCGCGAGCGTGCCGTGCGCTTTGTTCGAACTCGACCTGGACGTACGGCGCGCCGATCCGCTGGCGGCGTGAGCCTTCCGTCGCCCCGGCCCCTCCGACAAGCTCGGGAGAGCCTTGTTTGTGCCGGGGTCTACCTGACCCACGATCTGCCGCCGGAGACTCGCTGCACGGTGGATGCCGGAACAAGTCCGGCATGACGGGGGGATTCAGACCGCCACCGCTTCCTTCGCCACCATAGCGCGCGGCAGCACCGCCGCCGCATAGTCGCTCTCGGCCAGCGCGATCAGCTTGCGGTCGTCATGGTTCCACGGGTGGAAGCCCGGCAGGAAGAACGCCACCCACGCCCCGAGGATCTTCCGCGCCATGCCCGGCCGCCCGAGCGCGTACCACACGATGCCGGAATGCGCGCGCCAGCCGGTGATCCCGTCCTGCCGCAGCAGTTCCAGCATGCCCTTGTAGCGTCCGGCGAAGAACTTCTTCGTCGTGCCGATCATCACCAGCGCCTTGACCTTCCAGCGCATCCACCGCGACCAGTGGCGTGTCGCGTGTCGCCAGGTATCATAGGCCACACCCTTATGCTCGATCTCCTCGGCGGCGTGCCAGCGCCACAGCGCCGCCGCCTGCGCGTCTCCGCCGGCGAGATGGCGCGGGTCGGCGATCAACTGGTGCGCCAGCATCGCGGTGAAATGCTCCAGCGCCATCGTCGCGGCGAGGCTCGCGATCGGCGGGCGGCCCCTGGTCAGCGCCAGCGCCTCGTCGATATGCCGTTCCAGCGGCGCGACGTCATACCCCTGATCGGTGACGTGGCGGTTGAACGCGACATGCTCGCGCGTGTGGATCACTTCCTGTTTGATAAAGGCCTGGATCTCGCCGTGCAGGCGCGGCGGCGTGCCCTCGCGAAACGCGCGGACGCTGTCGACGAAGAACCCCTCGCCCTTCGGAAACGTCACTGACAGCGCGTTGTAGAAGGCGGTGGCGAACGGATCGTCACCCAGCCACCAGCGGCGCATGCGCACGCCGCGCCCGAAACGCAGATCGCGCGGGGTGATCGTCAGGTCGGCGGGAGTGTTTGCTTTCGCCACGAAAAGCTCCAAACAGCAAGGATGACAGGCCCTTCAGATATACGCTACTTACACTTGTGTCAATAGGGCGCAAGCGCCTTAGCCCCGAGGCGTCGCGCGATGCCGCGATCGAGGCGGCGCGTGCGTTGCTGGTGGAACAAGGCCCGCAGGCGGTGACGCTGAAGGCGGTGGCCGCGCGGATCGGGCGGACGCATGCCAATCTGCTGCACCATTTCGGCTCGGCGGCGGATTTGCAGAAGGCGCTGATCAAGCACCTCGCCGACAGCATCTGCGCGCAGATCGCGGTCGCGGCGAAACGCGCGCGGATGAACGACCAGGATTCGCGCGAAGTGGTCGACATGACGTTCGATGCCTTCGCCAAGGGGGCGGGCGCGATGGCGAACTGGATGATCCTGTCGGGCAACCAGGACGCGCTCGACCCGATCCTGGAGGCGATCCACCGCCTGGTCGACGAACTCGCGCAGGACCACGACCGCAAAGCCGCGCTGACGTTGCAGGAGGAAACGCTGCAACTGGTGCTGATGGCGCTGGGCGACGCGCTGCTCGGCGGGCCGCTGGTCAAGGCGCTGGGCTTGCCGCGGGATGCCGCGCGGACGCTGGCGATCAAGGCGCTGGTGGCGGCGAATCGGCCTATTGGATAGAAGGGCCACCCTTCCCCGTTCGCCCTGAGCTTGTCGAAGGGCCCGCGCCGCACGCACACCGCCGTGGCAAAGCCGCGCCGTCGGTCCTCGCCATGGCGAGGCCGGCCGGGCGCGCTTGAGCCTCGCTTTAGCGGCGCTAAAGCGGTAGGCCGCGCGCCATGCACTTCCTAGACCAAGCAAAGATCTTCGTCCGCTCGGGCGCGGGCGGACCCGGGGCCGTCTCCTTCCGGCGCGAGAAGTTCATCGAATATGGCGGCCCCGACGGCGGCAATGGCGGCAAGGGCGGCGACATCGTGTTCGAGGCGGTGCCCGGGCTCAATACGCTGATCGACTTCCGCTACACCCAGCATTTCCGCGCGCCGCGCGGCAATGGCGGCTCGGGGTCGAACCGCACCGGTGCTGGCGGCGACGATTTGATCATCAAGGTGCCGGTCGGTACGCAGGTCCTCGACGAGGACAAGGAGGAAGTGCTCGCCGACTTCACCGTTCCCGGCGAGCGCGTCGTGTTCCTGCGCGGCGGCGACGGCGGGCGCGGCAACGCCACCTACAAGACCTCGACCAACCGCGCGCCGCGCCAGCACGGCACCGGCTGGCCATATCAGGAAATGTGGGTGTGGCTGCGGCTGAAGCTGCTGGCGGATGCCGGGCTGGTCGGCTTGCCCAATGCCGGCAAGTCGACCTTCATCAACGCGGTGACCAATGCGCAGGCTAAGGTCGGCGAATATGCCTTCACCACCACCCGCCCGCAGCTCGGCGTGGTGCGCCACAAGAGCCACGAATTCGTCGTCGCCGACATTCCCGGCCTGATCGAGGGCGCGGCCGAAGGCGCCGGTATCGGCGACCGCTTCCTCGGCCATATCGAACGCTGCCGCGTGCTGCTGCACCTGGTCGACGCGAACGACGCGGACGTCGCCGAAAGCTACCGCATCGTGCGCGACGAGCTGGACAATTACGGCGCGGGGCTGACCGACAAGCCGGTCGTCGTCGCGCTCAACAAGATCGACACGCTCGACGACGAACTGATCGCGGCGCTTTCCGCCGAGCTGGAGAAGGCGAGCGGCGCGCGCGTGTTGCCGATCTCGGGCGTCAGCGGCGTCGGGGTCGACTGGGTGCTCGACGAACTGCTCGAAGCGATCGGCCCGGACGCCAAGCCGGTCGGCGACGACGACGAGGGGGAAGACGCGATCGAGTGGTCGCCGGTTTGAATGAAGCGCTGCGTGTGATATCTCCCACAGATGGCATCGTCTCCCGATTATCCGCTGCTGACTGCCGAGGAATTCCTCGAGATCGATTTCGGCGAGCGCAAGGCCGAACTCGACAATGGCGTGATCCGCATGATGGCGGGCGGCACGGCATGCGCGTGTGCAGGGCAATCTATGTCTTGCGCTGGCGACAAGGCTGCGCGGCACCGGGTACACCCCCTATAATTCGGACATGGCCGCGCGCACGCGTGACCGCTCGATTCGCTACCCGGACGTGACCGTCTATTGCGGACGCGACGATGCCGCGAACGACGACGAAAAGGCGTTCGACGATCCCCGGATCGTTTTCGAGATGTTGTCCGCAGGCACGGCGCGCACCGATTTGCGCGTAAAACTGGAGGAGTATCGCGAACTTTCCAGCATGGAGAAGATCGTGTTCGTCGACATTGCCGCCGAACGGCTGCGCGCGGTGCAACGCACCGGCCCGAGCGGGTGGAGTGACGTCACGTATCAGGAGCCGACGGACGTCCTTCTGCCGTCGATCGACATGATCCTTGCCCATACGGATATTTTTGCCCGCCGATGACTTGCATTGGCGCCGCCGCCCGCACGCGCTAACGCACCCGCGATGCCGCTTTTCCCGCCCCCCGCCTGCCCCCGGCTGATCGTCAAGATCGGATCGGCGCTGCTCGTCGATCCCGCCGGCGGGGTGCGGCGCGCGTGGCTGGCGGGGATCGCCGCCGACATCGCCGCGCGCGTGCGCGACGGGCAGCAGATCGCGGTCGTGTCGTCCGGCGCGATCGCGCTGGGCGCGCGGCGCCTCGGCTTGCCCAAGGGCGGGCGGGCCAGCCTGGAGGATGCGCAGGCCGCCGCCGCGGTCGGACAGATCGCGCTCTCGCACAGATGGGCCGAGGTGCTCGGCGCGGAAGGGCTGACCGCCGCGCAGATGCTCGTCACGCTCGACGATCTGGAGGACCGCCGCCGCTATCTCAACGCCGCCGCCACGCTCGACCGGCTGCTGTCGCTGGGCGTGGTGCCCGTGCTCAACGAGAATGACAGCGTCGCGACGGCGGAAATCCGCTTCGGCGACAACGACCGGCTCGCCGCGCGCGTGGCGCAGGCAGCGGGCGCGCACGGCGTGATCCTGCTGTCGGACGTGGACGGGCTGTACGACCGCAACCCCGCTTTGGCGGGCGCGGCGCACATCGCGCGGGTCGAGCGGATCGACGCGGCCGTCGAGGCGATGGCCGATCGCGGGTCCGCCTCGGGCATGGGGTCGGGCGGGATGGTCTCGAAGATCGCCGCCGCGCGCATCGCCACCTCGGCCGGCGCGCATCTCGCGATCGTATCGGGGCGGATCGAGCGGCCGCTGTCGACCGAGGCGCGGCACAGCCTGTTCGTCGCCGAGCGGACCGCCCCGGCGCGGAAAGCGTGGCTGGCCGGCGGACTGACCGCCAAGGGCGAGATCGCGGTCGATGCGGGGGCGGCGCGCGCGCTGGCGAGCGGCAAGAGCTTGCTGGCGGCGGGCGCGACGTGCGTGTCCGGCAGCTTCGCGCGCGGCGATCTGGTGAGCATCGTCGGCCCCGACGGGCGCACGCTGGCGCGCGGCCTGAGCGAATACGATGCCGCCGAGGCGCTGGCGATCATGGGCAAGCGCAGCGACGAACATGCCGCGATCCTCGGCTACGCGCCGCGCGCCGCGCTGGTGCACCGCAACCATATGGCGATGGTGTGACGCGCGCCACCCTGGCCTGTTCCCCCGCGCCGGCGGGGGTCCAGGATTACCGGGCGTATCGCCTGGAACGCCGGACTCCCGCGTTCGTGGGAGAACGGGCGTTTCCAGGATGACCGTCCTCGCCATCACCGGCGGCACCGGTTTCGTCGGCTCGCGCCTCATCGACCTGGCGCTGGCTGCCGGGCATGAAATCCGCGCGCTCACCCGCCGCCCGCAGGCCGGCCGTACCGGCATCGCCTGGATCGACGGCGCGCTCGACACGCCCGAGCCGCTCGACCGCCTGCTGCACGGCGCGGACGTCGCGCTCCACGTCGCCGGCGTCGTCAACGCGCCGGATCGCGCCGGTTTCGCCTTCGGCAACGTCGCCGGCACGCAAGCCGTGGTCGATGCCGCGATCCGCGCGGGGGTGCGACGCTTCGTCCACACCTCCTCGCTGTCCGCGCGCGAGCCCGGCCTGTCGAACTACGGCTGGTCGAAGCGCGCGGCCGAAACCGTCGTCGCCGCCTCCGGTCTCGACTGGTCGATCGTCCGGCCCCCCGGCATCTACGGCCCCGGCGACATGGAGCTGCGCGACCTGTTCCGCATGGCCAGGACCGGTGTAGCGCTGCTCCCGCCGAGGGGCCGCGTGTCGGTGATCCATGTCGACGACATCGCCGCCCTGCTGCTCACGCTCGCCGCCGCCGACGCCGCCCCCGCGATCCACGAGGCGGATGACGGGCGTCCCGGCGGCTGGACCCACGCCGAGCTGATCCGCGCGATCGGCGTCGCGATCGGGCGCAAGCCGCTCGCCGTGCCGCTGCCCAAGGCCGTCCTCACGCTCGCCGCATACGGCGACCGGGCGTTTCGCGGCACGGGCGCCAAGCTGACGCCCGACCGCGTCGGCTATCTCTGCCATCCCGACTGGACGGTCGATCCGGCCAAACGCCCCGACCCCGCGCTCTGGACGCCGCGCGTGCCGACCGCGCAGGGCCTGGCGGACACGGCGGCATGGTATCGCGCGGGCGGCTTGTTATAGGGTTGCTATAGGCTTGCTATAAAGCCGCCGCATTTGTGCGGCACGCCGGACGAGACACTTCGAGGACCGAGTATGAACGACCGCCAGGCAATCTACGACACCGTCACCGCGCAGATCGAGCCGTTCAACAAGAAGCAGGTCGCGCTCAGCGACGCGACGACATTCCAGGGCGATCTCGAATGGGACAGCCTGACCGTCATGGATTTCGTCGCCGCGATCGAGGACGAGTTCGACATCATCATCACGATGAACATGCAGGCCGAGATCGAGACCGTCGGCCAGTTGGTCGACGCGGTCGCGACGCTGAAGGGTTGATCCGATGACCGACGCCGGCCTCGCCACCGAGAAACTGCCCGCCGACCCCGGGCCGGTCGCGCCGGAACGCGACCTGATGTCGAAGTTCGATCCGATCATCGCCGAGCGCCAGGCGCTGATCGATACCGGCGTGACCGATCCGTTCGCGATCGTGATGGAACGGGTCACGTCGCCGACCGAGGCGGTCATCGCCGGGCGCGACACGATCCTGCTCGGCACCTACAATTACATGGGCATGACCTTCGACCGCGACGTGATCCGGGCGGGCAAGGATGCGCTCGACGCGTTTGGCTCGGGCACCAACGGCAGCCGCATGCTCAACGGCACCTTCCGCGACCATATCGAGGTGGAGGACGCCTTGCGCGATTTCTACGGCGTGTCGGGCGCGATCGTCTTTTCGACCGGCTACATGGCGAATCTCGGGATGATCTCGACGCTCGCCGGCAAGGGCGAGTACGTCATCCTCGACGCCGACAGCCACGCCTCGATCTATGACGGCTGCAAGCAGGGCAATGCCGAGATCGTCCGCTTCCGCCACAACGATGTCGCGGATCTCGACAAAAGGCTCGGCCGCCTGCCGCCGGACGCGGGCAAGCTCGTCATCCTCGAGGGCGTCTATTCGATGCTCGGCGACATCGCGCCGCTCAAGGACATGGTCGCCGTCGCCAAGCGGCACAAGGCGATGGTGCTGAGCGACGAGGCGCATTCGATGGGTTTCTACGGCCCCAACGGGCGCGGCGTGTACGAGGAGCAGGGCTGCGAGGGCGATGTCGATTTCATCATCGGCACCTTTTCCAAGTCGGTCGGCACGGTCGGCGGCTTCTGCGTGTCGAACCATCCGAAGTTCGAGGCGATCCGGCTTGCCTGCCGCCCGTACATCTTCACCGCCTCGCTCCCCCCCTCGGTGGTCGCGACCGCGGCCATGTCGATCCGCAAGCTCAAGCACGCGCACGACAAGCGCCGGCGTCTGTGGGAGAATGCGCGGGCGCTGCATGGCGGGCTGAAGGCGCTCGGCTTCACCCTCGGCACCGCGACGCCGGACAGCGCGATCATCGCGATCATCCTCGACGACCAGACGCAAGCGGTGGCGATGTGGCAAGCGCTGCTCGACGGCGGGCTGTACGTCAACATGGCGCGCCCGCCCGCGACGCCGGCGGGCACGTATCTGCTGCGCTGCTCGCTCTGCGCCGAACATACACCTGCGCAGATCGCCACCGTGCTGACGATGTTCGAGGCGGCGGCGCGCGCGACCGGCGTGATCGGCTAGGCCGGATTCGATCGTCACCCCGGCCCTGTGCCGGGGTGACGAAGCAGGGTGGCGCCAGCCCGGATAGACCGAATGGCGATCCGCCTTGCCCTCCACCCTATCCACGAGTCGCGGCTTGCGCTAAATTGACCGGCATGAGCGGGGCAGAGCATGAAGCGCTCGCGGGCGACGCGGCCGGCGACAGACCGGGGACGGCTTGGCGCATGCTGACGCTGGTCGGGCTGGCGGCGCTTGGCGCGATCGTGCTGGTCGCGCTGATTCTGACGCTGGGCGAGGCGAACCGCCAGCGCGACCGCGCGCTCGCGTTGCAGACGCACAGCTACGAAGTGATGATCCTCTCGGCCAATCTGTCGGGGACGATCGCGCGCGCCGAGGCATCGCTCGGCCGCTACGTCATCAGCCTCGACGACAGGCTGGGCCAGGCCTATTCGGCGGACTGGCAGTTGGCCGGGCAGCAACTCGCCCGGCTCGACCTCATCACGCGCGACAATGCGCAGCAGCAAGCGTCGATCGAACGGTTGCGCCGCGCCGTCAACATCCGCAACGCGGAACTGTCGATGATCGCGCTCAACGTCTTCTACAAGCGCAACAATCAGGCGCTGGGCCTGTATTACAAGGCGCGCGAGGCTCCTTCGCTCACCGAGATCGACACCCTGCTCGGGCAAATCACCCAGCAGGAAAGCGACGTGCTGGGGCAGCGTACCGGAGCGGCGCTGCGCTCGGTCGCGCGGTCGAGCGGCATCGCCAGCGCGCTGTCGGCGTTCGGCATCCTGCTGGTGCTGGGCGCGGTCGCGCTCGGCTGGCTGACCGTCACCGCGCTCGGCCAGCGTGCCGTCGCCCGCGCGGAGGCCGAGGCGGAGCGCGACCGCGCGATCGAACTGGAAGCCGCCGTCGCGCGCGCGTCCGAAGTGCTGCTCGCGCAGGAAAGCAAGCTGCGGCAAGTCCAGAAGATGGAAGCCGTGGGCCAACTTACCGGTGGGATCGCCCATGATTTCAACAATATGTTGGCCGTCGTTCTCGGCGGCCTCGAACTCGCCAAGCGCCAGGTCGGCATCGACGCCGCCGCCGCGCAGCGCCACATCGACAACGCCACCGAGGGCGCCAATCGCGCCGCGGCGCTCACTCGCCAGCTCCTTGCCTTTTCGCGCGAGGAAGCGGTTCGCTCGGAGCCGATCGAGCCGGTCGCGCTCGTCGCCGGCATGTCCGATCTGCTCGACCGCACGCTCGGCGACGCGATCCAGGTCGACATGCAACGCGCGGACGACACCACATGGCTGGTCCGTTCGGACCGGCACCAGCTCGAAAACGCCGTGCTCAATCTGGCGGTCAACGCGCGCGACGCGATGAACGGGCGCGGGCGGATGACGATCGCCACCGCCGGCGTGACGCTGGCGGAAAACGCGGTCGGTACGTGCCGGGCCGGCGACTATGTCGCGCTGTCGGTCGCCGACACCGGCTGCGGCATGGCGCCCGACATGCTCGACCGCGTGTTCGAACCGTTCTTCACCACCAAGCCCGCCGGCAAGGGCACCGGCCTCGGGCTGAGCCAGGTGTTCGCCTTCGTGCGGCAGGCGGACGGCGTGGTCGGCATCGCCTCGACCGTCGGCACGGGCACCACCGTCACCTTGTACCTGCCGCGCTACGCCGACGGCACGGTGTCGGCCCCCGCCATCGAGCCGGCCCCCGCCGCGCCGGCCCGGCAGGTCGCGCTCGATATCCTCGTCGTCGAGGACGATCCGCGCGTGCTGGTCGCGACGATGGGCGCGCTTACGGAACTGGGCCACCGCGCGGTCGCGTGCGACGATCCGCTCGCCGCGCCGACGATGCTGGACACGCTCGGCGGCGTAGACCTTATCGTGTCCGACGTGCTGATGCCCGGCCAGACCGGCCCGGAGATGATCGCGACCCTGCTCGACCGCCATCCCCGGACCGCCGTCCTGTTCGTCACCGGCTATGCCGGCGACGCGGGCGGCGAAGCGGCGTTCGGCGGGCATCATGTGCTGCGCAAGCCGTTTACCCTGATCGGCCTGGAACGCGCGATCGACGCGGCGCTGTCCAGCCGCGCCGGACAGGTGTTCGAGCGCATTGCGGCGGAATGATTTCTTAGCTGACGGGGCGGCCAAGCGCCGATATAGGCGAGGCATGCGGGCCTACCCCTCCCGCCAGAGGCCATATCCCCGCGCATCATGAAATCCATCGACCGCTACATGGCCCGGCTTATCGTGGTGCCGCTGTTCGGGACGCTCGTGATCTTCGCGATGCTGCTGGTGCTCGACCGGATGTTGCGGCTGTTCGATTTCGTCGCGACCGAAGGCGGCCCGGTCAGCGTGGTGTGGCGGATGCTCGCCAACCTGCTGCCGGAATATTTCGGGCTGGGCATTCCGGTCGGGCTGCTGCTCGGCACGCTGCTCGCCTTCCGCAAGCTCGCCACCTCGTCCGAGCTGGACGTGATGCGCGCGGTGGGGATGAGCTATCCGCGCATGCTCTACGTGCCGTACCTGTTCGCGCTCGGCCTCGGCATCGTCAACCTGCTGATCGTCGGCTTCGTCCAGCCCGAGGCGCGCTTCAATTACGAGAAGCTGCGCTTCGAACTGCGCACCGGCGCGCTCGGCGCGTCGATCAAGGTCGGCGAGTTCACCCATTTCGGCAAGGACATGACGCTGCGCATCGAGCAGAGCCACGACAATGGCCGCAAGCTCTCCGGCATCTTCCTGCGCCGCGACGACGGCAAGGGCGGGTCGATCGCGGTGACCGCGGAAAGCGGCCAGTTCTTCGCCACCGACAACCCGGACGAGATCATCTTCCGCCTCCTCAACGGCACGCTGATCCGCACCGAAGCCAGGGTGGCGACCCCGCGCGTGCTGCGCTTCAGCCTCAACGACTTGCCGATCCCCCTGCCCAAGACCGAGAATTTCCGCGGGCGCGGCGGCGAGAATATCGAGCGTACGCTGCCCGAACTGGTCAGGATCGTCGGCGACCGCAGCGCGACCAAGGTGGACCGCGACAGCAGCCGCGCCGCCTTCAACTTCCGCACCGCCGAAGTGCTGTCGATCCTCGTGCTGCCGCTGCTCGGCCTGGCGCTCGGCGTGCCGCCGAAGCGCTCGACCTCGGCGCTGGGCATCTTCCTCGCGGTCATCATGATCGTCGCCTATCACAAGGTGAACGAATATGCGCAGGCGGCGGGCGCGCAGGGGCGGCTCGATCCCTATGTCGCGATCTGGGTGCCGTTCGCGATCTTCGCCGGGCTGACGCTGTGGATGTTCTATACGATCGCCGTCGTGCCCGGCGGGCAGCCGATCGGCGCGCTGGAACGCGGTTTCTCGAGGATCGGCAAGGCGCTCGGCAAGCTGCTGCCGCGACGGCGCGATCCGCGCGATCCGCTCGGGGCGCAAGAGGCGGCGGCATGAGCTCGTTGCAGCTTTTTCCGTCGCGCACCGTCTCGTTCTACATGGGCCGGATGTTCCTGGTGCGCACTTTCGCGGTGCTGGCGATGCTGGTGCTGGTGCTGCAAGCGCTCGATATCCTGACTGAATCGGGGCACATCCTCGCCTATCGGGGCAACGGCCAGCCGGAGATCCTGCGCTATCTGTCGCTGCGCATCCCGGAGATCATCGCGCAGTTCCTGCCCTTCTCCGTCCTGCTCGGGACGATCATCACGCTGTCCACGCTCAACCAGAATAGCGAGGTCATCGCGCTCAAGGCGTCGGGCCTGTCGGCGCATCAGGTACTGGCGCCGCTGATCGTCGCCAGCTTCGGCGTCGCGGTCATCTCGTTCACGTTCAACGACCGAATCGTCAGCCGCGCGACCGCGACGCTCGACGCATGGCAGAAGGTCGACTACGGCCCCGTGCCGGTCGACCGCGGCGACCGCAGCGACGTGTGGGTGCGCGACGGCGACGATTTGCTGCAAATCGACCAAGTGCGCGGACGCGGTGACGCGACACAGCTCAGCGGCATCACGCTGTTCGACCGCGAGGGCGGCAACCTCGTCTCGATCGTCTCGGCCAAAGCGGGCGTGCGCAATGTCGCCAGCAAGAGCGGCGGCTGGCGGATCGGCCCGGCGACGCGCTTCGACGTGGCGAGCGGCAAGCTGGTCCAGGTCGGCACCACCGTGATCGCGCGGAACGTGCGGCCCGACCAGTTCACGCTGGCGACGGTCGATGCGGCCGGCCTGTCGTTCGGCGCCCTGCGCGCGGCGATCGCCGACCTGAGCGCCGGCGGCCGCCCGACCAAGGCGCTGGAGGGGGCGATGTGGCACAAGCTCGCCGGGCCGCTCTCGTCGATCCTGATGCCGTTGCTCGGCGC
>CAXTJX010000036.1:0-10867 GCA_964244765.1 uncultured Sphingomonas sp. | reverse complement strand
GGTGTCGGCCTTCGGCCTTGCGCGCTCGGGCAAATTGTTCGTACGCGCCGTCATCGGCATGATGCTCGGCTTCCTGTATTTCGTCGCCGACAATTTCGCGCTGGCGATGGGCAATCTCGGCGCCTACCCGCCCTTCCTCGCCGCTTGGGCGCCATTCCTGCTGTTCTTCATGATCGGCGAGGCGGTGCTGATCCGGACGGAGGAATAAGGCTCGCATCCTACCCGCCACCCCGGCCCTGTGCCGGGGTCCACCGTGCAACAATGGGGGGCATGCGAGCGGAGAAGTGGACCCCGGCACAGGGCCGGGGTGACGGAGCTAAGCGCGCGGCCCCATCGTCGACCGCACCAGCCGCCCGACCAGCCCCGGCAACCCGGCATAGCTCGCCCGGTGATACGGCGATTCCGCTACCAGCACGGCCGACAACCGCCGATGCGCCTCGGCCAGCGCATGATAGGGCAAGCTCGGCAGCAGATGATGCAGCGCGTGGTAGCGCAGGCCGACCGGCGCCCACAGCACCGGCAGCAGCGCCGGTGGCGGCACGTTGACGGTGTCGAGATATTGCGCGGTGACGCTCATCGCCTCGCCCTCGTGATTGTCCCACAGATGCGCGACCAGCGTGCGCACTTGGTTGAGGATGTAGACGCCCGACGACACCGCCAGCGCGATGACGAACATGGCGAGCGGCAACACCCCGGTCGCGACCAGCACGATCAACGTGACCGCCCATATTGAACACGCCGCCTCCAGCCGGTTCCACAGCATCGCTTGCCCGCCCTCCGGCGCGCGGCGGCGGAAGGCGGGGTTGATCGACAGCGACGAATAGCGCTCGACCAGCACGCGGTGCATTCCCGGCACCACCAGCGACAGCGGCGCGAGCACGCCGTAGCGCACGAGCAGCGCGACCGGCGCCAGGATCGAGGTCAGGATGAACAGCGGCAGCGTCCACGGCTTCATCGACGCCAGCGGCAGATATTCGGGATCGTCGACCGTGCCGTAGCGGGTGCGCGCATGGTGAAGGTTGTGCACGCCTTCGTACATGAAGCTCGGCACCAGCAGCGGAATGCCCGCGACCAGGTTCCAGCCGAGCCGGAAGCCCGGCAGCGCGGCATGGCGGATATGCGATACCTCATGGATGAAGCTGCCCGCGCGGTACAGCGCCAGCACCGCGACCACGGCGGCGACGATCGCCCAGCCGGGTGCCGCGGTCATCGCCACCGCCAGCGCGCCGTAGCCGATCGCGGCCGACACCAGCAGGTCGGTCCAGTAGATCGCCGGATCGGGCGCGTTGATGTCGCGCGTCACCTCGGCGGCGGTGCGCAGCATCGCCTTGTCGTCGGCGATGCTCGCCAGCCGCACGCGCGCCGTCGCCGCAGCAGGGGCGGCGCTCGATCGGTCGATGGAAATCGTGTCCATGGGTCCGGGCATTGCAGGAACATAGTGGCCAGACGGTGGCAGCAACAGGGGTGCCGGGCGGATCGATCCCCGCGCGGCGATGAACAATCCGTCACGATGCCTCCGTCCGCTTGACACCGCATCGCCCGCGCGAGACTGGACGGGCACGTAGCAAAGGATCGCCAATGGCCCCTGCCCCCCTCTCCCTTCGCCCGATCTACAGCAAAGCCGATCGCAAGAAGTTCGTCGACCTGCCGTTCCGCCTCTACCGGGACGATCCCAACTGGGTGCCGCCGCTGAAAGGCGAGGCGCTCGGCCTCATCACGCCGGAAAAGAACGGCTGGTTCAGCCACGCCCGGGCGCAACTGTTCCTTGCCGAGCGGGGCGGCAAGGTCGTCGGGCGCATCGCCGCGCATATCGACACGCTGGCGCTGACCATGGACCCGGCCAAGGGCTTCGGCCCCGGCTGCGGCCAGTTCGGCCTGCTCGACGCGGAAGACGCCGACACCGCGCGCGCGCTGATCGACGCGGCCGAGGGCTGGCTGCGCGGCGAGGGGATGACTCGCGTGCTCGGGCCGATCAGCATGTCGATCTGGGAGGAGCCCGGCCTGCTGGTCGAAGGGTTCGATCATCCGCCGACGATCATGATGGGCCATGCCAAGCCCGAATATCGCGGCTGGATCGAGGCGGCCGGCTACACACGCGTCAAGGAACTGCTGACCTACGAGCTGGACATCACCAAGGATTTTCCGCCGCTGCTGCAACGGATCATCGCCTCGGGCGAGAAGAACCCGCGGATCGTCATCCGGCAAGTCGACAAGCGCAAGTTCGACGAGGAAGCCGCGATCATCCTCGCGATCCTCAACGATGCCTGGTCGGACAATTGGGGCTTCGTGCCCCTGACCGAGCCCGAGATCAAGGATGTCGGCGTCAAGCTGAAGCCGATCGTGTTCAACGACCTGATCCGCATCGCCGAATATGACGGGCGGCCGGTCGCCTTCATGATCACGCTGCCCGATCTCAACGAGGCGATCATGCCGCTCAAGGGCAATCTGCTGCCGTTCGGCTGGGCGAAACTGCTGCTGTGGCTGCGCAAGCCCAAGGTCAAGACGATGCGCGTGCCGCTGATGGGCGTGCTGAAGGAGCTGCAGTCGTCGCGGCTTGCCAGCCAGCTCGCCTTCATGCTGATCCAGTATATCAAGGACGCATCGGTCGCGCGGTACGGCGCGACGCGCGGCGAGATCGGCTGGATCCTCGACGACAATCAGGGGATGAACTCGATCGCCGAGGCGATCGGCTGCGATATCAACAAGCGCTACTGGATTTACGAAAAGACATTGTAGGGGCTGGGTAACGGCGGGCTGGCGGTGCCGCGAGGGATACGGCACCGCGCATCGCTCACTTGTCGGGGTGGAGCGGGTCGAAACCTGCCTTCAGCCACTCGGCGTGCGTCCGGCAGGTCCTGTACGGGATACGCGAGCCGGTGATGGTATCGACGACGCAGTAACGCTGCCTGGGCTGTCGAGCGCGGGTCGTGCCGGGCTGTTCGGCGGGTGCCGCGATCGTGCCCGGCTCGCGCGCGACGACGGGGCCGCCGGCGATGATCAGGACGGCGCCGGCTGCAATCAGGAAAAACTTGGTCATGGGGTCCTCCGCTGACATGTCGCGGAACGATCATCGCCCCGCCGGCCGTGTTAGTGCATTACTCATGCCAAACACCATGATCCCCTGACAAGACGGGTTACATGGACTTTCGATCGATCGATGAATAGCGCGTCACGCCAAGTTTCGGCGAAACGCACCAAGGGGGCGCGGTTGGAGCGAAATGGCATATGGCTGAACCGATCACCGTCACCCCGGCCTTGAGCCGGGGTGACGGAAATCAGGGTCTGTCATCGCACCTAGAACCTTCGCGAAACGCCCATGTACAGTTCCACATCCGGCGCGTCATGATCGAGCCCCGCCACACTGCCGATATCGAGTTGCAGATCGTCCTTAACCAGCCAGGCGAGCGACGCCGAGGCCAGCGCCTGCGTCGTCTTGCCCGCCGGGTCCTCGTCACGCAGGATCTTGGCCTCGATCGTGCCGGTCAGCGTCTTGTCGAGCTTGATGCCTAGCCCGACCGTTTCGGAATAGGCGAAATGCCGCCCGTTGCCGTCTTCGTTCACCGCGGCATCCGCCTCGCTGGTGGAGGCGAGATTGAGCGTCTCGCTCAGATCGTACGTCACCGGCACGACCACGCCCGCACCCCAATCCCCCGCGCCGACCGGCAGGCGGCCGACCGGCAGCGTCGCGAACGGCTGCACCGCGATCGACAGGCCCTGCCCGTCGGGATGGAGCAGATTGGCCTTCATCCCCACCGTCGCGTCGCCGACGCGCCCGGTACTGTCGACCGCGCCGCTTGCCTTGTCGCGCGTGCGGACATGGCCGTACGGCGTCCAGCCGAGTTGCGCCTCGATGCTGTCGGTCAGCCCGAGCCGCACGACCGTGTCGCCGATCAGCACGGTATCGGTGCGCTGGTCCGGCCGGTCGTCGAGCGTCCAGTCGGCCAACGCGGTCTCGATCGAGAGGCGACCGGGTGCAATCGTGCACGGCGTGGTGCCCAGGCCCGGCCGCGTCGGGCAATAATCGCGGTCCGCCGCCAGCGCCGGGGTCGCGGCGATCAGCAACGCCCCCGCTATCGATCGCCTGATCATCGCAACGTCACCCAGGTCGGCGCGTGGTCGCTCGCCTTTTCGCGCGCGCGGTAATCCTTGTCGACGCCGGCGTCGATCAGGCGATCGGCGGCGACGGGCGACAGCAGCAGATGGTCGATGCGGAAGCCCGCGTCGCGTTGCCACGCGCCCGCCTGATAATCCCAGAAGGTCCACACCCCGCCCGCCGGATGTCGCGTGCGCAAGGCGTCTGTCCACCCCTGCGCGACCAGCGCGCGGAAACCCGCCCGGCTCTCCGGCTGCATCAACGCATCGTCCTGCATCGCGCGCACCGAATAGGTGTCGTCGTCATTGGGGATGACGTTGTAATCGCCCGCCAGCACCACCGGCGTCTCCTCCGCCAGCAGCGCCAGCGCCCGCGCACGCAGCCGGTCGATCCAGCGCAACTTGTAGTCGAATTTCGGCCCCGGCTGCGGGTTGCCGTTGGGCAGATAGAGCGAGGCAACCGTCACCCCGCCGATCTCGCATTCGAGATAGCGGCTATGCTCGTCCTCTGGCTCGCCTTCGAGCCCATGTTGGCGCTCGACCGGGTCGGCGCCCCTGGCCAGCACCGCGACGCCGTTCCAGCTTTTCTGCCCGTGCCACACGCAACCATAGCCGGCCGCGCGAATATCGGCTTCGGGAAAGGTCTCGTCGCTGGTCTTCAACTCCTGCAAACAGACCACTTCGGGCTTTCGCTCGGCGAGATATTCGAGCAGGCGCGGCAAGCGCGCCTTGATGCCGTTGATGTTGAACGTGACGATCTTCACGGCAAGCCCCTGGTACAGCGCTGCGTCTACACCGAGAAGCTGGAACCGCAACCGCAACCCGAGGCGGCGTTGGGGTTGGTCACCTTGAACGCCGCGCCGCCCAGTTCCTCGACATAGTCGACCGCCGACCCGCGCACGAGATCGAGGCTGATCGAATCGACTACCAGCCGCACCCCGTCCTGCTCGGCGATCGCATCGTCGGCAGCGACGGCGTCGGCGAACCCGAACTTGTACTGGAAACCCGAACAGCCCCCGCCATCGACCGACAGCCGCAGGATCGCCGGCTTGCCCTGCTTCGCCGCGATCGCCGCGACACGCGCGGCGGCGGAGGGGGTCAACGCGATGTCGGGGGCGAGAGTGATCATGCGGGAGATGTAGGCGCACGCGGCAGGTTCAGCAACATGCGCTGCCCGTCTAGCCCTCTCCGCCTTCGTGGGAGAAGCGATGGAGACCAAGATCGCGTTCTTCAAGCGACCCTAGTGGCTGTCGGTGAGGATCTTTCTAGGCTGCCGAGCGTCAAAGAAGACCCTCCTCTCCCGCCAAGGCGGGAGGAGGGCCGAGAAGGCACGCTCAATCCGCCGCCGGGCCGCCCACCGCGACCGGAATCACCCGTACCGCCTTGTCTTGCGCGGCCAGCAGATAGTCCGCCGTCTGCAGGAACGGCACGGGGTTGACCGCATGGCCGTCGATGCGCACTTCGTAATGCAGATGTGGGCCGGTCGAGCGCCCGGTCGAGCCCATCAGCGCGATCAACTGGCCACGGTGCACGCGGGCGCCGGCCTCGACCAGAATCTTCGACAAATGGCCGTAGCGCGTCTGGATGCCCTTGCCATGGTCGAGTTCGACCATGTTGCCGTAACCGCCCGCGCGCTCGGCGCGGTCGACCATGCCGTCGGCGGTGGCATAGACCGGCGTGCCGACCGGGCCGGGGATATCGACCCCGGCATGCATCGCCGCGACGCCGCGGAACGGATCGGTGCGGATACCGTAATTGCTGGTGAAGGCGAGATGCTCGACCGGCTGCGCCGAGGGGATGGCGATGACGCCGTGCTCCAGCGTGTCGAGCTTCTTCCAGGTCATGAACAGCGAACGGAACTGCGTGTCGGCGCGAAGATCGGTCTCGGCAGCGGCGGCCGAGCTCACCGCCTCGAACGGTCCGCCTTCGGCCGCTTTGGCCGCGGCGACCGTCGCGGTCGCTTCGCTGGCCTGGGCGATGCCGATCGAGGACAGCAACATGGCGGCGCCCGCGATGACGCCCGAAGCAATCGAAATACGGTTCATTTGACCCCGGCAACCGTTACGCGATTGCCGAAAACACCCGGCGCCCGCCCCTCAGACGACCCGGTGCAGACCGCTGCATCCGGGCTAAGGCCATGTGGCGGAGGTTGTTCCGTACAAGCAAGGCCTTGGCGGCCCACTCGCGTCGAAGCGGCTGATCGCAGCGGCGAGCCGATGACCAACGGTTAAGGATGTCCGAAAAAACGCGTGACCGTCGAATCGGTCAGCGCAGCGCGCGCACCGCCGCCAGCACCTCGTCCGCATGACCCGGCACGCGCACCTTGCGCCAACTGCGCACCAGCACGCCCTCGGCATCGAACAGGAAGGTCGAGCGGTCGATGCCCGTATAGATCTTGCCGTAGAGCTTCTTTTCGACCCACACGCCGAACGCCTGCATCGCCCCCTCCTTTTCGGGGTCCTTGTCGTCGGTGGCGAGCGGGACGGTGAGATCGTATTTGTCGATGAACTTGCGGTGCTTGACCGGCGTGTCGCGCGACACGCCCAGCAGCTCGGCGCCGAGGCTCCGGAACTCGGGATAGAGCCGGCTGAAATCCTGCGCCTCGCGCGTGCAGCCCGACGTGTCGTCCTTGGGGTAGAAATACAGCACGAACGGCTTGCCGACATAATCGCGCAGGTCGAGCCGCTCGCCGTCCGGCATCTGCACGTCGACCGCGGGCAGTGCCCCGCCTTCCTCGATGATCGTCACGGATTCGCTCCTTCCACTTGCGCCAGCCACGCCGCGACGTCCTGCCGCGTCGCGTCGAGCGACGCAACCACGGCGGCCCAGTCCGGCATCCCGACCGCGCGCGCGGTCAGCTCCTGCGTCGCCGCGCCAGGAGGCTGCGCATCGGGCGCGACCAGCCGCAGCGTGACCAGCAGCCGCGTCAGCAGATCGTGCGCCGGCAGCATGGCCGGCGGTGCCGCGCCCGCCTCGACCAGCGCCGCGACGGCGACGCGGAGGTCGGGATCGAGGCCGCGCCCGGTGACGAGCTGGACCATGTGCACCGCGAATTCGAGATCGACGAGCCCGCCCGGCAGCAGCTTCGCGTCGAGCGGGCCGAGCGGGGGCTTGTGCGCCGCCATGTCGGCGCGCATCGCGGTCGCATCGGCGATGACGTCGCGCGCCGGGCGGTCGCCGCGCAGCACCGCGCCGATGATCGCGCCGACCGCTGCGCGCGCCGCATCCGACCCGTAGACCGGCCGCGCGCGGGCGAGCGCCATGTGCTCCCACGTCCAGGCGGATTCGCGCTGATAGCGCGCGAACCCGTCGAGCGAGACGCTGAGCGGTCCCTGCGTGCCCGAGGGCCGCAGCCGCGTGTCGATCTCGTACAGCGGGCCCGACGCGGTCGGCACCGACAGCGCACCGCTGATACGTTGTGCAAGGCGATTGTAATAAAGCACTGCACCGATGGATTTTTGTCCATCGGATTCCGCCAGATAATCGCCGGTGAAGAGATAGACGAGGTCGAGGTCGGACGCATGCGTCAGCGCCCCGCCGCCCATCCGCCCGAGCGCGAGGATCAGCAATTCGCTGCCCGGCACGCGGCCATGCGCGCCTTCGAATTCGGCGATCGTCGCGTCCGCCAGCACGCCGATCGCCGCCTCGGCGACGCGCGCATAGCCCGCCGATACCGCCAGCGGATCGGACACGCCGGCGACGATCTGCGTACCGAGCGCGAACCTTTTCTCTCCGACGACGCGGCGGACATGGTCGAGCAGTACCTGATAGTCCGCCACCAGCGTCATCTCGCTCGCCAGCGCCGCGACGTCGCCGACGGGCGAGAGCGCGGTCGCGTCGATCAGCCCGTCGATCAAGTCGGGCCGTCGCGCCAATTCCTCCGCCAGCGTAACCGCGTGGCTGAGGATCAGCGCCAGCAGCCGCGCCAGCGCCGGACGCGCCTCCAGCAGGCGGAAGAAGTTGACCGCGCTCGACAGGCGGCTCAGCATCCGGTCGAGCCGCACGATCGCGCCTTGCGGATCGGGCGACTGGCCGAACGCGGCGATCAGCCCGGGCAGCACCGCCTCCAGCGCCGCGCGCGCCGCCGGGCTGCGCAGCGCCGGATAGATGCCGTCGCGCCACTGCGCGACGCGCTGCCCCGTGACCTCGGTCTCACCGAACCCCGCGCCTGCGAGCTGCCCGGCCAGATGCCCGGCATCGAACGACAGCGCGTCGCTTTCCTCGGGGTCGAGCGCGTCGTACGTCCGCGCGGTCGCCACGACATGCGAGCGCAGCAAGTCGAGCAGCGCCGCGCCGTTCTCGACACCGTGCAGCCGCGCCACGCCGTCGAGCGAGTCGCCCGCCGGCAGATGATGCGTCTGGCGGTCGTCGATCATCTGCACGCGGTGCTCGATCGTGCGGAACAGCGTATAGGCCGCCGCCAGTGCCGCCGCCTCGTCCGCGCCGATCCACCCCGCCGCCGCCAGCGCGGCGAGCGCATCGCGCGTCGCGGGCGCCCGCAGGGCGGAATCGCGCCCGCCATGGATCAACTGATGGATCTGCGCAAAGAACTCGACCTCGCGGATGCCGCCGCGCCCGCGCTTCAGGTCGAACCCGGGACCGAACGCCTGGCCCTGCGCATGATGATCGCGGATGCGGCGCGAGATGCCGCGAATCTCGCCGATCGCGCCGAAATCGAGCGCGCGCCGCCACACGAACGGCCGTACCGCATCGAGGAACACCCGCCCCAGCGCGACGTCTCCCGCCGCGGCGCGCGCACGGATGAAGGCGGCGCGCTCCCATGGCAGCGCCAGCGATTCGTAATAGGAGATGGCGGCATCGACCGGCAGCGCGATCGGCGTCGCCTCGGGCGACGGGCGCAAGCGCAGATCGACCCGCACGACATAGCCGTCGCCGTCGCGCGCCTGCAACATCTCGACCACGCGCCTGGCGATGCGCACCGCCGCTTCCTCCGGCTCCTCGCGCGGGCGGCGGGGCAACGTCGCGGGGTCGAAGAGCAGGATCGGGTCGATGTCCGAGGAATAATTGAGCTCGCGGCTGCCCTGCTTGCCCAGCGCGATGGCGGCGAAACCGCGCGGATCGGCACCCGGCGTGCGCTCCGCGATCGCCGCGCGGATCGCGGTATCGAGCGCGCGGTCGGCAAAATCCGACAGCGCGCGCGTCACCGCCGTCAGATCGTCGACCCCCGCCAGATCGCCGATCGCGACGCGCAGCGCGAGCCGCCGCCGTTCGAGCCGCAACCGCCGCGCCGGCGGCATGGCGTCATCGTGGATCGCGATCGCGGACAGCGGCGGCAGCACACCCGTCGCCAGCTCTGCGGCCATCGCCGGCTCGCGCTCCAGGATCATCGCGAGGAACGGCGACCAGCGCCGCGCCCGCGCTACCGCATCGACAATGGCTTGATCGTAAACCACGTTTTTCCTGGGGTCGTTACGGCCTTGGGCCGGAACGGGAGAAATATTCGGCAACAAACGCGGTGTTGGACCGTTGTTGATGCATGTCAATGCGCCTCGCCATCCCTGCGGAGAACGTTCCCGGCACGGCCTATCTCGTTGCGGCACCCTGTCCCGGCGACACGCTCAGCGTCGCATTGCGCTGTGCGTTCGCGACGGCCGACCGCCAATTCGACCCGTTCGAGGATGTGATGCGCCGGCTCGACGCGATCGAGCTTCGGCGACCCGCCTGATTCAATCGCCGGCGGTCGGGATGCCGCGCTCGCGGCTCAGTTCGTCCACTTCGCCCATGATCGTGTCGAGCGCCGACATGCCCGGCTCGTTGCTGTGCGTGCGGCGCGAGGCGAGCGTGTTGTCGCTCATCACCGCCTCCAGCGCGACGCGGCCGCGCGCGACGCGGCTCTTGATCGTGCCGACCGCCACGCCGCAGATCTCCGCCGCTTCCTCATAAGCGAACCCGCCCGCGCCCACCAAGATCAACGCCTCGCGCTGCGGTTGCGGCAGGTGCAGCAGCGCGCGCTGCATGTCGCCAAGCTCGACATGCTTGTCCTGGCTGGCAGGCGCGGCGAGGATGCGGTCGGCGACGAGATCGTCCCATTCGCCCTTGAAGCGCGCGCGGCGCATCTGGCTGAGGTACAGGTTACGCAGGATGATGAAGGTCCAGGCGCGCATGTTGGTGCCGGCCTGGAAACGCAGCCGCGCCGCCCATGCCTTCATCAGCGTTTCCTGCACGAGATCGTCGGCCAGATCGCGATTGCCCGACAGCGAGCGCCCGAACGCGCGAAGATGCGGGATGACTTGGGCAAGCTGCGTCTTGAAGTCGGCATCGGAGAGCGAAACATGCTCGACGATCTCGGGCGCAACCTCGTCATCGTCATCGTGGTCGATCGCGTCGGTCATGGAATCCAGTCTCGGAGAGGCAGCATGTAAATGGGGACGGCGGACGCTCGTGTCCACCGCCCCATCGCCATCGGCAAGTCAACGCTGCGAGAAAAGCAGCACCACGGCAAAGATCACCACGACCAGGGTCAAGGAGATGCCGAGGACGTAGCGCGTGACATGCGAGGTCGACCCCGCCCGCGCGTCCTGCGCGCTGATCTCTATCTGTTCGTCGTCGGCCATCGTCGCGCCCCCATGATCGTGATGTCGTTGTGGTTCCGTATCGTATGGAACCCAACCCATGGGGCCGCCGGCGGTTCCGTCAGAGCGCGGGAACGGTGGCTTGATCGAAGAACAACGCCTGCGCGATCGCCGCCTTGACGGTCGAGCGCTGGAACGGCTTGGTGATGAGGAAGGTCGGCTCGGGCCGCTCGCCGGTCAGC
>CAXTJX010000035.1:0-25688 GCA_964244765.1 uncultured Sphingomonas sp. | reverse complement strand
AACCGCCGACATTCTCGGTGTAAACGAGACGCTCTACCAACTGAGCTAATCGCCCGCGCACCCGCTAGGCGCGGGGTCGATGCCCGGTGCTGTGCCACCGCCGTGGCCGCATCGCAAGCCCAAGACGCCCCCCCGCCCCGCGCAACGCAACGTCAAGCGATCCCCAGTCCCGAGCGCCGGACCGCCGCGACGTAATTGCGCATTCCCGCGCTCGCCCGGTCGGACAGGCCCATGAAAGCGCGGCGGCGGTCGAACGGGTCGGGCTGGCGCTCGAACAGGCCGGCATCGGTCATCCGCGCGATCCAGCGCAGCGCCGTCGTCGGCGCGACCGATGCGGCGATGCACAGGCTCGACACCGAGACTTGCGCGCGTTCCAGTTCGGCGGCGAACAGATCGAGCAGCATGTCCCACGCCGGATCCTCGAACAGCCCGCCGCCGAAGAACTGGTCGCGAAGCCGCCGCGCGCGGATCGTCTCGCGAATGTCGCGCGCGGCGATCTCGGGCGAGTCGATCGTCGCCGGCGGCGCGCGGTACGACAAAGGCCGCTCGCCGACCGCGTCGCCGCCGTCCGCGCGCGATCCGCTCGTCCGCTCGCCGCGGGTCAGCCGGGCGAGCGTCTCGGCGATCCGCGCGACTTCTTCGTTGAGCTGCCGCAGCCGCGTCGCCTCCACCTCCCGGCCGATATCGTGGACCGCCGTCACGGTCGCGCCGCTTGCCAGCGTCAACGCGACGAACCGCTCGGCGGGCGTCGGATCGCACAGCAAGGTGATGCCGGGATCGCCGAGGTTCGCGGCCACCAGGTCGATCTGCTCGACGTCGAAGGTGACGATGATCCGCGCGTCCCCGTTTCGCGCCATCGCGTCGAGTAGCGGAAGCGCATGCGCGACGACCGCGTCGTCCGCGCCCCGCGCTTCCGCCAGCACGATACCGACCAGGCTCTGCCGCGACAGACGTTGTCGCGCGTCGTGCCAGCCGATGCATCCCAGCAGATTGCCTTGCGCCGCGACCACGGCGTCGACCGCCGTCGCTTGCAGGAAATCCTCGACGATCACCAGGATGTCGGGGCCCGTCGCGCCGATCTCCGCATTGCCGATCGCTGCCACCTGTCCGCTCCCCCACGCAACCGCGCCACATCGGCGCGATGCGTCACACGGTACGCATCGCGCCGAAACGGAATAGTCTAAGTCGCACCGTTTTGAACCGACCAAGCATATGCCGGGGCAGGTTCCGGCATGAACCGCTCCGAAATGGAGGCGACCGACATATTATTCGTAGATCGCTCCGACATCGGCGAAACCTTCGTCGAGCAACCCGACCGCCGCCGTGCCCGCCGCCCCGGCCCCGAGCGCGATCCAGAACGCGCCCAGCAGCGCACTCAGCACCCAGCCGACCACGGTCATCACGCCGACCGTCCCGAACTGACGTTCCAACTGGTGCTGCTGCGCGGCCTGCATGCCGGCCGGCGTGAACGCATTCTGCGCCAAGTCGACAACATACGGCCCGAGCGTGATCGCGAACAAGATCGCCAGGGTCGCAAAGACGATCAGGAACAGCACGAGATACGCCCCGAACAGCGTCCAGAACTTGCCCCTGGTGAGCTGCCACGATTCGCCGACGACGATCTTGCCGCGCAGCATCGTCAACGCGAACGCCAGCGAAAAGCGCACCTGGAAGAAGATCAGCACACAGAAGATGACGATCACCGACAGGAAGACGACGACGATCAGCACCATCGGCTGATCGCGGGCGGCGACGCCGAGGATACCGGCGAGCAGGCCGACCACCAGCGACAGCCCCAGATAGAGCAGCATGAAGGCGACGAACAGGATGACGCCGACGCCGAACATCCGCAGTTCGTCCATGCCGAGCCGCAGATAGGCGAAGGCGCTTTCCTCGGGCCGCGTCGCCGCGCGGAGCGCCGCGGTGTAGAGCACCAGCAAGCCGATCATGAACAGCGCGTAGACGCCGAACATCGTGCCCACGCCCTGGAAGATCGCGCCTGGATCGGGCGGCGCACCGGCGGCGCGCGCCGTCTGCGTCGCCATGACGGTCGCCAGGAACGGGCGCATGGTGTATTGCACCGCCACGTTCATCGCCAGATAGAGCAGCGCCCAGATCGCCAGCGACCCGATCCGCTCGCGCACCAGGCGGAAGCCGCCGCCGATGATATCCCCGACCGTCACCATCCGCCGTCCCCCGCTAACGCCTGAACTCGGCTTTCATTCCAGCGACTTGACGATTTCTTCGACCATTTTCTTGGCATCGCCGAGCAGCATCATGGTATTGTCCATGTAGAACACGTCGTTATCGACCCCGGCATAGCCGACCCCGCCCATCGAACGCTTGATGAACAGCACGGTCTTGGCCTTTTCGACGTCGAGCACGGGCATGCCGTAGATCGGCGAGGACTTGTCGGTCTTGGCCGCCGGGTTGGTAACGTCGTTCGCGCCGATGACGAAGGCGACGTCGGTCTGCGCGAATTCGGAGTTGATGTCCTCCAGCTCGAACACGTCGTCATACGGCACGTTGGCCTCGGCCAGCAGCACGTTCATGTGCCCCGGCATGCGCCCGGCGACGGGGTGGATGGCGTATTTCACGCGGACGCCGTGCGCCTTCAGCTTGTCGCCCATCTCGCGCAGGACGTGCTGCGCCTGGCTCACCGCCATGCCGTAGCCGGGCACGATGATGACTTGTTCCGCCTGGCCCAGCAGGAAGGCAGCGTCCTCGGCGCTGCCGCGCTTCCACGGCCGGTCGGTCGCCGCCGCCGCCGTGCCGCCGCCGGTGTCGCCGCCGAAGCCGCCCGCGATGACCGAGACGAAGCTGCGGTTCATCGCCTTGCACATGATATAGCTGAGGATCGCGCCGGACGAGCCCACCAGCGCGCCGGTGATGATCATCGCGGTGTTGTGCAGCGTGAAGCCCATCGCCGCCGCCGCCCAGCCGGAATAGCTGTTGAGCATCGACACCACGACCGGCATGTCCGCCCCGCCGATCGGTACGATCAGCAGGAAGCCGATCGCGAAGCTGAGGACGGTGATCGTCCAGAAGATCCACGGCGACTGGTCCTGCGTGAAATAGGCGATCAGCCCGAGGATCGCCGCCAGTATGCCGAGGTTGATGACATGACGCCCCGGCAGCAGGATCGGCTTGCCGCCCATGTTGCCGTTGAGCTTCAGGAAGGCGATGATCGAGCCGGAAAAGGTGATCGCGCCGATCGCGACGCCAAGGCCCATTTCGATGCGGGAAACCGGAAGGATATAGACAATCGGCGTGCCGATATCCGAAACCAGCAGTTGCGCGATCCCGAACGCACCCGGGTTCAGATACGCCGCGCACGCGACCAGCACCGCCGCCAGCCCGACCAGCGAGTGGAACGCGGCGACGAGTTGCGGCATGTCGGTCATCGCGATGCGGCGCGCGGTAATCAGGCCGATCGCGGCACCGATACCGATCGCGGCCAGTATCTCCACCACCGTCACGGCGTCGATCCGCGAGAACATCGCGACATAGCCCTGGCCGCCCGCCGTCCCGACCGCGACGAGTTCGATCGTCGGCACATGCGTCACCAGCGTCGTCACGACCGCGATGGTCATGCCGATGATGCCCATGCGGTTGCCGCGCTGGCTCGACGCCGGGCTCGACAGGCCGCGCAGCGCGAGGATGAAGCACACCCCGGCGACGAGATACGCCAGCGATGCCCAGGGATTGACCGTTATGTGTTCCACAATTTCAACCCCCAACCGTCACCCCGGCCTTGTGCCGGGGTCCACCGCGCCAACCATCCCGGCGCCAGTGGATGAGCGGACCCCGGCACAAGGCCGGGGTGACGAAATCAATGCTTAGCGTCCGCTGCCTTAGTCGGCACCTTCTTCTTGTACATCGCCAGCATCCGCGCCGTCACCGCGAAGCCGCCGAAGATGTTGACGCTCGCCAGCACCACCGCGAGCAGCCCGAGCCATTTCGACCCGATTGCTCCTTGGGCCCCGCCGCTCCCGATGCCCGCCGCGGCGGCGGCGATCAGCGCACCGACGATGATCACCGAGGAGATCGCGTTGGTCACCGCCATCAGCGGCGTGTGCAGCGCCGGCGTCACCGACCACACGACATAATAGCCGACGAAACACGCCATGACGAAGATCGACAGGATCGCGATGAAGTCCATCATATACCCTTTGCGTACAACAGCAGCGCCACGGCGGCACCGATCGCCGTGGAAACGCCGGCGATGACCGCGACCGTCGACCACAACCGGCCCGTAACTTCCTTCGCACTTTCGGCGATTGCCTGTTTTACCTCCGCCAGCCGAGCGTCGAGATAGTCCTTGGTAACCAAGTCCTCGCGCCCCGCGGTCTGCGCCTGGCCGAAGGCGGTTGCCGGCGCAGGCGCCTGATCATGCTCGAAGCCCGCATCTTCGAAATTCTTGGCGAAGGCGAGCGTATCGATCGGTAGGTTCATCCGACTTCTCTCGTCCCAAATCCTGCGACCTCGCCCCAACAACCGCGCCCTAACGACCTTGTCGGCGCGATCCGGGGGCCGATGATGACGACCGGGGAGAGCGCGTTGGTCGCCGCCATCGACGGTGCGTGCAGCGCCGGCGTCACCGAGTCGCGCCGCAGCTTGCGCGCCAGAGATACCTCCGGACGGAGCATTCGCGGCATGCCCCCTGCGCCGCGCTTCGCGCGGTCCCCCTCCCGGTTCCGGGGAGGATCGGAGAGCGCCGCTCCACTCAACCCAGCAACCGCGGGTTCACCACGGCCCCATTCTGCGTCAGCCGGATCGCGTCGCCGATCTCCGCATCCAGCACCGGCTTGCCCGTGTCCTTGTCCCAGAAGGCGCTCAGGAAATTGAACAGATTGCGCGAGAACAACGCGCTCGCGTCCGCCGCCAGCCTGCTCGGTACGTTGCGATGGCCGACGATCGACACGCCGTTCACTTGCGCAACCTCGCCCGCCACCGCGCCCTCGACATTGCCGCCTGCCTCGACCGCAAGATCGACGATCACCGAGCCGGGCTTCATGCTCGCCACCTGCGCGGCTGAAATCAGGCGCGGGGCGGGGCGGCCGGGGATCAGCGCGGTCGTGATGACGATATCCTGCTTGGCGATATGGCCCGATACCAGCTCGGCCTGCGCAGCCTGATATTCGGGCGACATCTCGCCGGCATAGCCGCCCGAGCCTTCACCCTCGATGCCGGCGACATTCTCGACGAAGACCGGCTTCGCGCCGAGCGACAGGATCTGTTCCTTGGTCGCCGAGCGCACGTCGGTGGCCGAGACTTGCGCGCCCAGCCGCCGCGCGGTGGCGATCGCCTGCAGTCCGGCGACGCCCACGCCCATCACGAATACGCGCGCGGCCGAGACCGTGCCCGCCGCCGTCATCATCATCGGAAAGGCGCGGCCATAGACGGACGCCGCGTCGAGCACCGCCTTGTACCCGGCCAAGTTCGATTGCGAGGACAGGATATCCATCGACTGCGCGCGCGTGATGCGTGGCATGAACTCCATCGCCAGCGCCTCGAGTCCTGCCGCCGCATAGCCGTCGATCCGCGCGCGGCCATGTTCTCCGGCCGCAAAGGGGTTGAGCCCGGCGACCAGCCACGCCCCCGGCGCGACCCCGGCAAGCGCCTCCGCCGCCGGACCCTGCACGCCGAGCACGATCGCGGCACCCGAAAGCGTCGCGGCGCGGTCGCCGACGCTCGCGCCGGCCACGACATAATCGGCATCGGCGATCGAGGCGGTCGCGCCCGCCCCGGCCTCGACCGCGACGGTCGCGCCGAGACCGATGAATTTCCTGACCGTTTCCGGGGTCGCGGCGACGCGGCGCTCGCCCTCGGCGGTCTCGCGGAGGACGGCGATCTTCACGCCTATTTGCCCGAAATCAGCCAGATCACCGCGAACGCGATGATGAAACACGCGACCGCGCCGTATTTCAGCAAGCCGATGACCTTGTCATAGGTCGCGCGGTGGACTTGCATGTCGTTCTCGGCAGCCATCGTTCGTCCCCTCGAAAGTGCGGGTCGCCCCGTTTCCCGATCGTGCTTAGCGGGCGCATGCGCTCCCCTCAAGCCCCGCACTGCACTCGCGAGTCATGACCGCGTCATGTCCCTGCTGTCTCGCGACGGGGCGTTTAAGCGTGCTTTCACATCTTCGCTCTATGGGTGGCCGCCGGACCGAGGACGAATGGGGTTATGGCATGACGCGCAACGGACAGCGCCTGCTGATGCTGATCGACGACGAACCGGCGCAGCGCCGGCTGGTCGCGGCGATCGCGGCGCGGCGCGGGTGGCGGGCGATCTTCGCCAATGACGGCGAGATGGCGATCGCGATGCTCGGCACGCAGGACGGCATGCAGCTCGACGCCGTGCTGCTCGACCAATGGGATGCCGAGGACGACCCGACCGTGCTGATCGAGGAGATCCGCGCCCGCCGCCCGGCGCTGCCGCTGCTGCTGCTCACCGCCAACGGATCGGTCGCGCAGGCCGTCGCCGCGATGCGCAGCGGCGCGACCGATTTCCTGGTCAAGCCGCTGGCGCCCGAGCGCTTGCTCACCGCGCTCGACGCGGCGGTCGCGGGCAAGACGTCGGGCGAGTTGCGCCCGCTCACCGAGAAGATCCCCGCCTTGCTCGCGTTCGACGAGATCGTCGGCTCCGCGCCCGATTTTCGCGCCGCGCTCGCCATTGCCGCCAAGGCCGCGCGCGCGCGCGTGCCCATCCTGCTGGAGGGCGAAAGCGGCGTCGGCAAGGAAGTCGTCGCCGAGGCGATCCACGCCGCGTCCCCGCGCGGCAAGAAGCCGATGGTCGCGGTCAATTGCGGCGCGTTGCCGCCCAACCTCGTCGAATCCGAACTGTTCGGCCATGAGAAGGGCGCCTTCACCGGCGCCTTCGAACGCAAGATCGGCCGCTTCCAGGAGGCGGACGGCGGCACGTTGTTCCTCGACGAGATCGGCGAGATGCCGCTCGACGCGCAAGTCAAGCTGCTGCGCGTGTTGCAGAATGGCGATATTCAGCCGATCGGCGCGCGGCACAGCAAGGAAGTCGACGTCCGCGTCATCGCCGCGACCAACAAGCGGCTGATCGAGGAAGTCGAGGGCGGGCGCTTCCGCGAGGACCTCTATTACCGGCTCAACGTCGTGCAAGTGACGATCCCTCCCTTGCGCGAGCGCACCGGCGACATTCCCGCGCTCGCCCGCCACCTGCTCGCGCGCATCGCGCAGCAGCCGGGCCTGCGCCCGCTCGGCATCACCGACGACGCGCTGGCGTTGCTCGGCCGCTACGACTGGCCGGGCAACGTCCGCCAGTTGCAGAACGCGCTGTTCCGCGCCGCCGTGCTGTGCGATGACGCGGCGCTGACCCGGATGGACTTTCCGCAGATCGCCGCGCTGGGGGGCCAGCGCCATACCACGCCGACCCCGGTGCCGATGGCGACCAGCGGCGGCGTGACGCTGTTCCATGCCGACGGCAATCTGCGCGCGCTGGAGGATATCGAGGCCGACGTCATCCGCCTCGCCATCGGCCATTATCGCGGCCGCATGACCGAAGTGGCGCGTCGGCTCGGCATCGGGCGCTCGACCTTGTACCGCAAGCTCGGCGAATTGGGGATCGACAACGCGGCGGCGTAAACATTTGTCACGAAGCCGTAGCGCGGTCGCTCGATCGGCTGAATGCCTGTAGCAAGAAACTTATCGGCGTGTTGGAGTGTTTAGCGTCGATAAGGAGATTTTCCATGAGTAAGAAACCGATTTTCGCCGCCTTCGCCGTATCGCTGCTGGTGCCGAGCATGATGCCGGTCGCGGCCTATGCGCAACGCTCGGACGATCGTTACGAGCGCCGCTACGACGACAGCTATAACGACCGCACCTATCGCAGCAACGGCGACCGCGTCTATCGCGGTTCGGACGGCCGTTATTATTCCTGCAAGCGCAGCAGCGGCACGACCGGTGCCGTGGCTGGCGGTGTCGGCGGCGCGGTGCTGGGCAATGTGCTGGGCGGCGGCGTGCTCGGTACGGTCGCCGGCGGCGTCGGTGGCGCCTTGCTGGGCAAGCATCTCGACAAGAAGCACGACTCGGCGCAGAATCGCCGGAACGGCTGCTGATCCAGGTCGGGCGGCGGGCTTCGCCCTACCGCCCGACCAGCGCCCGGTCGCGCAGGCCGCGCCATACGCGCACGGCCTGCACCGTTTCCGCGACATCATGGACGCGCAGGATCTGCACGCCCGCATTGATGCCGGCCATCGCCAGCGCGACCGATCCGCCGAGGCGGTCGCTTGCCGGGGCCTCGCCGGACAGCGCGCCGATCATCCGCTTGCGGCTCGCGCCGAGCATGATCGGCACGCCGAGGCCGTGGAACAGCGCCAGTCCGTTGACGAGCGCGAGATTGTCCGACAGCGACTTGCCGAAGCCGATGCCCGGATCGACGATGATCTTCGCAAGCTCGACGCCGCCCGCCACCACCGCAGCGATCCGCGCCTCCAGCCAGTCGAACACGTCGAGCACGACGTCGCCATAGTTCCCGTCGCCGTGCGGACCCCTGGCCGGATCGGGCGAATGCATCAGCACCACCGGACAGCCGGCCTTCGCCACCGCCGCCAGCGCGCGCTCGTCCCATGACAGCGCCGACACGTCGTTGACGATCGCTGCCCCCGCCGCCAGCGCCGCCTCCATCACCAGCGCCTTGCGCGTGTCGATCGACACCAGCGTGCCGCTCCGGGCGAGCCGCTCGACCACCGGCACGACGCGCTTGGCCTCGTCGCCTTCCCACACCAGGGCAGCACCCGGCCGCGTCGATTCGCCGCCCACATCCACCAGCGCCGCGCCCGCCGCCGCCATCGCCACCCCGGCGGCGGCCGCGGCGGCGGGATCGTCGTGCAGCGCGCCGCCATCGGAAAAGCTGTCGGGCGTCACGTTGAGGATACCCGCGACCAGCGGCTGGTCGAAGCGCAACGTCCGCTCGCCAAGCACCAGCGGCGCGCGCGCGCCGGTGACGGCGGCGTGGAGCCGCGCGGCGCGGTCGTCGCCGCCAAGCGCGCGGTCGAAATCGGCGATCGCGACCGTCCGCCGCCTGGCCCCTTCGATCACCTCATAGGCCGAGAACCACAGCATCCCCCCCGCCAGCCGCGCGACCGCGCCGTCGCGCCCGACCGGCGTATCGACGAACTGGATCGGGCGGAGGTGGAGGGTGGGGCGGCTCATATGATTTCCTTCCCCGGCGCAGGCCGGGACCCAGTTGCGACCGGTCGATGTTCTAGCGCGGCGCTCGACGATCTACACCGGCGCGACTGGGCCTTAGCCCGCGCCGGGGAAGGCAGGTTCGCCTAAACCTGCGTCGCCAGCAGATATTCCTGCCGCAGCGCGTCGATCGGCTTCAGCCCTTGGGACGTCTCGTAATGCCAGAAGGTCCAGCCGTTGCACGCCGGCACGCCCTGAACGGTCGAACCGAGCTTGTGGATCGAGCCCGTCGCGCCGCACACGCTTTCGAGGCTGCCGTCCGCCCGCACCAGCGCGCGGTGGCGGCGCTTGGCGTCGGTCAGCACGCGGCCGGCGGTGAGATAGCCGGTCTCGACCAGCACGCCGAACGCGACCTTCGGCGCGGCCTTGGGGCTTTGCATCGTCTTGAGCGAGGATTCGTCGAGCGGCAGCGCGGCGGCGATGCGTTCCGCCGCCGCGTCGATATAGACGCGCTCGCGCTCGATCCCGACCCAGCGCCGTCCGAGCCGTTTGGCCACCGCCCCGGTCGTGCCGGTGCCGAAGAACGGATCGAGCACCACGTCGCCGGGCTTGGTGCAGGCGAGCAGGATGCGGTAGATCAGCGCCTCGGGCTTCTGCGTCGGATGGACCTTGATGCCGTCCTTCTTCAGCCGCTCCTGCCCGCCGCATACCGGGAATTCCCAGTCGCTGCGCATCTGCAGTTCGTCGTTGAGCGTCTTCATGCTGCGATAGTTGAAGGTGTAGCGCGCCTTTTCGCCCGTCGACGCCCAGATCAGCGTCTCGTGCGCGTTGGTGAAGCGCGTGCCCTTGAAATTGGGCATCGGATTGGCCTTGCGCCACACGATGTCGTTGAGGATCCAATAGCCGAGATCCTGGATCGCGGCGCCGACCTTGAAGATGTTGTGATAGCTGCCGATCACCCAGATCGCGCCATCGTCCTTGAGGACGCGCCTGGCCTCGACCAGCCATTCGCGAGTGAATTTGTCATAGGCGGAAAGGCTGTCGAATTTGTCCCAATCGTCGGTCACGGCGTCGACATGGCTGCCGTCGGGCCGCGACAGGTCGCCGCCCAGTTGCAGATTGTAGGGCGGATCGGCGAAGATCAGGTCGACCGACCTGGCGGGCAACGCGCGCATCGCGGCGATGCAATCGCCCTGGATGATCGTGTCGAGCGGCAAGTCGGCGAACGGTGCCTCCGCATCCGTCGCGACCGCGCGCAGCTTTTCCAACACCCCCATCGTCACCGCCCCCGCTCGTTGCCCGCTCGTCGCCCGCTCGTCGATGCCGCGCACCCTGCGGATGGCGGCCCGTGCGTCAAGCGAACATTGGTTAACGAAAATGCCTGACAAGTCGTTAACGAAGCGGAACATTTCGGGAAGCGGACCAGATGTTGAGTCCCGGCTTATCCACAGCCACCAGCCGTTGCGTGTGGCGAAAAGGACTCGGCCCGCGCGAAAGCTTCCGCCACGGGCCGGAAACTGCGCCGGTGGAGCGGCGAGGGGCCGTGTTCGCGGAGCGCCCGCAAATGATCGGGCGCGGCATAGCCCTTGTTGGCGTGCCAGCCATAATGCGGGTGCGCCTCGGCATGGGCGAGCATGAGCGTGTCGCGGGTGTGCTTGGCGACGATCGAGGCGGCGGCAATCGACAGGCTGACCGCGTCGCCGCCGACGATCGGGGTGGCGGCGAACCTCCATTTCGGGAGCCGGTTGCCGTCGACCAGCACATGGCCGACGCTATCGCCGAGGCAGCGCTCAAGCGCCTCGACCGCCAGCGTCATCGCCTTCATCGTCGCCCAATGGATGTTGAGCGTGTCGATCTCGTCCGCCTCGACGATCCCGATGCCGACGATCGCGCAGCCGTGGAGCCGGTCGTGCAGCCGCGCGCGCTCGGCGGCGGGAAGCTTCTTCGAATCGTCGATCCCGCGCGGGATGCCGCGCGCGGGGAGGATGACGGCGGCGGCCACCACCGGCCCGGCAAGCGGCCCGCGCCCGGCCTCGTCCACGCCCGCGACCGGGGCGAGGCACCGCTTTTCGTGGCGCAGACTAGGCATCGGGGAGCCGCCAAGGGGGATAGCGGCGGTTCTCGCCCGCCTGATAGAGGCAGAGGGCGTTGCCGGCGGGATCGGTCAGGCGAGCCTCGCGCCAGCCCCATGGCTGCTCGGTCGGGAGCTGGTCGAAGTCCATGCCGACGCTCTGCAACCGCGCGACGTCGGCGTCCAGGCCGTCGCATTCGAAAAAGACGGTGGGACGAGCGGCCTGTTCGATCGAGAGCGTCACGCCGCCGGGGGCCTCGAATCGCGCGTAACGGCCGTCGTCGGTCGCGACGATCTGTCTCAGGCCAAGCGCTGTATAGAAAGCGGTGGACGCGGCGGCCATGCCCAGCGTGACGTGGTTGAGGCGCATATCCGGCCCCTGATCGAGCCGCACCGCCTGGTGCCCCATCGGCCCGTGCCCGCCGCCAAGGCCCGGTGCGTCGTGCAAGGCCAGCCGCACGAACTGGCGCGCGCGCGCGACCGACGCTTCGAGCGAGCGCCCTTCGCCCAGGAAGGTCGCGATGGCGGAGGCGAGCGTGCAGCCGGTGCCGTGAGTCGACATGGTCGCGATCCGCGCCGACGACCAGCGTGCGATCTCGCCATCGGGGCCGATCAGGCGGTCGACGATCTCGTCGCCGGCGCCGTGACCGCCTTTGACGAGCACGGCCCGTCCGATCGATCGCGCCAGCGCGATGCCGTCATCCGGTCCCGAGCCTGTCGCGGGCGCGGGCAAGAGCGGTGGTTCGGCAAGCTCGGCACGAACGGGGGCGAGGGAGCAAGACAGCGCCGCCAGTTCCGGCAAATTCGGCGTCGTCACGGTCGCGATCCGCATCAGCCGCTCGAACGCCGCGATCGTCGCCGCGTCCGCCAGCACGTCGCCGCTGGTCGCGACCATGACGGGATCGAACACGATCGGCACGTCGAGGCGCTCCAGCACATCGGCCACCGCCTGCGCGGTCGCCGCCGAGCCGAGCATGCCGATCTTCACCGCGTCCACGCCGATGTCGGAAACGCACGACGTGATCTGCGCGATCACCAGCTCGGCCGGCACCGGCATCACCGCCTGCACCCCCAGCGTGTTCTGCGCGGTGATCGCGGTGATCGCGGTCATCGCGTGGCCGCCGAGCATCGTCACCGTCTTGATATCGGCCTGGATGCCCGCGCCGCCGCCCGAATCGGAACCGGCGACGATGAGGATGCGCGGCGTCACTATTGCCGATCCCGGCGGAAGGTCAGGCTAAGGTTAGGGCAAAAACGGCTGTCTTGCGCCGTTTCCGACAGAGGCGGAAGAAAGCAGCAGACATCGTCGGACAAGACGAAGACACGGCGCATGACGGTGGTCGGCCTGGCACGGATCGAGGGGTGTAGGACAGCGCGACCCGTCACTGGCGCGCGGCCTGGCCGAAGCGGCGGACGGTGCTGGCGGGATGGCGCGTCAGCGCGTCGTCCACGCGCGCCGGGCGGTCCATCAATTCACCCGCGCAGTTGGGGCAGCGATCGTCGAGCTTCTCGGCGCACTCGGCGCAGAAGGTGCATTCGAACGAGCAGATGAACGCGCCGGCCTCGTCGGCGGGGAGATCGGTGCCGCATGTTTCGCAATCGGGGCGCATTTCAAGCATCGTCTTACTCTCTCCCCTCCCGCTTGCGGGAGGGGTCGGGGAAGGGCAGGCCACGAAGGCCGACCCGCTGTGCAATGCCCTCCCCCGGCCCCTCCCGCAAGCGGGAGGGGAGCAAGGAGGCTACCCCGCCGCCACCTTGACCGCGTCGCAGATGCGGTCGACCACCGCCTCGACCTGGGCGGGGTCGTCGCCCTCGGCCATCACGCGGATCACCGGTTCGGTGCCGGAGGGGCGAATGACGAGGCGGCCCCTGCCCTTCAGCTCGTCCTCGGCCGCGGCGATCACCGCCTTCACCGCCTCCGCTTCCAGCGGCTGGCCGCCGGCGAAGCGCACGTTCCTGAGCAATTGCGGCAGGGGTTCGAAACGGTGGAGCAAGTCGCTCGCCGGCGCGCGCGCCCACACCAGTTCGGCGAGGATCTGCAACGCCGCGACCAGCCCGTCGCCGGTCGTCGCATAGTCCGACAGGATGATGTGGCCGGACTGCTCGCCGCCGACATTATAGCCCTGCGCGCGCATCGCCTCGAGCACATGGCGGTCGCCGACGCTGGTGCGCATCATCCCGATGCCCTGTGCCGACAGATGCCGCTCCAGCCCGAGGTTGGACATGACGGTCGCGACCAGCCCGCCATTCCTCAAGCGCCCGCTGCGCGCCCAGCCGCTGGCGATGGTCGCCATCAACTGGTCGCCGTCGACGACATGGCCGAGCTCGTCGACCACGATCAGCCGGTCGGCATCGCCGTCGAGCGCGATGCCGAGCTGCGCGCCCGAGGCCACCACCGTCTCGCACAGCGTGCCGGGCGCGGTCGAGCCGACGCCGTCGTTGATGTTCTTGCCGTTGGGCGTGACGCCGATCGCGACCACGTCTGCCCCCAGTTCCCACAAAGCGGTGGGGGCGACGCGGTAGGCGGCACCGTTGGCGCAATCGACCACGATGCGCAGGCCGTCGAGCCGCAGATCCTCCGGGAAGGTCGATTTGGCGAAATGGATGTAGCGCCCCTGCGCATCGTCGACGCGCCGCGCGCGGCCGATCTCGGGCGCGGGGCTGAGCGCGATGTCGCCGTCGATCAGCGCCTCGATCGCGGCTTCGTCGTCGTCGGAGAGCTTGTAGCCGTCCGGCCCGAACAGCTTGATGCCGTTGTCGGCATAGGGGTTGTGGCTGGCCGAGATCATCACGCCGAGATCGGCGCGCATCGATTGCGTCAGCATCGCCACCGCCGGCGTCGGCATCGGGCCGAGCAGCACCACGTCCATGCCGACGCTGGTGAAGCCCGCGACCATCGCCGATTCGAGCATATAGCCCGACAGGCGCGTATCCTTGCCGATCACCACGCGGTGCTTGTGGTCGCCGCGCAGGAAATGCGCGCCCGCCGCCATGCCGACCTTCATCGCCGTCGCCGCCGTCATCGGGGTCTTGTTGGTGAGCCCGCGAATCCCGTCGGTGCCGAAATATTTCCTTGCCATCGCACCCGTTTCCTAGTCGCTACGGCGGGACCGCCACCCGCTCCGCCATAGCGAAGGACCAGCATGCCGCAAGCCACCCGAATTCTGCTTGCCCTGGTGCTTGGGCTGGTCGTCGGAATTTCCGCCGCTTCCCTCTCGCCGGCCTGGGCGGTCGCGGCGACCAGGGTGACGCTGCCGATCGGCTCGGCGTGGCTGCACGGGTTGCAGATGGTGATCGTCCCGCTGATTATCGGCCTGCTGGTGACGGGCGTCGGCGCGACCGCCGATGCCGCGCGCGCCGGGCGGATCGCGGGGCGGTCGGTGATGATGTTCGTGGCGATCCTGTGGGCCGGGACGATCGCCTCGGCGCTGATCGTGCCGCTGTTGCTCGACCTGTGGCCGCTGCCCGCCGCCTGGGCGCAGGCCTTGCGCGCCGCGCTCAGCGCCGCGCCGCCGGCGACCGGCACCGTGCCGGGGATGAGCGCGTTCTTCGAGACGGTGGTGCCGCCCAACGTAGTGAGCGCCGCGGCGGCGGACGCGTTCCTGCCGCTGACGGTGTTCGCGCTGACCTTCGCCTTCGCGATCACGCGTCTGCCGCCCGAGCCGCGCGCGCTGCTCACCGGCTTCTTCCACGCGATCGTCGAGACGATGCTGGTGATCATCGGCTGGGTGCTGAAGCTCGCGCCGATCGGCATCTTCGCGCTAGCCTACGGTGTCGGCGCGCGGACCGGGGCGGCGGCGTTCGGCGCGCTGGCGCATTATATCGTCACGGTCTCGGCGATCGGCTTCCTGGTGCTGCTGGCGGCCTATCCGGTCGCGGCGATCGGCGGGCGCGTCGGGTTGCCGCGCTTCGCCCGCGCGGTCGCGCCGGCCCAGGCGGTGGCGATCAGCACGCAATCCTCGCTCGCCTCGCTGCCGGCGATGCTCAAGGCGAGCGCGGCGCTGGGCGTCGCCGAGACCGAGGCGGGCATCACGCTGCCGGTCGCCGTCGCGATCTTCCGCGCGACCAGCCCGGCGATGAACCTGGCGGTCGCGCTGTACGTCGCGCATTTCCTCGGCATGACCATAGGGCCGGGGCAACTCGCGGCGGGCGTCGCGACGGCGGCGATCACGACGATGGGGTCGGTCAGCCTGCCCGGCACGATCAGCTTCTTCGCCTCGGTCGCGCCGGTCGCGGTGGCGATGGGCGTGCCGATCGAGGCGCTCGGCCTGCTCGTCGCGGTCGAGACGGTGCCCGACCTGTTCCGCACCGTCGGCAACGTGACGATGGACGTGGCGGTGACGGTGAGCGTCGCGCGCGCGGACGGCGGCGTGGCGGAACCGGCGGCCTAGCCATAGATCCAGCGCCAGACGCCCGCCGCGACGCCGGCCAGCGGAAGGTGCGCCCACGTCGCGGCGAGCCAGATCACGACGCCGCCCGCGATGTCATGCGGGCGAAAGCCGCCGAACCCGGCACGACCTTGCGCGATGGCGGCGAACGGCCAGTAGCTCGTCTTCGCCTCCCACGCGCGCCACGCCGCGCCGTGCAGCTTTTCCTTCTTGCGGTCCTGCAAGGCGGCACCGACCAGCGACAGCATGACGATCGCCAGCGCGACCGCGATGTTCGCCGCGACCGGATAGACCGCGATGTGGCACAGCCCCCACAACGCGAACGCCCACAGCATCGGGTGCCGCGTGACGGCGAACACGCCCCGCGCGGCATCGGGTGTGCTGTCACGCGGCACGCCGGGAAAAGCGGGATTGCCGATCAGCGAGCCCAGCAGCAGCACGCTCGCCACCAGCATGACCAGCGTCACCGGCCCCCAGATACCCTCGCCTACCACCCATAACGGCGCGGTGACGGGCGCGGCGCGATAGGCCAAAGCGAGCCAGCCGAGCGTGGCGAAGGCGACCAGCGAATACAGCCCCAGGAAACCGCCCGGCCCGATCGCCTTGACGATGGGTGCGCGGAGCGGATGCGACAGCAGGAAATGCGTCCCCACGAACGCCGCCGCCGCGGCGATCACCATGTTCGTCCCGTTCATCCGTCTGCCCTCATGTCACGCCCGGCGCCGATGACAGGCCCGCCGCCCGCGGCCCGGCCGGATCGTCGCGATCCTCCAGCGTATCGAGATGCATCCAGCGCTTGACGAGCGGCGACAGCGCCAGCACGACCACCCCGATCACGATCGCGATCAAGCCGATCTTCCAGTAGATGGCGAGCGTGCCGTCCTGCGTCATGGCGCCGCTCTCGCCGCCGGTCGCCTCGCCGATCTTGCCGGCGACGAAATTGCCGACCGCGGTCATGTAGAACCACGCACCCATGATGAAGCTGGCGAGATGGAGCGGGGCGAGCCGGTTCATCGCCGACAGGCCGACAGGCGACAGGCAAAGCTCGCCGGTGGTGTGCAGCAGGTAGATCAGGAACACCGCCAGCACCGGTGTCGCCGCGGTCGAGCCGCCATGCGCCAGCAGCACGAAAACGACGAAGCCGAGCCCGACCTGCACCAGCGCGAGCGCGAACTTGGCGGGTGCCGACGGTTCGACGCCCTTCTTCGCGAGCGTCGTCCACAGCCAGGCGAAGAGCGGGCCGAGCAGCACGATGTAGATCGGGTTGATCGACTGGAACAGGCTGGTCGGCACGCCGGCGCGATCGACGAACTTGTCGGTATAGAGGTTGAGCGACCCGCCGCCCTGCTCGTACACGCCCCAGAACACCGGATTGAGCGCGATCAGGAACAGGATCGCGAACATCCGTTCGCGCGGTTCCTTCGGCAGCTTGAACGCTTCGTACAAGGTATAGCCCAGCATCGCGATGCCGGCGGCGACCAGCAAGCCACCGATGGCGTTCTGATACTGTACCAAGGCCCAGATCACCACCACGGCGGCGAGGCCGACGGCGTACAGCGTCCATTCCCTGGTCCGCGAAAGCGCCGCCGGCGGTTCGCCCTTGCCCAGCAGCGTGCCCTTGCCGAGCGCGAAGATGACGAGGCCGAGCACCATGCCGATGCCGGCCAGCCCGAAGCCATAGGCCCAGCCCACCGTCTCGCCGAGATAGCCGACCAGGATCGTGCCGAGTGCCGCGCCGGTGTTCACGCCCATGTAGAAGATCGTGTAGGCGCCGTCGCGGCGCACATCGGTCAGGCGGTAGAGCTGGCCGACGATCACCGAGATGTTGGCCTTGAGGAAGCCCGAGCCGACGATGATCAGCGCCAGCGCCAGCCACAAGACGTTGATCGCCGGATCGGCTTGCTTGGTCGCTGCGTCGGTGATGCCGTGCATGCCCTCGACCGCCATGAAACCATGGCCGATCGCCAGCAGCACGCCGCCGTAGAACACCGCCTTGCGCTGCCCGAGGTAGCGATCGGCGAGATAGCCGCCGAGCACCGGCGTGATGTACACGAGCGAGGTATAGGCGCCGTAGATCAGGTTCGCCTTGCCGTCGCCATAGAGCCAGAATCTGGTGAGATAGAGAATGAGCAGCGCGCGCATGCCGTAATAAGAGAAACGCTCCCACATCTCGGCGTAGAAGAGAACGAACAAGCCCCTGGGATGACCGACCACCTCCGCCGACTTGCGGGCGCCGAGCGACAGCCCGAAGGCGAGCACGGCGAACAAAGCGAGGGCGGCGATCGCGCCGATCCAGTCGCCTTCGTTCCACAGCGCGACGTTCTTGAAACCCACTGCCGCTACCCCCTGGTACAGATGCCGGACGTCCCGCCGATCACGCTGCCGCGCAACCTAACGGCGAAACCCGACTTGGCAAATCGCGTTGTTACGGGGCGCGGCTTCGCGCTACAGGGCGGCGATGTTCAACGACACCTCCTCCCCGCTCGCCCTGCTCGCCACGCGCCGCTCGGGCAAGCCGCGCGATCTCGTCGCGCCCGGCCCGGATGCGGCGCAGCTCGACACGATCCTGCGGATCGCCGCGCGCACGCCCGATCACGGCAAGATCGCGCCGTGGCGCTTCGTGATCGTCGGCGCGGACCGGCGCGATGCGCTCGCCACGATCATCACCGATGCCTATCGCGCCGAGCGCCCGCACGCGGCGGCGAGCGAGATCGCCGCGCTCGCGCAATTCGCGCATCAGGCGCCAGCGCTGGTCGTCGTGCTGTCCGCGCCGCGCACCGCCAGCCACATTCCGCTGTGGGAACAGGAACTGTCGGCCGGCGCGGCGTGCATGAACCTGCTGCACGCGGCGCATGCGCTGGGCTTCGCCGGCGGCTGGCTGACCGGCTGGCCGAGCTATGCCGACGCGGTGCGCGACGCGTTCGGCGCGGCGCCGGAACGGATCGCCGGCTTCCTGTTCCTGGGAACACCGTCCCGGCAACTTGACGAACGTCCGCGGCCCGACTTCGGCACGATCGTTTCAACCTGGGCGGGATGACGGGCTGGACTCGATCGCCAAGTGCTGTATTATAGCAGCATGACAGCCCTTAACAGCGACGACAGCCCGGTCTATATCAGGCTGCGCGCGACGATCTCCGCGGCGATCCTGCGCGGCGATTTCCGTGCGGGCGACCAGCTTCCCTCGGTCCGCGCGCTCGCCGCCGAACATGGTGCCAACCCGCTGACCGTGGCCAAGGCCTATCAGCGTTTCCAGGACGACGGCTATGTCGAGGTGCGGCGCGGCGTCGGCATGTTCGTGCTGCCGGGCGCCGCCGAAAGACTGCGCGCCGCCGAACGCGCGCATTTCATCGAGACGAGCTGGCCGCGCATCGCCGCGCATATCGACCTGCTCGGGCTCGACAGGGCCGATCTGCTCGAACGCGAACGCGCCTGACGGCCGGGCTCAGCCCTGCCGCTCCCCTAATTTGCGCTCCCACGCCAGCGCGTCGCGCACGATCGTGTCGAGATCGGCGCGCTGCGGCGTCCAGTCGAGCGCCGCCAGGATCGCGCGATTGTCGGCGATCAGTTCGCCCGCATCGCCCGCGCGGCGCCCCTCGATCACGCGGTCGAGCTTGATGTTGGTCACCCGGTCGACCGCGTCGAGCACTTCGAGCACGGAGAAGCCGCGGCCATAGCCGGCATTGAGGGTATGGCTCCGCGTCGGCTCGGCGACCAGCAGGTCGAGCGCGGCGACATGCGCCGCCGCCAGATCGCTGACATGGATATAGTCGCGCACGCCGGTGCCGTCGGGCGTGTCGTAATCGGTGCCGTAGACGCCGACCGTGGCACGCTTGCCCAACGCCGCCTCGACCGCGATCTTGATGAGGTGCGTCGCGCCGACGGTCGATTGCCCGGTGCGCTGGTGCGGATCGGCGCCGGCCACGTTGAAATAGCGCAAGGCGGCATAGTTGATCGGGTGCGCCGCCGCCACGTCGCGCAGCATCGCCTCGGTCATCAGCTTGGAGCTGCCGTAGGGATTGATCGGCACGGTCGGGTCGCCCTCCGCCACCGGCACCTTTTCGGGTGTGCCGTAGGTCGCGGCGGTCGAGGAGAAGATGAAGTGCCTGACCCCCGACAGCACCGCGCTTTCGAGCAGCGACCGGCTCGCGACCGTGTTGTTGCGGTAATATTTGAGCGGATCGCTCACCGATTCGGGCACGATGATCGATCCGGCGAAATGCATCACCGCGCGAACCTCCTGCTCGCGCAGCGTGGCGCGGACCAGCGTCTCGTCCTCGATCTCGCCCGTCACCAGCGTCGCGCGGGGGTCGACCAGCCAGTCGAACCCGGTCGACAGATTGTCGAGCACCACGACGCGGTGCCCGCCATCGAGCAGCGCCAGCACCGCATGGCTGCCGATATAGCCCGCGCCGCCCGTCACCAAGACACTGCCGTCCATCCGTCCTGCCCCTTATCGTCGTGTCGCCGCGTTCCTATCTCCCAGACCTAAACAAGGAGCGAACGATGGCAAGCGAAGTCGCGACACTGGCGGGCGGATGCTTCTGGTGCACCGAGGCGGTGTTCAAGGACGTGATCGGGGTGGAGCGCGTCGAGAGCGGCTATATCGGCGGCACCGTGCCCAACCCGACCTACAAGCAGGTGTGCGGCGGCGACACCGGCCATGCCGAGGCGATCCGCGTGACGTACGACGCCGACCAGGTGTCGTATGGCGATATCCTCGACATGTTCCTCGCGACGCACGACCCGACCCAGCGCAACCGGCAGGGCAATGACGTCGGCACGCAATATCGCTCGGCGATCTTTCCGCACGATGCGGGCCAGACGGCGGACGCGAAGGCCGCGATCGCGCGCGCGGCGGCCGACTGGCCCGCGCCCATCGTGACGACGATCGAACCGCTCGCTGAGTGGTATCCGGCGGAGGATTATCACCAGGATTATTGGGCGAGCGGGGGGCGGGGCAACCCGTACTGCCTCGCGGTGATCCCGCCCAAGCTGGCGAAACTGCGCAAGAGCTTCGCGGCGCGGTCGAAGGGCGTGGCGGCGTAGGAGAAGAGGGTTCACGCGAAGGTTGCGAAGGAGCCGCGGCGCGGCGGCCATTCCATCTTCTTCGCGCCCTCCGCGTATTTCTTCCTTCGCGATCTTCGCGTGGACCACCTTCTTCTTGTACCTATTCGCGGTGAGCCGCGCGCCGCAGCCGGTCGTTGATCGCAACGCCGATGCCGGTGCCGGGGATCGGCGCAACGGCAATGCCGGCGGCGGCCGACGCGTCCGCTTGGTGGAGCGCGTCGAACAGGTTTGCGGCGGCTTCGGTCAGGTCGGCGGTGGGGGATAGGGTGGCGTCCCCTGCGATGTCGCCGAATCCGATGAGATATTCCCCGGCAGCGGCGGCAAGCGCGCTCAGGCGGAGCGGCTTGTCGGGAGCATAGTGGCTGTCGAGCTGGCCGGGCGCCGTCACTTCCGTTCTCCCGCGAAGGCGGGCGTCCACGATTGCGGGCGGTGCATTCGATAAATCTGGACTCCCGCTTTCGCGGGATAACACGGTAGAAATCCGATCCGCCGTGATCGGCCCCGGCCGCAGCACCGCACGCCTGTGAACGATCGTCGACTCCAGCCCCGCCGCGGTCGGCCCGTCATCGATCACCAAGGCGACCCGCCCGCCCAGACTCGCCACGACATGCGCCGCCCGCGTGGGACTGATGCCGCCGCTGGCATTGGCGGACGGCGCGGCGAGCGGCTTGCCGGTCGCCGCGAGCAGCGCCCGCATGGCGCGGTGCGCCGGCACGCGGATCGCCACCGTCGCCAGCCCCGCCGTGACCAGCGCGGCGATGCCCGAACCGGCGCGCAACGGCAGCACCAGCGTCAGCGGCCCCGGCCAGAACGCCGCCGCCAGCACCAGCGCATCCGCGTCGAACGCGGCGATCGCCCGCGCCGCCGCCAGATCGGACACATGGACGATCAGCGGGTTGAAGCGCGGCCGGCCCTTGGCCTGGTAGATGCGCGCGACGGCGGCGGGATCGGTCGCGTCGGCGGCGAGGCCGTAGACCGTTTCGGTCGGCACCGCGACCGGCTGTCCGCCGGCGATCAGCCGTGCCGCCTCGGCGATGCCGTCCGCGCCGTAGGGCATGACGCGCGGGAGATTTTGACCAGTCATCGCGGGCGGCTATAGCCGCGCAAACGCGTACCGATAAGAGGATGCCGCATGTTCACCCCCGCTACCGCCGACCAGCGCTTCGTGCTCGACCATGTGGTAGGGATCGCCGCGCTTGCCGCGAGCGAGCGCTTCGCCGCCGCCAGCGACGATGTGGTGGATGCGGTGCTGGAGGGCGTGGGGCAGCTCGCGGCGGGCGAATGGGCGCCGCTGCGGCGCACCGGCGACACGGTCGGGGCCAGATGGACGCCCGACGGCGTCGTCATGCCCGAGGGGTTCAAACAGGCGTATCGCGACTATGTCGAGGGCGGCTGGGGCACGATCGGCGTGCCCGAGGCATTCGGCGGGCAGGGCCTGCCGTTCGCGATCCAGACCGCGGTGCTCGACACGCTCGGCGCGGCGAACATGGGCTTCGCGCTCGCGCCGACGCTGACGGTCGGCGCGATCGAGGCGCTGGCGCATCACGGCTCGCCCGAGCAGCAGGCGCTGTACCTGCCGCATCTCGCCACCGGCGCCTGGACCGGCACGATGAACCTGACCGAGCCGCAGGCGGGCTCCGACGTCGGGGCGCTCCGCACCACCGCAACGCCGCGCGGCGGGGGCAAGTGGAGCATCACGGGCACCAAGATCTACATCTCGTTCGGCGACCACGACATGGCGCCCAACATCGTCCACCTCGTGCTCGCGCGCACCCCCGATGCACCGCCGGGGACCAAGGGCATCTCGCTGTTCCTCGTGCCGAAATACCGGCTCGATGCCGCCGGCAATCCGGGCGAGCCCAACGACGTGCGGGTCGTCTCGATCGAACACAAGATGGGGCTGCACGCCTCGCCCACCTGCGTGCTGAGCTTCGGCGACCAGGACGATTGCATCGGCGAGCTGATCGGCGGCGAATATGGCGGCATCCGCGCGATGTTCACGATGATGAACAATGCGCGGCTCAATGTCGGCTTGCAGGGCGTGCAGGTGGCGGAAGCGGCGACGCAGGCGGCGGTCGGCTATGCGCTGGACCGCGTGCAATCGCCGCGCGCGGGCTCGCCGGACAAGGTGCCGGTCAGGATCGTCGAGCATCCCGACGTGCGCCGCATGCTGCTGCGCATGAAGGCGCAGACGCAAGCCGCGCGCGCGCTGGTCTATTACGCGGCGGCGCAAGTCGACCGCGCGACGCTGGGCGAGGCCGGCGCGCAGGAGCGGCTGGAGATCCTCACCCCGCTGGCCAAGGCGCACGGCACCGACCTCGGCAACGAAGTCGCCAGCCTCGGCATCCAGGTGCATGGCGGCATGGGCTATATCGAGGAGACCGGCGCGGCGCAGTTCTTCCGCGATGCCCGCATCACGCCGATCTACGAGGGCACCAACGGCATCCAGGCCGCCGATCTGGTCGGGCGCAAGCTGGGCATGGCGAATGGCGGCGTGTTCGCGCAACTCATCGCCGACATGCGCGCCGAGTCGCAGGATGCCGGGCTGATCGCGCTGATCGACGCGTGCGACGCGGTCGGGCGCGGCATGGCGGGGCGCGATGCCGACGACAGGCTGGCGGCGAGCTATCCGTTCCTGACGATGCTGTCGGTCGCGACGTGCGGCTGGCTGATGGAACGCTCGGGGCGGCTCGCCATTGGGGAGGACGATTTCGCGACGATGAAGCGCGCCGCCTGCGCCTTCTACGTCGCGCAGATCGTGCCGGAAGCGCTGGGCCTCGAGGCGGCGGCGACCGCCACGGCGGACGTGCTCTATTCGGTCAGCGCGGAGGCGTTCGCGGCCTGACCGGCCGCGCCACGTCGCCAGGGGCCGCCGCATCGTCTTGCCGATCCGCCCGCCGCCCTTGACGATCGGCGGCGCGGCGGTGCCCCCGGCCAGCCTGCGGGAACAGGGACGGACGCCTCAGCGCGCCGGGGTCGCGCCCGCGACTCGCCTGCGGATGGCGGCGCCGAGCGCCCACCACGCCACCGCCCACAACGCGCCGAAAGTCCACCCCGCCAGCACGTCGCTCGGCCAGTGCACGCCGAGATAGAGGCGGCTGCACCCGATCGCGACGACCAGCAGCGCGGTCGCCGACAGGATGTAGCGCCGGACCGCGCGCCGCTCGGTGATCTGCAACAGCAGCAGCGCCAGCGTGAGGTAGACGCACGCGCCGTTCGCGGCGTGGCCGCTGGGGAAGCTCGCGTCATAGACATGGACGAGATGATCGGTGACGGTGGGCCGCGTCCGCCCGACCAGCGCCTTGACCAGCGTGACCAGCAGCGTCCCGCTGATCGTCCCGCCCAGTATCAGCGCCAGCGTCAGCCAGTGCCGCAGCGCGACGAGAAACCCGGCGGCGAGCGCGGTGACGAGCACCAGCACCGTCACCCCGCCCAGCGCGGTCACGTCGAGCATGGCTTGCGTGAACCAGGCCGGGGCCGGCGGCACGCCGTGCGCGACGCCGCCGCGCGCCCATAACAGGATCGCGCGGTCGAAGCGGAACTGCACCCCGCGATCGAGCAGCCAGCCGAGCGACAGCAGCAGGACCCCCGCGGCAGCCGCGGTGGCGACGGCGATGACGGGCCAGGGCGGATGACGAAGGGCGGGGGCGACGGGCGGCATAAGCGGGGCACCCTGGGTTGCGCGGCCCGGCGGAGCCGTGCCGTCGGACGGCGCGGTAGCGCCGCCGGCCGATCGTGCCTGGAGGCGCGCGATAGCGTCGCTATCGCTTGCCCGGCGCGATGGTGGGCTCGCCGGGATTCGAACCCGGGACCTACAGATTAAAAGTCCGTTGCTCTACCGACTGAGCTACGAGCCCACGCAAGCGCCGCGTTAGGAGCGGGCCTGCGTGCGGTCAACCTTGCGCGAAGCTGCCGCACGGTCAGCCGCGTCAGCGGATCGCGCCAGCCGGGCGCGACCGCCAGCAACGGCGCGAGCACGAAATCGCGCTCGCGAAACGCACTGTGCGGCACCGTCAGCCCGGGCGACCGCCATGCCCCGCCCGACCACAACACGATATCGAGATCGATCACCCGCGCGCCCCAGCGCCGCCCCCGCCGCCGCCCGAACGCCCGCTCGATCGCCTTCAACCGCGCGAGCATCGCCGGCGGCGCGTCCTCGCTCGCGACCAGCACGACCGCGTTGGCGAAGCGCCGGATCGACGGGCCGAGCGGCGCGCTCGACACCACCGGCGACGCCGCGACCGTATCGCCCAGCGCCGCGATCGCCGCGCATACCTCGGCCTGCGGACCGCCATGACGGCCGCGCCGGTTCGATCCCACGCCGATCACATAGGTTGAGGTCTGCACCCGAACACGCCTATCGCATCGCAATGTATTTCGCACCCAGCCCGATCGCGGAGACCGAACCGCCGCGCGATTGCCCGCGCTGCCCGCGCCTCGTCGCGTTCCGCAACGACTTGCGCGCCGACCATCCCGACTGGTGGAACGCGCCGGTCAACGCCTTCGGCGACCCTGAGGCGTGGCTCGGCATCGTCGGCCTGGCGCCGGGCAAGCACGGCGCCAACCGCACCGGGCGGCCGTTCACCGGCGATTTCTCCGGGCAATTGCTGTTCGACACGCTCGGCAGATACGGTCTCGCCAGCGGCAGTTATGACGGCCGCCCCGACGATACCCTCGCGCTGCACGGCGCGATCATCGTCAACGCGGTGAAATGCCTGCCACCGCAGAACAAGCCGACGCCGGAGGAAATCCACACTTGCCGCCCGTTCCTGGAGGGGCAGATCGGCGTGCTGCCCAAGGCGCGCATCTTCGTGGCGCTCGGCCAGATCGCGCATCAATCGGCGGTCAAGGTGCTCGGCGGCAAGCTGCCCAAATGCACGTTCGGCCACCTCGCGGAACACCGCATGCCCGACGGCCGCATCCTGATCGACAGCTATCACTGTTCGCGCTACAATCAGAACACGCGGCGCCTGACCGTGGAGATGTTCGAGGCGGTGTTCG
>CAXTJX010000034.1:0-26358 GCA_964244765.1 uncultured Sphingomonas sp. | reverse complement strand
TCGCGCGGCGGCGGCATCGGCACCTATTGGGGCAATGTCCGCGGCATCGGCGAGCCGGTCGGGCTCAACGGCAAGACCAGCGGCATCATCCCGTTCGTGCGCGTGATGGATTCGCTGACGCTGGCGATCTCGCAAGGGTCGCTGCGGCGCGGCTCGGCGGCGGTGTATCTCGACATCTCGCACCCCGAGATCGAGGAATTCCTCGAAATCCGCAAACCGTCGGGCGATTTCAACCGCAAGGCGCTCAACCTGCATCACGGCGTGCTGCTGACCGACGCCTTCATGGAGTGCGTCCGCGCGGGGGGCGAATGGACGCTGACCAGCCCCAAGGACGGTTCCGCGCGCGCGAAGGTCGATGCCCGCGGCCTGTTCCAGAAACTGGTCGAGACGCGTCTCGCCACCGGCGAGCCGTACATCATCTTCGCCGATCATGTGAACAAGGGCATGCCCAAGCATCACCGCGACCTGGGGTTGAAGGTATCGACCTCCAATCTGTGCAGCGAGATCACGCTGCCGACCGGCAAGGATCACCTCGGCAACGATCGCACCGCGGTATGCTGCCTGTCGTCCCTCAACCTCGAGACGTGGGACGAGTGGAAGGACGAGAAGGGCTTCATCGAGGACGTGATGCGGTTCCTCGACAATGTGTTGCAGGATTATATCGACCGCGCCGAGCCGGGCATGGAGCGCGCCGCCTATTCGGCGATGCGCGAGCGCTCGGTCGGCCTGGGCGTGATGGGCTTCCATTCCTTCCTGCAAGCGCGCGGTCTCGCGTTCGAGGGCGCGATGGCCAAGTCGTGGAACCTCAGGATGTTCAAGCACATCAAGGGCCAGGTCGACGAAGCGTCGATGCATCTGGCGATGGAGCGCGGCCCCTGCCCCGACGCCGCCGACATGGGCGTGATGGAGCGCTTTTCGTGCAAGATGGCGATCGCCCCGACCGCGAGCATCAGCATCATCTGCGGCGGCACCAGCGCGTGCATCGAGCCGATCCCGGCCAACATCTATACCCACAAGACGCTGTCGGGCAGCTTTTCGATCAAGAACCCCTATCTGGAAAAACTGCTGGTCGAGAAATCGAAAAGCAGCGACGCGGTGTGGAACTCGATCCTGGAGCAGGGCGGCTCGGTCCAGCATCTCGATTTCCTGACGCAGGAGGAGAAGGACTGCTTCAAGACCAGCTTCGAGATCGACCAGCGCTGGCTGCTCGAACTCCAGGCCGACCGCACGCCCTATGTCGACCAGTCGACCAGCCTCAACCTGTTCATCCCGGCCGATGTCGAGAAATGGGACTTGCTGATGCTGCATTTCCGCGCGTGGGAGCTGGGCATCAAGTCGCTATATTACCTCCGCTCCAAATCGATCCAGCGCGCCGGTTTCGCCGGCGGGGTCGAGGCCGACAACACGATCGACGCGCCCAGGTTCGAAGTGGAAAGCCGCGACTACGACGAATGCCTGGCGTGCCAGTAGCTTAATTCCCGCTCCCTTTGGGAGAGGGAGGCGCAAAGCGCCGGAAGGGTGAGGGTGATGCGACTATACGAGAACCAGCCCTCCGGCACCGTTTCGCGCGCTCGGCAACTCCGCCGTGAAGCATCCGAGCCTGAGCGTCGGTTGTTGCGTGCGTTGCGAGAAGCCTTTCCGTCGTTGAAGTGGCGTCATCGGGCTCCGGTGGGTCCATGCTATGCCGACATTCTGTGTTTTCGGCAAAGCTGGTGATCGAGATCGACGGCGATATGCATACCGAAACGGCGGGCTACGACATTACCCGCACGCACTTCATCGAAAGCGAAGGCTATAGCGTGCTACGTTTCTGGAACGACGACGTGATGCAAAATCTAGACGGTGTCATCGCATCAATCTCTCTCCTTCTGGGAGAGGGAAGAGGCCCGCTCGGCGCAGCCGAGTGGGAAGGGTGGGGACATTGCCAAGAAAAAGGGCAGCGCGGAATGACCCGCCCTGTCCTCACCCTTCCGTCGCTTCGCTCCTCCCTCCCTCTCCCAAAGGGAGAGGGAAAGAAGATGTTACGCCTCTTCCTCGAACGTCACCGCGACGTCGGCATTGGCGCTGAGCCGGACCGTGTCGCCCTCGACATCGGCGACCAGGCCGAGCGAGATGTAATGATGGTGCCCTTCATGCGCGCCCGTGCCCTCGACGACTTGCGGGCCGCTGTCCTTCCTGGTCAGCTTGATGCGGCCGCCCTCGACATGGTCGACGGTGCCGACATGCACGCCGTCCGCGCCGATGACTTCGGCATGTTCCTGAATCTGCGATGCGTCGACCATTTGTCCAACTCCTGCGTTGTTGCTGCTCGCGGTGAACGCACAAGCGAGGAGTTGGTCGCATGAGTTATTCCATCCTCATCATGTATGCCGTCGCCGCGCTGTTCGCCGGCATCGGCGGGGTGCTGCTGCTCGGGCTGGTGCGCGAGGCGAGCGAGCGCAAGGTCTATGCGTACCGCATGGTCGGCATCATGGCACTGTCGCTCGGCGTCGTGCTGGCGATGAGCGCGACCGCGATGTGGCGCTGGAGCGTGGCGGCGTGACGGACGGCCGTCTCCTGCTCGGTATCGTCACGCCGATCTGCGTCGGCGACATCGTCGTGGCGCTGCGGTTTTCGCCACTGGCCGCCCGGTCCCGGAACGAAGTCGGCGCTCCGCCCAAATCCAGCGCGATCGACCCGGTCGCCGCGCGTCGTTTTGCGCGCATCATGTTGATCGCCGCACCCTTGATGTGGCTGCTCGCCGCTGCCCTGACCTTCGGCCTGTTCGGCCCGGTCAAGAACATCACCCCGATCGCCTTCTAGTTTCAGGAGTAACCCCCATGTCCCTCACCGAAGCCCGCAAGCAGTACAAGCCGTTCGAATACCCCTGGGCGTTCGATTTCTGGAAGCGCCAGCAGCAGATCCACTGGATGCCGGAGGAAGTGCCGCTCGGCGAGGATTGCCGCGACTGGGCGCAGAAGCTGTCCGACCACGAGCGCAACCTGCTCACCCAGATCTTCCGCTTCTTCACCCAGGCCGATGTCGAGGTGCAGGATTGCTATCACGAGAAATACGGCCGCATCTTCAAGCCGACCGAGATCAAGATGATGCTCGCCGCCTTCTCCAACATGGAGACGGTGCACATCGCCGCGTACAGCCACCTGCTCGACACGATCGGCATGCCCGAGAGCGAGTACGGCGCCTTCCTCGAATATAGCGAGATGAAGGACAAGCACGATTACCTGCAGCAGTTCGGCGTCGACAGCGACGAGGACATCGCCAAGACGCTGGCGATGTTCGGCGGCTTCACCGAGGGGCTGCAACTGTTCGCCAGCTTCGCGATGCTGATGAACTTCCCGCGCTTCAACAAGATGAAGGGCATGGGGCAGATCGTCACCTGGTCGATCCGCGACGAGAGCCTGCACTGCGAAGGCATCATCAAGCTGTTCCACACCTTCGTGCGCGAGCGTGACTGTTTCACCAAATCGGTGAAGGCGGACATTCGCGAGATGTGCCAGAACACGGTGCACCTGGAGGACAATTTCATCGATCTCGCGTTCGAGATGGGCCCGGTCAACGGCATGACGCCCAAGGAGATCAAGAAATATGTCCGCTTCACCGCCGACTGGCGGCTCGGCCAGCTCGGCCTGAAGCCGATCTACATGATCGACGAACATCCGTTGCCGTGGCTCGCCCCGATGCTCAACGGCGTCGAGCACGCCAACTTCTTCGAACAGCGCGCGACCGAATATTCCAAGGCCGCGACGCGCGGCAACTGGAACGAAGTGTGGGACGGCTTCGACAAGCGCCAGAAGGCGAAGGCCGGGCCGGCGGCGAACGAGGATGCGGGCGCGGGCGACGCCGAGGGGGATATGTTCTCGCGGGCTGGCGTGGCGGCGGAGTAAGTCGCGCCGGGCGCGGGAGTAGCGAAGCCGGTCCCGCCTCAAGGCGCGACCGGCCGGCGGCGGCACGGGCCTTGCTCTGCGCCGGCCCGCGCTCGATCTGCATATGCTGCCACGCGGCATGGCCCCGTTCGACGGGGAAGCTTCCTCGTCCTTTCCTACACGAACCAATGCGGTTACTCATCCGGCTCCTCTACCCGAAAAAAGGAGCCGTGCATGTTCGCCGAACCCGAATACCCCGCCGAGATCGTCGACAACGCCGATCCCTATGTGCCCGTCCTGCTGGCGCATCGCCATAATGGCTGGACGGCCGCGCGGCAGCGGCGGTTTCTGGAAAATCTCGCCGAGACCGGGTCGATCTCGTTCGCCTGCACCTTCGCCGGGGTCTCGTCGCGCTCGGCTTACCGCCTGCGCGCGCGGCCTGACGCCGCGCCCTTCGCCAAGGCCTGGGACGAGGCGCTCAAGCTGGCCTCGCTGCGACTGATGACGCTCGCGTTCGAGCGCGCCACGCGCGGCGCGGTGCGCGAGGTGTGGAAAGGCGACGAACTGGTCCAGTCGACGCGCGCGCCGTCCGACCGGATGCTGGTCTATCTGCTCGACCGGCTGTTGCCCGCCGGCGACGCGCAGCATCGCTGGGAAGGGTTCGAGGCGATGGTCGATGCCGCGCGCACGAGCTTCCCGCGCACGCTCGACACGCTCGCCGACAATGCGGTCGCGATGGTGCCGATCGAATCGCGCGATTATTTCGGCGAGGCGCCGGGCGATTTCGAGGAGGATTGCTGAGGGGCCGGGGCGATGTGGCGTCGGCCAAATCTTGCGCACACCGCCGTAGGACGCGACCTTTGTGACTCTTGCCGCTTTTTTGGGCAGCGCGGCGCAAGCCCGGGGAGCCGCGCCGGGCCGGAGGCGTTATGCCTCCTCGACGCGAGGAGCCAACGATGACCGAGAAGAAGGGCCACGGCAGCGAAACCGCCAGGAAGGCCAATGCCAAGGCCGCGAAGGACGGCGAGAAGAACCCGCGCAAGAGTTCCGCCGCGCAAAGCGAATTGGGCAAGAAGGGCGCGGCGGCGAAAAAGAAGAAGTAGCGGCGCCCCGCCCTACCCCGCCGCCTGCACGCCCGACATCAGCGCATCGAGCCGCGCGCGGTCCTGTCGGGCCAAGCCCTGGGCGACCGTCACGCCGAGCGCGACGCCGACGATCACCGCCAGCCCCAGCGCGCGCAACGGCCGCGCGGTCGGGGGGGCGGCGGGTTCGTGGATGTCCCAGTCATATTCGCGCCGCCGGTCCCACGGCGCGCCGCGCCAGGCCGGGCTGATCTCGTGCGCCAATCCACTCCGCTGTGCCATCCGCCGCCTCCCCGCGACCTGTGTCGGGCAAGCATAATACAGCATGATTAACCAATCATGACAGGCGGCGCGGCGGACCGGCGAGGACCGATCAGCCGGCGACCCCGGCCGAGCCGAAAAGGTGATTTTGGGCACCGGAGCGCAGGGGATCACGCTTCGCAGGGCCGGTCGGGGTCGCCCGGGATCGGTCCTCAGGCGCGCGCGCCCTCGGGCACATGCTCGGCATTGTGGCGCAGCGCCTTCAGCACCGTCTCGACGATCGCATCGGCGTCCAGCCCGGCCTGGGCGTATTGCAGTTCGGGCTTGTCCTGGTCCTGGAACAGATCGGGCAGGCGCATCGTGCGCAATTTCAGGCCCGCGTCGATCAGCCCGGTATCGCTGGCGAAGGTCAGCACATGCGCGCCCAAGCCCCCGACCGCCGCCTCCTCGATCGTGATGGCGACTTCGTGGCCGGTCAGCAGCTTGCGGATCAGGTCCTCGTCGAGCGGCTTGGCGAAGCGCAGATCGGCGACGGTGGTCGACAGCCCCCTCGCCTCCAGCGCATCCGCCGCGCGCAGCGCCTCGCCCAGCCGCGTGCCGAGCGACAGGATCGCCACCTTGTGCCCGTGCCGGACGATCCGCCCCTTGCCGATCTCGAGTTGCAGCGCCTTGGCCGGCAATTCCACGCCGGTGCCGTTGCCGCGCGGATAGCGCATCGCGATCGGCCCGCTGTCATGCAGGATGGCGGTATGCGTCATGTGCACCAGCTCGGCCTCGTCGGCCGGCGCCATCACCACCATGTTGGGCAGCGTCGCCAGATAGGTGACGTCGAACGAGCCGGCATGCGTCGCCCCGTCCGCGCCGACCAGCCCGGCACGGTCGATCGCGAAGCGCACCGGCAGGTTCTGGATGCACACGTCGTGGACGACCTGGTCATAGGCGCGTTGCAGGAAGGTCGAATAGATCGCGCAGAACGGCCGCATCCCCTGCGCGGCAAGGCCGGCGGCGAAGGTCACGGCATGCTGTTCGGCGATGCCGACGTCGAAGAAGCGCGCCGGATGCGCCCTGGCGAACGCGTCGAGCCCGGTGCCCGACGGCATCGCCGCGGTGATCGCGCAGATCCGCGGGTCGGTCTCGGCTTCGGTGCTGAGCTGCGCGCCGAACACGTTCTGGTATTGCGGCGGCCCCGGCGGGGCCTTGGTCTGCACGCCCGAGATGACGTCGAACTTCTGCACGCCGTGATACTTGTCCGCCGCCGCCTCGGCCGGGGCATAGCCCTTGCCCTTCTTGGTCACGACATGGACGAGGATCGGCCCTTCCTCGGCATCGCGGACATTTTCCAGAACGGGGATGAGCTGGTCGAGATTGTGCCCGTCGATCGGCCCGACATAATAAAAGCCGAGCTCCTCGAACAAGGTGCCCCCCATCGCCATGCCGCGCGCGAATTCGTCGGTCTTGCGCATGCCGGCGGCGATCGGCCGGGGCAGGCGCTTGGCCAGCCGCTTGGCGAGATCGCGCAGCCCCAGGAACTCGCGGCTCGACACGATGCGGCTGAGATAGGCCGACAGCCCGCCGACCGGCGGTGCGATCGACATGTCGTTGTCGTTGAGGATGACGACCAGCCGGTTGCCGGCGGCGGCGGCATTGTTCATCGCCTCATACGCCATGCCCGCCGACATCGCGCCATCGCCGATCACGGCGATGCCCTTGCCCGGTCTGTCGGCGATCTTGTTGGCGACCGCGAAGCCGAGCGAGGCCGAGATCGAGGTCGAGCTGTGCGCCGCGCCGAACGGGTCGAACGCGCTCTCGCTGCGCTTGGTGAAGCCGGACAGCCCGCCGCCCATGCGCAGCGTGCGGATGCGGTCGCGCCGGCCGGTCAGGATCTTGTGCGGATAGCATTGGTGGCCGACGTCCCAGACGAGCTTGTCGTCGGGCGTGTCGAACACGTAATGGATCGCGACGGTCAGCTCGACCACGCCCAGCCCCGAGCCGAGATGGCCGCCGGTCACGCCGACCGCGGCGATCGTCTCGTGCCGCAATTCGTCGGCGAGCTGACGAAGCTGGGTCGGGGCCAGGGCCCGCAGATCGGCTGGATATTCGACCGTATCGAGCAACGGCGTTGGAGAAGCGTCAACCATTCCGCCAGTCTAGCGCCGCGCTCCACCGGTGTCGATTGCCCGATGCGCTCGCGGGGCGACGCGCACATTTTCTTCACGGACGATGCATCCGCGCACCACCTTCAGGGCATGAGCGACCTCACCATCGCTTGGCCGCCGAGGCGGACAGAGGCGCGGGCCGCCGGGTTCAGGCGCGTGGGAATGATGGCGACGCCAGCGGGCGAACCGCTGTACCTGGCTTGCGGGTATCAGGAGATCGAACGCGTGCTCAAGATGGCGGAGCAGGGCATGCCGCCGGGCGTGCGGATGGGAAGACGCTTATCTAGCGAGGAATTCGTCCGGCTTTCGCTCTTAATCTGAAGACACTAGCCATCAACTGCGGGCGCCACCTCCCCATCAACTCGGACATAAGCTTGTTGACGCTGTCGAATGGAATTTCGGGGTAGGTCCGAACAATTGCAGGTCGAACTGTATCATAGGCAGATGTACATTCGCCTGACGATGCTTCTACAACAGACGCCTACAACAGACGCCGCTGGCTCTTTTGAAGTTTTGGAATAACGGGCTACAGCATCAGCCGTATCAATTTTGGTAGAGTTTCCGTAAACAGCAGCCGGGCCACACCCGGTCATGGGCAAAGCCCATGACGTCGGACGGCGCTTCCGGCGCCGTCGGCAGGACGCGCCTTGAGCCTCGTCGCAGCTATGCTGCGTCCTTGGCCGGCGCGTCGCACTCGGCGCATTTGCCGCGCACCTCGATCACCGGGCGCACCGGCGAGAAGCCCGCCGCCTCCGCCGCCGATCGCACGCCGCGGGTGATGCGGTCGTCGTCGAGATGCGTCGTCTGCCCGCAACTGTCGCACACCAGGAAGATGCAGTCGTGCAGGCAATCCGGGTGCGCGTTGGCGATGTACGCGTTGGCGCTTTCCACCCGCCGCGCCAGGTTCGCAGCCACGAACAGGTCGAGGATGCGGTACACGCTGTTGGCGGCGACGCGGCGCCCCTCCGCCTTGGAGACCGCCTCGGCGATGTCATAGGCGGAGGCCGGCTTGTCGAAACCGGCGAGCACGCGGAAGATGTTGGCGCGCATCGCCGTCCATTGCTCGCCCGATTTCTCGAGCGTGGCCTGCGCGGCAAGGGCGAGATCGTCGCCTTGCGGCTCGTGATGGTGATGCATTGCCATCCGGCCAAGATAGGCGTTGCGGGACGCCCCCGCAACGCTGCGACTCAGTTGGCGGCGCGGCGGTTCAAATCGTGGCCGAGCGCGAGGATCGCGACGCCGATCAGCGTCCACACCGTCTCCATGCCGGAACCGTCATGCGGCAGCGAGATCGCCCCCGCCATCGTGCCCAGCCCGGCCGAGCCGACCACCGCCGGCAGCATATAGCCATGCGTGAAGATACCGCGCCCGAGCGCGATCACGCCGAGCCCGATCGCGACCGTCAGGCCGATTTCATGGAACAGCGGATTGAGCAGCAACCCGCCCGCGGTCGAGGCGAGCGCGATGAACGCCGAACTGGCGATGCAATGCACGACGCACAGGCCCGACAGGCCGATCGCCATGTTATCGAAACGCTGTTCGATCCAGTGCAGCGCGGGAATGCGGGCGATGGCGGTCATCATGAACGTGCTGTGCCACGCACTGCGACAAGTTACAACATATCATTCGTGGTTTTCTGGCGATGCCGGGGGGCGGGCGGTCATTGGTCGGTCATTCTTTGCGCTCGGAAGCTTGAAACTGCGGACGCTGTCGGCAAGGAGCTGTCCGTAGGACGTTACGGCACGAGGAGTTGGACCATCGCGAAGGGAACTCGCCTGTGGAATGATCTTCCGGCTACTCGCGCGGCCTGGCGGGGGTCCTGGCTCTGCCGGCCGCGGGTGTTGATCGGCGCCGGGGTCGCGTTCTGTTACGCCCTGGTGCTGGTCGTACCGCATTTCCTGCCCGTCTCTCCGCCCTTGATGCGCACCTTCAATTCGATGCTGGAGCATTTGCTGGACGGACGGTTCGACGTCGATCCGGCGATCGTCGGCAAGGAAGGCTTCGCGCGCGCGGGCCGCGTCTACGCCTATTGGGGGCCGATACCGGCTATCCTGCGGCTGCCCGTCACCGTGCTGCCCGACTGGCGACGGCTCGATTTCACCCTCCCTTATTGCGCGGTCGCGGTCCTGTGGATGGGCGCGGTGAAGCTGTGGACGGTACGCTTCGTGGCGCGGCAGCATCCGGCGTTGCCCCGTTCGCTCGTATGGGCGATGTACGTGGTCGTCGCGCTGTCGGGCGCGCAGATCTGCTTCTTCCGCTTCAGCCTGTATCAGGAGGTGTGCCTGTGGGCCGGCCTGTTCGGCGCGGTGTTCGTGGCGGCGGCCGTCGTGGCGCAGCATCGCGGCCTGCGCGAGCGCGAGCGGCTGGTCATGGCGGCGGCGGCGGGCGCGGCACTGCTCACGCGCGTATCGACCGGCATCGGGTTGATCGCGGCCTTCGGCTTGCTGCTCCTCGTCGAGGCGGTCCGCGACCGGGCGCATTGGCGCGGGCAGCTTCGCACGTCGATGCTGCCGCTGCTGGTGCTGGCGTCGGCCGGCCTGGTCGCGGCCTGGGTCAATTACAGTCGCTGGGGCGATCCGCTGACCTTCGCCGATTACAGATATTATCTCTTCAACCATCAATTTCCGGATCGCGTGGCGCGCACCGCGGCGTACGGCCTGTTCAACCTCGAGCGGATTCCGTTCGGAATCGTCTATTACTTCCTGCCGTTGTGGGTGCTGCACGGCGCCGACGGGCAGTTGCTGTTCGCCGCCGACCGTGGTCGCCTGATCGACTCGGCCGAGCTGCCGCCGAGCAGCTTCTTCCTGACCGACCCCCTGCTGCTGCTGCTGGGCGGCATCGCGCTCGTCTGCTGGATCCGGCGGCGCAGTCCGGGCGGCTTACGCGACGGCTTGCAGGGCGGCGCGATCGCGACGGGTCTCGCCATTCCCCCGTTGCTGATGATGAGCGCCATCAGCATGTGCTTTCGCTACCGGATGGATTTTTATCCGCTCATCGAATTTCTCGCCTTTTCCGGCTTCGCGATCGTCGGTCGAAACACCCCGGCGGCGCGGCCCCGGCTTGTCTGGACGCTGGCGGCCGTCTCCGTCATCGGCTCGATCGCGGCGAGCGTCGCCTATGTGGCCGGCAAGCTGGGACCCGGGCAGTTGCTGATCGGGCAAGGGATAACCCGCTATTATCTCGGCCGCCTGGGCTTGCTCTAGGACAGCGCGCGCTTCAGTTTCGGCGGTGTTGCCAGCTTTCCTACAAGAACCGTCACCCCGGACTCGTTCCGGGATCACCGTGCCGCGACCTCGGCGATCACACTATCTATTGAGTCGAAAGCCGCTTGGCGGACCCCGGAACGAGCCTGTCCTGAGCTGGTCGAAGGGTTCGGGGTGACGGAAAAGGTGAGGCAACCAAGGAGCAGGAATGTCGCTCCGCCCAGAACGGGGCTCCGACACCCCGCTCGCCGGGCCCATGCCGGTTTCATCATTCCCCAATCGACGCACGCCCGTGCACCGCGTAAAGCCCTCGACATGCTCCAGCTATCGTCCCCCTCCTCGACCGTCCGGCCGCATGCGCTGTCGTCGTGGCTGTTCGTCGTGGCGGGGCTGGTCGTGGCGATGGTCGTCATCGGCGGGATCACGCGGCTGACCGAATCGGGGCTGTCGATCACGCAGTGGAAGCCGGTCAGCGGGATCGTCCCGCCGCTTACCCCCGCGCAGTGGCAAGCCGAATTCGACCAGTACAAGCGCATCCCGGAATATCGCCAGCTCAACCTCGGCATGACGATGGCGGGTTTTCAGGCGATCTTCTTCTGGGAATATCTCCACCGCTTGCTCGGGCGCGTGGTGGGGATGGCGTATCTGCTGCCGCTGCTGTGGTTCTGGGCGCGCGGCCAAGTGCCGCGCGGCTATGTGCCGCGGCTGTTCGCGCTGGTGGCGCTGGTGGCGTTCCAGGGGGCGATCGGCTGGTGGATGGTGTCGTCGGGCCTCGTCACGCGCACCGATGTCAGCCACATCCGGCTCGCGACGCATCTCGTCACCGCCTTGTTCCTGCTGGCGGGGACGGTGTGGACCGCGCTCGACCTGCGCGCGCTGGCGCGGAACCGACTGGCCGGCCCGGCACGGTTGCCGGCGTTCGCGGCGGCGGCGCTGGCGCTGCTGTTCGCGCAGCTCCTGTTCGGCGCGCTCACCGCCGGGCTCGACGCGGGCTATGCCTTTTCGAGCTGGCCGTTGATGGGCGACGAGATCTTCCCCGCCGCGACGCCGCTGACCGATCCGCTGTGGCGCAACGCGGTCGACAATCCGGTGGCGGTACAGTTCATCCACCGCTGGCTCGCCTTCGTCGCGGCGGCGGGGCTGGTGTGGCTGGCGCGCCTGGCGATCCGCAGCGGGGCGCCGCGTATCGGCTGGGCGGTGATCGCGCTCGTTTCCTGCCAGATCCTGCTCGGCATCGCGACCTTGCTCAGCGGCGTCGAGATCGTCGTCGCGGTCGCCCACCAGGCCAATGCCGCGCTGACGCTGATCGCGGCGACGGCGGCGGCCCATGCGGCGGGTCGTCGCCAGGGGACCTGAACGCGGTCGTCCGGCCGGCCGCCGCGGAGCGCCAGCGCGGATCGCGCCCGGTAGCCCTGCCAGACCGCCGGCCGTCACGCCGGCCCTGACGGCGAAAACGCACAGAGGTATTGATGTACCCGTCACGAAAGCCGCGATTTGCTTGACTTTCAGCGTGCTTCCCCGCAATAGCGCCGCCAACGGTGCCGTCCTTCGGGGCGGCATCTGTCCTTTTAACACGCAAAGGTCACAAGCCCCATGAAGGCGCTGATGAAGACCACCAAGCCGGCCAAGCCGCATGAGGTGGAGAAGAAATGGCTGATCGTCGACGCCGACGGTCTGGTCGTGGGGCGCATGGCCTCGATCGTCGCCAACGTCCTGCGCGGCAAGCACAAGCCGAGCTTCACCCCGCATGTCGATTGCGGGGACAACGTCATCATCATCAACGCCGACAAGGTGCGGTTCACGGGCAACAAGCTCAAGGACAAGGTCTATTACAAGCACACCGGCTATGCCGGCGGCATCAAGGGGATCACGGCGGGCAAGGTGCTCGAGGGGCGCTTTCCCGAGCGCGTGATCGAAAAGGCGATCGAGCGGATGATTCCGCGCGGGCCGCTCGGCCGCCAGCAGCTCCGCAATTTGCGCGTGTTCGCCGGCACCGAGCATCCGCATGAAGCACAGAATCCCGAGACCCTCGATATCGCGGGCATGAACCGCAAGAACAAGGTGGGCGCATAATGTCCGACAACCGCCAGTCGCTGGCCGATCTCGCCAGCCTGACCAACACGCCCGCGCCCGTCGCGCCTCCCGCCGCCGCGCCTGTGACGGGCGAGGATCATGTCGCGGCACCGCCTCCCGCGCCGACACACGAGCCTGTACCCTTGCGCGAGCAGATCCTCGACAAGCAGGGCCGCGCCTACGCGACCGGCCGCCGCAAGAATGCCGTCGCCCGCGTGTGGATCAAGCCCGGCACCGGCAAGATCACCATCAACGGCCGCGACCAGGAAGTGTATTTCGCACGGCCGACGCTGCGCCTGGTCATCAACCAGGTGTTCGGCATCACCGAACGCGAGGGCCAGTATGACGTCAACTGCACCGTCAAGGGCGGCGGCCTGTCGGGCCAGGCGGGCGCGGTGAAGCACGGCATCAGCCAGGCGATCACCAAGTTCGAGCCGATCCTGCGCGCCCCGGTCAAGGCGGCGGGCTTCCTGACCCGCGACAGCCGCATCGTCGAGCGCAAGAAGTACGGCCGCGCGAAGGCCCGCCGCAGCTTCCAGTTCTCCAAGCGCTGATCGGCCACGGATCGCGCAGTCAATCCGCGGACCCGGTCGAGCCGGCCGGCGGGGTGGCTCGCCCACCCCGTCCGGCGGCACGGGCTTGCCCCGTGTCGGCGCTGGCTGGAGCGATACATATCCAAAGGGCGGTCCGGCGACGGGCCGCCCTTTTTGTATCCTGCTTGACCCTCCAGCGTCCAACCAGGATAGTATAGACTGACATGTTTCGCGGGGGCGTTTATGTTCGGCAAAATACGTGGCTGGTTTGACGGCTTGAATATTTTTGCACAGTGCGTCGTTTCTGTAGGCGGTGTAATAACGATGGCGGCCCCGTTTTTTGCCCACTACCTCTACAATAAACCTTCTCGGCAAGCCGAACAGGCGTATGAACAAGGCGTAAGTTATTTTGGCGCACATGACTACGATCTGGCGGACGCCGCCTTCACCCGAGCGCTGGATGAGCATCCCAAATATGCCGACGCGCTTTTTTTCCGCGCCCGCAGCCGGGCAAGCGCGAGAAACTGGCCCGGATCAATCAGCGATCTTACCGCACTGAGCGAGGTGGAAGACAGCACTCGCAGATCCACGCTCGCCGGTTTTGTGTATTTCGAATTGCGGGATTTTCCGCAAGCCGAAGTCGAACTGAATCACGCTCTCCAACTTTCGCCGAACGACCCGAAAGCTCTATTCACGCATGCGCAATATTTTGCCTGGAGACATGATTATGGCAGGGCCATTTCCGACCTGCAACGGCTCCTGACGATCGCTCCGACAAGTGAGAAAACGTTGTTCATGATCGCCGGGGCATATTCCCGATTAGGCGATACCGACAAGGCCGCCTTGAAATGCCGCCAACTCATTCGAATAAACCGTAAAAAAGCTCAATATCCGGAACTGTGCGGTATTATTGCACATCGCGGGCAAGATTTCGAAACGGCGGTACGATTTTATGACAATGCGCTGAAATTGGCGCCCGGAACAGTATCGGTCGTGGAGAATCGCGAGCGTGCTAAACGAGGGGAGGCCCCGCTATCAAGCGACGCATCGGCTTCTGCTATCTGACTAAGCCCCATCCACCCCCGCCACCGTCCCCGTAGCAGCCCCCTCCCCCTTCATCCCGGCAGCGACCCGCTCGGCCCCCTCCATCACCCGCAGCACGTTCCCGCCGGTGAGCTTCGCCAGGTCGCCGTCGCTCCACCCGCGCCGCGCCAGTTCCGCGAGCAGCGCGGGGTAGGTCTCGACCCCCTCCAGCCCGACCGGCAGTTCCGGCAGGCCGTCGAAATCCGAGCCGAGGCCGACATGATCGACGCCGGCCACCTTCGCGATATGATCGATATGGTCCGCCACCATCGCCAGCGTCACCACCGGCTTGGGGTGCGCCGCCTCCCACATGGCGAGCGCGGCCTTGGCCTTGTCGGGCTGACCGATGTACAGTCCGCCGAAAGGGGGCGCGTTGTAGCTGGCGATCTCGCCGCCCCGCGCCGCTTCCCACCGGCGGCGCTCCTCGGACACGTAGCTCGGCGCGAAATTGACCATCGCCACGCCGCCATTCGCCGCGAGCAGCTTCAGCACCGCGTCGGGCACGTTGCGCGGATGATCGGTCAAGCCGCGCGCGCTGGAGTGCGAGAAGATCACCGGCGCCTTCGTCACGCGCAGCGCGTCGCGCATCGTCGCATCGCTGACATGGCTGAGATCGACCAGCATGCCGAGCCGGTTGAGTTCGTGCACCACCGCCTCGCCGAATTTGGTGAGGCCACCGTGCCGCGGATCGTCGGTCGCGGAATCCGCCCAGGCGATGGTGCGCGCGTGAGTCAGCGTGAGATAGGCGGCGCCGAGCTGGCGATAGGCGCGCAGCACCGCGAACTTGCCGTCGATCTGCCCGCCGCCCTCGACCCCCAGCAGCGAGGCGATCCTGCCGGCCTTCTCGATCCGGCGGACGTCGGCGGCGGTGACGGCGGGCTCGAACACCGTCGGATAGCGGCGGAAGATCTGCTGCATCAGCCCGATCTGTTCGAGCGTCCGCTCGACCTGTTCCGGCCCGGGCAGCTTGGCATCGACCCAGACCGACCAGAACTGCCCGCCGACGCCACCTTTACGCAGCCGCACGATGTCGGTGTGGAATTTCTTCGGGTCGAGCCGAGTCACGTCCATCGTCCAGCGCGCGTCGCCGGCGACGCCGGTGAGCGTTTCCGCCCAGTCGTTATGCCCGTCGATCACCGGGCTGGCCTTGAGCAGGCGCGCGATGCGGGCGTCGGTGCCGGCGGGGGCCGCGGTCGCGGGGGCGGCGAGGAGCAGGAGCGAGGCGAGGAAGGGGGTCGTCTTCATCCCGCCAGCATATCGACGCGGCCCGGGCGGGCAAGCGGTCCTTCCGCGCTCCCGCCATCCCGGGCGGAGCAAGGGCGCTGCGGCAGTGTCCAAGCACATGTTCCGGCATTCACCGTCGTGCACCATCAGCGGCCCGAGGGATGTGCATGGTAGATCCCGGAACAGGTCCGGGATGACGATGGGGTCTTGCAGAGGCGTCGCGCAGGCCGGGGAACAACCGTTACGATGCCCGCTCGCGCGTCAGCACCTCGTCCGGCTCGGGCGTCATCGTGCGCCGCACCACATCGAACGCGCCGCCCTCGATGCGGATCTCGTTGAACGAGGGGGGCGAGGTGCGGGTACGTTCGGACAGCGTGCCCGCGCCGATCATGCGGACGACCTTGCCGCCGACGCTATGCGCGATGTCGAACGGATCGTGGACGTGGCCGGTCAGCACCGCGTTCGCGCCCGCGTCGACCAGCGCCTTCAGCGCCTCGGCGCCGTGATGCGTCTGCGCCGATGCCTTGGTCTGCGGCTCGATCAGCGGGTGGTGGCAGGCGACGAACACTAAATTACCCGCCGGCACCGCCGAGACCAGCGCCAGCGCTCGGCGCAACGCGCCCTTGCTCACCACGCCCTTCGACCAGTTGAAGCGCCACTGCGCGCGCGCGGTCGTCACCATCGGCACGATCGCGACGCCAGGCAGGTCGAGCGGCCGCTCGACCATCCGCTCCACCGCGCCCATCCGGCGATACGGGCGGAAGAAGCGGTCGAACGGGTTGAAATAGGGCAGGTCGTGATTGCCGACCTCGACCGTCACCGGCACGCCCAGCCCTTGCAGCCATTCCAGCCCGGCGGCGAACTCGCGCCGGCGCGCGCGCATCGTCAGGTCGCCGGTCATGATGACGGCGTCGGGCGTCTCGCCTTTCACCAGCGCGTCGAACCACGCGACGGCGGCGGCATCCTCGCGCCCGAAATGCACGTCGCTGACATGGAACAGCCGCATCATGCTTCCTCCCCTATCTCGGCCGGGTCGCGATGAACATGGCGCGCGTCGTCCCGACGCCGATCTCGCTGCCGGGTTCCAGCATGACGGGCTCGCCGTCGACCAAGGCGAGCGCGGGCTTGTCGCCGGTAGTGCGGAAACGCGTCGCATGGCACTGCGTCACTTCCGACGCGGCGACCCAGTCGCCGGTCAGCCATTCCCAGCCGAGCGACGCGATCGCGCGGAAATCGCGCGCGTCGATTGCGGCGATGTCGAGCCGGCCCGATCCCGCAGGTCCTCGTTCGGCGCGCACCAGCACGGCCTGTGCGCCGTGCCTGAGGCCGGGCACCCCGTCGAGCCGGATGCCGGGCGAAAAGGTGCGCGCCCAGGCATGGCGGAGCGCCCGCGCGAGGCCGCGCAACCGCCCGGCGCGCACCAGCTCGCGCGCCCTCACCCAGCTCGCCGCCGGGCCCAGGATCAGCCCGACCAGCGCACGGTGCCCGGCAACGGCGACATAGGGCAGAGCGGTCGTGCGGCCGTGCGCGGCGGCGGCGGCGATGATCGCGGCGGGATCGGCCGCATCGTGCAGCAGCTTGGCGAGCAGGTTCATCGTGCCGCCGGGCAGGATCAGGATCGCGCCGTCCCAGTCCTTCAGCGCCTCGACCGCCGCGTTGATCGTGCCGTCGCCGGCGAACAGCACGGTGGTGTCGACCCCGGCCGCATCGAGCGAGCGCGGCGTCGGCAGCGCATCGTCGGGAAAGGCGGTGCGCCCGGCCAGTTCCAGCCCGCGCTCGGCGAAGATCGCGGCGATGGCGTCGGCCCTGGCGGGGGTGGCGGTGCCGGATCTGATGTTGGTGACGAACCATAATTTGCGCATGGCACCGCCAACGCATGGCCGCGCGAAAAGTGACGGGGGCGCAACGAGTATCGACAGGAACGCGATGGGGTAAGGCCTTGCGCAAGCCATCGCTTGTGCCACGGTGGCGCGATGACCGACACCCGCACCGCGCCCGCCGCCCCGATCGTAGAGCTGACCATCCGGGCGGTGATCCTGGGCGGGATCATCACACTGCTGTTCACCGCGGCGAACGTCTATCTGGGCCTCAAGGTCGGGCTGACGTTCGCCACCTCGATCCCGGCGGCAGTGATCTCGATGGCGATCCTGCGGCTGTTGCCCGGCGCGACGATCCTGGAGAACAACATCGTCCAGACGGTCGCCAGCGCGGCGGGCACGCTGGCGGCGATCATCTTCGTGCTGCCGGGGCTGGTGATGATCGGCTGGTGGCACGGCTTTCCCTATGGGCAGACCGCGCTCATCACCGCGACCGGCGGCATCCTCGGCGTGATGTTCTCGGTGCCGCTGCGGCGCGCGCTCGTCGTCGATACCGACTTGCCCTATCCCGAGGGTGTCGCGGCGGCCGAGGTGCTGCACATCGGCGCGGGGTCGCGGGAAGGCGAGGAGGAGAGCCGGCAGGGCCTGCTCGTGCTGGTCTGGAACGGCATCGCCTCGGCCGGCTTCGCGATCCTGGCGCAGACCAGGCTCGTCACCGATACCGCCGCGACCACCTTCCGCATCGGCGCGGGCGCGACGGGGATTGCGGGGAGCCTGTCCTTCGCGCTGCTCGGCGTCGGGCATCTCGTCGGCATCTCGGTCGGCGCGGCGATGGGGCTGGGCGTGGTGATCGGCTGGTTCGTGCTGCTGCCGGTGCTCACCGCGCAGCACGTCGTCCCGGGCGACATGGCCGGCTGGATCACCACGGTCTGGAAGAACGACGTACGCTTCTTCGGCGCGGGAGTGATCGGCGTCTCGGCGATCTGGACGCTGCTCAAGATCGCCGGGCCGGTGATCGGCGGGGTGCGCTCGGCACTGGCGGCGAGCGCCGCGCGCGGCAAGGGCAGGACGCTCGCGCTGGAGGAACGCGATCTGCCGATCGCCTGGGTCGCGGGCGGATCGCTGCTGACGCTGGTGCCGGTCGCGTGGTTGCTGTGGGACGTGATCGCGGGCGGCCCGCTCGCCGCGTCGGCGCTGCTGCTGATCGCGGGCGCGCTCGTCTTCGTGCTCGTCGCGGGCCTGATGATCGCGGCGGTGTGCGGCTATATGGCGGGGCTGATCGGCGCGTCCAACTCGCCGGTTTCGGGCATCGGCATCCTGTCGGTGCTGGGCTCCGCGCTGATGCTGGTGGGACTGTTCGGCCAACATCCCGGCGAGGGCACGACGCAAGCGCTGATCGCCTATTCGCTGATCGTCACCGGCGTGGTGTTCGGCGTCGCGACGATCTCCAACGACAATCTGCAAGACCTCAAGACCGGGCAACTGGTCGGCGCGACGCCGTGGAAGCAGCAGGTCGCCTTGCTGATCGGCGTGGTGTTCGGCTCGCTGATCATCCCGCCGGTCTTGAACGTGCTGAACAGCGGGATCGGCTTCGTCGGCGTGCCCGGCGCCGGGCCGAACGCGCTCGCCGCGCCGCAGGCAGGGCTGATCTCGGCGCTGGCCAAGGGCGTGCTGTCGGGCAACGCCAACTGGCCGATGCTGGAATACGGCGCGCTCGCCGGCGGCGCGCTGGTCGTGCTCGACGAGGCGCTGGGCAAGGCCAAGCTGCTGCGGCTGCCGCCGCTCGGCGTGGCGCTCGGCATCTACCTGCCGATGGCGGTGATCCTGCCGACCGTGCTCGGCGCGGTGATCGGCTGGCGCTACGACCGCTGGGCGCGGCGCAGCGCCAGGCCCGACCTCGCCGAGCGCATGGGCACGCTGACCGCGACCGGCATGATCGTCGGCGAAAGCCTGTGGGGCGTGGCGTTCGCGGTGATCGTGTATTTGACGAACATGGATGCGCCGTTGGCACTGGTCGGCAAGGGGTATGAGACGGCGGCGTTGTCGGGTGGGCTGGCGCTGTTCCTCGCGGGGACGGCCTTGCTGTACCGGCGGGCTAGCCGCGCCGCGCGATGATCCAGCCGGGGCGGAAACTGCCGAAGCTGACCGCACCGAGCAGGGCGTTGCGCAGGGCGGGCGCGATACGGCGCTGATCGCCCAGCCCGAGTGCGGCGAGGCGCGACGCATAGGCGTCACCGTGCGCGATATCGGCAAGCGCGATCGTGCCTCCGGGCTTCAGCACGCGCCATCTCGGCCGGCGCCGTATCGCGATCGGCCGCCGGCTCGACATTATGCACCGCCCAGTGCGACAGGATCACGTCCATACTTGCATCGGGGAACGGCAGCGCCCGCATGTCGCCCGTACGAACCGCGACCCGGTCGGCGACCCCGGCGCGACGCGCGTTTTCCAGTGCGGCCTCGGGCGCGTTCGCGGCTTGACCGCCCGCGCGCCACAAGTCGATGCCGGTCGCCGAACCTTCCGGGCCAAGCCGTTCCGCAGCGCCGATCATCATCAGTCCGCGCCCGCAGCCGATATCGAACACCTGCTCGTCACCGCGCCACGTCAGCAGGTCCAGCACGCGGTCGCGGTCGCGCCGCTTGATCGCCTTGCTCCACACGACCATCAAGGTCGCCATGCCGACGCCGTAAAGCGCGACGATCCCAACGGCCACCGCGCCCCACCCCCAGCCGATCGCCGCCAGCGCTATTGTTGCCGCCAGCGCGACACCGCCGATCGCCAGGAACGCGACGACCAGCTCCGGCGCGTCGATGCCATAATCCGGCGCCCTCGCCGTCACATCGCCTTCAGCAGCCCGGAAATCGGAATGAACGCGAACGCCACCGAACTGTCCGCAACCCCATACGGCACGAACAGCGTGTCCCCGTGCCGGATCGCGCCGCAGGTATAGACCACGTTGGGCACATAGCCCTCGCGGTCCTGGTCGGCCGCGGCGAGGATCGGCGCGCGCGTGCGGCCGAGCACCCGGGACGGGTCCGCCTTGTCGAGCAGCACCGCGCCGATCGCATATTTGCGCATCGCGCCGACGCCGTGCGTGAGCAGCAGCCAGCCCTCGTCCAGCTCGATCGGCGGACCGCAATTGCCGATCTGCACCAGCTCCCACGGATAGGCCGGGACGAGCAATTTCTCGCCCTCGTCCCAATGCGTCAGCGTGTCGGATTTGAGCAGGAACAGGTTCTCGCCGTCCTGCCGGCCGATCATCATATACTGCCCGCCGACCTTGCGCGGGAACAGCGCCATGCCCTTGTTGCGCGCGGCCGGACCCGTCATCGGCACGAGATCGAACGCGCGGAAATCGCGGGTGCGCAGCAGTTCGGACTGGATCGTCGAGCCGTTATAGGCGGTGTAGGTGCCGAGCCATTCGGCGCTGCCGTCCTCGTGCGTGAAGTGGACGAGGCGGAGATCCTCCAGCCCCTTGGACTGCGCCGCGGTGATCGGGAAGATGACCGTGCCCGACAGCGTCGAATCGCGGTGGCGATAGACCGTGATCGGTCCCTTGGGCAGCGTCTCCTCGTCGAGCCCGACCGCGTCGGTCGCCGTCGCGAAGGGCGGTTCGGGCGCGAGCTTCAACTGGTTGCCGTCGGTGATGATGCCTTCGCGAAAGGCGACTGAGGAGATGTGCCCCTCCCCCACCGCGCGCAAGCTCATCAGGATGCGCTGCGATCCGGCCGGCATGCCCGACTGGTCGAAATGCGGCACCGCGCTCGGGTTCATCAGCGCGGCGGCGGCATAGCTGTATTCGTGGCAGAAATAGGCGCCGATCAACTGGCGCTTCTCGTCGCCGATCTCGCCGCCGTCGAGCCCGAGCATGTCCTCGATCTCGTCGTAGCGCGTCATGAACACGCGGCGCGTCTGCCAATGGCGCGCCTCGAAATCCTTGAGCACGTCCTCGAGTTCGGCGCGTGTCTCGGCCGCGCTCAACGCCATCACCGCGCCGACGATCCGCTCCGTGCGATTGCCGCCATTGCCGCCCCATGCCAGATGGAACGGCCGCACGACGACACGCGACGGATCCGCATAGAGTCGCAATGCGTGTTGAAACAGCTCGATCACGAAACTCAGCCCCGCTTCCAACGCCTCAAGGCGGCGTCACGAGCGAGGCTACGCGACGGCGCGATCCGGTCCTGCCACGCTTTCGTGACGCTTTGCCAGCCCCGAAATGGTACATCCGGCCAGTTGCAGCGCCAAAATCGACTCCGCGCCCTGGTTTCGGTTGAGCCCGGTCGGCATCAGGCCGTCGAAGCAGCCGCCGTCCTGCGCCGTCGCCAGCGGCAGATCCAGGTCGTTCTGGCCGAGATACCAGCGGTATGCCTTGCCCGCTTCCTCGACCCAGCGCACATCGCCCGAAGCATCGAACGCCGCCGCGCATGCATCGATCGTCGCTTGCGCTTCCAGCGGTTGCTGGTCGAATTGCAGCGGCTCGGCATAGACGCGCCCGAAGCTTTCGCTGCCGACCGCGCGGAAGCGTCCCTCGGGCGAGGTCTGCTTGCCGACGATCCAGTCGAGCGTCGACAGGCCGCACGCGACCATGTCGGCCCGGCCGAGCGCATGGCCGGCGCGGATCAGCGCCTCGGGAAGGCGCGCATTGTCATAGGCCAGGACGATCTCGAACCATTCCCATTGCGGGCGGCGCGCTTCCTCGAGCAAGGCGACCAGTTCGTCGCCGAAGCGCGACAGGATCGTGCGCGCGAGCGTGTGGCCGGGAAACGCGTCGAGGATCGCCGCCGCGCCGAGCATGGCGAAGGCATGCGCGCGCGGGCTGCCGATCTCGAGCGACAGCGACGCGGTCATGTCGAACATCGACACCGCCCAGTCGCGGTGCTTGGCGACCTGCGCGTCGCGCGCGGTGACGCCGAGCGCCCACAACGTCCGCCCGTTGGAATCTTCCGAGCCGGTTTCCTCGCACCAGGTCCGGTCGAAATTCATGAAGTTGCGGAAACGCCGCGCTTCCGGGTTCCAGGCATATTGCAGGAACGACGCATAGATCGTCATCCACTTGTCGCGTTGTACCTCGTCCATCTCCGGCATCTGGCTGACCAGCATCAGCGCGCGGGCATTGTCGTCGATGCAATAGCCGTGGCGGCGATCGGGGATCGAATAGATCGAATGCTGCAACATGCCGGTCGAATCGCTCATCCGCTCGACTGCGGCGAAATCGGGTTCGAGCGGGACGAGCGACGCGGCGCTTTTGGGCAATCGCAGCGGCTTGGCGGCGACCGTCGCGACGATCTCGCGCATCGCGACTTCGGCCAGGCGTGGCCAGATCATCGTGCGGCCCCGCGCATAGGCGCGTTCGGACAGTTTCAGCCGGTTGCGATCGCTGCCGAGCAAGGCGTTGATCTCGCGCGCGAAGGCCGCCGAATCGCCGAAATCGACCAGCACGCCGTGCCCGTCCGCCAGGATCTCGGTCGCATGGACATACGGCGTGGAGACCACCGCCTTGCCCACGCCGATCGCATAGGACAAGGTGCCCGAGGTGATCTGCGCGGGGTTCAGATACGGCGTCGCGTAGATGTCCGACGCCTGGAGATAATCGATCAGCTCGTCATGTTCGAGAAACGCGTCGATGAAGTCGATGTTCGCCCCGACGCCGAGCGCGGCGGCCTGCGCCTTGAGGCCATCGCGATACTTCTCGCCTTCGTGCGCGACGAGGTTGGGATGCGTCGCGCCGAGCACGGTGTACAGCACGTCCGGATGCTGCGCGACGATCGCGGGGAGCGCCTCGATCATCACTTCGATGCCCTTGCCCGGCGCGAGCAGGCCGAAGGTCAGCACGGTCTGCCGCCCTTCCCAGCCGAAGCGCGCCTTGAGCGTGTCGGGCGCGACGAAATCGCGGTCGGGCACGCCATGCGGGATCATCACGATATTGCGGCCGCTGGCGCCGTAGACGCGCTCCAGGATCTCGCGCCCGCGCTCGGCCATCACCACCACGCGCGCGGCGCGGCGCAGCAGGCCCTCCATCACGCGGCGCTGCGCGACGTCGGGTTTTTCGAGGATAGTGTGGAGCGTGACGATCACGGGCAGCGACACGCGGTCGAGCAGCGCGAGGATCAGGTCGCCCGCCGGCCCACCGAAGATGCCGTATTCGTGCTGTAGCCAGATCGCCTGCGCGCCGCTCGCCTCGATCGCGCGGGCGGCGTCGAGATAGGCCATGCGATCCTGATCGGGGATGCTGCACGTCACTTCGGGGGGATAGTCGTAGCGCCCCGGGTGATCGTCCATCGCATAGACGTCGATCCGAAGATCGGGGAATCGTCCCTTGAGCGCGGTAAACGTGTCGGTAGTATATGTTGCAAGGCCACATTTACGGGGCAGGAAATTGCCGATCAACGCGAGGTGATCGATCGAAGCCAGGACGTCCGCTTGGTGCACCATACTCGCAATCCTAAGAGTAATCGGGCCTAATGACCCTTACCTGCCTCCACGAACGGCCAAGATCGCATAAGGTTGCAGCAATGTTGCATTGCAGCAAGCCGAATCACGTTGATCTTCGTCAACCTTGCGGTGAGATGAACGTATTGCGCCGATCAGCCGCGCCCGCGATAGCCCGGCACGTCCTGCGGCGGCAGCCACAGGCCCGTCGGCGGCGGCCCGGACTGCCAGAACACGTCGATCGGGATGCCGCCGCGCGGATACCAGTAGCCGCCGATTCGCAGCCATAGCGGCGCCATCTCCGCGAACAGCCGCTCGCCGATGCCGACGGTGCAATCTTCGTGGAACGCCTGGTGGTTGCGGAAGCTGCCCAGGAACAGCTTGAGCGACTTCGATTCGACGATCGTCGCGGCGGGCGCATAGTCGATCACCAGATGCGCGAAATCGGGCTGCGCGGTGACCGGGCACAGCGAGGTGAATTCCGGTGCGGCGAAACGCACCAGATACGGCCGGCCGGGACGCGGATTGGGAACGTAATCGAGCGCAGCGGCTTCCGGTGACGCGGGCGGCACGCTGTTCTGGCCGAGATGCATTGGGGTCATACAGGCAATATAGCGTATGCATGAATTTCGTCACCCCGGACTTGTTCCGGGGCCCACCGTGCCGCAGGAACGACATATGCGATATTTGTTGCTCGGTAGACCCCGGAACAAGGCTCTCCTGAGCAAAGTCGGAAGATCCGTGGTGACGGTCGGGGAATGACCACCCTGATCCCGATCCTCGGCGACCAGCTTTCGCTCGACCTGTCGTCGTTGCGCGGCGCGGACCAGGCGACCGCACGCATCCTGATGATGGAGGTCGCCGACGAGACGACCTATGTCCGCCACCACAAGCAGAAGATCGCCTATATCCTGTCGGCGATGCGGCATCATGCCGCGCGGCTGCGCGGGCTGGGGTGGCAGGTCGAGTACGTCGCGCTGGACGATCCCGACAATAGCGGCAGCTTTACCGGCGAAGTGGCGCGCGCGGTCGCGCGGCTCGACCCGGCGCGGATCGTCGTCACCGAGGCGGGCGAATGGCGCGTCGCCGCGATGCTGGAGGCGTGGGAGACGCTGTTCGGCGTGCCGGTCGAGATCCGCGCCGACGACCGCTTCCTCGCCAGCCATGCCGAGTTCGCGGCGTGGGCGCACGACCGCAAGACGCTGCGCATGGAGTTCTTCTACCGCGAGATGCGGCGCAAGACCGGGCTGTTGATGGAGGACGGCAAACCGGCCGGCGGGCAGTGGAATTTCGACCACGACAACCGCAAGCCCGCCAAAGCGACGCTAAAGATGCCGCGCCCGCTCGCCTTTGCGCCCGACGCGATCACCAGCGAGGTGCTGGCGCTGGTGCGGACACGCTTCGCGGAGCACCCCGGCAGCCTCGACAGCTTCGCCTGGGGCGTGACGCAGGAGGATGCGGAGGCGCAGCAGGCGCACTTCCTCGACCACGCGCTCGCCCGCTTCGGCGATTATCAGGACGCGATGCTGACCGGCGAGCCGCACCTGTGGCACTCGATCCTGTCGCCCTATATCAATTCGGGCCTGCTCGATCCGCTGGCGCTGTGCCGCGCGGTCGCCGAGCGCCACGACGCCGGCAAGGTCCCGCTCAACGCAGCCGAGGGGTTCATCCGCCAGATCATCGGCTGGCGCGAATATATGCGCGGCATCTACTGGCGCGAGGGGCCGGACTATGTCGAGCGCAATTTCCTCGACGCGCACCGCCCCCTCCCCGCTTTCTACTGGACCGGCGAGACCGACTTGCACTGCCTGGCCGAGGCGGTCGGCCAGACGCTGGCGACCGCGCACGCTCACCATATCCAGCGGCTGATGGTGACGGGCAATTTCGCGCTGCTGATCGGCGCCGATCCGAAACAGGTCCACAGATGGTATCTCGAAATCTATATCGACGCCTATGAATGGGTCGAATTGCCCAACACGCTGGGCATGAGCCAGTTCGCCGACGGCGGCCTGCTCGGCTCCAAGCCCTATGCGTCGGGCGGCGCCTATATCGACCGGATGTCGGATTATTGCCGCACCTGCCGCTACGACGTGAAGCAGCGCACCGGCCCCGAAGCCTGTCCCTTCAACGCGCTGTACTGGGATTTCCTCGCGCGCAACGAGGACAGGCTCGGGCGCAACCAGCGGCTCGCCATGCCGTACCGCACCTGGGCGAAGATGGACGCCGGCACGAAGCGCGAGATCCGCGAATCGGCGGCGGCGTTTCTGGACCGGCTCGACGCCGCGCCCGGCTATGGCTAGGGACAGGACAAACATGGGAGACGATCGATGGACTCGCTGGTGACGACGCAATGGCTGGCAGGCGAACTGGGCGCGAACGATCTGCGTGTCGTCGACGCGACCTATTTCGCCGGGTTCGGCAAGCGCGACGCGGCGGCCGAATATGAAGCCGCGCACATCCCCGGCGCGGTGTTCATGGACCTGGCCGAGATCGCCGACACGTCGAGCGACTTGCCCTCGATGCTGCCCGCGCCTGAAAAATTCGCCAGCCGCATGCAGTCGCTCGGGCTCGGCGACGGCAGCCGCGTCGTGCTGTACGACAATTCGCCGTACCACACCGCCGCCCGCGCGTGG
>CAXTJX010000033.1:0-26484 GCA_964244765.1 uncultured Sphingomonas sp. | reverse complement strand
GGCACAGGGCCCGCCCTGGCCGGCAGGAACTGGATGACGCACAGCCAAAGTGGTCCAAGATCGGGTAGCAGCTCAGCACCGTATTTCATGGAACTGGTGCACCCGGAATGAAAGCGATGAGCACTCAGGTAATTGGGAAATTCTCGTGCTTCGTTGTTAATACGGGGAACGTGCGCTATCCGAACCGTCCGAACCGTCGAGGTGGCGTTCGCCAATCGTGCTTGAACTGCACCTTTGCGCAAGAATTGTCTGACGACCTGGCAAACATTCCGATCCACGCGCCCCCGCGGGGTGCGACATCTTCGCATTCACGCCAGCACCGCGACCACGAAGTTTCGATCCACGCGCCCCCGCGGGGTGCGACAAGGGGATGGCAGAATGACGGACAGCCGGGACTTGTTTCGATCCACGCGCCCCCGCGGGGTGCGACTGGTCCATGTCGGGCTGGCGCATCATCCAGCCGAGTTTCGATCCACGCGCCCCCGCGGGGTGCGACGGAGATTTCGGGTTTTTCCCCGACATCGTCGTCGGTTTCGATCCACGCGCCCCCGCGGGGTGCGACAATGGACCTATCGCCACGATCGCTTCGGCATCGTGTTTCGATCCACGCGCCCCCGCGGGGTGCGACTTCGCGGTTCGTGGGTGATGCGCAAGATCATCATGTTTCGATCCACGCGCCCCCGCGGGGTGCGACTCGCGGTTCGTGGGTGATGCGCAAGATCGTCATGTTTCGATCCACGCGCCCCCGCGGGGTGCGACCTTGCTTTGGATTGATGATATAGCGTCCGGCTCGGTTTCGATCCACGCGCCCCCGCGGGGTGCGACGTTACGGCCGCCGTTTACCTGGGCTTCATTTCAGAGTTTCGATCCACGCGCCCCCGCGGGGTGCGACTTATCGCGGACGATGAACGCGAACTTACCGACGATGTTTCGATCCACGCGCCCCCGCGGGGTGCGACAAGGCATCTTAATAGCGATCCGACGATTAAGGCGTTTCGATCCACGCGCCCCCGCGGGGTGCGACTGCCCAAGGGCGCGGGCGTGATGGACGTCGCGCAGGTTTCGATCCACGCGCCCCCGCGGGGTGCGACGTGGCGGCGCAGCGGTGTGAACGGCGTCGATCGTTTCGATCCACGCGCCCCCGCGGGGTGCGACCCGCCAGATCGCCGCGACCAAGACGGTCAATTCGTTTCGATCCACGCGCCCCCGCGGGGTGCGACCCGCGCGACTATGCCGATCCCGTCGAGGGTTTTGTTTCGATCCACGCGCCCCCGCGGGGTGCGACCTCACGCGACCGCTGTTGCCGGTGCGAGTGATCCGTTTCGATCCACGCGCCCCCGCGGGGTGCGACGCTGCAACCAAGCCTGATTCCTTGCTGCCCGAAAGGTTTCGATCCACGCGCCCCCGCGGGGTGCGACTTTCAATTCGTTCTCGAGCCGCACCGCCGACTTTTGTTTCGATCCACGCGCCCCCGCGGGGTGCGACACCATCGGTCCGACCCGGTCGTGGTGTTGGTGTAGTTTCGATCCACGCGCCCCCGCGGGGTGCGACCGTTGAAACCGGTGCTGTTCGTCAGACTGGCAAGTTTCGATCCACGCGCCCCCGCGGGGTGCGACCGCCCGTTGCGGCGATGACGACCGTCATGCCAGGGGTTTCGATCCACGCGCCCCCGCGGGGTGCGACTAGTATCCTGTGATGGCGTCGATCTTGCCGTCATGTTTCGATCCACGCGCCCCCGCGGGGTGCGACGAAGTGTGTCGCCCAGTCCTTGCTGTCACGAACCAGTTTCGATCCACGCGCCCCCGCGGGGTGCGACCCGTTCACGGCGTAGGGGGCCGCATGTCCTCGCCGTTTCGATCCACGCGCCCCCGCGGGGTGCGACACGGACGATAGGGGCCGGGCCGAATACATTGGAGTTTCGATCCACGCGCCCCCGCGGGGTGCGACATACCTCTTTGTGCTCGGCGGTGTGCGCGTGCGCGTTTCGATCCACGCGCCCCCGCGGGGTGCGACACTCCAAGATCCGGTGCCTGATGCGCCCGACTTGTTTCGATCCACGCGCCCCCGCGGGGTGCGACCATCGGCCGTTGCCGCCGTGGTGAGCTGCACCGTGTTTCGATCCACGCGCCCCCGCGGGGTGCGACTCGCAACGATCCGCGACCAATGGCGCTTTGATCGCGTTTCGATCCACGCGCCCCCGCGGGGTGCGACCAGTACGAATTGCCTAATGGCTACTCCGTTGCCGTTTCGATCCACGCGCCCCCGCGGGGTGCGACTATCGAAGATGGCGGGATTGCTTTCGACGCCAATGTTTCGATCCACGCGCCCCCGCGGGGTGCGACCTCGCGGCGTTGGCTGGCTTGGTGCCCGCCCCTAGGTTTCGATCCACGCGCCCCCGCGGGGTGCGACGTACGAGCTGACCCGCGACGAATGGCGGCACTATGTTTCGATCCACGCGCCCCCGCGGGGTGCGACAGGTGCGCTGTTCAGCCATTATTGACCAACTACCTGTTTCGATCCACGCGCCCCCGCGGGGTGCGACTCCTGCGCAGAGCGTCGCGTGCCATCGATACGCGTTTCGATCCACGCGCCCCCGCGGGGTGCGACGGCGTTGGCCTTATCACAATGACAATGAACACGAAAACCCAGCGGTTGCGCGTATCGCGCTACAAGGCGCAGCAACACACCCGGTGTCAGCACGCCTGCGTTACCAAGCAACTGATTTTGCGGTCAATTGCCTCCGCGCGAACCCTACCGATAAATTTGCACCGCTTGAGGTTCGCGCATGCGCCGAATTAGAAGACCAGCGCGCCCGACAAGTCGAGAATCGCTTTCGCACCGACATGCTCGACCCGGCGCTTGCCGTCGGCCCCAAGGCGGTAGAAGCGCAGGCTGTCCTTGTCGCAATCGATCTCGTCGATCAATCGCGCACGTAGCACGGCCCACAGCGCCGGATCGACCTCGCACTCGAACACCGAGTTCTGCACGCGCTGCCCGACGTCGAGGCAAGCCCGCGCGACGCGCCGCAGACGTCGCCGTCCGGCGGCATCCTGTGTGTTCACGTCGTAGGTCACGAGTATCAGCACGGCGTCACTTCCACACGAACGGCGGATAGCCGTCGAGATCGCCGCGCAGATGCCGCGACAGCAGAAGTGCCTGCAGGTGCGGCACGAGCCCAAGCGTCACCGTCTCGCCGAGGAAGGGATGGCGCAGTTCGTCGCGCTTGCGCTCCTGCCAGGCAACCAGCACCGCCTTGCGCGCCGCGTCGGTGAGCGACACCGCGCCGCCCTCCTCGATCGTGAAATCTCCCGCCACGATCTGCCGCCGATTGACGAGGCTGAGCGCCAGCCGGTCGGCCAGTACCGGACGGAACTCCTCCATCAGGTCGAGCGCCAGGCTCGCGCGCCCGGGCCGGTCGGCATGAAGGAAGCCGACCTGTGGGTCGAGCCCGACGCTCTCCAGCGCCGAGCGGCAATCGTGCCCCAGCATCGCGTACAGGAACGAGAGCAGCGCGTTGATCCGGTCGAGCGGCGGCCGGCGGGAGCGACCACGGAACGCGAACGCGCCGTCGCCTGCGCGCACCAGGCAGTCGAACACGCCGAAATAGACCTGGGCCGCCTCGCCCTCGATCCCGCGCAGCGTCGCCACGTCGGGCGCGCGCAAGGTCCGCCGCGCGACGTCGGTCAGCCGCCGCTCGGCCGCGACGATCGCCGCGCGCCGCGCCTCCTCCATCGCGCCGCCATGATCGCGCAGCGCGCGGCGCAACACGGTGCGCTGGTTGGCGGCCTTGGCGGCGACGATCCCGCGCACGATCGCGACCGCCCGCGCCGGATCGTCGGCCCAGCGATATTGCGTGCGCCTGAGCAGCACGTTGCCGCTGCGCGGTCCCTCGACGCGCGCCTGGAACTTGCCGTTGGGGGTGAGGAAGGAGAGTGCGATACCCGCATCGGCGCAGGCCGCCAGCAGCGCGGGCGACGCGCCGTTATGGCCGAAGCTGACCACGCCGTCGATCATGTGCAGCGGCGCGCGGCCGCGCTCGGCACTGTCGACCTCGACGACGAGGTTCGCTCCGTCCTTGCGCAGCCAGGCATTGTCGCTGGTGACGTAGATCGTGTTGAGATGACGGCGCATCACGCGCGGTCGCTCGCGACGCCGTCGTCGCCCGCGGCGATCTGTCCGGCAAGCCAGCGCGCGACATCGGGCGCGCGCTCGAGCCGTTCGGGGCGGCACAGATCGTGGAGCGAGCAATGCCTGCACCCCGGCATCGCGACAGGCGGCGGGGTGCGGTTCGCGGCGATCATCGCACGTACCGCGGCGGCGGTGTCGGCGGTCAGCGCGCGCAACGCCGCGTCCATCGCAACGACGATGCGGCGGCGCGTCTCGCCGTAGAACAGCGCGCCCTCGGGCACCGCGACGCCGAACATCTCCTCCAGGCACAGCGCCTGCGCGCACAATTGCACCTCGTCGGCGCGGTGCGCCTTGGGATGGCCGCGCTTGTATTCGATCGGGTAGGGCAGGGTTTCGGGTTCCGATCCTTGGAACTCGACCGCGTCGGCCTTGCCGGTGACGCCGAGCGCGAGCGAGCGGATCGCCAGCCCGCGCACCGTCCGCACGCCGCGCTTGCGATCGGGCCGGCCATGGTCGACGCGCTCGTGCAGAATGCGCCCCTCGGCGGTGCGCCCGTCCTCTGCCCAGAGCCGCTCGACATGGATCAGCGCGCATTGCCGCGGGCAGAATAGATAATGCTGCAGCGCCGACACGGGCACGAGCGCGTCCTCGACGCGGTCATCCAGTGGCGGCGGGGGCATCATCTCAGCAGAGCTCGAGAATCTCGACCGCCTCGGGCAATCCTTCGCGCTCAATGCGGATGCGATAGTCCTCGAAGCGGCGCGCGGGCGGCCAGTTGCCGGTGTTGGCGAGATAGGCGTCGCTGTCGATCTCGTGCGCCGACCCCTGGAACAGCCGGTCGGTCTTCACCGCGTCGAACAGCCTGTGCGACTGTGCGTTGCCGAGCGCCGAGGCGTGGCGGAACACGATCAGCTTGCGCGTCGTCATCTCGCCGCGCGCAGCGGAATGGTCGTGGTCGAACATGTTGCCGAGCGCTTCCCACAACAGTGCCAGGTCGGCGTCGGAGAAGCCGGTGCCCTTGATCGGATGCGAGGCGAGTGGCGCGGAGACGAAGCCGTGCGCGCGGTACAGGCCATAGGGGACGATGTGCTTGCGGCCCATCGTGCGGCCGCCCTTGTCCTCGGCATCCTTCTCGGTCGTCGCCGCCATGCGCGTGATCGAGATTTCGAGCGGCAGGATCTGCTCGACCGAACGCGCGAAGGCGAATTGCACGGGGCCGCGCACCTGGCCCGCGTTGACGCCGGTCGACATCACCGCGCCGAAGGTGCGGATGTCCCAGAAATTGGCGCACATCCATGCAGTCAGTTCCTGCGCCTTGGCGGCTTCCTTGGGCAGCTTCTTGAACTCGTCGGCCTTGGTCACGTCGGGCGACACCGCCGCCCAGGCCTTCTTGTGCTGGTTGTTGAGCGTCGCGCCCTCGCTCATATAGATTTCGTGCCCCGACGTCTCGGGCCGGGCGAGCGCGACATAGTTGCGCACCTTGCGCTTGAGCGCGACGTCGGACACGAGGCCGCGATTGGTCTCGGGGTCGAGCCGCGGCAAATTGCCGGCGTCGGGATCGCCATTGGGGTTGCCGTTGGTCACGTCGAAATAGAGGATGAACTCATGGCGGCGCGTCACGGCCGGGCTGTCAGTCATCGGAATCGTCCCCTTCGTTCGTGGCGGTTTGGGTCTCGGTATCGGCGAGGCTGATCGTCTCGCCCTTGTCGCTCGACAGCTTGGCGCTGCGCTGGTGGTAATAGCCGATCGCGAACTCGGCCTGGTCTTCCAGCCGGAGCGAGCGCGGCAAGGTATGGGGCATGGCCGGTACGATCAGCTCCATGATCGCGCCGATCTCACGCTCGATCAGGAATGCCCATCCGGGCGCCGCCTTGCGCGCCTTGCCGAGATGATTCTGCCCGTTGGAGATAATCAGCGGGAAGATGCCGGCGGGCGTCGCCGAGGCACTGCCGAAATATTTGTCGCGCATCGTCGCCTTCACGCCGCGTCCGAGCGCCGCGACCTGCGCCAGCTCGTACATCGCGAACAGGCGGCCGAGCAGGTAGCCGGGGTTGAGATGCTCTCGGTCGAGCGCCATGGGGGTTCCTCCTGTTTCGGAAAGGGTAGGTGCGCGAAGCCGCTGCGCGCGGACGAGAACGCCACGCAATATCGCGGCGTGCCAGCCGAGGCCGGGATTGTCGCCCGCGCGGAGCCGGATGAGCGTGGCCGCCAGCAGCGTGCGCGGGTAGGGCGCACCAGTGATGACCGCGCGCATCACCTCGCCGGCAAGCAGCGGCGGGATATTGGCGAACTTGCCCTGCAACGCGGTGGTTTGCGCGAGCAGGCGGTTGACCGAGGGCGGCTTCACCCATCCGAACGGCGCGGGGTCGATCCTCGTATCGGCATAGTGATCGGCGATGCGGCGCGCGAGCGTGCCGACATTGGTCTCCTCCCAGAAGCGGACCGACAGTCTGGCGGCGTTGGGAGCGAGGCCGAGGATGTAATAGCGCAGCCCGTCCTCGACGTTCGGTGCGATCACCTGGGCAAGCGGGCGCCCCTGGCCGATCGCGGTGAGTTGGTCCTTGAGCAGCATCGCGGCGGCATCCTCGAGCGCGTCGGGATCGAACGCCGCCTGCATCCAGGCGTCGGCGGCATCGGCGGCGTCGGGGTCGACATCGGACGAATCGGCCCAGAACAGCATCGTCGCATCGCCGATCGGCCGCGCGACACGGTTGGGGCCGCCGCGCGCGAGCAGTTCGTTGAGCGCGCCGCCGTAGCGGAACGCCGCGGCTTCCGACGTCGGGGCGTTAGCGCCCTGCTCCTTGTTGTACGAGGTGAAGGCGTCGAGGTTGAAGGAGACGAGCGAGGCGCCCGACGACTGGCTGCCCTCGACCCCCTTGATCGTCGGGTGCAGCCGCGCGAGCGGCGCGCGGCGGCCGGTGACGAGGCAGAGGATGTCGGCGGCGCCGTCGGCTTGCGGAACCGCGTCCGCAACCAGCACCTTGGCGGCCGGGCGCATGTGGAGAAAGTCCGTATCGCCATCGAGTCGGAACATGACGTTGCCGTCGAGCATCTCGGGGCGGAACGGCGCCGCGTCGAAACGTTCGGGCGTCCAGCGCTCGAGGAAGCGGCGCAGCGCGACGAGGCCCTCGTCGGTCGCGTCCGCGAGCAAGCCGACATGCAGCTCGACGAAGCGTGCATGTTCCTGCGCAGTGCGCTTGCCCTCGCGCGCGGTGCGGCCGAGCACATAGGCGGTCTTGTCCCACAGCAGGTTGGGCGCGATGCCGACGGTGCGCTTGACGCCGGCCGGGACGGGATAGGCCTTCACCACCGGCTTCTTGCCGCTCGCGTCGCGCAGGTCGAGCACGTCGACCGGCTCGCCTTCGGCGTCGATCACGATGCACCAGCCGAACTTCTCGCGGCTCCAGCCCGGCAGCTCGGCGCGTCCGCCGGCGTGAAGCCGGTCGTAATAGCCGTCGAGCGCCTGGAGGATCGTCATGCGACCAGCTCCGGACTCCCGCGCGGCGGCACGGCGATCACGCCGTCGACCATGCGCGCGCGGTAGAAATGCGAGACGGCGTCGGCGGGGTTCGAGAAGTCGATGTCGTGCAGCATCAGCCCGAAATCGCGGTCGCGCTGGTCGGCGGGGAGGCGGCTCTCGGGCAGCGGCGCGCCGTCCTCGATCAGTTCGAAATCGGCGACGAACTCGCGCGTGCCGAGACAGGGGCGATGGAAACACTGCCCGTCGCGGGCGCGGCGGTTGAACATGTTGATATGCTTGGCCGGCGTGTCGTCGGGGCCGGCTTTTTCCGTCATCTCGAAATGCGCCTCGATGACATAGGCGACATCGACGAGGATCATCGCCGCGCGCTGCTGGCGGTTCTCGTCCACCACGATGCCGAGCCCGTCGGTCGTCCCGCGGTTCATCGCGCTACGCGCCGTCGCGGCGCTCGCCTTCGCACCGACCTCGTTGCGGCGCAACGACTGGAAGCGGATCTCGCGCAGCACATGGATACGGTCGATCTGCCAGCGGATCGCCGGCTTCCAGTGGATCGCCTCGAGGATGCCGCGCGCCGCGGTCGGCGTCGGCACGTCGTAGCTGACGCGCTCGACCTTGAGCTCGGGCCGCGTGAAGCAGGCACGCTCCCCCCAGACATGCAGCCTTACGGCCATCGCTTCTGCCCCCTCACGTGACTTGTATTTTCATGTAAAAGTCCGTCGCGCAACTTCAAAGTTGTCTAAACATTTTAAAATTGCTTGGCCCCGCCTAAAAAAGTGCGAGGCCAAGACTTCGTGATGGCATCCGATACCAGGTTTCAATCCACACCTATTGGCGACACTATGGTGGCTCGAGCCACATATCGAGCGGCTGTTCCAAAATTATCCCGCCGCCGTTCTCGGCGCGCCACACAAACCGCGACATGCATAACCTCCGCCCATGTGGATCACATAGGATAGGTGGCTTGTCAACTCTTGGCATCCGATACCAGGAAGTATGATACATTCGTATCGGCTGTTATAAGAGATTGCTTTCCGCGCTACGCCAGTCGAGGTCGTCGATCCGCAGCCCGCGTACGGGATCGTATTGCGCGAGATCATGGAGCCGCACGAAGCGGTCGCCATATGCCGCACCCTTGATCGCTACCGCGCCGCCGCGCGCGAGCAGGTCGCGGCGCACCTTCGCCGAAACGGGCACGACATATTGCTGCAGCGTCCGCAGCACCCCGCCCGGCGGCAGCTCGGCATGTTCGAGCGCGTCGAGCGCGGTTTCGGCGGTGTCGTCCCAGGGGATCAGGATCGGCTCCATCGTCTCGTCGATCAGCTTGAACGCCTGTGCGACGCGGGAGAAGGGGAAAGACATCGTTCCCGCACCCGCATCGAGCGCGGGCATGATCCGGAAGGACTCGCCGTCGAGCTTCGCCGCGTCGAGCGCGTCATAGCCTTGGCGGAAATAGAGCTCGCGGAAATAGGCGTGGACCGCTTCCAGACCGAGCGGGTCGAGATCGCGCCGCAGCACCTCGCGCGCCGCTTCGTAGGAGCGCAAGATCGCGGGTGGCACTTTGTGCGCGCTTGGCTCGAACACGATCGTTCGCCCGAGTCCGTCGAGTCTTCCCTCGCGGTTGCACCGGCCGGCAGCTTGCGCGATCGAGTCCAACCCCATCGCGGCACGCCACACCTCGGGAAAGTCGACGTCGACGCCTGCTTCGATCAAGCTGGTCGCTACCAACCGTACCGGCCGCTGCGCGGCAAGATCCGCGCGCACCGCGTCCAGCACCTGCCGTCGATGCTTGGGACACATCAGCGTGGTGAGATGCCGCGCACCGTCCTGCGCACGGATCGTCTCGAACAGGTCGCTCGCATGCCGGCGGCTGTTGACGATGCACAGCATCCGCTCCTGCCCGGCGAAGCGCGCGGCGATCTCCGCATCCTCGACGGGTTCGCGCCGCCATTCGACCTCGACCCGCTTCAGCTCTGCATACAGCTCGGTCGGGCGCGGCGCGAGTTCGCGCTCCGGGTCGATCGCCAGCCCCTGCGCGACGCGTTCGCCCTTCACCGTGCGCGGCGGCAGTGCGCCGTCGACCAGCCGCAGCGCCGGCTGCGTCGCGGTGCACAGCACGACGCTCGCGCCGTAGGTTCGGACCAGCTCGTCGAGCGCCGCGAGACACGGGCGCAGCAGGTGCAGCGGCAGCATCTGCGCCTCGTCCAGCACGATCACGCTGCCCGCCAGATTGTGCAGTTTGCGCGCCCGGCCGGTGCGCGCGGCGAAGAGGCTCTCCCAGAACTGCACGCCGGTGGTGACGACGATCGGCGCGTCCCAATTCTCGGCATCGCGGCGCAGCTTCGCGCGACCGGCCGCACCTTCGCCTTCCTCGTCATTCTCGGTGCCGGGCCGGCGCTCATCCCAGTCGAAGCTCGAATGGTGCTCGAGCACGTCGCTGCCGAGCCCGACCTGCTCGCGGAACACCTGCGCGGTCTGCTCAATGATCGAGGTGTACGGGATCACATATATCAGCCGTCGCAGTCCGTGCGTCGCGGCATGTTCGAGCCCGAAGCGCAGCGAGGTCAGCGTCTTGCCGCCGCCGGTCGGCACCGTCAGCGTGAAAAAGCCGGGCGCGAGCGCCGCCTTGGCGATGGCATGGTCGAGGATCTCCGCACGCAGTCGGTTCAGCGCAGTGTCGGCGGAGGGCCGATTGTCCATGAAGGCGCGCACGCGGGCGAGCTGGTCGCCATCGAGGTTTCCGCCGCGCGTCGGGGGCGGAAGATTGTCGACCGCGGTGTAGAAGCGTTCGGTCTCGAGGAAGTCGGCATCGACTAGGCACGAGAAGATCATGCGCGCGAGGAAGGCGAGGCCAAAGGCGCGATGGTGCGGATCGAGGCTGGGCGGCGGCACCTGCCGCAGTTCGTCCGGTGTCGGCAGGTCCGGAACCTGCTCGCGCCAGCCCGGATACGATTCGACCGGATAGGCGGCGTGGTCAAGCCGCAGGTCGAGCGCGCTCCCCTTTCCCGCGGTGCCCGCTCCGTCCATCAGGCCGGCATGGTGTCCGGCGGTCGCATAGCCGATGATGCGCCCGAGTGGCATGCCGTACAGCGCCACCGCCTCGCGCGCGCCGGCGGTGCTGTGATCGGGCCCGCGATTGGCGCCCGGAGTCGCGATGTAGTGTTGATACGCCGCCGAACATTTGCCGATGTCGTGCAGCAGCCCGGCCGCGAGCGCCAGCTTCTCGAAACCGAACGGCGCCGCATACCCGGCTGCTGCATGGCCGACGTTATGCAGATGGTGGGAGAGCAGTTCCCAGCGCGCGCGGTCGTCGTCTCCCGGAACCGAGTGAGCGAACAGCTGTGACGAAGATGCCATAGTTCAGACTACCGCAGCGCATGAGACGCTGAATCCATTCCTTATGGTTTATCGTTGTCAAGGCGATACCGGCATCAGCGCAACGGCTTGAACGCCTCTCGGCACAGGCATCGATCGTTCAAACGAGAAAGCTGGCGGCGCTCATCTCCTGCGACGGCGGTGCCCAACGCTTTCCCGTCGGGCAGTAACTGGTGCACCATGTACTACCCGAGAGGGCACTCGGAACGTTGGGAAATTTCTCTTCCTCGCTGACGCGAACATACACGTTAGCGCCAAGACAATGATGGAGCAGGCAAAGAAATCGCCCGCTACCGTCATTCCTGAAACTGGTTGGGGTTCCACAGCGCGGACAAATCAGCCGCATGGAACGGCAGGGCCCGTCGATACAGGGTCACTGGACTGTCGTCAGGACTTCCGTTATTCATCTTTGGACGATCAGGCGCTTGGCTTGACGATAGACGAGGTGGATGGAAATGGGTGCTCTTGACAGGAACCTCCACGCCGAGGCGACCGCGGCGCGGATTATCGATGGCGATTTCGAGAGCATCCGGTTTCGGGGCAGGATCGAGCAAGGCAAGCTGGTCCCCGAAGGGATTCTGGCCGATCAGGCCGCGCTCGACGAGATTGCGGTCGGAATCTACATCATCGAGAAGGACGGCACGCTGATCGCGTGCAACCGGACCGCTATCGGGGCATGGGGACGGTCGCCTGCGCTTGGCGCTTCGGAAAAATATTGCGGAGCGCATATCCTGCGATATCCCTCGGGCGAGGTGATGCCGCATGCTTCCGCGCCCCCTTCCGTTGTCATCAACAACGGCGGGACGGTGCGCGACGCCGACGTCATCTGCGAGCAGCCGAACGGCCATCGGCTGCTCGCCCTGGTCAATGTGTTCCCGATCCGCAGCCGGGACAACGAGGTCGTCGGGGCCGTCAACGTGTTCCGCCACAATACAGCCAAGACCGTCGCGGGTCTGGGCATCGGATAACATCAGCCTGCTTCGCGGCCGGCTCTGGCGAGCGCGTCGTCAAGCGCCGACTGCGCGCTTGCCGGCCGTAAGGAATGTAGCAGAGCTCGAACGGCATCGGGCCGATGATCCCTTTGTGCAGCCCGATGTTTGATGATGATGAGTTCCATCGGGCCCCGCGAATTCATCAGCGCGCCGATGCCGAGCGCGCTGTCGGCAAGTCCGTGCCCGTCGATGATCCGCGCGAGCATCGGAAAGGAGGCGGGCGCGACGCACGCGTCCAGGAACAGCGTGGCGCTGGCCCGGCCGATCCCGGCCGCGAACATGCCGGGCCGCGCGTAGCTCTTCGCGGTCGCCGCCGCGGCAGGCGCGTGCGGTGTCGGCAGCTTGCTTGCGGTCCCGGCCAGAACGTCATTCGGTCGTCGATTGTCCTGCCTTCCCGCTGGCCAGTTTGGTGTGGACTTGTCTGCGCTCGCGGATCGCGCCGATGTCGCGATTTACTGGCGCACGCAATGGCGAACCTTACGCACACGAGATACCTCGCGCACTCGTGCCGGACACGGTAGCACGAGCGCACGTCGGCGCGCTTGATCCGGCCGACGCATGGCGAGGTCATGATGTCGGGACAGAAGATGACAATTGTGCGGTCGTCGCTTGCGGGTGCGGCACTGGTCCTGTCCGCGCACGCGGCCCAGGGGCAAATGCGGGGGCCGGCCGAGACCTTCGGACCGCTCTTTTCGGCGGTGCAGGAGCAGCACGTCTTCCCCGACGGCAAGACCTTCGCGGATGCCGAGCCGATCGGGCCGCCGGCCGAAATCCTGCGGCTTTACACGGCCGAGCGACCGAATGGCGCGGCGGCGCTGCGGGCGTTCGTGCTGCGGCATTTCCGCTTGCCGGACGATCGCGCGGCACCGGGCCTGCGCGCGCATATCCGCGCTTTGTGGTCGCCGCTGACCCGGCCGCCGATCGCGCCGGAAGATGCGCGCGGCTCGGTCCTGCCGCTACCGGCCGCCTATGTCGTGCCGGGCGGGCGGTTTCGCGAACTTTATTACTGGGACAGCTATTTCACGATGCTCGGCCTGCGCGCGGACGGGCGGCAGGAGCTGGTCGATACGATGCTGGTCGATTTCGCCAGCTTGGTCGAGCGCTACGGCCATGTCCCGAACGGCACGCGCAATTATTATCTCAGCCGCTCGCAGCCGCCGTTTCTAGCGGCGATGACTGGGCTTGCCTCACCCGGCGACGCCGCGACCGAACGGCGGCGGCTCGCCGCGCTCCGCGCCGAGCACCGCTTCTGGATGCGCGGCGAAAGCTGCATCGGCGCGGACGGCGCCTGCGAGCATGTCGTGCGGATGCCCGACGGGGCGCTGCTCAACCGCTATTGGGACGCGAAGGACAGCCCACGCGACGAATCCTACGCCGAGGATGTGGCGACCGCGGCGCGCGCCGAGCGACCGGCGCGCGTGACCCTGCGCGATCTCCGGTCGGCGGCCGAAAGCGGCTGGGACTTCTCGTCGCGCTGGCTCGCAGATCCGGCGCGGCTGGAGACGATCCGCACGACGGCGATCGTGCCGGTCGACCTGAACAGCCTGTTGTGGGAGCTGGAACGCACCATCGCGCTACGCTGCGCGGCCGTCGATCCGGCCTGTGCGCGCGCTTATAAGCGGCGGGCGGACGCGCGCGCGGCGGCGATGCGGCGCTATCTGTGGGACAAGGCGGACGGGCGCTTCGCCGATTGGGACCGTGTCGCGGGCGCGCGCACCGGCGTGCTGTCGGCGGCGACGCTCTACCCGCTGTTCGTCGGCATCGCGACGCCGGGCGAGGCGCGCATCGTCGCGGCGACGACCGGCGCCCGGCTGATCGCGCCGGGCGGTGTGCGGACCACGCTGACGCGAACCGGCCAGCAATGGGACGCGCCCAATGGCTGGGCGCCGCTGCAATGGATCGCCGTCGCCGGGCTCGACCGCTACGGCGAGCATGCGCTGGCCAAAGATATTGCCCGGCGCTGGATCGCGACGGTAAACCGCAGCTACCGCGAGACCGGCAAGATGCTGGAGAAATACGATGTCGAAGAGCGCAAGCCCGGCGGCGGCGGCGAATATCCGTTGCAGGACGGGTTCGGCTGGACCAACGGCGTGACGAGCGCGCTGCTGGAGCGCTATCCCGATCTCGATCCGGATGGCGGGGCTAACCCGTAACGGGCGCCTGCGACGGAACGGCCGCGCGGCCGATCCGCAGCGTCGCGACCGCGGCGAGCAGCAGCATGACGCCGCCGAGCAGCACGACGTTGCGCGGATCGTCGCCCAGCAGCGGATGGTAGAGCAGCGGCAGCGTCAGGCTCTCGACCAGCATCGGCACGACGATGAACATGTTGAAGATGCCCATGTAGATGCCGGTGCGTTCCGGCGGGATGCAGTCCGCCAGCATGACATAGGGGGTGCCCATCAGGCTGGCCCAGCCAAGCCCGATGCCGAGCATCGGCAGGTAGCACCACGCTTCGCTGCCGAGCGTTGGCAGCGCCAGCATCGCGCAGCCGGCGGCGACCATGCAGGCGGCATGTACCACGCCCGGCCCGATCCGCCGGATCAGCGGCACCAGCGCCAGCGCCGCCACGAAGGCCACGGCATTGTAGCAACCGCCGAGCCGCCCGTTGACCAGCGCGGCGTCGCGCACGGCCGCCGCGCCGGTATCGGCATGCAGCGCGCGGGCGAGCGACAGCACGGCATATTGCCAGTAGCAGAACATGCCGAACCACTGGCAGAACATCGCCAGCGCGAGCCGCCGCATCGGCCGGGGCATGTCGCGCACCGCATCGGCGAAGTCGCGCCACGCCGTGCCGGGCGACAACGCGCGCGCGCGCATCCGCGCGACCTCCGCCGCCGCCAGCGGGAGTTCCGGAACGCGCCAGACCGACCACAGGATCGTACCGAGCGACAGCACCGCACCGATCGCGAACGCCAGCCGGGTGACGTCGGGGATGCCGTTGGCGTCAGTCGCATCGGGGTTCATGCCGCACCAGACGAAGATCGACGGCGAGAGATAGGCCAGCGTCTGGGCAAGGCCGGTGAAGGCGCTCTGCGTCAGGAAGCCGACCGGGCGCTGCGCCGCGTCGAGCCGGTCGCCGACATAGGCGCGATACGGTTCCATGGTGATGTTGTTGGCCGCGTCGAGCACCCACAACAGGCTCGCCGCGATCCACAGCGCCGGGCTGTACGGCATCGCGAACAAGGCGATGCTGCACAGCACCGCGCCGATCAGGAAATACGGCGTCCGCCGCCCCAGCCGAGTCACGGTGCGGTCGCTCAGCGCGCCGACGATCGGCTGGATCAGCAGGCCGGTGATCGGCCCGGCCAGCCACAATAACGGCATGCTCGCCTCGCTCGCGCCGAGATAGCTGTAGATCGGCGCCATATTGGCCTGTTGCAGCCCGAAGCTGAATTGCAGCCCGAGGAACCCCAGGTTCATCTGGACGATCCGCCCCAGGGTGAGATGCGGCTTCGCTGGCATGGGGTGTCTCCTCGCGGTGCGCCTCGACCGGGCTTTGGACGCCGCGTTAGCATGGCGGCTTTTCCGATTGCAAAGGTTTGCAGCGCGGGTATTTGTTACGCTTAGTTTCGCGCGCGCATTTTTTGAGCAGGCCAACAGCGACCATGATGCCGTTCCACTGGCTGCCCGAACACGTCGCCGCCATCCGCCCGGACCAGCTCCCCGCCGCCCCCGCATTCGCGCGCGCGGCGGTGCCGGACGTGCTGCCGGGCCACGATGTGTGGGACCATTGGCCGATCCTGACCGAAGACGGCGCGGCCGCGACGGTCGCCGGCGGCACGCTCGTCATCGCGCTGGCCGCGCGCAAGAGCGCCGACCCGGAGGATCGGCACGCGGTCGCGCGCATGCGGCTGTTCCACCGCATTGCAGACGACTGGCGCGATCTCGGGCCGCTGCTGCCGGACGGATATGGACCGGGCAGCCGCGAATGGTCCGGCTCGGCGACGGTGTCGGCGGCGGGCGATGCGGTGCGGCTGTTCTTCACCGCGGTCGGCACGCGGGGCGAGCCCGCGCCGGGCATGACGCAGCGTTTGTTCGAGGCGGTGGCGGCGCTTCGCATCGCCGACGACGTGCCGTGTCTGGAGCGGTGGAGCGCACCGATCGAATCGGTCCGCCCGGACGGCGTCCATTATGAAACCGAAATGGCGGGCGGCGGCGCGATCGGGACGATCAAGGCCTTTCGCGACCCGTTCTTCCTGCGCGACCCCGACGGCGGCGACTGGCTGCTGTTCGCGGGTTCCGACCCGCGCGCAGCCTCGCCCTGGAACGGCGTGATCGGCACGGCGCGGTGGATCGACGATGGCTGGGCGCTGCAACCGCCGATCGTCTCCGCCGCCGGTCTCAACAACGAACTGGAACGCCCGCACGCGGTCTTCCACCGCGGGTCGACCTATCTGTTCTGGTCGACCCAGGCCAAGGTGTTCGCGCATCCCGGCCCGGGCGGACCGACCGGCCTGTACGGCGTGGTGGCGGATCGATGGTGTGCCGAATGGCGTCCGCTCAACGGTTCCGGCCTGGTGTTCGCCAACCCGCCCGCGGCACCGGCCCAGGCCTACAGCTTCCAGGTCCTGCCGGACCTTTCGGTGTGGAGCTTCGCCGACATGCCCGGGCCGGACGAGCCGCCGCTGGACGCGGCGGCGCGCCGTGCGGTATTCGTCGGCGGGCCGGCGCCAGTGCTCCGGCTCGCACTCGACGGCGACCGCGCAACGTTGGTATCGTAAAGGGCAAGATATGACAGGCGGATATGGCTGACATCGAGGATGGCAGTTCCGGGGTAGCGGTGCCTCGCGTCCGGAACCTCGTTGATCTGGCGCGACTTGCCGGCGTGTCGGCGGGGACGGTATCGCGAGCGCTCGCGGGCAATCCGCTGGTCAACGCGCGCACCCGCGAAAAGATCGAGGCGATCGCGCGTGCACACGATTTCCGCCCGAACCAGATGGCCAGCCGCCTGCGCACCAAGCGGACCGGCCTGATCGGCATTGTCATCCCGCTCGGGCACGAGCGCCGTCAGCACCTGTCCGACCCGTTTTTCATGAATATGCTCGGTCAGTTGGCCGACCTCATCACCGAAAGCGGCCACGACATCCTGCTGTCGCGCGTCATCCCCGATTCGCCGGACTGGCTCACGCGGATCGTCGAATCGGGGATGCTCGACGGCGTGCTGATGATCGGCCAGTCGGACCAGTTCGACACGATCGAACGGACCGCCGCGCGCTATCGGCCGCTGGTCGCCTGGGGGCATCATCGCGACGGGCAGGCGCAGTGCACGGTCGGCATGGACAATGCGGCCGGCGGGCGGCTGGCCGCGACGCATCTGATGGCGCGCGGCGCACGCCGGCTGGCGTTCCTCGGCGACGTCCGCGCGCCCGAAATCGCCGCGCGCCACGCCGGCTTCGCGGCGACCGCGCGCGATGCGGGGCTGGCGGTCGCGTTGCTGCCGACGCACCTCGCGGCCGACGAGATGGAGGCCGACATCACGCATCATGCCGGGTTGATCGACGGGCAGTTCGACGGCGTGTTCGCCGCGTCCGACATGATCGCGATGCGCACGCTGCGCGCGCTCGCCGACCGTGCGATCGCGGTGCCCGGGCGCGTGGCGATCATAGGGTTCGACGATCTGCCGCTCGCGAACCATACCGTGCCGCGGCTGACGACGGTGCGGCAGGACATTTCGACCGGCGCCGCGATCATGGTCGAAACGCTGTTCCGGCGGATTGCGGGCGAGGACGCCCCGCCGACCGTCATGCCGCCCACGCTGATCGTTCGCGATTCCGCCTGAAACCGTCCGTCGTCGATCGACGGTTTTCCTTCACGGGCGCGGGCGGGAACCCAGTCGGCGAAGCTTTCTCCAGCGGATGTGCGCCTGTTGCGCGACCGTCCCCGGACCGCGCCGGGGACGGGTTGTGGCTCAAATGATACGCACGGAGCGGCATCGGTTACGCATCGAAACAATCGATTGCAACGTCAATACAATCGATTTAATGACACTGTAGAGACAACCCGCTGACACCAAGCGGGACGACGACAAGATGCTATATTGGGAGGGATTATGAACTCGCGGATCACCATTCGGGCTGCTCTTCTCGCAGGTTCGGCCTGTCTCGCCGCGCCCGCGCTGGCGCAGGCGACCGACCCCGCTGCCGGACAGACGGGTGTCGCAGCGCCCGCGGCGGCGGACGAGCAGGCACAGGATATCGTCGTCACCGGACAGACGACGCGCAACCGTCCGCTCATCACCGCGTCCGCCGACATCACTTATGCCACCGCCGCCGATATCGACCGCAAGGCGCCGCGCTCCACCGCCGATCTGCTCGAACTGGTGCCCGGCATCTTCGTCGAAGGCACGGCCGGCGCGCTGTCGAACAATTATTCGGTGCGTGGTTTGCAGGGCGGCGGGCAGCGCTTCGTCCAGCTCGAGGAAGACGGGCTGCCGGTCATCTACCAGGGCGGCGGCGCGGATTTCTTCTTCTCGCAGGACTTGACGATCGACCGGCTGGAAGCGGTCAAGGGCGGCTCTTCGGGCGTGCTGACCGTCAACGGCGCCGGCGCGACGATCAACTTCATCTCGCGCAAGCTCGCCTTCGACAAGCCGGAGGGCATCGCGCGCGTCACCGGCTACAATTACGGCCTGAAGCGCGGCGACTTCTATTATTCCGCGCCGATCACAGACAAGCTTGCGTTTAGCGTCGGCGGTTTCGTGCAGAGCAGCCCCGGCGTGCGGCGCAATCCGTTCGATTATGCCGGCTACCGCATCAAGGGTTCGCTCGAATACCGTTTCGATGGCGGCGGCTTCGTCCGCCTCACCGGCAAGATCGGCGACGTCAAGGAGGCGTATTACGCCGACCAGCCTTATGCGAACAACAACGGCAAGCCGGGCGGCATTCCGGGTCTCGATACGCAGTTCGACAATATCGGCGGGGACGCATTCGCCAACATCGCCGTGCCCGTCTCGACCTTCGCCAATGCCAGCGGCTTCCGCCCGTTCCGGCTCAGCGAAGGCGTGCGCGTCAAGACCAAGCAGTTCCGCATCGATGTGGAGAAGCCGGTGTCGGATTCGGTCCGGCTGTTCGCGCATGCGCGTTACCTGGGGCTGACCGACGATTTCAATGGGCTGTTCCCCGGGTCCGGCACGGGCAATGCCGGGCTGGCGAACGCGGTGGATTACCTGACGCCCAATCCGGCGAATTCGCCGATCATCGATCTGCTGCGTGCAGGGTTCGCGGCTTATCCCAGTACGACGCGCTTCGGCATCAAGAATCTGCGCACCGGCGTAGTGACCGGCTCCAACCAGACCGCCGCGCTCAACGCGCTCAACGGCAACGGCTTCCTGCAGCAGACGACGTTGAACCATGATTATCAGTCCGGCCATGATTTCGGATCGAATTTCGGCGCGCAATGGGAATATCAGTCGGGTTCGTTCAAGAACTCGCTGACGGCGGGCGTACAATATTACGACGTCGTGCGCCGGCAGGACCAGTCCGCCACGGCGTCGGTCGTCAACGATGTCAGAAACAACAGCGATATCTACGACATCGTGTCGCTCGATGCGAACAACAACGTAATCGGCACGCTCAGCGACAACGGGCTGATCTCGTACGGCAACTGGGGCGCGGGCATTCGCGAGCGGGACGACAGTTCGGTCTCGCTCTACGCCAATGACGAACTGTCGATCGGCGACCACCTTCATATCGACGGCGGCATCCGCTGGGAAAGCGACAGCGCCACCGCGCTCGACGGCAATGGTGCTGTGGTCAACCAGCCGGTTCAGCCTGGTGTCGTCGGCGTGGTGCGCACTGTCGGATCGACGTTCAACGGAACCTTCGCGACGCGCCAGAAAACCCAGCGCAAGGCGTCCTACACGCTTGGCGTCAACTATCTGTTCACGCCCAATCTGTCGGTCTACGCCCGCTATGCGAACGGTTTCCAGACCAACAACGTCGATCCGATCACCGGCATCGAACTCTACGAGGCCGGGGTCCGCTTCCAGTATCGCAAGATCCTGAACGCGTCGGCCACCGTGTTCCGCACCAACTTCAAGGACCAGTTCTACAATTTCATCGATCCCGTAAACCCGACGCTGCAATCGAGCTTCCTCGCCGACCTTCACACCACCGGGGTCGAGATCGACGCGCTGATCCGGCCGGTCGACTGGTTCTCGGTCGATTTCGGCGGGGTATTCCAGAAGCCGCAACTCAATAATCTGCGGCTGAACGGCGTGGTGCAGCCGACCTATGACGGCAACCGGCCGGAACGCACCCCGGCGAAGCTGTTCACGATCACGCCGACGATCAAGCTCCCGCACGCGCTGGGCGAGGTTTACGGAAGGTACAAATATATCGGCCGGATCTTCGCCGATTCGGGCAATGGCGTGGCGCTGCCGAGCTACGGCGTCACCAGCCTCGGCATCAACCTGAACGTGACGGAGCACCTCCAGGCCAGCTTCAACGCCGACAACATCTTCGACGTGATCGGGCTGACCGAGGGCAATCCGCGCCAGGGCCAGACGCAGAATGCGGCGTCGGGCTATTTCTACGCCCGCGGCATCACCGGGCCGACCTATGGCGGATCGCTGACCTTCCGCTTCTGACGATCGGCGGCGGATCGAAGGGCGGCGCGCTCTCGCCGCCCCGACATGGGAGAGAAATGATGTGGCCGCCAGTTCGATTGACCTTGGCTGCGGCCTTGCTACCTGCGTTAGCCAGCGCGGCCCCGATCGGCCCGGGGGCGGGCCATCATCCGGAACTATCGTACCGGATCGACGAGGGCCGCAATATCAACGCCTTCCTCCGCGACGGGCCGGCGGCGGCGCATCTGCTGCTACGCGCAGGCATCGATCCGCGCATCCTCGTGGCCTTTCCGGCTGGCAACAGCGGTGTCGGCCTGTGGTTTGCCCCGCTCGATCGCCCGGCAACGTGGCGGCTGGATCGGTCACCTTCCGCGACGACCGGCGAAGGTGGCAAATTACACGGCATGATCGCGACCGCGAGCATCGACGCGGCGCGGCTGGTGCCGCGGCAGGCGGTGCTGTCCAGCGTCCGTTTCCTGCGCGATTACCAGGCGGTCGGTCGTTTCCCGGCCGACGTCGCGACGACAGCCGAAATACGCGGCGACACGATCCGCTACCGACGCGCGCGGCTGGACGGCGCCCCCGGTTATGAATTGACGATACGCGTCCTCGGCGGGCGGATCGACAGCGGGGCGATCGTCGCGGGGCTGGACGGGCGCATCAAGCTCGAGATCGCAGCGCTGACCGGCGACACGCCGCTGACCCCGCTTCCCGTTGACCAACTGCTAAACGCCCGCGCCGCCGCCGATCCCGCCGCGCGCAACGCGCTGGCGTTTCTCAGCTACCGCGAGAAGTTTTTGGCGGGATCGTGGCGGTTCAACACCTATTTCGGCCGCGACACGCTGATGTCGGTACAGCTATTGATGCCGGCGCTCCGACCGGCGGCGGTGGAGGCGGGGTTGAACGCGGTCCTCGCGCGGCTGTCTTCGGGAGGAGAGGTCGCTCATGAAGAGGGTATCGGCGAGTTCGCCGTGGTTCGCAACAGCAAGGCGGGGGGCAGAGGTGATTCCGCCGAGCTTGATTACGGCATGGTCGACGACGATTACATGCTCGCCCCCGTGGCGGCGGCATATCTGGCCGGGCCGGGCGCAAAGCGTGCCCCGGCCTACCTCGCGCAAGCACTGACGAGCGAGGGGCGACCGCGCGCGACCGCGATCGTGGGCGCGGCGCTGGTCCGCAACCTGCGCTTCGTCATCGATGCCGCGGCGCCGTTCGCCGCATCGCCCGCCGCGTCGCGCCTGATCACGATCAAGCCGGGCCGGATGAGCGGCGAATGGCGCGACAGCGACGAGGGACTGGGGCGCGGAATCTTTGCGTACGACGTCAACGCCGCGCTCGTCCCCGCCGCACTTGAAGCGACCGACCGGCTGTTCCGCGCCGGCCTGCTCGACCGCTATCTCGCCGCGGGCGATCGTGCCGCCTTCGCCAAGGCTGGCGCGATGGCGCGGGTGTGGCGGACGCGGGCCGCTCCCCTGTTCCGGGTCGAACGCAGCCCGGCCGAGGCGGCGCGCTCGATCCGCACCTATGCCGCCACGCTCGGCGTACCGGCCGGACCGGCGCTCGCCGCGCTCGGCCCCGCGCCGCTGTTCTTCCACGCGCTGTCGCTCGACGCGGCCGGGCGGCCGGTGCCGATCGTCAATTCGGACGAAGGGTTCGATCTGCTGTTCGGCCATCCGGCGCCAGCCGATCTGGAAGCGGCGGTGACGGCGACGATGCGACCGTTCCCGGCTGGGCTGATGACCGATATTGGCCTGCTCGTCGCCAATCCCGCCTTTGCCGGCACCGACGCGCAGGCGCGTTTCACGCCCGGGGCCTATCATGGCACGGTGGTGTGGTCGTGGCAGCAGGCGCTGTTCGCGGCGGGTCTAGCCCGGCAACTGGAGCGCGACGACCTGCCGCCGCCGGTTCGCCTGACGCTGACGCGGGCGCAGGCGACCTTGTGGCGCGCGATCCGCGCGTCGCGGGCGGTGCAGAGTTCGGAACTATGGTCCTGGGCGTATCGCGACGGCGGCTATGCAATCGTCCCGTTCGGCGCGGGCAAGGCCGATGTCGATGAATCGAACGCGGCGCAATTGTGGAGTACGGTCTATCTCGCGGTACAGCCGCCGCAGCCGGCTAGCGCGCGGCGAAGAAGCCGGTGACGGTCAGGCGGCCCGTCGCCGGATCGGCCGGGAGCGCGGCGTTCGGGCTGATCGCGCCGCAATGCAGCACGCGTCCGCGATAGACGAGCGCGCGGTTGTAGCGCCCGGCGAAATGCCCGATCCGCTCGAACACCGGCGTATCGCCATGCGGATAGGCGGGCGGCGGCGTGCCGTGGCGGCGCAGATCGGCATTGAGCGCGGCGAAATAATGCGCGCTGCGGTCCTGATCGATCGTCTCGAAGCCGGTGGCGCGGTGACGGTAGAACGCGGTGCCGTCGCCTTCCCCCTCCGCGTTCTCGTCCCCGGCGCCGAGATAATGCACCAGCGCTAGCCGCCCGGTATCCAGCGCATCGACATGCGGCAGGCGCTGTTCGAGTGACAGCGCGGCGGGCGGCGTCGTCACGATCGAGAAGCGCAGGTCGAGCACCGAGACGGCCTCGCTCACGCCGAAGACCTCGCGGAACACCGGCCCCAGCATGGCGCGCACCTCCGCCAGATACGAGGGCGGAACGGCGGAACGGATGCCGGGATAATGCGCGCCCGCGCCATCGAAGCGCGCCGCGACGGCGGCTGCGCGCAACGCCGCCGGGTCGGGCGCGAAATGCTCGATCACCGCGACGGGCTCGCGCTCCTGCCCGATGCAGTGGACGGTGACGCGCGGCCGCGTCACTAGGCTGCGGTCGAAGTGGCGCGCGGCGCGGCCTCCCCGATCAAGGCCGCGATCGCCGCGTCGTGCGTCGGCAGCGTCGGCACGGCACGGGCGATGAGGGCAGCGATCCCATCGAGCTGTCGGCGATTGGCGGCGGGGTCGAGCGTGTCGGCGATCGGGCTGTGACCGGTGGCGAGGATGCCCTGCCCGTTGAGCACCGCGAGCCAGCTCGCCTCGCGGAACAGCTCGTCCGAGGTCAGCATCAACCGGCCCGACCGGCGATAATGCTCCTCCTTCTCCACCAGGCTGTCGGGCAGCGCCATATCGCGCGTGTGGCGCCACAGCGGCGCGTCGTGGCCCTGCGTGGCGTGATAATGGAGGATGAGGAAATCCTTGATCGCATCCATGTCGCGGCCGAACAGCGCGTTGAACTGGCGGGCGAGCAGCGGATCGCACGCGCGATCCGGGAACAGCGCGATCAGCTTGGCGATACCGCTCTGGATCAGGTGGATGCTGGTCGATTCGAGCGGTTCGAGAAAGCCCGACGAAAGCCCGATCGAGACGACGTTCTTCGTCCAGCTCTCGCGCCGGAAGCCGGCGGTGAAGCGCAGCATGCGCGGGTCGGCCAGCGGGGCGCCGTCGAGGTTTGCCAGCAATGTCGCCGCCGCCTCGTCGTCCGAGACGAACGCGCTGGAATAGACATAGCCGTTGCCGGTGCGGTGTTGCAGCGGAATGCGCCACTGCCACCCCGCCGCCCGCAGCGTCGAGCGCGTATAGGGCGTCGTCTCGGCGACGCGCGCGCACGGCACCGCAACGGCGCGGTCGCACGGCAACCAGTGCGACCAGTCCTCGAACGCGGCACCGAGCGCGTCGCCGATCAGCAGCGCCCGAAAGCCCGAACAGTCGACGAATAGGTCGCCTGCCAGCCGCTCGCCCCGGTCGGTGGTCAGCGCGGTGACGAAGCCCGTTTCCGGGTCGCGCTCCACCTGCGTCAGCCTGCCTTCGTGCCGCCGTACCCCGTTCGACTCCGCAAGGCCGCGCAGGTGCGCGGCGTACAGCGAGGCGTCGAAATGATAGGCGTAGCCGAGCGTCGACAGGATCGAGCGCGCCTCGGCCGACGGCTTGACGAAGCGGTTCGCGGCGGCAAGCTGCGTCGCCAGCGAATAGTCCGACAGCGGCGCGGCTGCCCCGTCCTCCTGCCCCTTCAGCCAGCATTGATGGAACGGAACCTGGCCAAGCTCGACGCCGTACCGGCCGAACGGGTGAAAATAGCGGTGTCCGGGCCGCGTCCAGTCGACGAATTCGATGCCGAGCTTGAAACTGGCTTTGGTCGCGCGGACGAACGCTGCCTCGTCCAGGCCGATCAACTCGTTGAACCAGTGGATCGTCGGAATCGTCGCCTCGCCGACGCCGACGGTGCCGATCGCCTCGGATTCGATCAGGTCGATCGCCACGCTGACGCCGAGCGTACGCGCCAGCGCCGCCGCCGTCATCCAGCCGGCGGTTCCCCCGCCGAGGATCACCAGCCGTTCGACCCGATTCATCGCTTGCCTTTCGTCCTGCATCGCGGCGATGATGCAATCCTTTGCAGGCTAAAGCAACCGACGCCCAAAGGCCGACTACGACTTTAACGACTGGATCCGCCATGGCCTTCACGCCCGCCACTTCGAGTTTCCCCGGATCCGCCGGTTCCCCTGACGCCACGCAAGCGATCGACGTCCCCGATCTGCGCTGGTTCGTGTTCGCGCTATTCTTCATCTTCGGCGGAATCACGAGCCTCAACGACGTCATCATTCCCAAGCTGAAGGAGCTGTTCACGCTTAATTACGCCCAGGCGCTGCTCGTCCAATCGGCTTTCTTCGCGGCGTATTTCCTGGTCTCGCTGCCGGCCGCGGCGATCGTGCGCAAGGCGGGCTATATGCGCACCGCCGCGATCGGGTTGCTGACGATGACGGCCGGGTGCCTGTTGTTCGTCCCGGCGTCGCAGTCGGGCATGTTCGGCATGTTCCTGACCGCCTTGTTCGTCCTCGCTGCCGGCATCACGATCGTGCAGGTCGTCGCCAATCCCCTGGTCTCGCTGCTCGGGCCACCCGCCACCGCGCACAGCCGCCTTACTTTCGCACAGGCGTTCAATGCGCTCGGCACCACGATCTTCCCGTATGTCGGATCAATCGTGATCCTCGGGGGGCTGGCGACGATCGACCCGAAGACGCTGAGCGGTGCCGCGCTCGATGCGTACCGGACCGCTGAGACGCAGACGGTCGTCCACACCTATCTTGGCCTCGCGGCGGCGCTGATAGTCGTGGCGGCGGTCGTCTGGACGCGGCGCAAGCGGCTCGACGACCGGCACGATCGCAGCGGTGGCATCCTGCAGGCGGCGACTCTGCTGCGGCGCCCGCGCTTCGCCTTCGGCGCGGCATGCATCTTCCTGTACGTCGGGGCCGAGGTTTCGATCGGCTCGCTGATCGTCAATTATCTGCAACAGGCCAGCGTGCTCGGAGCCGATTTGGTGACGGCGGGCAAGCATGTGCCGTTCTATTGGGGCGGCGCGCTGGTCGGCCGCTTCATCGGATCGGCCGTACTGCGCGCGGTGTCGCCCGGCAAGGTTCTGCTCGGCGTAGCGACAGGCGCGATCCTGCTTGTGCTCGTCTCCGCCAACACGTCAGGGGCGGTCGCGGCCTGGTCGTTGCTCGCGATCGGGCTGATGAACGCGATCATGTTCCCGACCATCTTCAGCCTGGCAAGCGAGGGGCTGGGACCGCGGGCAGCCGAAGGATCGGGCATCATCGCTACCGCCATCGTCGGCGGGGCGATCATTCCGCCGCTCACCGGCCTGCTGGCAGACGCGTCGACCCTTCAGGTCGCACTCGCCATCCCGGCGCTCTGCTATGTCGTGATCGGCTGCTTCGGTCTCTACGCGCGACGCCCCGCGTCATGATGGCGCCCGCGAGGAAATGGCGATCCCAGGCTTGACCATTTACTCGGTCGGGCCGGCCCACCGATCAGTCATATCGAATGAAGGCTCGTCGTAAGCGCATAGCATCTCCGCACATCACGACCTTTTGGCCAGTGGCCCGACAGGTCGCCAGTACCCCAATAGGTTTAGAGCGTGACCGCACCTGAAGGTTTCAGGATTTTCCGCGGTGTGGAAGGGT
>CAXTJX010000032.1:0-26485 GCA_964244765.1 uncultured Sphingomonas sp. | reverse complement strand
GTGCCTGCTGTACCAGATCAAGCGCTGCTCGGCGCCGTGCGTCGGGCGGATCGACGCGGGCGGCTATGCCGAGCTGGTCGGCGACGCCAAGGCGTTCCTCGCCGGCAAATCGACGCAAGTGCAGGCCAAATTGGGCGGGCAGATGGAGGCGGCGGCGGAAGCGATGGACTTCGAGCTGGCCGCGATCCTGCGCGATCGATTGCGGGCGCTGACCTTCATCCAGGGCTCGCAGGCGATCAATGCCGAGGGGCTGGGCGATGCCGATATCTTCGCGATGGCGTGCAAGAACGGCACGATCGGCATCCAGGCGTTCTTCATCCGCGGCGGGCAGAATTGGGGGCATCGCAGCTTCTTCCCGGCGCACACCGCCGACGTGCCGGAGGACGAAGTGCTGACCGGCTTCCTCGCGCAATTCTACGAGGAGGTGCCGCCGCCGCGCACGATCTTCGTCGACCGCGAGCTGGAGGAGGGCGCGTTGCTCGGCGAGGCGCTGGGGGCGGGGGTCGGCTTCAAGGTGACGCTGTCCACGCCGCAGCGGGGCATGCGGCGGCGGCTGCTCGACCAGGCCAAGCGCAATGCCGAGGAAGCGCTCGACCGGCGGCTGGCGGAATCGACGACGCAGGCCAAGCTGCTGCGCGAGGTGGCCGAACTGTTCGATCTGGCCGAGCCGCCCGACCGGATCGAGATCTACGACAACAGCCATATCCAGGGGACGAACGCGGTGGGCGCGATGGTCGTCGCCGGGCCGGAGGGTTTCCGCAAGGGGCAGTATCGCAAGTTCAACATCAGGAACCCGGAGACGCAGCCGGGCGACGATTTCGGCATGATGCGCGAGGTGTTCCAGCGGCGGTTCGCGAAATTTTCTCAGCAAGAGGGGGCTCAGGCCGACGACCCGGACCGCGATGCGGGCGACTGGCCCGATCTGGTGCTGATCGACGGCGGGCGCGGGCAGCTCAACGCAGTGAAGGGCGTGCTGGAGGAGATGGGCATCGAGGACGTCTGCCTGGTCGGCATCGCCAAGGGCCCGCATCACGGCCGCGACGGGCGCGAGGTGTTCCACCTGCTCGACGGCCGCGAGTTCCAGTTGCCCGTAAACGCGCCGGTCTTGTTCTACCTCCAGCGCCTGCGCGACGAGGTGCACCGCTTCGCGATCGGCGCGCACCGGGCGAAACGCGCCAAGGCGATCGGCGCGTCACCGCTGGACGACGTGCCGGGCATCGGACCGGCGCGGAAGAAGGCGCTGCTGATGCACTTCGGCACGGCGCGGGCGGTGCGCGGCGCGAGCCTGGAGGATTTGCAGCGTGCGCCGGGGGTCAGCGCGATGGTGGCGCAGCAGCTTCATGACTTTTTCCACGCGCGGTGAGGGGGCGTACTTGTACGCATGCATGCACGCTGTTATACATCTGACATGACTCCGACCGCTCGCCGACATCAACCGCCGATCACGATCCGCTCGGCCAAGGCTGCGGAACGTCTTGCATTGTTGACGCGGGACGGGCGCAGTCAGGCGCAAGTGATCGAGGAAGCGCTGGAGCGCATGCCGTTGCCGCCGCCTACCGATCGTGACGCGATCATTGCGAGAATACGCGCGATCGTGGCCTCTGTACCGAAGCGTTCCTATTCGGTGATGGCCGAGATCGACGACGAGATGTACGATGAATACGGGTTGCCCCGTTGATCATCGATACATCGGCATTGATTGCGATCCTGGATGAAGAGGATGGTCACGATGCGCTTTTGACGGCCTTGTTCAGCAAAACGCCCTTGATCTTACCGGCTCCAACCTTGCTGGAATTCTCCACTGTTGCCCGGAACCGGCGCTTCAACTTCGCCGATAGACCCGCTTCGCTTTTAGATGAATTGACGCGATTGGGCATGACAACTCTTGCTTGGGACGCGCGACATGCGACCATCGCAGCCGAGGCGCAGCGTCGTTATGGCAAGGGCAACGGACAAGGCGGTAAGCTCAATCTGCTCGACCTGATGGTGTATGCCGTCGCCAAACAGCGAGACGAGCCGTTGCTGTTTACGGGGCGAGATTTCACGACGACCGATGTCGAGGTTCATCCGGCCAGCCGTATTGCTTGAGCGAGGCGGCCTTGCGCTGTTCGCCTTGTTCACGCTCGGCAGCTGCAATGCCGCGGCTTTGTGCTCATCGCAGGTGCGTCAAATTGCCAAAGATATCGGCAGCGATCGCTATGCTGTCACCGAGTCGCGAAATTGTGGCGCTACGACCGATGACGTGACCGTCATACGGATAGGGCACGCGCGCGACCCACAAAGTCAAGCAGAGGAAGTTTTCGTCGCGGAAACACGATATGGACCGATGTCGTTTGGTCCCCGCCGGGAGGGCTTGGCATCGCCTACGCATCACAGGCATGCGTGTTCAAGAAACTGACGACTTCAATGGGTGCCTTGGTCCACTATCGGGCGACCAATCCCGTCTCTTCCGCGCCGGTGCCGTAGCTCAAACCCACCCCTCCAGCACTTGATCCGGCGGGCGGTGCCCGTCCGCCCACATGCGGATATTCGCGATGACCTTTTCCCCCGTCGCCATGCGCCCTTCATAGGTGGCGCTGCCCATGTGGGGGGTCATCACGACGTTCGGCAGCGCCAGCAGGCGCGGGTCGATCTCCGGTTCGTGCTTCCACACGTCCAGCCCGGCGCCGGCCAGCGCGCCCGCCTCCAGTGCCGCGACCAGCGCGTCCTCGTCGACGATGCCGCCGCGCGAGGTGTTGATGAGGAAGACATGCGGGCGCAGCAGGGCGATGCGGGCGGCGTCGATCAGGCCTTCGCTGTCGGCGTTGCGCGGGGTGTGGAGGGTGAGGATGTCGATGCCGCCGAGCATCTCGTCGAGATGCGGGTGCCACTGCGCCTGCAACTCGGCCTCGACCACTTTGGGCAGGCGGTGGCGGTTGTGGTAGTGGATGGCGAGGCCGAAGGCGCGGGCGCGGCGGGCGACGGCCTGGCCGATCCGCCCCATGCCGAGAATGCCGAGCGCCTTGCCGCCGATGCGGTGGCCGAGCATCCCGCCCGGCGTCCAGCCCTGCCACGCGCCCGCGCGAACCAGCTTCTCGCCCTCGGCGAGGCGGCGCGGGACGGACAGGATCAGCGCCATCGTCATGTCGGCGGTGTCTTCGGTCAGTACGCCGGGCGTGTTGGTGACGATGATGCCGCGCGCGCGCGCCGCCTTCAACGCGATATGGTTCACGCCCGCGCCGAAATTGGCGATCAGTTTCAGGGCGGAGCCGGCGCCTTCGATCAGGGCGGCGTCGATCTCGTCGGTGACGGTGGGGACGAGCACGTCGCACCCGGCCATCGCGGCGGCGAGCGCGTCGCGGGTCAGGCCGGCCGCGCCGCGGTGGATGGTCGCGTCGAACAATTGTTCCATCCGCTGCATCACGGCAGCCGGCAATTCGCGGGTCACCACTACCTTGGGGGGAGACTTGGAGGTGGGGACGCGTCTCGTTTCGGGCATGCAGGAGGCTTGGCCGAGGCATTTGGCGGCGTCAACGGGTGTTGAAGCGCGGGCGCAAAACACGGTAAGCGGCATGCTGGCCGTCCGGAGAGATGTGATGCGTATCGGAACCGGAATCGTGGTGGGGGCGGTAGTGCCGGCGCTGGCCCTGATCGGCATCGGGCCGGCGATCGCCGCGCTGGTCGACAAGAAGACGCCGTATTTCGGCTCGATCGCCGCGAGCAAGGCGCGGATGCGGACCGGGCCGGGGCGGGGCTATCCGTCGAACTGGCTGTACCAGCGCGCCGATCTGCCCGTGAAGGTGCTCGACATCTACGACCATGGCGCGTGGTACAAGGTCGAGGATCCGGGCGGTATCCAGGGCTGGATGATGGGCACGCTGATCAGCGAGACGCGCACGGCCCTGGTGATGGGCACCGTCGCCGAACTGCGCGACGGGCCGCGCGACGGCGGGCGCGTGCTGTGGCGGGTGGCGCCGGGCGTGGTCGGGCGGCTGAGCAAGTGCGCGCGCGGGTGGTGTCATCTCGATGTGCGCGGGCGCGGCGGCTATGTCGAGGCGATCCATCTGTGGGGCGTGGAGCCGGGCGAAGAGTTGAATTGAGCGGCGCCGCTCCCGCCTCGTGGCGAATCGTCCGCGACGACCTGACGCACCCGGCGGTGGTGGCGCTGGTCGAGCTGCATGTGCGCGCGGCGTTCGACAATTCGCCGCCGGGCGCGGTGTTCGCGCTGGACGCGAGCGGCTTGCGCGACCCTGCCGTGACGTTGTGGACGGCATGGGAGGGCAAGGCCCTGCTGGGGATGGGCGCGCTCAAACGGGTCGATGCGGCACAGGGCGAGCTGAAGTCGATGCGCACCGCGCCGGGGCAAGTGCGGCGCGGCGTGGCGGCGGCGATGCTCGCGCACCTGATCGTCGAGGCGCGGGCGCGGGGGTATCGGCGGCTGAGCCTGGAGACGGGGTCGAACGCGCCGTTCGCGCCGGCCCGGGCGTTGTACGAGCGGGCGGGGTTCGTGGCGTGCGGGCCGTTCGCGGGATATGCGGAAGAGGTGTTTTCGCGTTATTATACGCTGAAGTTGTAAGAAGGATGCTCAGGCGAAGGCGCGAAGAAGGTTGGTTTGCGCAAAAGCGCTGAGATGTGGTTTTTGCCGCGCAGCGGCGCTTTCAGATCGGACGTGGAGGGTGAAGGACTGCTCTGCGGCCGGCGCTTCGTCTTCTTCTCCGCGACTCTGCGCTTCCGCGCGAACCACCTTCTTCCTTCGCGGCTTTACGTAAGAAAATTCCTGGCGGCGGCGTTTAAGAAGACCCTCACCCCACCCTCTCCCCTGAAGATGGGAGAGTGCCGAGGAAGGCGTTCAGTCGATCAATTCCACCGCCACCGCGGTCGCTTCGCCGCCGCCGATGCACAGCGCGGCGACGCCTTTCTTGAGGCCGCGATTTTGCAGCGCCGCGACCAGCGTCGCCAGAATCCGCGCGCCGCTGGCGCCGATCGGGTGGCCGAGCGCGGTGGCGCCGCCGTTGACGTTGACCTTGTCGTGCGGAATGCCGAGGTCGCGCATCGCGATCATCGAGACGACGGCGAAGGCTTCGTTGACTTCGAACAGGTCGATATCGGCGACGCTCCAGCCGGTCTTCCTCAACAGCTTCCTGATCGCATCGACCGGCGCGGTGGTGAACTGCGCCGGGGCGTGCGCGTGCGCGGCGTGCGCGACGATCCGCGCGACCGGGTGCAGGCCGTGCGCCATGGCGACACTCTGGCGCGTCAGCACCAGCGCCGCCGCGCCGTCCGAAATGGAGGAGGCATTGGCCGCGGTGATCGTGCCGTCCTTGGCGAAGGCGGGTTTGAGCGTGGGGATCTTGTCCGCATTGCCCTTGGGCGGCTGCTCGTCGAGCGTCACCGTAGCGGTGCCCTTGCGACCGGTGATTTCCACGGGGACGATCTCGCGGTCGAACGCACCGGCGGTCTGCGCGGCCTGCGCGCGACGTAGCGAGGCGATCGCATAATCGTCCTGCGCGACGCGGGTGAACTGGTATTCGCTCGCCGTTTCCTCGGCGAAGCTGCCCATCGCGCGGCCGGGCTCGTAAGCGTCCTCCAGCCCGTCGAGGAACATATGGTCCATCACCCGGTCATGCCCCATGCGCGCGCCGCCGCGATGCTTGGCGAGGATGTAGGGCGCGTTGGACATGCTCTCCATCCCGCCCGCGACGAGCAGGTCGACCGATCCGGCGGCGAGCGCCTCGGCGCCCATGATGACCGCCTGCATGCCCGATCCGCACATCTTGTTGAGCGTCGTCGCCTCGACCGATTGCGGCAGCCCGGCCTTGAGCGCCGCCTGGCGCGCCGGCGCCTGGCCGAGCCCGGCGGGGAGGACGCAGCCCATATAGATGCGCTCGACCGCATCGCCGGAGACGCCAGCGCGCGCGACCGCGCCGCCGACCGCCGCCGCGCCGAGCTCCACCGCCGTGGCCCCGCTGAGCGAGCCCTGGAACGACCCCATCGGCGTGCGGGCATAGGACAGGATGACGACCGGATCGCTGGACATATCTTCGGCTCCACGGAACAAGTGCGTGCGATCTAGGCTTCCCTCGGTGGATTTACAAACGCTAGGGATGCCCATGGAAACGCTGACGACGGTACTGAAATGGGTGGCGTCGGGTGGGGGGATGATCGCGGCGGCGATGATTTCGTTCGATTTCGGGCGGCGGGTGACGGGTTGGGGGCTGGTGTTGTTCGCGGCGTCGGCGCTGGTGTGGATCGCCGGGGCGATCATCACCGGGGACAGCGCGCTGGGCACGCAGAACGCGGTGCTGTTCTTCATCGATGTCTACGGTGCGTATCGCTATCTGATCCGCAAGAAAGCCGATGGCTGACGCGGTGACGTGGCCGCTGCTGCTCGGCGTGCTGGGAGGGGTGCTCGGCAGCTTCTCTGCTACGCTGGTGGTGCGCTGGCCGCAGGAGCGATCGGTGCTGCGCGGCCGATCCGAATGCGACGGGTGCGGGCGGACGCTGGCGGCGCGCGATCTGGTGCCGTTGCTGAGCGCCGCCGTGACGCGCGGGCGGTGCCGGACGTGCGGCGGCGCGATCGATGCGCGGCACTGGCAGGTCGAGCTTGGCTGTGTCGTGATCGGCGTGATGGCGGGTGTCGCCGTGCCGGGGCCGGCCGGGCTGGCGGGGGCGGTGTTCGGGTGGCTGCTGCTGACGCTGGCGGCGCTCGATATCGCCGCGTTCTGGCTGCCGGACGCACTGACCGCGACGCTGGCGGGGGCGGGGCTGATGACGGGGCTGCTCGGCGTCGAGCCGGTGTTGAGCGACCGGCTGATCGGCGGCATAAGCGGGTTCGCGGCGCTGTGGATCGTCGGTGCGACCTATAGGATGGTGCGGCATCGCGAGGGGCTGGGCGGGGGCGACCCGAAACTGCTGGGCGCGATCGGGCTGTGGCTGGGGTGGCGGATGCTGCCGGTGGTGGTGTTGCTCGCCGCGCTGACCGGGCTGGCGGTGGTACTGGCCGGGCTGGTGCGCGGAAAGGGCGCGTCGCTGGGCGACCGCATGCCGTTCGGGGCGCTGCTGGCGATCGCGGCTTACCCGGCATGGCTGTTGCTGTTAGGCTCGGCGGCATGAGGATGTCCGTGCCGTTCGTGCCCCCGTTCGCGTTGTTGCCGTTCGCGTCACTGATCGCGGCCGCCCCGCAAGCCGCGCCGGTTGCAGCGTCTGCGCCGCCCGCGTCGATCGACGGCTTGCCGATCGGCGCGATCCCGCGACAGGATCTGCCCGCGAAAGGCTGCGCCGCGTATCTGTGGACCGCCGATGGTTCCGGGAGCGGCACGCGCGCGCTGGTGGCGATGGCACAGGCCGATCCCGCCCGATTGCGGCTGTCGATCGGCGGGACGATCGTCGATCTGGAGCGTGGCGGACAAGTCGGCGCGGGGGGCTTCGGCTTCGCCGACACCGGCGACTATGGCGGTGGCGGCGTGACCGCCAGATTGACCATGAAGATCGAGACCCGCGCGTCGATCAGCGGCGGGGCGGCGGTGCCGGAGGGCGTCTTGCAACTCGACCGGGCGGGGCAGGACAGTATCGTCGTGCCGGTCGCCGGAATCATCGGATGCGCGCCATGACGATGACCGACACCCTGGCCTTGCAACGTGCCGCCTTCATGGCGGAATTGCCGGTGTCGCTGGACGTGCGGCGCGACCGGCTGAAGCGCGCGGCGGCGATGATCCGCGACCATGCCGATGCGTTCTGCGATGCGCTGTCCGAGGATTTCGGGCATCGCAGCCGCGCACAGTCGATGCTGACCGACGTGGCGGCGGCGATCGCGCCGATCGACCATGCGCTCAAGCGGCTCGACCGCTGGGCGGCTCGCGAAAAGCGGCCGGTGCAATTCCCGCTCGGGCTGCTCGGCGCGCGGGCTTGGGTGGAGTATCAGCCCAAGGGCGTGGTCGGCGTGATCGCGCCGTGGAATTTCCCGGTGAATCTGGTGATGGGGCCGGTCGCGGGGGCGTTCGCGGCGGGCAACCGGGTGATGGTCAAGACCAGCGAATTCACCCCGCGCACGGCGGCGCTGTTCGAGCGGATCGCCCCCGATTATTTCGCGACCGAGGAACTGGCGTTCGTCAGCGGCGGGCCCGATGTCGGCAAGGCGTTCGCCGAACTGCCGTTCGATCACCTGCTGTTCACCGGCGCGACCGGCATCGGGCGGCATATCCTGCATGCGGCGGCGGACAACCTGACGCCGGTGACGCTGGAGCTTGGCGGCAAGTCGCCGGTCATCTTCGGCACCGGTGCGGACATCGCCAAGGCGACCGAGCGCGTCGCGATCGGCAAGATGCTCAACGCCGGGCAGATCTGTCTCGCGCCGGATTATCTGCTGGTGCCGGAAGCGCAGGAGCAGGCGGTGGTCGACGGGCTGAAATCGGCGGTGTCGGCGATGTATCCCACGCTGCTCGCCAATCCCGATTATACCGCGATCATCAACGACCGGCACCATCGGCGGCTCACCGACTGGATCGAGGATGCGCGCGCCAAGGGAGCGACGGTCGAGGTGGTCAACCCGGGCGGCGAGGATTTCGCCGGGTCGAACGCACGCAAGATGCCGCTGCATATCGTGCGCGACGCGACCGACGACATGATCGTGATGCAGGAGGAAATCTTCGGACCCGTGCTGCCGGTGCGGCGCTATAGCGGGATCGACGGCGCGATCGCCGAGGTCAACCGCCGCGACCGGCCGCTCGGGCTCTATTATTTCGGGCCGGACGCGGACGAACGGCGGCGCGTGACCGACCGCACGATCTCGGGCGGGGTGACGCTCGATGACGTGATCTTCCACGTCTCGATGGAGGATCTGCCGTTCGGCGGGGTCGGGCCATCGGGGATGGGCAGCTATCACGGGCGCGACGGCTTCCGCACGTTCAGCCACGCCAAGGCGGTGTACAAGCAGGCGCGGATCGACGTGGCGAAGCTCGCCGGGCTCAAGCCGCCTTATGGCAAGGCGACGCTGGCGAGCGTCAGGCGGCAGATGAAGTGAGTGCTCGCAAACCCTCGTACAGGAGACGTTCGTCAAACCGTAACGAGGGCGGCGGTGCGCGAGGCGAACCCCTTCGGCAACTGACGGCAATGGGGCGGCCTGACCGCGGGGCGGCTGCTTCCCGTATCCGAATCAATCAATCGACCCGGTAATGGATCGGCTTGAAACTGCCGCCGTTGCTGGCGGGCGCGGAGCACGCCGTCAGGCCGACCACCAGATCCATCGCCGCGCGGAAGACGATGCGGTCGCCGGCCCGGCTGACCGGCGGCAGGACGGACAATCTGCCCGTCGTCGCGTCGATTGGTACGTTCATGAAACAGTTGAACGCCACCGGGATACGGTCTTCGGCCACGCCGTAGGGCGCGAGCGCCGCCGCAAGATTGCCGAAGCACCCGCGGTGCGGCGGCAGATCGGGATAGAAGTGATGGAACGTCGCGTAGCTGCACGGCGTGAGCAGGAAATCGTGGACGCCGACCGTATCCTCGACGATCTCCAGCATCGGGCGCGAGCGATTGGAATAGAGGATGTGGCCAGTGGTCAGCCGGATTGTCTCGGCATAATCGAGCGTACGGCCCGATGACAGGACTTCGTCGAGATCGTCGGCGTTGAACGCGAGCAGATCGGCGACCTGCATGCCGCGCGGATCGATCACCGTAAGGGTCCGGCCCGCCGCCATGGTGAAGGCGATGCCGCTGCGCTCGGCAATCTCGTGCGTTTCGCTCAACCTGCCGAGCCGGAATAACGGAACGGGCATTGCCAAGCGTCATCGACCGCGCGGCCGGAATATTGCCGTGCCTCGCTCGCTTCGCCGTGGCGCGCGAGCATCGGGTTGCGCGATCCGGCGAGCGCCTCGTCGCGGACCAGTATCTTCTCGCGCATCACCTCGTAGCGCCCTTGTGTGCGCAGCGTCTCGAACTGGTCGTGCAGGTTGAACACCATCGCCGGTCGGGCGAAGCGGCGCGCCGGGCGGCTGGCATTGGGGTGCAACCCGACGATGAAGAACGCCTCGCCACCGAAGCTGAGCGAGAAATGCGGGCTGTCGGGATCGGAGCTGACCCCGTCGTCATAGGATTGACCACGCCAGACGTCCTTGTCGGAGATCGATTGCGCGCGTTTCCACAGCAGTGCCTCGAAATCGGCTTCGGACAGATCTTCCGGCCCCTCGAAGATGACGGCGAAGCTGCGGAACAGCGCCGGGTCCTCGCGATAGGCTTCGGCGAAGCGCAGCAGACCGTCATGGATGCGGAGATCGTCCCAGCCGCTGTCGATGCGGTCGCAGGCAAGGACGTGGAGCGTCCCCTTGGCGAGCGCCGCTTTCGCACCGACACAGGGAAAGGAAGCCTCGGCAACATGCGCCTGCATGATTGCCTCGAGTTCGGCCTGTGCCGAATGTTGCCAGCGGAAGAGGGGAGTGAGCGGAGCAGCCATGTCGCAGGGAGACTCACAAGCGACGGAGTCGGTTCCCCGAATTCTGCTTGATTCAGGTTAGCCAGGGCGGATCGAGCTTCATCCTGAATCTTCCGTCACCCCGGACTCGTTCCGGGGTTCACCACGCCGTTTTCGACCAGAATAATGATGTGCTCGCCGAGTTCGCGGCACGGTGGACCCCGGAACGGGTCCGGGTGATGATTTTTACGGAAAATCCGCAGGCGAACCGCCGAAACCTGAACGGGGTTGCGCATGGCTGTCCATCCCGTATCGATCGCGACCATGCCCGCGAAACAGACCACCCTCAAGCTGGACGAGTTTCTCCCGTACCGCCTGTCGGTCGCGTCGAACCGCGTGTCGGCGGCGGTGGCGAGCATCTATCAGGCGCTGTTCGGGCTGCGCATTCCGGAATGGCGGCTGATCGCGGTGATCGCGGAAGGGGACGGGGTGACGCAGCAGTCGCTCGGGCAGGCGACGCGGATGGACAAGGTGACGGTGAGCCGCGCGGCGGCGACGCTGGTCGAGCGGGGCCTGCTGGAGCGGCGGCCCAATCCCGGCGACCAGCGCTCGCATCTGCTGGTGCTGACCGCGACCGGGCGGGCGCTGTACGAGGATGTCGCGCCCAAGGCGCTGGAGCTGGAGGCGGCGATGTTCGCGGGATTGTCGGCCGAGGAGATCGCGACGTTTCGCGCGATGCTCGACCGGATCGAGGCATCGGCCGCGCCGTTCGATTTGGACCAAACCAAATAGCGACCTTTCGAACTGCCGGTTCTCCTGCGAAAGCAGGAGTGCAGGGTTACAAGGGGGCAGCGCTCGTCGCTCGGGTTCCCGCTTTCGCAGGAGCACGGTATGACGGAACGGGGTTGATGCCCGCGCCCTTGCTGGCCTAAGCGCGGCACAGCCCTCCCCAGGCGATCGCGATTTCAAGGAGGACTTTCATGCCCGAGATGCTCGACCGCGCCGGCCTTTCGGTCGCCGTTTCGCTGGCCGCCTTTGTCGAGGAGCGGGTGTTGCCGGGGCTCGGCATCGCGGCGGATGGCTGGTGGCAGGGCGTCGCCGCGATCTACGCGACCTTCGCGCCGGAGAATCGCCGGTTGCTGGCGGTGCGCGACGATCTGCAGGCGAGGATCGACGCGCGCTATCGGGCGGGGGCGGCGGTGGACGAGGGGTTCCTGCGCGAGATCGATTATCTCGTGCCCGAGCCTGCGGCGTTCACGATCGGCACCGAAAACGTCGATGCCGAGGTCGCGACGATGGCCGGGCCGCAACTCGTCGTGCCGATCCTCAACGCGCGCTTCCTGCTCAACGCCGCCAATGCGCGCTGGGGGAGCCTGTACGATGCGTTCTACGGCACCGACGCTCTACCCGGGATGGCGGTGCCGGGCGGTTACGATCCGGTGCGCGGCGCGCAGGTGGTGGCGGCGGCGAAGGCGTTTCTCGACGAGGCGGTGCCGCTGGCGGACGGGCGCTGGGACGAATTGCTGCACCATGACGAAATGGTGTTGCGCGACCCGGCGCAACTGGCCGGGCGCAAGGGGGCGTCCTGCCTGTTCGTCAATAACGGGCTGCATATCGAGGTCGTGATCGACCGCGAGCATCCGATCGGGCATACCGACCCGGTGGGGATCGCCGACGTGATCCTCGAATCGGCGCTGACGACGATTTGCGACCTGGAGGATTCGGTCGCGGCGGTCGATGCCGCGGACAAGGTCGCGGCCTATGCCAATTGGCTGGGGCTGATGAAGGGCGATCTGGCCGATACGTTCGAGAAGGGCGGCAAGCCGGTCACGCGGCGGCTCAACCCCGACCGGGTCTATGACGACGGGCTCGCGCTTGCCGGGCGCAGCCTGTTGTTCGTGCGCAATGTCGGGCATCTGATGACCAACCCGGCGATCCTGCTGCCCGACGGAAGCGAGGCGCCGGAGGGCATTCTCGATGCGATCATGACGAGCACCATCGCCTTGTACGACCTGCGCGGGCTGGGGCAGTTCCGCAACAGCCGCGCCGGCTCGGTCTATATCGTCAAGCCGAAGATGCACGGGCCGGACGAGGCGGCGTTCACGAACGACCTGTTCGACGCGGTCGAGGATCTGCTCGGCCTTGCGCGCCACACGATCAAGGTCGGCGTGATGGACGAGGAGCGCCGCACCTCGGCCAATCTCGCCGCCTGCATCGCGGCGGTGAAGGACCGCATCGTGTTCATCAACACCGGCTTCCTCGATCGCACCGGCGACGAGATGCATACGGCCATGCGGGCAGGCCCGATGATCCCCAAGGCCGAGATGAAGGCGAGCGACTGGATCAAGGCCTATGAGGACCGCAACGTCCGCATCGGGCTGGCGGCCGGGCTGAGCGGCAAGGCGCAGATCGGCAAGGGCATGTGGGCCGCGCCGGACCGCATGGCCGACATGATGGCGCAGAAGATCGGCCATCCGCAGGCGGGCGCGAACACCGCCTGGGTGCCGTCGCCGACCGCCGCGACGCTGCACGCGATGCATTATCACAGGGTCGACGTGTTCGCGCGGCAGCGGGAGATCGCGAGCGAGGCGGTGCCGTCGCTGGATCGTCTGTTGCGCGTGCCCGTCGCGAACGGGCGCAACTGGACGCCCGAGGAAGTGCGCGCCGAACTCGACAACAATGCACAGGGCATCCTGGGCTATGTCGTGCGCTGGATCGACCAGGGCGTGGGCTGCTCCAAGGTGCCCGACATCCACGATATCGGGCTGATGGAGGACCGCGCGACGCTGCGCATCTCGTCGCAGCACATCGCCAACTGGCTGCTGCACGGCGTCGCCACCGAGGCCGAGGTGGATGCGGCGTTCGAGCGGATGGCGGCCAAGGTCGACGTGCAGAATGCCGGCGATCCGCTGTACCGGCCGATGGCGGGGCATCCGGAAAGTCTCGCCTTGCAGGCGGCGCGCGCGCTGGTGTTCGACGGGATCGCACAGCCCAACGGCTATACCGAGCCGCTGTTGCATGCTTATCGCCTGAAACTTAAGGCAGGTTAGGGAAACCATCGTCGTTTCGTGCGTTAGGCGACGGAAGCGGGGGGCGGTGCGAGACCCCGGCGACGAAGCGGGGAAACGCGTTACTTGGGTTTATTGGGCTATCCGGCGGGATTGATCGCTGTGGCGGTTGCAGGAATGCAGCAGGCGCAGCCTGTCGCGGTGCCCGCGCCGCCGCCTGTCGCCGGCCAACCATCGAACGAGCCGCCGATCGTCGCTGACGATACGTTCGACAAGGCGCTGCCGCCGCTGTCGAACGATATCGACGCGCCGCTCGAACCGATGGCGCCGGTTATGCCCGAGGCTGCCGCCGCCGGTGCGCCCGCCGAGGCCGTCACCGCCGACCTGGACCGCCCGCTGCCGCCGCTGGCGACGTTCGATTCGACGCCGCTGGTCGACGTCGCGGTGAAGGACGCGGCGGCTCCCGAGATCCGGTACGAGACCGACTTGCGCGGGCTCGACGCGATCGGGCTGAAGAGCCAGTTCAACGGCCTCTCCGCGCTGAAGGAAGGCAAGGGCAAGGCGCCGAACGCTACCGTCATCGCGGCGCGCGGGCGCGAGGACGAGGCGCTGGCGGTGCGGCTGATGAAGTCGCTCGGTTACTATGACGGCACCGCCGTCTCGACGACCGAGCCGATCCCGGGCGAAACCGGCCGCGTGCGCGCGATCGTCTCGGCGACGCCGGGCAAGCAGTACAAGCTCGGGTCGATCACGGTGCAGGCGCAGCCGACCGTGCCGCCCGGGCTGGTCGAGAGCCAGTTGCCGCTGCGCCTCGGCGACCCGATCGAGGCGGGGCGCGTGCAGGGGGCGGAGGCGAACGTCGCGCTGATCCTGCCGCAGCGCGGCTATCCCTTCGTCAAGGTCGGGCAGCGCGACATATTGCTCGACGATGCGACGGGGACGGGCGATTATACGCTGCCGGTCGACACCGGGCCGCGCGCATCGTTCGGCACCTTCACGACCGAGGGCAAGCTGGCGTTCGGCGCGGCGCATGTCGGCGTGCTGACGCGCTTCAAGCCGGGCGACCTGTACGACAATCGGCTGACCGACGATCTGCGTGCCGCCATGGTCGCGACGGGTCTGTTCTCGACCGTGTCGGTCGAGCCGGTGCGGACGGGCAACATCAACCCGGACGGGACCGAGCAGGTCAACCTGCTGGTCGAGCAGCAGCGCGGGCCGCAGCGCTCGCTCGCCGCCAGCGCGGGGTACAGCACCGGCCAGGGTTTCCGCCTCGAAGGGTCGTTCACCAACCGCAACCTGTTCCCGCCCGAAGGCGCGCTGATCCTGACCGCGATCGGCGGCACGCAAGAACAGGGCGCGAGCGCGACCTTCCGCCGCTCCAACGCCGGCAAGCGCGACCGGACGGTGACCTTCACCGCCGCGGCCGATCACAGCGATTACGATGCGTTCAGCGCCTTTACCGGGACGCTGTCGGGGCGGATCTCGTACGATTCGACGCCGATCTGGCAGAAGAAATTCACCTATGCCTATGGCTTCGAACTGACCGGCACCAATGAGAGCGTGTACGATTTCGGCCGCGGGGCGGAGCGGCGCGCGACCTATTTCATCGCGGCGTTGCCGGCGCAGGTGCTGTTCGACCGGTCGGACAATCTGCTCAACCCGACCAGGGGCTACCGCCTCAAGCTGAGCGTCAGCCCCGAATCGTCGGTGCGCGGCGGGGTGCGGCCCTATGCGCGCACGCTGGTCGAGGCGAGCGGCTATTATCCGATCGGCGGCAGCATCGTGCTGGCCGGGCGCGTGCGCGCCGGCTCGATCGCGGGGACGGATCGCGACGATCTCGCGCCGTCGCGGCGCTATTATGGCGGCGGCGGCGGATCGGTGCGCGGCTATGGCTATCAGCGGCTCGGCCCGCTCGATCCGAACGGCAACCCGGTCGGCGGGCGGTCGATCAACGAAGTCGCGCTGGAGGCGCGCTATCGCTTCGGCAATTACGGCATCGTGCCGTTCATCGACGGCGGCAATGCGTATGAAAGCATGCTGCCCAAGGGATCTGACCTGCGCTTCGGCGCGGGCATCGGCGGGCGCTTCTACACCAATTTCGGCCCGCTGCGCGTGGACGTCGCGACGCCGCTGAACCCGCGCAAGGGCGACGGCAAGATCGCGCTGTACATCTCGATCGGGCAGGCGTTCTGATGGCCGGGGACGAGACCGTCGTGGCGCGCACGCCGGTGTGGCGGCGCATCCTGAAATGGGTCGGTATCGGCGTCCTCGGGCTGGTGGTGCTCGTCGCCTTGCTGCTGCTCGGGCTGAACACGTCGCCGGGGCGGCGCGTCATCGCCGATTTCATCGGCGGCTATTCGACCGCGGGCGGCCTCAACATCAAGGTCGGGCGGATCGACGGCTCGCTCTACGGCCGGATGGTGCTGACCGACGTGCGCGTCGGCGATCCGCAGGGCGTGTTCCTGACCTCCGCGCGCATCGCGGTCGACTGGCGGCCGTTCGCTTATGCGAGCAACCATATCGACGTGAAGTCGGCGCAGGCGGCGCTCATCACGATGACGCGCTCGCCCGTGTTCAAGCCGACGCCGACCGACCCGAACGCGCCGATCCTGCCCGATCTCGACGTGGATATCGGACGGCTGACGGTCGATCGCATGGTGCTGGGCAAGGCGGTGACGGGGCAGGCGCATATCCTCAGGATCGACGCCGCGACGCACATCGCCGACCAGCGCGCGCAGATCACCGCCGACGTCGCGGCGCTGACCGGGGCGGGCGTGGCGGGGGGCGACCGGCTGCACCTCAAGCTGGACGCGGTGCCCGACCGCGACCTGCTCGACATCGACACGCATCTGACCGCGCCGGGCAACGGCGTGGTCGCGGCGATGAGCGGGTTGAAGGCGCCGGTCGATTTCACCATCGGCGGTAAGGGGAGCTGGAAGGCGTGGCGCGGCAAGGCGGTCGGCACGCTGGGCGGATCGCCGGTCGCGAATCTGGCGCTGACCGCGAACAACGGCCACTTCACGGTACGTGGGACAGCCAATCCCGGCCTGTATCCGGGCGGCGTGCCGAAGGACAAGGCGTCGCCGGCGAACCCGATCGCCCGTTTGACCGCGCCGGCACTCGCCATCTCGGCGGATGCGACGCTCGACCAGCGCAAGATGACGCTGATGGCGGCGGTCAAGTCGAACGCGCTGGCACTCGACGCCAGCGGCGTGCTCGATTTCGCGGCGAGCAGCTTCGGGCAGTTCGCGGTCGATGCGAAACTGCTGACGCCGGGCGCGATCCTGCCCAACCTCAACGGGCGCGACGTCACGGCGCGGGTGGTGCTCGACGGCAAGTTCGCCACGCCCAGGGTCAATTACGTCATCAGCGCCGGCGTGCTCGGCTTCGGCGAGACGCAAGTCCAGCAGCTCTACGCCTCGGGTCTGGCGACGGTCGATGCCGACCATGTGCTGGTGCCGGTCGCCGCGCGCGCGGCGCGGGTGACGGGCCTGAACGCGGCGGCGGGCGGGTTGCTCGACAATGTCGCGATCAACGGCGACTTCGCGATGGCGAAGGGCAAGGTCCTGTCCGACAATCTCAAGATCCGCTCGCGCAAGATCGACGCGACCGCGATCGTCGTCGCGGATCTGGCGACGGGCATGTATCGCGGCGCGCTCAACGGGCGCGTCAACGATTACCGCGTCGAGGGCTTCGGCATCGTCAACCTGCGCACCGAGGCGAAGCTGGTGACGCTGCCCAGGGGGTTCGGCATGACCGCGCATGTCGCGGCGCGCACGTCGCGGATCTTCAACGAAGGCGCGCGCACCTTCCTCGGCGGCAATGCCGCGGTGACGGCGGATATCGGCTACGATCCCGACGGCATCGTCACCTTCCGCAACCTGCACTTGAACGCGCCGCAGTTCCGCGTGACGCGCGGGCAGGGGCGGTACGATCCCAGGGGGCCGCTGCTGGTCGATGCCGATGCCTATTCGACGGTGTACGGCCCGCTGTTCGCGCGCGTGTCGGGCACGGCGACCAAGCCGGTGGTGCTGCTCCGCGCGCCGCGTCCCGGTGTCGGGGTCGGACTGGTCGATCTGGAGGCACAGGTACGCGGGACGGGTACGGCGTATGACGTGAAGGCCCGGGGCGGGACGAAATACGGGCCGTTCAGCGCGGACCTGCTGGTGTCGCCGGCGAAGCAGTTGACGGTTGACATCCGCAACGCGCGCTTTGCCGGGGTGGATTTCAAGGGGCGCGTGCAGCAATCGGCGGCCGGGCCGTTCGGCGGGCGCGTGACCTTCGCCGGATCGGGCATCAGCGGTGCGGCCGTGCTGGCGGCGCAGGGCAAGGCGCAGCGCGTCGACGTCGCGGCGCGGGCGAGCAACGCGAAGATTCCCGGCGCGACCGATTTCACGATCGGCCGCGCGATCGTCAACGCGCGCGCGGTGCTGTATCCGAACGCGCCGCAGATCCTCGCCGACGCGCAGGTCGCGGACTTGCGCTACGGCGCGACGGTGCTGTCGGCGGCGCGCGCGAAGGTGGATTATACCAACGGCAGCGGCACCGCGCAGGCGCTGGTGACGGGGTCGAACGGCGTGCCGTTCCGGGTGGCGGCGAACGCGCGGCTCAGCCCGAAACTGTGGCTGCTCGCGGCGCAGGGGCAGGCCAACGGGATCGGTTTCAGGACCGGCACGCCCGCGCGCATCGCGATCGACCGCGGCACCTATCGGTTGCAGCCGACGCGGATCGATTTCGGCGCCGGTTCGAATGGGGGCAGCGCCAGGATCGCTGGCGAGTATGGCGCGGGCATGTCGGCGAAGGTGCGGCTCGATTCGCTCGACCTGTCGGTGGCGAATGCGCTGGTGCCCGATCTCGGGCTCGGCGGATCGGCGACCGGATCGCTCGATTACGATCAGCCGCGCGGCGCGGCGGTGCCGCAGATCGCCGGGCAGTTCCGCGTCAGGAATTTCACCCGGTCGAGCCTCGCGACCGTTTCCGATCCGGTCGACCTGATCGCGCGGATCGGGCTGACCGATGCCGGCGGCGACGCGCGCGCGCTGATCCAGCGCGGCGGGACGACGGTCGGGCGGCTGGTCGCGACGCTACGCCCGCTGGGCGGCGGCGCGAGCTGGACGGCGCGGCTGCTGGCGGCGCCGCTGTCGGGCGGCATCCGCTATAACGGGCCGTCGGGCGTGCTGTTCTCCTTCGCCGGGCTGGCCAGACAGCAGCTATCGGGGCCGATCGCGCTGGCTGCCGATTTCGGCGGGCGCGCCGACGCACCGCGATTGACCGGGCTGATCCGCGCGGATTCGCTGACCTACGACAATGAGACGTACGGCACGCGGCTGAGCCAGATGAAGATCGCCGGGCGCTTCACCAACGACCGGCTGGAGATCACCCAGTTGAGCGCGCGGGCGGGCGAGGGGACGGTCCAGGCGCAGGGTTCGGTCGGTATCTCGGCGGCGGCGGGTTTCCCGATCGATATCCGCGCGACGCTGAACAATGCGCGGCTCGCCAAGAGCGATGCGCTCGGCGCGACCGCGACGGGGACGATCGCAGTCACCAACTCCAAGGCGAATGGCGGGCTCATCAAGGGCGACATCGTCATTCCGAACGCGCGGTACGAGATCATCCGCCAGGGCCAGGCCGAGGTACTGGAGCTGACCGGCGTGCGCCGCAAGAGCGACGTGGCCAAGGCCGCCGCGCAACCCGCGCCCGTCGCCGCCGTTGGGGCTTTCAAGCTCGACCTGCATGTGCATGCCGACAATCAGCTTTTCGTCTCCGGCATGGGGCTGGAATCGGAGTGGGAGATGGACATGCGCATCGGCGGCACGTCGGCCGCGCCGCGCGTCGTCGGGCGGTTGCAGATCGTGCGCGGCACCTACAGCTTCTCGGGCAAGCGCTTCGACGTGACCAAGGGCGACGTGCGCTTCGACGGTGGCCCGCTGTCCGATCCGGAGATCGAGCTGAGCGCGACGACCACGACCAGCGACGTCGACGTGACGATCAACGTCACCGGCACCGGTACGAAGCCGCATATCGCCTTCACCTCGACGCCGGCGCTGCCGCAGGACGAGGTGCTGAGCCGGCTGCTGTTCGGCAGCTCGGTGACGAACCTGTCGGCGGTGCAGGCGATCCAGCTCGCCGCGGCGCTCAATTCGCTGCGCGGGTCGGGCGGGGGGCTCAATCCGCTCGGCAAGCTGCGCTCGGTGACGGGCATCGACCGGCTGCGCATCCTCGGCGCGGATGAGGCGAGCGGGCGCTCCACCTCGCTCGCGGCGGGCAAATACATCACCAACAACATCTATGTGGAGATCATCACCGACGCGCGCGGCTTCACCGCGACGCAGCTCGAAGTGTCGCTGACCAAGGCGCTGAGCGTGCTGTCGCAGGCCGGGTCGTTCGGCGGGTCCAATGTGACGGTGCGCTACAAGAAGGATTTCTGATCGCGACCGATCTCTTCCCGCCGGTCCCGAAATCGAATATCGGGTATCGCGGCGGAGGGCGGCGATGACCGAACATGTCGACGTGGTGGTGGTGGGCGCCGGCCTGTCGGGGATCGGCGCGGGCTACCATCTGCAAACGCTCAGCCCGGATCGCAGTTACGTCATTCTCGAAGGACGCGCTGCGCTGGGCGGGACGTGGGACCTGTTCCGCTACCCCGGCATCCGGTCCGATTCGGACATGTACACGCTCGGCTATGCGTTCAGGCCGTGGACCGGGGCCAAGGCGATCGCCGACGGGCCGTCGATCCTGAAATATGTCGGCGAGACCGCGCGCGAGCATGGCATCGACCGGCACATCCGCTTCGATCATCGGGTGAAGCGCGCCGCCTGGTCGACCGCCGACGCGCGGTGGACGGTCGCGGCGGACGGGCCGGACGGGCCGGTTTCCTTTACCTGCACTTTCCTGTTCATGTGCAGCGGCTATTATGATTACGCGCGCGGCCATTCGCCCGCATGGCCGGGCATGGCGGCGTTCGGCGGGCGGATCGTGCATCCGCAATTCTGGCCGGCCGACCTCGACCATGCCGGCAGGAAGGTCGTCGTGATCGGCAGTGGCGCGACGGCGGTGACGCTGGTGCCGGCGCTGGCGGAAACGGCGGCGCACGTCACCATGCTGCAACGCTCCCCTACCTATGTCGTATCGCGCCCGGCCGAGGATGCGACGGCGAACTGGCTGCGGACGACGCTGCCGGCGAAGCTCGCCTATCGCCTGGTACGGTGGCGCAACGTGCTGTTCGGCATGCTATTCTTCAACCTCGCGCGCAAGCGGCCGGCGCAGACCAGAAAGCGGCTGATCGGCATGGTCCGCGCCGAGCTCGGGCCAGGCTATGACGTGGCGACGCACTTCACGCCGCGCTACGACCCATGGGACCAGCGGCTGTGCCTGGTGCCCGATGCCGACTTGTTCGGAGCGTTGCGCGGCGGCAAAGCCTCGGTCGTCACCGATACGATCGACCATTTCACCGCCGACGGCATCGCGCTCGCGTCGGGCGAGCATATCTCCGCCGATGTGGTGGTGACGGCGACCGGTCTCGAATTGCAGTTGCTCGGCGACGTGGCGTTCAGCGTCGACGGCGCGCCGGTGGATCTGGCAAAGACCTTCAACTACAAGGGCATGATGTATTCGGACGTGCCCAACATGGCGTCGTCGTTCGGCTATACCAACGCATCGTGGACGCTGAAGGCGGACCTGACGTGCGGCTATGTCTGCCGCCTGCTCAACACGATGCGGAAGCGCGGGATGCGTCAGGCCACGCCGCGCATCGGCGGCGCCGTGCTGGAACCGGCGCCGTTCCTCGATTTCAGCTCGGGCTATGTCACGCGCGCGATGGACAAATTCCCCAGGCAGGGGAGCAAGGCGCCGTGGCGCCTGCACCAGAATTACGCGCGCGATCTGCTCGCGCTCAAATTCGGGTCGGTCGATGACGGGATGGAATTCTCCAACCCCGTGCCGTCGGTTCGCCGCGCCGAAATCGTCTGACCCTTCGCCGGAACCCGGGATGGAAACGCGCGTTTTACGAATGGCGCAGTCCGCACTTGCCACGTTCGTTCGACCGAACTAGGGGCGCTGCGTGGTCCAGCAACGACTCCTCGACATCGCCATCGCGGAATTCGCGGCCAAGGGGCTGGAAGGTGCCAGCACGCGCGGCATCGCTGCGGCGGCGGGCACGGCGATGTCGTCGATCACCTATCATTACGGCGGCAAGGAGGGGCTGTACCTCGCCGCCGCCGATCACATCGCGTCGCAGATCCGCGTCCATATGTCCGCGCCGTCCGGCGACGAGGACATCGCGCCGGATACGACGCCCGAACAGGCCCGCGCGCGGATCGACGTGACGATCGGCCGCTTTGCCGAGATGATCGCGGGACAGAAAAATGCGGCATGGTCGCTGTTCATCGTGCGCGAGCAGATGGCGCCGACCGAGGCGTTCGGGCGCATCTATGACGCGTTGATGGGCAGGATGCTCGAAAAGCTGGTCACGCTCGTCCGCATCGCAACCGGGATACGCGACGTCCGCACCGCGCAGATCGCGGTGATAACGCTGATCGGCCAGGTCGTCGTGCTGCGCGCCTCGCGCGCGACGATCCTCACGCTGCTCGATATCCCCGACATCGACGCGGCCGCCGCCGACGCGCTGCGGCGGCGCATCGCCGCCAATACCGACGCCATTCTCGACCGGCTGATCGCCGAACGACAGGAGCTCTCATGAGCGAAGACCAGCGCAAAGCCGACGATGCCGAGAACCGCAAGGTCGACGCGGCGGATGACGACACCGCCGGCAAGGGCGGCAATCAGGACAAGGATCGCAAATCCGGCGACGACCGGGAAGAATCCGGCAATGACGAGCCGAAAAAGCCATCGGTCTTCACCAAGCCGCTGTTCTGGATCATCCTCGTCATCGTCGTGGCGACGGTCGTGATCGGATCGGTGCTCTATTATCTCGACGCGCGGCAATATGAATCGACCGACGACGCGTTCGTCGATGCGCATATCGTGCGGATCGCGCCGACCGTCGCGGGGACGCTGAAGCAAGTGGCCGATCTCGACAACCGTCACGTCGAGGCCGGGCGGTTGCTCGCGGTGATCGAGCCGTCGGGTCCCGAGGCGCGCGTGTCGGAGGCGCAGGCAAATGTGAAGCAGGCCGAGGCGCAAGTCGAACAGGCACGCGCGCAGGTCGTCGCCGCGCAGGCGACGCGCGACCAGGCCGCCGCCGCCGCGCGCGCGCCGCTCGCCGCAGCCGAGAAAGCGCGCCAGGACCTTGCGCGCTATGGGGCCTTGCTGCGGCTCGATCCGGCCGCCGTCGCCAGCCAGCAACTCGATGCGGCACGGGCCACGGCGCGTTCGACCGCATCGGATGCCGCCGCCGCCCGTCGCGAGATCGACAGCGCCGCCGCCAACGTGACCGTCGCCCGCCGTCAGGTGACCGCCGCGCAAGCCGTGATCGACGCGCGCAGGGCGAGCGTGGAGCAGGCCAATGTCACGCTGAACGACAACCGCCTGACCGCGCCGGTCGCGGGCCAGGTGGTCAACCGCCAGGTCAATGTCGGTTCCTATGTCGGCCCGGGCTCGCAACTGATGGCGATCGTGCCCGATCACGTCTGGGTCACCGCCAATTTCAAGGAAACGCAGCTACGGCACATGAAAATCGGCCAGCCGGTGACGATCAAGGTCGATGCCTATCCCGATCTCGATTTCCACGGGCATGTCGATTCGGTCCAGCGCGGGGCGGGGCAGGCGTTCGCGCTGCTGCCGCCGCAGAACGCGACGGGCAATTACGTGAAGGTGGTGCAGCGCGTGCCGGTTCGGATCGAGTTCGACCGCGACAAGGACGGCCCCGATCCGCGCAGATATCCGCTCGGCCCCGGCATGTCGGTGGTGCCGACGGTCAAGGTCCGCTGACGTGGCGAGCGCGGCCCGGCAGGACGGCTGGGACCCCACCCGCTCGGCGGCGGGCGCGTACAGCCCGTGGCTGATCGTCGCGATCATCTCGATCCCGACCTTCATGGAGGTGCTCGACACCTCGATCGCCAACGTCGCGCTCGATCACATCGCCGGTGGCCTGTCGGTGTCGAGCGACCAGGCGACGTGGGTGCTGACCAGCTATCTCGTCGCCAATGCGATCATCATCCCGATCAGCGGCTGGCTGTCGGACGTGATCGGGCGGAAACGTTATTTCCTGTTCTCGATCGCGTTGTTCACGGCGTCGTCGCTGATGTGCGGGCTCGCGCCGAACCTGACGACATTGGTCATCGCGCGCGTGTTGCAGGGGATCGGCGGCGGGGGGCTCGCGCCGGTCGAGCAATCGATCCTCGCCGATACCTTCCCGCCGAGGCAGCGCGGCATGGCGTTCGCCGCCTTCGCCATCGTGGTCGTGGTCGGGCCGGTACTAGGTCCCACGCTTGGCGGATACATCACCGAGAATTCGAGCTGGCACTGGGTGTTCCTCATCAACGTGCCGATCGGGATCGTATCGTTCTTCCTGGTCAATTTGCTGGTCGACGAGCCCAGGGCGATCAAGGAGGACCACGCCAGGCTGCTCAAGCGCGGCATCCGGGTCGACTATATCGGCATCATCCTGATCGCGCTGGGGCTGGGCTTCTTCGAGCTGACGCTCGATCGCGGCCAGCATGAGGACTGGTTTTCCAGCGGCTTGATCATCGCGACCGCCACCATTTCGGCGGTGTCGCTGATCGCGCTCGCCTTCTGGGAAACCAACCATGACGATCCGGTGCTGGATCTCAAATTGCTCAAGAGCCGCAATTTCTCGCTGACGCTGGTGGTGATGGGCGTGACCGGCATGATCCTGTTCGGCACGACCCAGCTCATCCCGCAGATGTTGCAGCAGGTGCTTGGCTACACCTCGTTCCAGGCCGGGCTCGCGCTGACGCTGGGCGGGCTGGCCACGCTGGTGGCGGTGCCGTTCGCCGGGCGATTGTCGGGCGTCGTCGATGTGCGGCTGCTGCTGTTCCCGGCGCTGTTGGTGGAAGTGTTCGCCTTGTGGAACATGATGCATCTCAACGCCGACATCACCTTCCACGACGCGGCCATCGCGCGGCTGTTCCAGGCGGTGGCGCTGCCGTTCCTGTTCGTGCCGATCAACGCCGTCGCCTATGTCGGGTTGCCGCAGAACAAGACCGCGCAGGCATCGAGCATGCTCAACGTCGCGCGCAATCTCGGTGGTTCGATCGGCATTTCGGCGGCGCAGACGATGCTGTCGTCGGGCCTGCAACGGCATCAGGCCGAACTGGTCGACAAGCTCAACCCGCTCGAACCGAACTATACCGACTGGCTGGCCAAGGCGCAGGACGCGTTCCGTGGGACGGGCGATCCGATCATGACGCCGCTGGCGGTGGTTTACAGCCAGGTCCAGCGGCAGGCGGCGATGCTCGCCTTCCTCGATGTGTTCTGGTCGCTGATGCTCGTGGTGCTGGTCGTCGCGCCGCTCGTTTTCCTGATGCGCCCGGGCAAGACCGGCGCCGGTGGTGGAGGCATGGGACATTGACCCGCTCTTTGGTTTCGACCGCGCTGTTGGGCGCGACGCTGCTGGCGGGCTGCACCGTCGGCCCCGCTTACCACGCGCCCGAGATGGCGGTGCCGCCCGCCTTTGCCGAGGCGCAGGCCGGTATACCGGGCGCGGGCGTCGACCCCGCGCATTGGTGGACCGCGTTCGGCGATGCGACGCTGACCGCGCTGGTCGAGCGCGCGTTGAAGGACAATCCCGACATCGCGATCGCCGCGTCGCGGGTGCGGCAGGCGCGGCTACAGGAGATATCCGCGTACGCCGTGGGCAAGCCGACGGTCGACGCGACGGGCAATGTCACGCATGTCGAATTCAGCAAGAATGCCGGCTTCTCCTCGCTTGCCAGCCTGTTTTCGGGCGGTGGCGGCGGGTCGTCGGGCGGATCGGGCAGCAGCGCCGGCGGGATCGCGCTGCCAGGCGGCGGCATCACGACCTATGCCGCAGGCTTCGATGCGAGCTGGGAGATCGACCTGTTCGGCGGCGGCCGGCGCGGAGTCGAGGGTGCGCTGGCGCGGACCGATGCCGCGGTCTGGTCGCAGCGCGACGCCGCCGTCACGCTCGGCGCCGAGGTCGCGCAGGCCTATTTCGCGATGCGGCTCGACCAGACGCAGATCGCCGTGGTCGAGGACGAACTGCATCACCAGCAGCGTGCGTTGCAGATCGCCGGCAACGTCGCCAAGGTGGGGCTGAGCCCGCAGATCGACGTTACGCGCCAGCGCGAGTCGATCACCAGCCTGGAGGCGCGGCTGGAGCCGCTGCGGGCCGATGTGCGAGTGCGTATCCATGCGCTCGGCATCCTGCTCGGCACCGAGCCGGAGCGGCTGACGGCGGAATTGAGCGCACCGCTGCCGGTGTTGCAGCCGGTGCCGGTCGTGCCGGCGGGGCTGCCGTCCGACCTGTTGCGCCGCCGCCCGGACATTCGCGCGGCGGAACGGCAACTCGCCGCCTCGACCGCCGACATCGGCGTGGCGGTCGCGGACCTGTACCCGAAGTTCAAGCTCACCGGGATGGCGGAATTCGTGTCCACCGCGCTGGGCAATCTGTTCTCGACCGACAGCATCCAGGCGACCGGCGTTGCCGGGGTGAGCTTTCCGTTGCTCGACTGGGGCAAGCGCAAGGCGACCGTCGGCTTGCGCAGGGAGGATCGCGAGCAAGCCTATGTCCGCTACCGCGCGACGGTGCTGGGCGCCTTGCGCGATGTCGAGGACCCGCTCGCGCGGCTCGATGCCGAACGCAGGCGCAATGCCGCGCTGCGGCGCACGGTGGCCGATGCGGAGCGGACGGCGCACGCGGTCGATGCGCAATATCGCACCGGCTTCGTCGCGCAGAATTCGCTGATCGACGCACAAGTGACCGTGCTGAGCGCGCGCGAACAACTTGCCGGCAGCGACGCGCAATTGCGACAGGACACGGCCTCGCTGTTCAAGGCGATCGGTGGCGGCTGGGAAGAAACGTTGCCGATGCCCGTCGCGGGGTGACTGGTCGGCGCGGCGCGGCGCTCTAGGTGTGAGCTTTCAGGAGGTTGTTCGTCCGGTGTGACCGGGCAAGACTGATGTTGCGACACGTCGGCTTGCGAGGACCGAC
>CAXTJX010000031.1:0-27027 GCA_964244765.1 uncultured Sphingomonas sp. | reverse complement strand
CGCCCGTCCTGCGGCACGCGCCGCTCGGCGATGTCGAGCCGCGCCATCACCTTGACGCGGCTGACGACCACCGGCGCGACATGCGGCGGCATCCGCAGCGTCTCGCGCAGCACGCCGTCGATGCGCATCCGCACCACGAGACCGGTCTCGTACGGCTCGATATGGATGTCCGACACGCCGTTGCGCGCGGCGTCGGCGATGATGCCGTTGATGAGGCGGATCGCGGGCGCGTCGTCGGCGGTGTCGAGCAGGTCGTCGGCGGTCGGCAGATGATCGGCCAGCATGTCGAGTTCATCGCCCAGGCCGAGCGTCCCCGCCGCCATCGCCGCCGCTTGCCCGTCCATCGCATAGGCTTCCGACAGGAGGCGGTCGAATTCGGTCGCGGAAACGAAGCCGATCTCGAACGGCCGGCCGAGGTGGCGGCGCAGTTCGAGCAGCACCTTGGGATCGGCCCCGTCGCGCATCGCGATGGCGAGCGTTTCGGTGCCTGGTTCGAGCACGACGCCGAAACGGCGCGCGAAGGCGTAGGGGATACTTGCTCCCCTCCCGCTTGCGGGAGGGGCTGGGGGAGGAAATGAAGTCTCGAGCGTGGCGCTCGTAGCACTGCCCTCCCCCGACCCCTCCCGCACGCGGGAGGGGGAGTGTTCGGCCTCGCTCCCGCGGCGTATTTCCATCACCGCCGCCGCCCTGTCCGGATCACGCTGGTCGAGCTACGCTGCACCGGCACCGCGACGCGCGGGTCCTCGATATTGCCCGGCACCGGCGCACTCGGGATCGGTGGCGCAGCCCCCAGATAATCGCGCACCAACTGGTCGATCGACGGCTCCTCGTCGGGCTTCTGCAACCCCTCCTGCAAGCGGACATAGCCATAACGCTGCTCGGTCAGCCGGCGGCTGTCCTCCGCCGAGCGCAGGATCGTCGGCCGCACGAAGATCATCAGGTTGGTCTTGGTCCGCGATTTCGCCTTGGAGCGGAACAGGTTGCCGATCGCGGGCAGATCGCCGAGCAGCGGGATCTTCTCGATCGTGCGCCGTTCGTTGTCGTCGAGCAGGCCGGAGATCACCGCGATCTCCCCGTCGTCGACGGTGCGCACGGTCTCGACCTCGCGCTTGTTGAGGATCAGGTCGCTATTGTCGCTCGACACCGGCCCGGCGATCGAACTGACCTCCAGCCGCATGTTGAGCTTCACCGTGCCGCTCGAATTGACTTGCGGCCGCACGGTCAGCTCGATGCCGACATTCTCCCGCTGCGTCGTGCGGAACGCGTTGTCGAAATTGGTCGACAGCGCCTGCCCCGTGGTGATCGGGATTTCCTGCCCGACCAGGCTGTGCGCCTCCTGATTGTCGAGCATGACGAGATGCGGGACCTGCAACAGGTTGGACGTGGTGTCGCTTTTCACCGCGTTGATGATCGATCCGAACACCGTGTCGCCGATCTTCCCGGCCCAGCCGCCGAAACCGCCGCTCGCGCCCAGGATCGAGCTCAGCGCGGACTGCGCCAGCGTGTCGCTCGCGGTCGAATTGGTGCTGGTGGTGACGGTCGCGCCGTTGATCGTGGTGGTCGTGGTATTGAGCTGCCGCGCGCCGATCGCGCCGGCGATGGTCAGCAGGCTGGGTGCCGTGTTCTGGAAGCTGGACGCCGCGAACACCCCGCCCTTGAGGTTCGCGATGGCGAATTGCGCGCCGAGCTGGCTGGCGGTCTGGTCGGAGACTTCGGCGACGATCGCCTCGACCAGCACCTGCTCGCGCCGCGTATCGAGTTGCCGCACGACATCGGCGAGCTGGCGCTGCACTTCGGCGGGCGCGGCGATGACGATCGCGTTCGCGCCGACGAAGCGCGTCACCACCGAGGCGGAGCGTCCCCCCGCGGTGATCGCCGCCTGGCCGCCGCCGGTGCCGCCGCCCGACGCATCGGTCTGCACGGCGGGCGGATTGGCCGGACGCGACGTCGGCTGGAAGCCGCTGCCGCCGCTCGCATTGCCGCCGGTGTTGCTGCCGAAATTGGAGGCCGACAATTGCTGGCTGGCGATCGGCGACGGCGTCTGGCCGACGAGTTGCTGGAGCACCGGCAAGAGTTGCTCGGCATCGGCGTTTTCGAGGAAGATGACCTTGATCTCGGTGCCGTTCTTCGCGCGCCGGTCGAGATCCTCCGCCACCGCCGCCAGCCGGGCGACCGCCGTGGCATCGCCGCGGATCGCGACGGAGTTGGAACTGGCGATCGCCACCACGCTGATGCCCGATGTCGGCGCGGTGCCGCCGGCGCCACCCCCGGCGCCCGGCCCGCTCGCCTGCCCGCTCAGCGCTTGCAGCGCGGTGGCGATTTCGCGCGCGCCGGCATTCTTCAGCGCGACGACGCGGGTCGCCGAACCGTCGCTGTCGATGCGCCGCAGCACTTCGCGCACGCGGCGGATATTGTCGGCGAAATCGACGATGACCAGGCTGTTCCCGCCGCGATTGGCAGTGACCGAACCTTGCGGGCTGACCAGCCCGCGCACCGTGTCGACCGCCGATTGCGCCTCGATCGAGCGCAGCCGCACGATCTCGGTGACGAAGCTGTTGCTCGCCGCGCCGCGCGATCCGACGCGGCTGGGTTGCGAGGCGGCATTGTCGGTCGGCTGGATGCGGAACGCGCCGTTGGCGGTCGGCACCGCGACGAGGCCGTTGGCACGCAGCGTCGACAGGAAGATCTCGAAATATTGCGACCGCGACACCGGATGATCGGTGACGACGGTCACCTTGCCCTGTACCCGCGCGTCGATGATGAAGGTGCGCCCGGTAACGCGCGCGGCATCGGCGATGAACGCGCGGATGTCGGCGTCGCGCACGTTCATCGTGGTCTGCGCCGATACCGGCGCCGTGCCGGCGAGCGCGAGGGCCAGCATCGACCCGAAAATCAGTTTCTTCATTGACCTGCAATCGTGATGCCGAGGGGTATCGTAGCGCTGCCGCGCTCGACCGACAGGGCCAGCGTGCCGCCCTTGGCATAGGTCGCGCCGAGCCGCTCGATGTCGCCGGCGTCGCTCACCGGCTTGCCGCCGATCCGGGTGACCACGTCGCCGTCGCGCAGGCCCGCCGCGCGGAACGCCGCGCCGGTGCCTTGCGCGCGCACGCTCAGCCCGGTGACGCGGCCGTCGTCGATGCGCGGGATGAAGCCGATATCGCGCCTGATCTGCGCGACGGTGACGCCGCCCGGGCCGGGTTGCGGCGTGCCCGGCGGCGGCGTGGCGAGACCGCCGAGCAGCGGCACGCCCGACGCTGCCGGCGGCGCCACGGTCGCGGGGGCCTGATCGGTCTGCGCGATGAACAGATCCTCGGACGCGCCGCCACGCTTGATCGTGACATGGTCGAACGATACCGATTTCAACCGCGCGCCGGGCACGATCTCCTGCCCCACGCCGATGCTCTGCTGCACGCCGTCCGGCCCGGCGATGATCGCCGAGCCGCCGCCCTGCGCCTCGTCGATCCGCGTGCCGTACAGCGTCAACTGGAGATTGGTGACGACGGCAGGCCCCGCCGCAGCGCCGCCGCTCGCGCGGAAGAACGGATCGAACCCGTGCAGGATCGCCTGCGGACTGCCGGCCAGCGCGCCCCGTTCGGGCCGCCAGGCGCCGACCGGCCCGACCGGCGTGACCACCGCCCACACCAGACGCGCGGCCTGCACCGCGAGCAGCGCGATCAGCAGCAGCTCGAGCCCGGTATGGACCTTCGTGACGGGCACGCGCCGCAGCAACGCCCGCGCCCGCGTATCCAAAACCAACCGCATGCGGCAAAAATCCCAATCGCGACCGAGCAAGGCGACAGGTGTTACAGCCCGGCACCGTGCCTGTGAACCCACTTGCCCGATGACCATGGCGCGCAAGTGACTGGAAAAGCCGAAACCGTTTTGGCGGGGCACGGCCGATGACGCTCCCCGCCAGGTACGGCGCACGCCACCATTCGGACGCGGCGATCGCGCGCATGCTGGCGCAACCCGGCGGGCAGTGCGTGCCGAGCGCGAAGCCGACGCTGTTCATCCGGCGCGGCTTTCTCGACCCCGCGACCTGTGCCGCCTTGCGCGAGCGTATCGATGCCACGCACCGCCTCTCGACCATCTCCGACTCGAACGGCGACCCGAGCTATCGCACCGGCGAGACCGGCGACCTCGACCCGTTCGCCCCGCTGGTGATCGATCTCAAGGCCAGGATCGTCGCCTTTACCGGGCTGGACCCGGCAAGCTGCCATCTGCTCATATCGCGCCATCTGTTGTGATGGGTCATTGTCGGCGCGGGGCGGAGATGCGCCCGGGCGGGACTCAGCTCCCCAGGATCGGCCGTTCCACCGGCGCGGCGCGGCGGCAGGTGCAGCGCGCGGGGCGATGGTAACGCTTCTTCACGCGGTACACCCCGCGCGGCGCGACGTAGCGCGTGCGGGTCGTCTCGACATATTCGGTCGTGGTCGTCGTCACGCTCGGCGCGCTCTGGATCGTCACCACGGTCGTCGTCGCGCCGGGATAGTAATAGCCGCCGCCGGTCGAATAGGTCGTCACGTTGCCCTGCTGCGATACCGGCGGCAGCGATTGGTACTGTCCCGGATACTGTCCTTGATATTGGGGCGGATAGGCATAGCCGCGCGACGCATACCCGGCATCGCCATAGCCGCCATAACCGCCGTCCCAATCTACCCCATAGACCGAATCGCGGACCCGGCCGCGCCCGTCGACCAGCACGGCGTCGTCATAATAACGCTGCCAGCCATAGCCCTGCGGGGGGGCATACAGGCCGTAACCACCGAAATCGCCGATATAGAAATCGGGCGAAACCCAGTAGCTCGGCAACGAATGGCCGCGCGAGGGAAGGCGATAGGCGTTCCAGCCGCCCGGCGCATTCACCCCACCCGACCAATGCCCGCCGACCGAGCCGCCCCAGCGCGAGCCGCCGCCCTGCCATTGGCCGGTCTGCGCCTGGCCCCCCTGCCATTGACCACCCTGCCATTGGCCCCCTTGCCACTGGCCCCCTTGCCACTGGCCGCCCTGGGGCGGACGCGGCGCGGGATGATTCTGGCCGGGATAGGGCCGCGGGGCATTCGTCTGGCCCGGATAGGGGCGTTGCGGCGTGGTGTTGACCGAGGGCGGCGGCGGCAGATTGACGGGAACGCCCCCGCCGGGCTGCTGCATCATCGGCATCGCGCCCGGCATCGGATAGGACGCGCCGGGAATCGATCCGCCTTGCCCGAGTCGCTGCGCATCGGCCGCGGCGGCACCGAACGCGGTAACTATCGTCATGGCGGCAAGGGCTAGGGTTCGCATGGTAAACACTCCGGACGCGACGGTCGGCGGAGGTGCGCGCCGTCATATCGTTAAGGCGAGAACTACCATTTTGCCCCGTTTTCTGCTAGGTTAACGGGTGTCCCGAAACGGATCAAGCGGCGATGCCCCCGCTATCCGGGGCGCGAGGACGGCGACCAGCGCCTCGCATCCGGCGGCGTCCGCCGCATCGAAGCGCGCCGGCAACGGGCTGTCGAGATCGAGCACGCCGATCAGCCGGCCATCATGGACGATCGGCACGACCAGCTCCGACCGGCTCGCCGCGTCGCAGGCGATGTGGCCGGGAAAGGCGTGGACATCCTCGACCAGTTGCGTCTCCCGGCTCGCCGCCGCCGCGCCGCATACCCCGTCGCCGATGGCGATGCGGACGCACGCCGGCTTGCCGAGGAACGGGCCGACGACAAGCTCGCCGGCGACGAGGCGATAGAACCCCGCCCAGTTGAGATCGGGCAGATAGTGCCAGATCAGCGCCGCCGCATTGGCCATGTTCGCGACGGCATCGCGCTCGCCCGCGGTCAACGCGGCGAGCGCGGAGGCGAGGTCGCGGTAGCGCTCGGCCTTGGAATTTTGGTCGATCGTGAAGTCGTACATGTCGCCCGTTACCCGCTCCGATAGGCTCGCGAAAGCGCTGCGCATGCCGTATCGACGGCGAATGGTCGCCATTCCCGTCACCCGCACGATCAGCATCGACAGCGACGAGTTGCAGGAATCGTTCACGCGCGCCGGCGGGCCGGGCGGGCAGCACGTCAACACCACCGACAGCGCCGTGCTGCTGCGCTTCGACGTCGGCGCGTCGCCGTCGCTGCCCGAGGCGGTGAAGCACCGGCTGGCGGTGCTGGCCGGATCGCGCATGACGCAGGGCGGCGTGCTGGTGCTGCGCAGCGAGGGCGCGCGCTCGCAATTGCTCAACCGCCAGGAAGTGCGCGAGCGGCTGCTCGACCTGATCCGCGAGGCGACCGTGGTGCCCAAGCGGCGGCGGCCGACCAAGCCGAGCAAGGCGGCCAAGGCCAGGCGGCTGGAGGGGAAGACCAAGCGGTCCGGGGTGAAGGCGCTGCGGGGGCGGGTGGTTGATTGATTCCGCCGTCACCCCGGCCCCGTGCCGGGATCCACCGCGCAGCAAGGATGCGGCAAGAGGCTTGAGGGCGGACCTGCGGCACGATGGACCCCGGCACGAGGCTGGAGTGACGACTTTCTTGCTATTCCCCGAACCCCGCCGCCGCGAAGCGTGCCGGTAGCGGCGCCTTCGCCACGATCGGCTCCTTGCCCGACCGCGGCACGGTCAGTTCGGCGGCGTGCAGCAGCGTCTCGCCCCCGCCGCTCCCGTAGATCGGGTCGCCCACCACCGGCGCGTCCAAGGCTTCGGCGGCGTGCACGCGGATCTGGTGGGTGCGGCCGGTCTCGGGAATGAACTCGACGAAACTGCGCCCGTCCCGCACGTCGATCACGCGCCACGCGGTGCGCGAGGGCTTGCCTCTTAATGTCCCGTCCGCATCGCCGACCATGCGCCAGCCGGTCTCGGCCGTGCTGACCTTGGCCAGCGCCAGGTCGATCAGTCCGTTCTCGCCCTCCACCACGCCGTCGAGTACCGCGAGATAACGCTTCTTCACCAGACCCGCCTCGAACGCCTGTTGCAGCCGGGCATGCGCCTTGGGATTGCGCGACAGCAGCAGGCACCCCGACGTGTCGCGGTCGAGCCGGTGTACCGGCACCGGCCAGCGCCTGAAGCCGAAGGTCAGCCCGTCGAGATGGTTTTCGAGCGCCAGCGACCCGTCGCGCGGGCGGTCCACGGGCAAGCCGGCGGGCTTGTCGATGACGAGCGCCTCGCCGTCGAGAAACAGAACGTGATTGGCGAGCATCCCACGCTCTTGCCACCGCGCGCGCCGACATGCCAGAGGCCATGCCCGTGAGCGGGACCGGAAGATGGGCGATACGGGTCGCGGCGTGGCTGACCGGGCTCGCGCCGATGCCGGCGACGGCCGCCGCGCCGCCGGTTTTCGTGCCGCCGGTTTTCGTGCCGCCGATCCTCGTCCCGACAGTCCAACCGCGCGCGACGGGCGATCTGCCGCCGCCGATGCTCGACGGGCGGATGCTCGGGCATTTGCCCTATGCCGAAGTCGCGCGCGCCGAGCTGGTCGCGGCGCCGCCCTGGTTCGCGATCGGCCCGGCCTGTTTCGTCCACCGTGACGCCGCGCCCGATCTGACGCGGATGCTCGCCGCCGCCGCGCTCGCGCCGGGCGTGAGGCGGACGATGCGCGGGGTGTCGTGCTTCCGTACCGTCGCGCGTCAGCGCGCGGTGTTCTGCCGGGGCGCACGGCCCGGCGTGTGCGGCAACCCCGTGCAGCGCGCGCGCTCGGTCGGCCCGCCCGAGTATAGCGAGCACGCGACCGGCTATGCGATAGATTTCGGGATCAGGCCGTCGGCGGGATGCGCCGATGTCGAAGCCTGCATCGCGACGACGCCCGCCGGCCAGTGGCTGCTGGCGCACGCCGCCGACTATGGCTTCGAACTGTCCTTCCCGGCGGGCAACGCGCAGGGCGTGACGTGGGAGCCGTGGCACTGGCGCTGGGTCGGGGAAAACGTCGACGTGCCCGGCGCGGCGCGGGCGCGGCTGGTGTTCGCGCGCGCGCGCGCCAGCTATGCCGCCAGCCCGGCGGTGGACGGTGCGCCCGATCCGTGGCGGACCGGCTTGTCCGTCTGGCCGACGGTACGCCCATCCGCGATCCTGCCGATGCCGATGCCGTTGCCGGCACCGCCACGATCGCGGGGATCGATCTTCAGGCCGTAGGAGACGACGGCCCCGATCCCCCCATTCGTCCCGAGCGCGGTAGACGGACAGCTACGAGCGCCGCGCTCGACACGAACGGGTCAGGATGACTAGGCGCCGATCTTCACGGCCAGTTCGGCGATGCGCTTGCCCTGATAGCGCGCGGCGTCGAGTTCCTCCGCGCCGGGCTGGCGGCTGCCGTCGCCGTCGGAGATCGTCGTCGCGCCGTAGGGGGATCCGCCGCGCACCTTGTCCACGCCCATCTGCGCCTGGAAGCCATAATCGAGCCCGACGATGGTCAGGCCGTGATGCAGCAGGTTGGTGAGGATCGAGAACAGCGTCGTCTCCTGCCCGCCATGCTGGCTCGCGGTCGAGGTGAACGCGCCGCCGACCTTGCCGATCAGCTTGCCGCCCGCCCACAGGCCGCCGGTCGTATCCCAGAACGCCGCCATCTGGCCCGGCATCCGGCCGAAGCGCGTCGGCGCGCCGACGACGATCGCGTCGTAATCGGCCAGCGCATCGGGGCTTTCGATCACGGCGTGCGCGGTGTCGGTCTTGAAGTGGGCGGCCTCGACCACCGCCGGCGGCGCGGTCTCGGGGACGCGGCGGATGTCCACCTCGGCCCCGCCGGCACGCGCGCCCTCGGCGACGGCATCGGCCATCTGTTCGATATGGCCGTAGGAGGAGTAATAGAGCACGAGCAGCTTGGTCATCGCGGTATCCTTCAAAAATCCCCCTCCCGTTCGCGGGAGGGGTTAGGGGGAAATGTTCGGAGAGTGCAGCCATTGCCCTCCCCCAGCCCCTCCCGCAGGCGGAGGGAAGCAGTTACGTCATGCGCTGTCCACCAGCACCAGCTCGGCATCGTCGAGCGCGGTGATCGTCACCGTCTGTCCACCGTCGATCGCCGCGCCGTCACGCGCCTCGAACGTCTGACGCGCGATTTCGACCCGCCCCGTCGCGGGCACGAGATAGGCATGGCGGCCCGGCGCGACCTCGTGCGTGATCGTCTCGCCCGCGCGCACCGTCGCCGCCAGCACGCGCGCGTCGGCGCGGATCGGGAGTGCGTTCGTGTCTTCGGCGAAACCGCTGGCGAGCGTCACGAACTTGCCGGACCGGTCGTCCTTCGGGAACGGCTTGGCGCCCCAGCTCGGCGATCCGCCGGTGCGGGCCGGCTCGATCCAGATCTGGAACAGCGTCGTCTTCTCGGATTCCAGATTATATTCGGCGTGGCGCACGCCGGTGCCGGCGCTCATCACCTGCACGTCGCCCGCGCCGGTGCGGCCCTCGTTGCCGAGCGAATCGCGATGCGTGATCGCGCCCGAGCGGACATAGGTGACGATCTCCATGTCGCGGTGCGGATGCGGCGGGAAGCCGCTGTTGGCGGCGATCTCGTCGTCGTTCCACACGCGGATCGCACCCCAGCCCATGCGGCGCGGGTCGTGATAATCGGCAAAGGAGAAATGGTGGCGGGCGTTCAGCCAGCCGTGATCGGCATGGCCCAGGCTTTCGAACGATCGTTTCTCGATCATGACGGGTCTCCCATCGGGGATTGCGGTGCTGCCACCAAGATAGGGATGACGATCATGTCGTAAATGGAAACGCTGGAAACGGATTGTTTCTCTTTTACTCCCCTCCCGCTTGCGGGAGGGGTTGGGGAAGGGCATTAGGAAGCGCTTGCGGCTGCTCCCCTCGCCCGACCCCTCCCGCAAGCGGGAGGGGAGGAGAAAACAATGCGCCTGCCCGATCTCGAAGCCTGGGCGATCTTCGCCAGCGTCGTCGAACACCGCTCGTTCAGCGGCGCGGCGGATGCGATCGGCGTGTCCAAGGCGACCGTGTCCAAGGCGATCACCCGCCTGGAGACGCAGCTCGGCCAGTCGCTGTTCCACCGGACCTCGCGCCGGCTGAGCCTCACCGAGAACGGCCGGACGCTGGCCCAGCATGCAGCGCGCATGCTGGCCGAGGCGGTGGCCGCCGAGGAGGCCGCGCACGACGCCGCCACCGCGCCCAAGGGGCTGGTGCGCGTCGCCGCGCCGATGTCGCTCGGGCTGATCGCGGTCGCGCCGGTCATCGCCGATTTCCTGGCCGCGCATCCCGGCATCGAGATCGATCTGCACCTGTCCGACGCGCGCGTCGACATCGTCGCCGACGGCTTCGACATCGCGTTGCGCATCGCCACATTGCCCGACAGTTCGCTGCGCGCGCGCAAGCTCGCCGACATGCGCATCCACCTCGTCGCGGCGCCGGCGTACCTCGCGCGGCACGGCCGCCCGACCCATCCCGGCCAGCTCGGCGAGCATCGCTGCTTCGCCTACACCAACGTCACCACGCCGTGGCGCTTCGTCGGGCCGGACGGGACCGAGGTCTCGGTGCGCCTGCACGGCCCGCTCGCCGCCAACAGCGGCGAGGCGATGCTGCCGGCGCTGCGCCTCGGGCTCGGCATCGCGATGCTGCCCGATTTCGTCGTCGGCGACGATCTCGCCGCCGGCCGGCTCGAGGTGCTGCTGCCCGACTGGACGCCGGGCGGCGGCGCGCTGCATCTGATGACGCCGCCCGGCACGCTGCGCCCGGCGCGCGTCGAGGTGCTGATCGCCTTCCTCACCGAGCGGCTGCGCAACCTTTGCGATGGCGCGCGGTTGGAGGGGCGATGAAGCGCCCGGTGAAACGCCTGTCCCCCGATGCCGACGATGCCCGCTTCATCCGCCGCGTCCTGATCCTGCTGCTGATCGTCGGCGTGGCGGCGGCGGCGTTTCGCGCGGGCAACCTGCTGATCCTCGCATTCGGCTCGGTGCTCGGCGCGATCACCATCCACGCCATCGCCGATCTTTATGCAAAATATCTGCGCGCGCCGCCGAAGGTCGCGCTGCCGCTGGCGGTGCTCACCGTGCTCGGCGTGATCGCCTTCCTGATCTGGCTGTTCGGCGTGCAGTTCGCGCCGCAAGTCAACGCGCTGGTCACGCAACTGCCGTCCTTGATCCGGCAACTCGCCGCGTGGCTGTCGCAGACGCCGGTCGGCGCGAAGATCGTCGACGCGGTCGAGGCCGCCTTCGCCGGGTCGCGCGTCGCGCAGGATATCGGCGGGCTGGCGCAGGGCGGCGCGGAACTGATCCTCAACTGCGTCCTGCTGCTGGTCGGCGCGCTGTTCCTCGCCGCCGACCCGGGCGTGTACCAGCGCGGCGCGCTGCTGCTGGTGCCGCGCTCGGTGCGACCGGCGTTCGCCGATGCGCTGGCCGATGTCGGCACGACGCTGCGGCTGTGGCTGCGCGCCGAGCTGATCCTGATGACGACGATGGGCGTGCTGGTCGGGCTCGGCCTGTGGATGTCGGGCGTGCCGTCCGCCGCCGCGCTCGGGCTGATAGCGGGGCTCAGCGAGTTCATCCCCTATATCGGCCCGACGCTGGCGATGATCCCCGCGTTGGGGCTCGGCGCGACCGCCGGGCACGGCCCGCTGCTGGGCGCGCTGGCGACCTATATCGTCGTGCGGCTGGTCCAGACCAACGTCATCACGCCCTATGTCCAGAACGCGGTGATCGCGATCCCGCCGGCGGTCACGGTGTTCGCGATCATCGGCATCGGCACCGTGTTCGGGCTGTTCGGCCTGTTCTTCTCGGCGGCGCTGCTGGTCGTCATCTTCACCCTGGTGCGCAGCCTGTATTTGCGCGACGTGCTCGGCGAGGAGCTGGACGCCGAACCCGAGACCGCGCGCGACTCGCGGAGTCAGGCCGATTAAGGCGAAATTAACCTTTTGCCTTCATCACTGATGAGGTTAATGGTCTGTGTGCAGACAAGTCGGGCCGCAGGGGGCGCCGAACGTCTCGCCAGGAAACGGGGAACGCCCAGATGCGCGTATTGTTGATCGAGGACGAGCCGACGACCGCCAGGGCGATCGAACTCATGCTGACCACCGAGGGCTTCAACGTCTACACGACCGATCTGGGCGAGGAAGGCCTGGATCTGGGCAAGCTGTACGATTACGACATCATCCTGCTCGACCTCAACCTGCCCGACATGCACGGCTACGACGTGCTCAAGAAGCTCCGCGTCGCGCGCGTGCAGACGCCGGTGCTGATCCTGTCCGGCATCAACGAGATGGATTCCAAGGTGCGCTCGTTCGGCTTCGGCGCCGACGATTACGTGACCAAGCCGTTCCACCGCGAGGAACTGACCGCGCGCATCCACGCCGTCGTCCGACGCTCCAAGGGCCATTCGCAAAGCGTCATCCGCACCGGCAAGCTCGCCGTCAACCTCGACGCCAAGACGGTCGAAGTCGACGGCGCGCGCGTGCATCTGACCGGCAAGGAATATGCGATGCTCGAGCTGCTGAGCTTGCGCAAGGGCACCACGCTGACCAAGGAAATGTTCCTCAACCATCTGTACGGCGGGATGGACGAGCCCGAACTCAAGATCATCGACGTGTTCATCTGCAAGCTGCGCAAGAAGCTGTCGATGGCGTGCGAAGGCGAGAATTACATCGAGACGGTGTGGGGCCGCGGCTATGTGCTGCGCGAGCCGGACGAGATCGCCGCACCGGTCGCCGACGTGGCGTGACCTTCGACGATTACCGCTTCCGCCAAGGCGGAAGCCAAGCCGCGACATCGGGGGGTGTCGCGGCCTCGTATCCCGGTCTCACTTGCGCACCCATACCTTCTCGCCGCCCACCCACGTCTGCTCGACCCTGGTCGCGCGCAGCTCGCTCGGGCTCGCCAGCAGCGGGTCGCGGTCGACGATGACGAAGTCGGCGCGCTGGCCGACGCCCAGTCGCCCGAACCTGTCCTCGGCGAAACCGGCATAGGCGGCCGCCCCGGTGAACGCCCACCACGCCTGCTCGCGCGTGACGCGCTCCTCCGGGCGCCAGCCGCCGAACGGCTGCCCGTCCGCGCCTTGCCGGGTGAACGCCGCCGCCCAGCCCGCGAACGGATCGGGGCGCTCGACCGGATAATCCGATCCGAACGCCAGCGTCGCGCCGTTCTTGAGCATCGTGTTCCAGGCATAGGCGCCCGCCAGCCGGTCCGGCCCCAGCCGCGCCTCCGCCATCGTGCGGTCGCTGGTCTGGTGGGTCGGCTGCATCGAGGCGACGATGCCGTTCCTGCCGAAGCGCGGCAGGTCGACCGGGTCGACGATCTGCGCATGCTCGATCCGCCAGCGGCGGTCGCCCTTGTACGTGCCGACCATGTCGTCGATCGCGTCGAGCACTTCCCGATTGGCACGGTCGCCGATCGCGTGGACCGCGACCTGGTAATGGTCGAGCGCGGCGCGGCTCATATAGTTGCGCAGCACGTCGTCCGACAGGAAGCCCGCGCCGGACTGGCCCGGCGCGTCGCTGTACGGCTGCTTGAGCCACGCCCCGCGTGAGCCGAGCGCGCCGTCGGCATAGAGCTTCACCCCGCCCATCCGCAGCTTGTCGTCGTACAGCCACGGCGTCGGCCCCGCCCCGCCGATCCGCACCGCCGTCTCGACGCCGAGCGCATAGCTCATGATCCGCACGCGCAGATTGCCCGCGTCGCCGACCCGCCGGAACGCGAGCCAGTCGTCCAGCGTCGTGCCCATGTCGGCGGTCGCGGTGATACCGGCGCTGAGCAGTTTCTCCTGCGCCTTGAGGAAGGCGAAATCGCGTTCCTTGGGCAGCGGCTGCGGCACGACCTTTTCGATCAGGTCCCTGGCGGCATCGACGAACACGCCGTTGGGGGTCGCGCCGGTCCGCTCGATGCGGCCGCCCGGCGGCGCGACCGACCTGGCCGTCACGCCCGCCGCTTTCATCGCCGCGCCGTTCGCCCAGCCGGCATGGCCGTCGGCGCGGGCGAGCCAAACCGGGCGGTCGCTCACCGCCGCGTCGAGATCGGCGGCGGTCGGGAAGCGGCCGAGGCCCCATGTCTCCTGGTTCCACCCGCCGCCGACGATCCATTTCTTGTCGGGGTTGGCGGCGGCATAAGCGGCGATCGCGCCCTTGGCCTCGTCGAGCGATCTCGTTCCCGACAGATCGAGTTCGAGCGCACGGAAGCCCAGTTCCATGACATGGCCGTGCGCGTCGATGAAGCCGGGCAGCAGCACCTTGTCGTGCTGGTCGGATCGCCAGTCGAGCTTGGCGGGGCGCTTGTCGCTCGCCTGCAACAGCTTCACCACCTTGCCCTCGGGCGAGATGAGCAGGCCGGTGAAGCGGACGACCTTGCCGTCCGCGTCCAGCGTGATGCCGTCGACATTATCGACCAGCGCGTCGGCGCAGGCGGGTGTTGCGACGGCCAAGGCGGCCACCCACGCCCCCAGCACAACCGCCGTCACCCCGGGCCCGTGCCGGGGTCCACCCACCCGCCAACGCCGCGGTCGCGGCTCGGTGGATGCCGTAACAAGTCCGGCATGACGAAGGAGGCGGAAGATTGCCATGTCTGTGAATGCCTCAAGATTTATCCCGGCGATAAGCATTGTTCCTTCGCCGCGCCAGATAGTCTAGGCGACGGCGATGGCTACCCGATTGCGACCCGCGCCCGAGACCCTTCCCGTCACGCTTGCCGATGTGCAGGCGGCGCATGCCCGCATCGCCGACCAGATCGTGCGCACGCCGTGCTTCATCAGCCGCACGCTGTCCGGTCTGACCGGCGCGACGGTCTATCTCAAGTTCGAGAATTTGCAGTTCACCGCGGCGTACAAGGAGCGCGGCGCGCTCAACACGCTGCTGCAAGTGCCGGCGGAGACCAGCGGCGTGATCGCCGCGTCGGCCGGCAACCATGCGCAAGGGTTGGCCTATCACGCCAACCGCCTCGGCATCTCCGCGACGATCGTGATGCCGACCAACACGCCGACCGTGAAAGTGACGCAGACCGAAGGACACGGCGCGACGGTCGTGCTGTTCGGCGACACCTTCGACGCCGCTTACGCTCATGCCCGCAAGTTGGAGGCGGAGCGCGGGCTGACCTTCGTCCACCCGTTCGACGACGTCCGCGTCATCGCCGGGCAGGGCACCGTCGCGATCGAGATGTTGCAGGACGTGCCCGCGATCGACACCTTCCTGACGCCGATCGGCGGGGGCGGGCTGATCTCCGGGATGGCGGTGGTGGCGGCGGCCGCCGGCCAAGAAGCAGGGGGCCACCCGATCGAGGTGATCGGCGTCGAGGCCGAATTGTTCCCGTCGATGTACAACCGCATCAACGGCACGCGCCTGCCGTGCGCGGGCGACACGCTGGCCGAAGGTATCGCGGTCAAGGAACCCGGCACGATCACCTCGGGCATGGTCGAGGCGCTGGTCGACGACATCGTGCTGGTCAGCGAGCGCAGCCTGGAACACGCCGTCAGCTTGCTGCTCCAGATCGAGAAGACCGTGGTCGAGGGTGCCGGCGCGGCGGGGCTCGCCGCCTTGCTCCAGCATCCCGAACGGTTCGTCGGCAGGACGGTCGGCATCGTGCTGTGCGGCGGCAATATCGATACGCGGCTGCTGGCCAACGTGCTGCTGCGCGATCTCGCGCGGTCGGGCCGGCTCGCGCGCCTGCGCATCCAGTTGCAGGACCAGCCCGGCGCGCTCTACAACGTCGCGCGCATCTTCGAGCAGCAGCGCGTCAACATCCTCGAACTCGCGCACCAGCGCATCTTCACCAATCTGCCGGCCAAGGGACTCAGCCTGGAAGTGGAGTGCGAGACGCGCGACAAGGCGCATCTCGACCGGCTGCTGACGGCGCTGCGGGCCAGCGATTATGACGTAAGCACCATCGAACTGGCGTGACGAAGCGAATCGGCGATGCGGCGAGCGGAGCATTGCGACGCTTCCGCCGTGCCCCGGATCGGGGCACTCCGCGCCTCTATTTCCCAAGTTCCTCATGCTTGATCAACCATTAACGTCGATTCGTGGTAAAGCCGCTTTTCATCACGCGCGGCACGATTCATAACAACCCCAGCGGCCGTCAGCGGGGACGGCGACAGACTTCAGGGGATGCAATTCGGTGACTGCGCCATTCCGCTTTCCACGCTTCTTCGTCACCAGCCCATCGCCCTGCCCCTATCTGCCGGGCCGGCAGGAGCGCAAGGTCTTCACCGAGCTGCGCGGCGAGCAGGCCGGCGACCTGAACGACGCGCTCGGCCGGATCGGTTTCCGCCGCAGCCAGTCGGTCGCCTATCGCCCGAGCTGCGCGGGCTGCACCGCGTGCGTCTCGGTGCGCGTCGTCACCGCCGATTTCGTGCCCAACGCGACGCAGCGCCGTCAAGTCAAGCGCAACGCCGATCTCGAGGTCAACGCCTGTCGTCCATGGGCGACCGACGAGCAGTTCCAGTTGCTGCGCCGCTACCTCGCCTCGCGTCACCCCGGCGGCGGCATGGCCGAGATGGACGAGAGCGATTATGCCGACATGGTCGAGCATTCGCCGGTCAACAGCTTCATCGTCGAATATCGCGAGCCCTCGCTGCACGGCGAGCGCGGCAAGCTCGTCGGTGCGTGCCTGACCGACCAGCAGGTCGACGGCCTGTCGATGATCTATTCCTTCTTCGACGCGGACAATGCCGATCGCCCCGGGCTCGGCAACCAGATCATCATGGACCACATCCTGCGCGCCCGCGCGGTCGGCTTGCCCTATGTCTATCTCGGCTATTGGGTGAAGGGGTCGCCGCGCATGGCCTACAAGATCCGCTATCGCCCGATCGAAGTGCTCGGGCCGCAAGGCTGGAGCGTGCTGGTCGACGAGAATGCGACCTACAGCCCGCCGGCCGAGAAATATGCGATCATGGCGGAGCAACTGGTCGGAATGTCGTAGACCGGTTCGACGTAGATCGAGATGGCAAGTGAAACCGGTATTCCTGTTCCGTCATCCCGTTCCAGGCGGATCGACCTTCAGTATCGGCGGTTTTTCCGACAAACCGTCACCCCGGACTCGTTCCGGGGTCCACCGGGCCGCGACCTCGGCGATCACGTTGCTGTTCGAGTCGAAAGCCGCTCGGTGGCCCCCGGAACAAGCCTGTCCTGAGCTTGCCGAAGGGTCCGGGTTGACGGAAAGCTAAGGAGCAGGGACGACCAGGGAGGTTGAAGGTCGATCCGGCCCATACCGATAGGCTTGCTCCGGCGCCGTTCGTCTCGACTATGCTCGACACGAACGGCGTGGAGATCATTGCCCCGCCTCGTCGACATGCAGATCGACGTCGAGCATTTCCTCGCCCTCGCCCAGCCGCGACCCCGCGACCGGCGCCGCACCCGCCGAATCGAGCGCGACCGCGACCCGCACATACGCCTCGTCCGCGCACAGCCCGCTGCAAGGATCGAACGCCACCCAGCCGAGCACCGCGACATGCGCCTCTGCCCAGCCGTGCGGCGCGGGGGCGGCGTCCGACCCCAGGCACACCGGGCTGTAGCCCGAGACGTAGCGCGCCGGGATGCCCAGCGCGCGCGCCGCGGCGACGAACAGGTGCGCCATGTCGCGCGGCGTCGCGATCTCGCGGCGGAAGGTCGTCGCGACGCCCTGCCCCGCCACCGGCCGCCCGCCGTCGAGCAGGAAACGGCGATGCACCGCGCCGTTCAGCGCATGCAGCGTGCCGAGCGGATCGCCGGTCGCGACGCCCCGCGCGAACGCGCGAAGGTCGGCATCGGGCGTGGTCAGCGCCGTCTCGCGCAGAAACAGCGCCGGCGGCAGCGGCTCGTGCCCGCCATGGACGATGCCGTTCGACGGATTGGTCAGCACCTCGCCCGACACGGTGATCTCGATCCCGTCGATCGGCCCGTCGACGTACAGCATCGTGGTCGCGTTGCCGAACCCGTCGCGCCCATGCTTGAAGCGCGCGTCGCAATCGACATGCACGTTCCAGCTTGCGATCGACTGGTCGTGCGTGTCCTCCGCGTTCAGCCGCAGCAACTGGATCAGCCGCGCTTGCGGGCTGGAAAAGCGATAGGTCGTGCGATGGTCGATCGCCAGTCTCATGAGCGGGTCCGGCGCGGGAGCATCAGCCGAACTTGAACTGGCGGCCGACCGCCAGGTGCAGTTGATCGTTCTCGGCGATGAAGCCTTGCAGATACTGGTGCAGCCCCTGCGCGATGACCTGGCCCGAGCGCGTCTTGGCGAGCCGCATGTGCCGCGTGCGCGCCATCCGGTCGGCCTCGCCATGGAGCCCGGTGCGCTTGGCGAGCAGATTGAGGATATCGACCGCCTCCTCGACCGAGGCGGCGAGGCTGCGCGGCAATTCCGGCCGCGCGATCAGCAGGTCGATGACGTTGCCGGGCGTCAGCCCTTCGGAATAAAGCCAGCGATAGGCGGTCACCGCGGACACGGTCTGGAGGATCGTCGTCCACTGGTCGCGGTCGACCACGCCGCCGACCGGCTCGCCCTCGGGCAGCAGGATATGATATTTGACGTCGAGCAGGCGCGCGGTGTTGTCGGCGCGCTCGACCGCCTGGCCGAGCCGGATGAACCACGTCGTCTGGTTGCGCAGCATGCGGTGGATCGCACCCTCGAAGCCGCGCGTCTCGGCCTTGACCGCCTCGACCAGGTTGAGCGTGGCGATCGCGCCGCCCTGACCTGATCGAGGCGGAGTCGTGCGATTGTCGAAGATCATCCAGGCCCGGTTGATCGCGGTCCACGCTTCCTTGGTCAGCGCGGTGCGCACCGCGCGGGCATTGTTGCGCGCCATGTCGAGCGAGCGGACGATCGAGCCGGGATGGCTCGAATCCAGTGTGAGGAAGCGCGCGACATGGCTTTGCGTGATGCGCTGGCCGGTCTCGGCAAAGGCCTTCTCGGTCTCGGTCACCGCCAGCGCGGAGGCCCATGCCGCCTCCCCCGCCGGCCGCGGCGACAGCACGTCGAGCCGCACCGTCGCCTCGACCAGGCGCGCGATGAAATCGGTCCGCTCGACGTAACGGCCGAGCCAGTAAAGCGAGGAAGCGGTGCGGCTCAGCACCGCCCGTCCGCCGCCATCCGCCCGTCACCTCCCGGGGCGTCACCTTCCGGGGCCTTGGCCGGGGAGGGAAAAAGCGTGCGGGTCACTGAAATTGACCCCGCGATTGCGACTCGCGCCGCACCGGTCCACCACCGTCCATCAGCACGAAACTGTCCTTGGTCCCGCCGCCCTGCGACGAGTTGACCACCAGCGACCCCTCCTTGAGCGCTACCCGCGTCAGCCCGCCGGGCACCACCTGCACGCCCTTCGACCCTTTCAGCACGAACGGCCGGAAATCGACATGCCGCGGCGCGAGGCCAGCGTCCGCCAGCGTCGGCACCGTGGAGAGCGCCAGCGTCGGCTGCGCGATGTAACGGTGCGGCTCGGCGATGAGGGCGGCGCGGAACTGCTCGATCTCCGCCTTGGTCGCGGTCGGCCCGACCAGCATGCCATAGCCGCCCGAGCCATCGACCAGCTTGACCACCACGTCCGCGAGATTGTCGAGCACGTATTTCAGCGCCTGCGGCTCGCGGCAGCGCCACGTCTCGACATTGGGCAGCTTGGGCTCGCCGCCGGAGTAGAATTTCACGATCTCCGGCATGTACGAATAGATCGCCTTGTCGTCGGCGATGCCGTTGCCCGGCGCGTTGATGAGCGCGACGTTACCGGCCGCATAGGCCGCGATCAGCCCCGGCACGCCGAGCATCGAATCCGGGCGGAACACCAGGGGATCGAGGTAATCGTCGTCGATCCGGCGATAGACCACGTCGACCTTCACCCGCCCCGCGATGGTGCGCATCCACACCACGTCGTCGTCGACGACCAGATCGGCCGCCTCGACCAGTTCGACGCCCATCGAATCCGCGAGGAAGCTGTGCTCGTAATAAGCCGAATTGTAATGCCCGGGCGTCAGCACGACGCACACCGGCGCGGCGACGCCGGCGGGCGCGACCGACTGCATCGTCTGGAGCAAGCGGTCGGGATAGCTGTCCACCGCCGCCACGCGGAAGTCGCGGAACAGCTCGGGGCACAGCCGCAGCATCGCCTCGCGATTTTCGAGCATGTAGCTGACGCCGGACGGCGTGCGCGCATTGTCCTCCAGCACGAAGAAATCGTCCGGCCCGGTGCGCACCAGATCGATCCCGCAGATATGCGCCCAGATGTCGTGCGGCGGGCGGATGCCGGCGATCTCGGGCCGGAACTGCGCGTTGCCGAAGATCAGGTCGGGCGGCAGCACGCCGGCGTCGAGGATCTTGCGCTCGCCATAGATGTCGTGGAGGAAGGCGTTGATCGCCTCGACCCGCTGGACCAGCCCTTCCGACAGCCGCGCCCATTCGTCGGCGAGGAAGATGCGCGGCACGATGTCGAACGGGATGATCCGCTCGCTCGCATCGCTGTCGCCATAGACCGCGAAGGTGATGCCGAGCTGGCGGAAGGTCGCCTCGGCCGAGTGCTGGCGGCGGCGCAGTTCGGCATCGGGGGTCGTCTCGATCCAGTCGCCCAGCGCGGCGAGCTCCGACCGCGGCACGGTCGATCCCGCTTTCCCCATGATCTCGTCGAACGCCGGTCGTGTCCCCATCGAAACGATAAAGCCCCCAGATGCCTGTGGGTTCCCCCAATTAAACCATGCTGCGACGGATTGCTGCGATGCACAAGCGTCGCTGGCAGAAATGTGCCGGCGCTGTCCTTAGCGGAAAGCCTGTGAATGACGACGAGAGGTTGGGAATTTCAACCTGCGCGAAGCGCAAACACTCTTTTCTCTTCGTGGCTTCGTGTCTTTGTGCGCAAAAATTTTCCCGCACGAAGCCACGAAGCCACGAAGAGGATTGATAGCGCTGCGCGCCTTAGGTGCCAAGCGCGGCGAGAACGCCCGGTGTCAGCACTTGCGGCAGGACGCGCGGTTCGGCGGCGCCCGGCGCGTAATAGAGGTATAGCGGCACGCCGGCACGATTATGCGCCTCGATGAAGCGGCCCATCACCGGGTCGCCATTGGTCCAGTCGCCGATCAGCACCGCGACCTTGTGATCGGCAAAGGCCTTGCGCGTCGCCTCGGTCTCGATCGCGACCTTTTCATTGACTTTGCAGGTCAGGCACCAGTCGGCGGTGAAATAGACGAACACCGGGCGGTTCGCCTGGCGCAACGCATCGAGCCGGGCCTCGGCAAAAGGTTCCGCGCCGCCTGCTTCGGCGCTTGCGCCGGCTACGGTATCGGGATGCCGACCGGCGACCAGGAACACGCCGCTCGCGACGACGAAGACCAGGATCGCCGGCATGATCCAGCCGATCGCCAGACCCCTGCCCTGCCGCTTGCCGACATTCCAGAGAATCAGCGCCAGCGCCAACGCGGCGAGCAGTCCGGCCGTCATACCGGTGACCCCGGCCTGCCGCCCCAGCACCCACGCCAGCGCGACCGCCGTCAGCCACATCGGCACGGACAGGATGCGGCGGAAAGTTTCCATCCACGCCCCCGGCCTGGGCAACCGCTTGCGCAAGGCGGGTACGAAGCCGAGCGCGAGGAACGGCAGCCCCAGCCCCAGCCCCAGCCCCGCGAACACCGCCAGCGCGGCGGGCCACGGCAGCACCAGCGCCGCACCGAGCGCCGCGCCCATGAACGGCCCGGTGCACGGCGTCGCGATGAACGCCGCCAGCGCGCCGGTCGCGAATGCGCCGCCCGCCCCGCCGGCGCGGTTGACGAACGCCGGCGTCGGGATGTCGAACAGGCCGCCGAGGTTGAGCGACAGCGCCACCGTCAGCAGCAGCAGCACGACGATCGCGCGCGGGTCCTGCAACTGGAATGCCCAGCCGACCGCCGTGCCGCCGGCGCGCAACGCCAGGATCGCCGCGCCCAGCGCGACGCACACCGCGACCACGCCCGCCGTATAGGCGAGCGCCTCGCTCCGCGCCGCGCCTTCGTCGAGATGACCGCGCGCGAGGCTCAGCGCCTTGAGGCTGAGGATCGGGAACACGCACGGCATGACGTTGAGGATCAACCCGCCGAGCATCGCCCCGGCAAAGGCGGCGAGCGTCGCGAGCAAGACGCCCTGCGACGGCGCGACCGATGCGGATACGGCCGCCGCCACCGTCCCGGCGGTCGCCGTCACCACCAGCCCCTGCTGCTGTCCGATCTGCAACACGCCCCTCAACGGCCCCGCCCCGCCCGCACCCGCCCCGCCCGCACCCGCCTTGGTCTCGATCACCAGGCGGTCGCCCGCCTGCGCCGCCGTCTGCGGTGCCGCATAATCGATCAGGCCGGTCGTGACGGGGTAGAAATACACGTCCTTCGGCACCGCCGCGCCTGCCGGATAGGGAATGGCGATGCGGATGCGCCCGCCGCTCGCCTGGAACGCGCCCGTCGCGTCGAGCCGCTTGGGCACCGCGCGCCGCCACACGTCGAAGCGCCCCCGCGTGGCCGGCGAGATCGCCCCGTCGCCGACCGTCAGGTCGATCGCGAGATCGGCCGATTCGGGCACGCACACCGTCGGCGAGCAGACGAGGTAACTGGTCTTCAGCGTGATCGGCAGCCGTGTCCCCGCCGCCAGTCCCGCCGGCACGCGCAGCGTCACCAGCGGCGCATAGGGTTTCTCGAACACATAGTTCATCAGCCCGGCGACGATCAGCCGCCCCGGCACGGGATAGGCCGGGTCGCTCGCCGTCAGGCCGGCGGGCAAGGTCCAGTCGAGCTTGGCCGGGAAGCCCGCGTCGCCCGGATTCTGCCAATAACCATGCCAGGTCGGCTGCGGCACCGACGCCAGCGCCAGCGTGACGGTCGACCCCGCCGCCGGACGATCGCTCTCGGCGACCAGCGTGATCGCGAGATGGCGTTCCGCGGCATTCGGCGCCGCTGCGGCCCCGGCTGGTGCCGCCACCGCGAACAATCCCGCCAGCACCGTCACCACCGCGTCATGAAACCAGCGCATCGCATATCCCAACGGCAACCAAGGGCCTACGCTTGTAGGTCACCCGCACCAAGGCCATAGCGGCCGGGCGGTCAAGTATCCTGAGGCGGAAATCCTGATGAAACGGTTCGCATCGACCCTTGCCCTCGTCATCGCGCTGATCGGCGCCCCGGCCGGGGCGAGGGAAGCACCTCCCGCCCCCGTGTCCGCCCCCGTGTCCGCCCTCGCTCCCGCCGCGCCACCCAAGCTCGTCGTCGTCATCTCGGTCGATCAGTTCTCGGCCGATCTGTTCGGCGAATATCGCGCGTCCTTCACCGGCGGCCTCGCGCGGCTCCAGCAAGGCGGCGTCTTCCCCAGCGGCTATCAGAGCCACGCGGCGACCGAGACCTGCCCGGGCCACTCGACCATCCTCACCGGCTTCCGCCCCGACCGTACCGGCATCATCGCCAACAACTGGATCGACCAGTCGGTCGCCCGCGCCGACAAGACGGTCTATTGCGCCGAGGACGAGACCGTCCCCGGCACGACGCATGACGGGCGCTACACCGTGTCCGACAAGCACCTCCTCGTCCCCACGCTCGGCGAGCGGATGAAGGCGGCGAACCGCGCCACGCGCGTCGTCTCGGTCGCGGGCAAGGACCGGGCGGCGGTGATGATGGGCGGGCACGACGTCGATCAACTCTGGTGGTGGGACGGCACGGCGTTCGTCAGCTATGCCGGCCGCGCGGTCCCCGCGGCGGTCGCCGCGGCCAACGCCCGCACCGCCGCCAGCATCGCCGCGCCGCAAGCCGCGCTCGACGTGCCGGACGTGTGCAAGCCGCGCGACCGCGCCGTCCCGCTCGGCGGTGGCAAGACCGTCGGCGCGGGCCGTTTCGAGCGCGCCGCCGGCAACGCCGCCGCGTTCCGCGCCTCGCCCGCGTTCGACGGCACGATCGTCGCGCTGGCCGCGCGGCTGGTGCAGGAAATGAAGCTCGGCCAGGGGGCGACCACCGACATCATCGATATCGGCGCGTCGGCGACCGATTATGTCGGCCACACCTATGGCACCGAGGGCGTGGAGATGTGCCTCCAGTTGCAGGAACTCGACGCGACGCTCGGCTCGTTCTTCGCGTTGCTCGATTCGACCGGCGTCGACTACGAAGTGGTGCTGACGGCCGACCATGGCGGCAACGACATTCCCGAACGCGAAGTCACCGCCGGCCTGCCCGATGCGCAGCGGGCGCAGGTGACGCTCGCTCCCGCCATTGTCGGCAAAGACATCGCGGCCAAGCTCGGCATCGCCGGGCCGGTGCTGTTCGGCGACATCCCCAATGGCGATGTCTACATCGCCGCCGCCCTGACGCCGGCACAGCGCAAGGCGGTGCGCGCCGAGGCGATCGCGCGGTACAAGGCCTCGCCGCAAACCGCCGAGGTGTTCACTGCCGCGCAAATTCTGGCGACGCCCGGCCCCACCGGTCCGCCGGAGCGATGGACCTTGCTCCAGCGCGCGCGCGCGTCGTACCGGGCCGGGCGATCGGGCGATCTGGTCGTCTTCCTGAAACCGCGCGTGACGCCGATTCCGGATCCGACCAAGGGCTATGTCGCCACGCACGGCAGCCCGTACGATTACGACCGCCGCGTGCCGATCCTGTTCTGGCGCAAGGGGCTGGCGGGGTTCGAACATCCCGGCAGTATCGAGACGGTCGATATCATGCCGACGCTCGCGCACCGGATCGGGCTGACGCTGACCGGGCCGAGGGTAGACGGAAAGTGCCTGGATCTGGAACGGGGTGGCGCGCTCTGCCGGTGATTACTTCTCCCGTCGGGAGGGGCCTCGCTCAGCGCACCTCGTACAACCGTATCCCCGCGCCCAGCCGGTTCGCGCCGACCGCGAGCCGCTCGCCGCTCATGTTGGCGACGAACGCGGGGTTGACCGGCGCGCCGGGCGCGAGGGTGGCGTCGTTATCCTCGATGCGCAGCCCCGCCGACGGATAGGTCCTGGCCTCGGCCGCGACGACGATCAGGCCGCTATGGTTCTCCTTGCCGTTGCCCTGCACGAAGGTGTTGCCGGTGATGATGCCGGTCGCTCCTTCCGGCAAGTCGATCATGTAGTTGGTCTTGCGGCCCTTGGTATCGTCGAAGCTGTTGCCGGCGATCGTCACGGTCGGCACGCGCAGCTTGACGTAATGCCCACCCGTGCCGCGTTCGAAGCGCGAATTGGTGATCGTCACCGAGCCCTGATTGGCGAGGTAGATGCTGTGCGAACAGCTTGGCGTCAGGTCGCACTGGCCGAGGCCGGAAAAGGTCGAATGGTCGATCGTGATCTTCTGGCCCGAGGGATGGCCGCCGAGAATGCCCTCCTGGCTGTCGACGAAGGTCGCGTTGCGCACCGCCAGATCGCCGATCTCGGTGCGGATACCGGCCCCGTTGCCGTCACCGACCTGCATGCCCCGGAACACCAGCCCGTCGACCACCGAGCCCTGCCCGCGCAGCACGAACGCCGCCTTTCCCTCGCAGGCCGTACCCTCGAAGATCGCGGTGCCCGGCTGCACCGCCTTGAAGGTGATGTGCCCGCCCGACTGGATCGTGCACTGGTGATACACCCCCGGCGCGATCAGGATCGTCGCGGTGCCCATGCGGACCGACTGCACCGCCTCGTCGATCGTCTGGAAGCCCTGGCCGGTTTCCTGGATGGTGAACGGCGCGCGCGCCTGCTGTGCCGCGGCGGGGGCGGCGAGCGCGAGGGCGACGAGGGGGAGGGCGACGAGGGGGAGGACGCGGCGCATGGGGAGGCTCCTTTGCGCGGTCAGATGCGCCGGAACACCCTATCCTGGGAAGACGAATTGAGAGTTAACCGCCTGGCCCCGCCACCTCGCCGCGTCGGCGGAAGGGCGTTCGGTCGGCGCGGTCGCAAGATCCGTTCGACGTCGCCCGGCACGCAAGGAAACGTGAGCCGCCCGGATCACGGTCTTGCTCAGTCGAGATTGGGCCGCAGCCAGCGCTGCACCGTCGCCAGATCCGCGCCGCGCCGCCGGGCATAATCCGCGACCTGATCCGGCCCCACCCGCGCCACGCCGAAATATTCGGCTTGCGGATGGCCGAAATAGAAGCCCGATACCGCCGCCGTCGGCAGCATCGCGAAACTCTCGGTCAGCGTGATCCCGGTCGCGTCGGTCGCGCCGAGCAGGTCGAACAGCATCGGCTTCTCGCTGTGATCGGGGCACGCGGGATAGCCCGGCGCCGGGCGGATGCCGCGATACTGCTCGCGGATCAGCGCCTCGTTGGTGAGCTGTTCGCCCGCGGCATAGCCCCATAGCGTGGTGCGGACATATTGGTGCAGCCGCTCGGCGAAGGCCTCGGCGAGGCGGTCGGCCAGCGCCTTCAGCAGGATATCGGAATAATCGTCGTTATCCGCCCTGAACCGCCGGAGATGCTCCTCGATGCCATGGCCCGCCGTGACCGCGAACCCGCCGATCCAGTCGCCCGCCGGATCGATGAAATCGGCGAGGCACATGTTCGCGCGGCCCTCCCGCTTGGCGATCTGCTGGCGCAAAAAGGGCAGCCGCACTTCTTTTGCTCCCCTCCCGCCTGCGGGAGGGGCTGGGGGAGGGAAGTCTCCGGCAAGTGCAGCGCTCGCGACATCCCCCTCCCCCAACCGGGAGGATACTATCAGGACATCGTCCCCTTCCCGCCGACAAGGCCACAGCCCAACCACGCCCTTCGCCGTCAACCACTGCTCGGCGATGACCTGGTCGAGCATCGCATTGGCATCGTCGAACAGCGACCGCGCGCTTTCGCCGACCACGGCATCCTCCAGGATCGCCGGATAATTCCCCGCCAGTTCCCACGCGCGGAAGAACGGGGTCCAGTCGATCAGCGCGCGCAAATCGGCGAGGTCCCAGTCGTCGAACGCATGCAGCCCGGGCCGCGCCGGGGCGCCCGGCTTGAGCGCCATGTCCGCGACGAAGCCGTTCGCCCGCGCGGTCTCGATCGGCACCAGGTCGCTCTGGCCCTTGTTGGCGCGCGCCACGCGTACCGCCTCATAATCGTCGGCGGTCTTGCGGACGAACGCGTCCTTCTGCGTGTCGCTGACCAGCGTGGAGGCGACGCCGACCGCGCGGCTGGCGTCGAGCACATGCACCACCGGCCCGTCATAGGCCGGGGCGATGCGCAGCGCGGTGTGCACCTTCGACGTGGTCGCCCCGCCGATCAGCAGCGGCATCGTCATGCCGGCGCGCTTCATCTCCTCGGCGA
>CAXTJX010000030.1:0-27907 GCA_964244765.1 uncultured Sphingomonas sp. | reverse complement strand
TGCCCAGTTCCAGCGCCACGCCGATCGCCGCCAGCGCGTTCTGGACGTTGTGCCGGCCCGGCATCGGCAACTCGATCCCTTCGATCGAACGGCTCGTGCCGTCGCGGTGGCGCACGATCACCTCGAAGCGGTTGCCACCCGGAATCGGCGTGACGTTGACCCCACGCACGTCGGCCTGTGCCGCGAAGCCGTAGGTCACCACGCGCCGGTCACGCACGCGCGGGATGATGTTCTGCACCTCGGGATGATCGAGGCACAGCAGCGCAGCGCCGTAGAATGGCACGTTCTCGACGAATTCGACGAACGCGTCCTTCACTGCGTCGAACGACCCGTAATGGTCGAGATGCTCGGGATCGATGTTGGTGACCACCGCGATCGTGCCGTCGAGCCGCAGGAAGCTGCCGTCGCTCTCGTCGGCCTCGACCACCATCCAGTCGCTCGCGCCCAGCCGCGCGTTGGAGCCGTAGCTGTTGATGATGCCCCCGTTGATGACGGTCGGATCCACCCCGCCCGCATCGAGCAACGCCGCGATCATGCTCGTCGTCGTGGTCTTACCATGCGTTCCCGCCACCGCGACGGTCGATTTCAGCCGCATCAGCTCGGCCAGCATCTCCGCACGCCGCACCACCGGCACGCGCCGTTCAAGCGCCGCCTCGACTTCGGGATTGCCACGCTTGATCGCGGTCGAGGTGACGATCACCGCCGCGTCGCCGAGATTGTCGGCATGGTGGCCGATCGCGACCGGAATACCCTTCGCCCGCAGCCCCTCGACGATATAGCCCTCGGCCATGTCGGAACCCTGCACGCGATAGCCGAGGTTGCCCATCACCTCGGCGATGCCCGACATGCCGATGCCGCCGATGCCGACGAAGTGGATCGTCCCGATATCGGTCGCGACGCCTCTCATGCGCCAGACTCAAGCATAGGCCGCCTTCAACGGTTGCGGCTTGCCGACCGGCATGTCGCCGCGCGTGTTGCCCAGCGTCTCGACCAGATCGGCGAGATCGCGCGCGGCGTCTGGCCGCCCGCAAGCGCGCGCGCGACCGGCGGCATTCTGCAAGGCGGCTGGGTCGAGCCCGAGCTTCTGCATCTGCTTGGCCAGTTCTACCGGCGTGAAGCTGCGCTGGTCGATCGTCCGGGCGCCGCCGGCCGCGGTCATCTCGCGCGCGTTCGCCGTCTGGTGGTCGTCGGTCGCGCTCGGCAGCGGCACCAGGATCGCGGGCCGCCCGGCACAGCTCAGTTCCGCCAGCGTCGAGGCCCCCGCGCGCGCGATCACGATATGCGACCAGGCGAGTTGCTCGGGCAGATCGGGCAGGTAGGTGGCGAGGTCCGCCGCGATCGACAGTTCGGCATATTTTGCGCGCGCCGCGTCGATATCCTCGATCCGCGCCTGATGCGTCACCTGCAAGCGGCGGCGAAACGCGATCGGCAGCAGCGACAGGCCGTCGGGCACGACCTGCGACAGCACGCTCGCACCCTGGCTGCCGCCCGTCACCAGCACGCGGAAGATGCCGTCTTCCTCCAGCAGCGGATACGGCTTGGACCGCAGCGCCAGCACCGCATCGCGCACCGGATTGCCGACGAGATGCGTCTTGCCGCGATATTTCGGCGCGAGCCGCTCGACCTCGGCATAGGACGTCGCGATCGCGCCGACCTTGCCCGCGACCAGCCGGTTGACTCGCCCCAGCACGGCGTTCTGCTCGTGCACCGCCGTCGGGATGCCCTGGTTGAACGCCGCCAGCAGCGCGGGAAGCGCCGGATAGCCGCCGAACCCGATTACCGCATCGGGGCGGAAGCTCTTGTAGAGCTCGATCGCCATCGCCCGGCCCTTGACCATCGCCGCGGCCGCGCGCGCCCAGCCGATCGGCCCGCCGCTCAGCCGCCCGGCGGGCAATATGTGGGTCTGCACGCCCTCGAACAATCCCGGATAGCGCACGCCGCGCTCGTCGCTGACCAGCGCCACGTAATGCCCACGCCGGCCCAACTCCGCCGCCAGCGCCGCCGCCGGGACCATGTGGCCGCCGGTCCCGCCCGCCGCCAGTACGAAATGCTTCGCCGTCATACGCCGCTCCGATGCGTCCCGCTATGCGCAATGTATTTGGACCGCGTAACGAACGGATTGCGCCGCGTGAAGGCCAGCAGCAGCCCCATGCCGATCGATAGGGCGACCAGCGACGACCCGCCATAGCTGATGAACGGCAGCGTCATGCCCTTGGACGGGGCAAGGCCGGTGTTGACCGCCATCGAGATCAGCGCCTGCACGCCGAATTGCGTGGCGAGCCCGGCGGCGGCGAACAGGCGGAACTCGTCCTGCTCGTCGAGCAGTTTCACGAACACGCGCACCACGATGGCGAGGAACAGGATCGCGATCACCATGCACGCGATCAGCCCGAATTCCTCGCCGATCACCGAGAAGATGTAGTCGGTGTGCCCCTCGGGCAGGCGGAACTTCATCGATCCGCCGCCCGGCCCCGTCCCGCGCCAGCCGCCCGCGGTGATGGTGTTGTGCGCGGCATTGGTCTGGAAATGGTCGCCCGCGCCGATACCGTCGACATCGGGAAACAGGAACGCGTTGATGCGCGCGCGCGCGGTGCCGTAGAAGAAATAGGCCGCGACCAGCCCCGCCGGCACCGCCGTGATCAATCCGACCATCACCTTGGTCGAGATGCCGGAAATCATCAGCAACGCCATCCACACCGCGCAGAACACCACCGTCTGTCCGAAATCGGGCTGGAGCATCAGCAGGAAGGCGACCAGCGCGGTCATCCCGCCGGTAATGGTGACCACGGGCAGCGCGTCGTCCTGCGCACGCATCGACAGCAGCCATGCGGTGGTGACGATGAAGAACGGCTTGAGGAATTCCGACGGCTGCAACAGCGAGACGCCGAGGTTGAGCCAGCGCGTCGCCCCGTTCTTTTCCACACCGATGACGGGCACCAGCATCAGCAGGATCAGGCACGCGACCGTGCCGATCAGCGCCATCCGCCGCGCGAAGGCGACCGGCAGCATCGACACGATCAGCAGCACCGGCAGCGACACGCCGACCCACGCCAATTGCCACCACAGGTAGAAAAGCGGTGGCACATGATGCTTGTCGTCGGAATAGCGCGTCGCCGCGGCGGGCGAAGCCGCGCCCACCGCGACCAGCCCGACCGCGATCAGCAGCAGCGTCAGCAGCAGCAGCATCCGGTCGATATCCCAGAACCACATGCCCAGCGCCGAACGGTCGCCACGCCCGCCGCGGCCCCCGATGCCTTTCCAGAACTTCGGCGGCTTGGCCCGCGCATCGCTCATGCGAGCGCCTCCACGAGCCGACGGAACTGCTCGCCGCGATCCTCGAAATCGCGGAATTGGTCGAACGACGCGCAGGCCGGCGACAACAAAACAGTGTCGCCCGAATTTGCTTCGTGGGCCGCACGGGAAACCGCCGTGGCGAGATCGCCGCTTTGCTCGACCGGCATCTTGCCGGCGAGGATCGCGGCAAAGCACGGCCCCGCCTCGCCGATCGTATAGGCCTTGGCGACATGCCCGAACTGGGCTGCGCAGGCGTCGAGATCGTCCGACTTGGCCTGCCCGCCAAGGATCCAGTGGACGCGGTCGAACGCCGCCAGCGCGGGCGCGGTCGACTCGGGGTTGGTCGCCTTGCTGTCGTTGACGAACGCCACCCCGTGCCTCGTCGCGACCCGCTCCATCCGGTGCGGCAGCCCCTTGAAGCTCGCCAGCCCCTTGTCAATCATCGCTTCGGGCACGCCGAGCGCCTGGCACGCGGCGATGGCGGCGAGCGCGTTCTGCGCGTTGTGCGGCCCCTGGAGGGAGGGCCAGCGCGACTGGTCCATGCACACGCCCGGCGCAATCCTGGTAAGACACTCCCCCTTCGCCGACAGCGCGCGCGCGATCTGCGCCGAGGCGGCATCGCCGATGCCGACGATCGCGGCGTGGTTACGCGACTGCATCGCGAACAGCCGCCCCTTGGAGGCGGCATAGGCCTCGAACCCGTCATAACGGTCGAGATGATCGGGCGTGATGTTGAGCAGCACCGCCACGTCGCAATCGAGGCTCTGCGTCAAGTCGATCTGGTAGCTCGACAGTTCCAGCACATAGACCCCGCCCGCCGGGAGCGGCTCCTGCTCGAGGATCGGCAACCCGATATTCCCGCCGAGCCGCGAGGGGACACCGGCGGTCAGCAAAATGTGGTGAATCAGCGACACGGTGGTCGACTTGCCGTTGGTTCCGGTCACGCCGACGACCTTGTGCCCCGGCAGCGCCGCGCGCGCCTGCGCGAACAATTCGATGTCGCCGATGATGGGCGTTCCGGCGGCACGCGCCTTGGCGGCGACCGGGTGGCGGTTGATGGGGACGCCGGGGGAGACGATCAGCGCATCGAAGGTGGCGAGATCGATCTCCGCAAGATCCCCGAACACCACCGTTCCCTCGCGAAGGCGGGGGTCTGGGGTTACTGGCGTTGCGCTCTGCAACGCTGGAATCCCGCCTTCGTGGGGTAACGAGGCCTGAAGCAAGGCACGCGCCCTCTCACTCGAATCCCACGCCACCACGCTCGCCCCGCCCGCCACCAGCGCCCGCACCGTCGCCGCGCCCGAGCGCGCCAGCCCAAGCACAGCATAGCGTCTGCCGCGCCAGTCGGGCGAGACGATCACCTGAGCTTCAACGTCGACAGGCCCGCCAGCGCCAGCACCAGGGCGATGATCCAGAAGCGGATCACGACGGTCGGCTCGCTCCAGCCGAGTTGTTCGAAATGGTGGTGGATCGGCGCCATCCTGAACACGCGTTTGCCGGTGCGCTTGTAGAAGAACACCTGGATGATGACGCTCATCGCCTCGACCACGAACAGCCCGCCGATGATGCCCAGCACGATCTCGTGATGCGCCACCACCGCGATCGCGCCGAGCGCGCCGCCCAGCGCAAGGCTGCCGGTATCGCCCATGAACACGGCGGCGGGGGGTGCGTTAAACCACAGGAACGCGAGCCCCGCCCCGACGATCGCCCCGCAGAAGATCGCCAGGTCGCCGGCATGCGGCACATGCGGGATGCCCAGATACGTCGCGAACTTGAGGTTGCCGGCCAGGTACACGATCAGCATGAACGCGACGCTGGCGATGATCACCGGCATCGTCGCCAGCCCGTCCAGCCCGTCGGTCAGATTCACCGCATTGCCGAACGCGACGATCGTGAAGGCCGCGAACGCGATGTAGAAATAACCCAGCTCGATCACCGGCCCGCTGTAGAACGGCAGATACAGGTGCGTGCCGTTCTCGTGCACGATCATCGCCGCCGCGATCCCGGCGATGGCGAATTCGCCGAGCAGCCGCACCCGCCCCGACACGCCCGCCGTGCTCGCCTTGCGCACCTTGTCGTAATCGTCGAGAAAGCCGATCGCGCCGAAACCCAAAGTCACGAAAGTACACGCCCACACGAACGGGTTGGACAAGTCCATCCACAGCAGGATCGACGCCACCATCGACGTCAGGATCATCAAGCCGCCCATCGTGGGCGTGCCGCGCTTGGCGAGATGCGATTGCGGTCCGTCGCTGCGGATCGGCTGGCCCTTGCCCTGCCGCACGCGCAGCCAGCCGATGAACTTCGGGCCGATCAGCAGGCCGAGGAACAGCGACGTCGCCACCGCCCCACCGGTACGGAACGACAGATAGCGGAAGAGGTTCAGCACCCCCGGAAAACCGAGATGATCGGCGATGAAATAGAGCATTATGGTGTCCCGCTCCTGAGACTCGCGACAAGTGCCGCCAGCCCCACGCCGTTCGATCCCTTGATGAGCAGCGCATCGCCCGCCGCCAGCATCCCCGACAGGCTGACGCGCGCTGCCGCCGCATCGGCGACATGGACGAAATCGCCCTTCCCCTCAAGCGCGTTCGCGAGCGGGCGGGCGCGTTCGCCGACGACGATGCCGCCCGCGACCCCCGCCGCGAGGATCGGCTCGGCCAGCGCGGCGTGATACGCGTCGCTGCCCGCGCCAAGCTCGCGCATCTCGCCCAGCACGACGATCTTGCGCGCCGCGCGTTCGGCAGCCAGCACCGCCAGCGTCGCGCGCATCGACGACGGATTGGCGTTGTAGCTCTCGTCGATCACCAGCGCGGCCCCGTCACCCACCGCAACATCGAACCGCGCGCCGCGCCCGGCCAGCCCGCCAAGTTCCGCCAGCGCCAGCCCGGCGAGACCGAGGTCGCTCCCGACCGCATCGACCGCCGCCAGCACCGCAAGGCTGTTCGATACCCAGTGCAGCCCCGGCTGGCTGATCGTGTAGCTCAACTCGCGCGCGCCGATGACGGCGGTGACGAAGGTGCCGCCGTCATCGGCGCGCATCGTCTCGATCGCGCGGACGTCCGCGCCCTTCTCCAGCCCGAACGTCACGATCTTCGCAGCGTAGGGCGCGGCAGCGGCGATCAGCCGGTCGCGGTGCGGGCTGTCGAACGGCACGATCGCGACCCCGCCCCCCCCGCCGTCAAACGCCTCCAGCCCCCGGAAGATCTCGCTTTTGGCATCGGCGATCGCGTCCTCGCCCGAAAAGAATTCGGTATGCGCGGGGGCAATGGTGGTGACGATCGCGACGTGCGGCCGCACCAGCGCTGTCAGATGCGCCAGCTCGCCGGCATGGTTCATCCCCATCTCGAACACGCCGAAACGCGTCTCGGCGGGCATGCGCGCCAAGCTCAGCGGCACGCCGGTATGGTTGTTATAGCTCTTGACCGAGCGATGTGTCGCACGCGCCCCGATCTTGGACGCGCCCCGTTCGAGCGCGGCGAACAGCGCTTCCTTGGTCCCGGTCTTGCCGACCGATCCGGTGACGCCGATGATCTTCGCATCGGCCCGCACCCGCGCCGCGCGGCCAAGATTCTCCAGCGCGGCCATCGTATCGGGAACCAGCACCCGCGGATGGCCGACAGGCTGCGACACGATCGCCCCCGCCGCACCGCGGGCGAAGGCCTGGTCGAGGAAGCGATGGCCGTCTGTCGCCTCGCCCGTCAGCGCGACGAACAGGTCGCCGGGGCCGACTTCGCGCGAGTCGAACGTTACGCCGGTAGCGGCGAACGGCGCGGACGCCGCGCCGCCGGTCGCGGCGGCGATGTCGGCGGAGGTCCAGAGCGCGCTCATTGCTCGCGGCTCCCTTCGTCACCCCTGCCTCGTGCCGGGGTCCACCGGGCAGCGAGCGCAATCGCACGAAGCCCGAAGCGCTGCACGAGCGGCTCGGTGCCCCCCGGTACGAGGCCGGGGTGACGGATGAGACGAAGGGTCACGCCCCCGCCCCCTGCGCCATTTCCCGCGCGACGCCGACATCGTCGAACGGCAGCACCAGATCGCCGACGATCTGCCCATGCTCATGGCCCTTGCCCGCGATCAGCACGATGTCCTCGGGCCCGGCCTCGGCGATGGCGACGCCGATCGCCGCGCGCCGCGAAGGCGTCTCGGTCGCATTCGGAGCACCTTCCAGCACCATCGCGCGGATCGCCGCCGGGTCCTCCGACCGCGGATTGTCGTCGGTGACGATGACATGATCGGCCATTCCCGCCGCCACCGCGCCCATCGCCGCGCGCTTGCCGGTGTCGCGGTCGCCGCCCGCGCCGATCACGACGATCAGCCGCCCCGCCGCATGCGGTTTCAGCGCGGCGATCGCCGCCTCCAGCGCATCGGGCGTGTGCGCGTAATCGACATAGACCGGTGCGCCCTTGGCCGAGATCACCGCCCGTTCCAGCCGCCCGCGCACCGGCTGCAACCGCGCGAGGTTGGCCAGCGTCGCCGCGACATCGCCGCCGCATGCAATGACGAGCGCCGCAGAGGTCAGCGCGTTCGCCGCCTGATACGCCCCGATCAGCGGCAGGTTGACGCGATGGTCCTTGCCCCCGGCGGCAATCGTCAGCGCCTGCCCGAGCAGGGTCGGCACGCGCTCGACCAGCTTGAGCGTCTCGCCATGGGTGCCGACCGTCATCACCTGAAGACCGCGCCCGTGCGCGACCTCGGCGACCCGCGCCGACGAGGAATCGTCCGCCCACACCACCGCGATGCCGTCATCCGCCAGGACTTCGGAGAACAATCGCAGCTTGGCCTCGAGATACGCCTCCATCGTGCCGTGATAGTCGAGATGGTCGCGGCTCAGATTGGTGAAGGCCGCCGCCGACACCCGCAACCCTTCCGTGCGATATTGCGACAGGCCATGCGACGACGCCTCGAACGCGACATGGCTCACCCCCTCGCGTGCTAGTCCCGCGACGTTCGACAGGAAGGTGACGATGTCGGGCGTGGTCAGCCCGGTCGAGACGCGGTCGTCGGCGGTGGTCACGCCGAGCGTCCCGATCGAGGCGGCGTGGAACCCGGCCATGCGCCACAATTGCCGCACCAGCTCGACGGTCGAGGTCTTGCCGTTGGTCCCCGTCACCGCGACGGCGATCTCCGGGAACGGCGCGAAGAAGCGCGCGGCCAGTTCGGCGAATTTGCGGCGCGGCACCGCGTCGGCGATGTGCACCGCGCCCTCCACGATGATCCCGGGCCGCGCGACCACGGCGACCGCGCCCCCCGCCACCGCCGCCGCGACGAAATGCTCGCCATTGACGACCGCGCCCTGGAACGCGCCGAACACCACGCCGGGCGCGACCTTGCGGTGGTCGATCGCGAAGCCCCTGACCGTTTGGGCACCGGTTGCGGTTTCGTTATCGCCGGTCAGGCTTCCCAGCTTCATTCCGCGTTCTTGCGGTCGCCGGACGCGTGCCACACCAAGGGCATCAGATCGGACACGTCGATGTCGCGCCGCGTATCGGGCGTCACGCCGAGCATCGCGCCGGTGCGCGAGATGACGCGGCTGACGACCGGCGCGGCGGTCCAGGCGGCGGTGGTTAGGCCGTACGACTCGGCATTGCCGACCGGCGAATCGAGCATGGCGACCACGATATAGCGCGGCGCATCCATCGGGAAGGCCGCCGCGAAGGTCGAGACGTTGGCCTTTTTCGAATAGCCCCCCGCGCCCGCCACCTCGGCGGTGCCGGTCTTGCCGCCCACGCGGTAGCCCGGCGCCTCGCCCTTTCTGCCGGTGCCGAGCAAGACGACCAGCCGCAGCAATTGCCGCATCCGCGCGCTCGTCGCCTCGGACAGTACGCGCCGCCCGGCGGGCGCGTGGCCCGGCGCGACCTTCAGCAGCGTCGTCGGGCGCCAGATGCCACCGTTGACCAGCGTCGCATAGGCATTGGCGAGGTGCAGCGGCGTCACCGCGATGCCGTGGCCGAACGCCGTCGTCATCAGCGTCGTCTCGCCCCAATATTGCGGCCAGATCGGCCCGGCTCGCTCGCGCAGCTCGATCGCCGGGCGCTCGCCGAAACCCATCGCGGTGAACATCGCGGTGAGCTTGTCCTTGCCCATTTCCTGGGCGATCCGCGCGGTCGCGATGTTCGACGAATAGATCAGCGTCTCGGGGATGTTGAGCCAGCGCTTCTGCTCGTCGCCGCGATCGTCATGGATGGTGAAGCGGCCCACCTTGATCGGTGCGGTCGCATCGAAGCGCCGCGCCATCGACGTCACCGTGCCGCTGTCGATCGCCGCCGCCGCGGTGATCGGCTTGAAGGTCGATCCCAGTTCGTACACCGATTGCGTCACGTTGTTGCGCAGCGCGTCGCTGGTCGTGCCGGTCAATCTGTTGGGATTGTAGACCGGCAGCGACACCATCGCGAGCACTTCGCCGGTGTGCACGTCGAGCACCACCCCGGTCGCGTCCTTCGCCTTGAACGACACCATCGCGCGGCCCAGTTCGCTCTCCAACGCTGCCTGCACGCGCGCGTCGATCGACAGCGCGATCGGCTCGCCGCGCTTGCTCGGGTCGGTCAGCCGGTCCTCAAAGGCGCGCTCGATCCCGGCGCGCCCCATGATCTTCGGATCGTCCCTGGTCGGCCCGATATAACCGAGCACATGCGCCGCCAGCGTCGATTGCGGATACAGCCGCTCCGGCTCTCGCGCGAATACGATGCCGGGCTCGCCAAGCGCATGGACCTCGTTCACCATCGCCGGCGAGGCATGCTTTTCGAGATAGGTGAACTTGCCCCTCATCGTCAGCCGTTCGAGATACCACGCCGAATCATGCGCGGGCATCGCCGCCGCAAGCTGGTCGGCCAGCACTTGCCGGTCGCCGAGCAATTGCGGCGGGCGCGCGCCGATCGTCCACGCCTCGATCGTGCGCGCCAGCGGCTGGCCGTTGCGGTCGAGTATGTCGCCGCGCACCATCGGGCTGGCGGTCAGCGTCGCCGCGCCGGCCGGCGTGCCGAGCAGCCCCAGCACCGCGATCCGCCCGATCACCAGCAGGAACCCAGCCATGATGAGCAGCATCAGCATCATCAGCCGCACATGCGCGACCGCGACCAGCGCGTGGCGCTGATCGCTCGACCGCCGCGCGGGAAGTCGCGTGGACGGGGGCCGGGCGACGATCATGCTCATCGGGCCGATCCGATCTCGGCGCGGGCGCCGCTGCGCAGATCGCCGATCATGCTGTCGTCGAGCAAGGCTCGATCCAGCAAGGCCACCGCCGCGCGCGGGTGCGGCGGTGTGACGGCAGCCAATGCGGTGCGCGGCACCGCGGCCGGGGCAGACCGTGGCGGCGCGCTCGGCGCGGCGGCGGGCGTCGATACCGGCATCGCGGCGGCTTGCTGCGCGGTGGCGACGCCGATCGGCGCGGACGGCACGAACGACGCCATTTGCGGCCCGACCTTCGGGCTGGTCGGCTCGATCGAGGCGAGCGCTGCCTCGTCCGGCAGGAACTGGTCGGCGGCGGGCGCGACCAGGCCGAGCTGGTCGGCGTTCCATTTGTAAAGCTGGGCGAAGTTGGCGCGCGTGTCGAATTCGGTCTCCAGCGCGCGGATATCGCGGCGCGCGCGCGCGATGTCGCTGGCGGTGCGGTCGAGCTTCTTGCGCTCGGCCGCGACCTGCAACGGCACCAGCAGGAAGCCGAGCGCCACCGCCACGCCGGCCAGGAACCATCCGAGACTCTTCCACGCCAGACCCAGCATCACATCGCCCCTTCCGTGCCAAGTGTTTCGCCCCAGGCGGCGGCACCGGTACGCCGTGCCGTCCTGAGCGTGGCCGACCGCGCCCGCGGGTTGCGCGCAATCTCCTCCGCGTCCGCCTTCACCGGGCGGCCGACCTGGTCGAAGCTCGGCGCGTGTTTCGCTGCGACTTCCGGCAGATGCCGCGATCCCGACGGGAGCGATCCGCTGCGCTCGCGCAGGAATCGCTTGACTATGCGGTCCTCCAGACTGTGGAAGGTCACCACCGCCAGCCGCCCGCCCGGGGCCAGTATGCGCTCGGCCGCCGCCAGCCCGTCGGCCAGTTCACCCAGTTCGCGATTGATGTGGATGCGGATCGCCTGGAAGGTCCGCGTCGCCGGGTCCTTCTTGTCGTGCGGCTTGTAGCCGAGCGCACGGCGGACGACATGTGCCAGTTCGCCGGTGCGCGTGATCGGCCGCGCCGCGACGATCGCGCGGGCGACGCGGCGCGCGCGCGGTTCCTCGCCATAATCGTGGATCACGTCCGCGATGACGCTCTCCTGGGCGGTGTTGAGGAAGTCGGCGGCGCTCTCGCCCTCCTGGCTCATCCGCATATCGAGCGGCCCGTCCGACTGGAACGAGAAGCCACGCTCGGCTTGGTCGAGCTGCATCGACGATAGGCCGATGTCCATCGTCACGCCGTCCACCGGCACCGCATCGCGCGCGGCAAGTTCGGCGTCCAGCGCCGAGAAAGTCGCGGGCACCAGCGTCAGCGCACCGTCCGCCGACGCGGCCATCGCCTCGCCCGCCGCGATTGCATGGGGGTCGCGGTCGAAGGCGAAGACGCTTGCGCCTTTCGCCAGCATTGCCCGGGTATAGCCGCCCGCGCCGAAGGTCGCGTCGACATGGGTCTCGCCAGCGGCGATGGCGAGCGCGTCGATCACGGGGGCGAGCAGAACGGGGACGTGCGGGGCCGCGTTCACAGCGCGATCCCCTTCTGCTTGCAGTGGAAACGGCATGCCGCCTGCATCACCGGGTCGACATCGGTCGCGTCGATCAGCGTCCTGGGGTCCCAGATCTCGATCCAGTCGAACGTCCCCCAGAAGAACGCATTGTCGCCGATATTGGCATAGTCGCGCGGAAACGGCGGCATGATGAACCGGCCCGATCCGTCGAACGGCACGGGTTCGCCGCTCGCGCCGCGACGCTTCAGATTATAGTCGGTGAAGCCGTCCTTCTCGAGCTTGCGCGCGACCAGCGCATCGACCTCGCCACGCAGGATCTTCACATAGGCCGGATCGTACGCGCGCAGGCATTTCTGGTCGGGATGCACGCCGACGATGACGGTGCCGCCGTCCTTGCCGTCGGCGCGCGGCGCGTTGGCGGCGAGGATCGTGCGCAGCGACGCGGGAATCGCGACCCGGCCCTTGTCGTCGACAAGCCCGAGACCGTCTCCCTGATAATCGCTGCGGTCGTCCACGCCCACCCCATCCACGGCAGACACACCTCTCTAGTCCCGGGAATCGCGTATTTCGCGAAACCCGGCGCGCATCGCGCACGCAAGATCGGTCGGTCCCCGTTGAAAATAGGGTTAACATAGGGCAGATCGGGGTGACAAGGGGCAGAGCAGGGATTTGACGGGACCAAGCCCTAATCGCTTCGATTCTCCGGCGATTTTTTTCGTACGATATCAGCTTGTTCTTGGTGTGTTCGAACGATTGCGGACGATTCCCGGCAAATCCCCACCTGACCCATGCGGACGGGGACGAATTTTCGCGAAATCCCCATCATCGTCATGGCCGCCTCCTCGCCTGAACCGCCTGCGGATCGGCCTGTGCGTCGTTGGTCATGGTCGAGGCACTCGGCGCGATGCCCAATTCGGCGAGCGGATCCTTGGTCGCCGGCCCGCGTGCGTCAACGACATTGCCCGAGACGATGGTCGCGACGGTATCGGGGCGCGCGCTGCCGATCGCGGCGACCTGGCGATCGCGGCTCATCGTCGAGAAGATCGCCGCGGCCAGCCCGATCAGGAGCAAGACGGCGGCCAGGCCGATCATCCCGACCTTCACCCGTTGCGTTCGCTGACCCGGATCTTGTGCGATCATTTTCATAAGCTGTGGCATAAATGTAACGGATTACCCGCAGCTTGTCGATGCGGCTTCGCTCGCAGCCTCAATCGCGGTCGAGCCAGGGCGGGACGACCAGCCCCTTTTCCTGCAGCCACGCGCGATTGTAGAGCGTCGAGAGATAGCGAAAGCCGGTGTCGCACAGGATCGTCACGACGCGGCTGCCCGGCCCGAGCTGCCGCGCCAGCAGCACCGCGCCGGCGACGTTGATGCCCGAGGACAGGCCCAGGCACAGCCCCTCCTCCGCCAGCAGGCGCGTCACCCATGCCATGCCCTCGGCGTCCGAAATGCGGAATTGCGTGTCGATCGGCGCGCCCTCGAGATTGGCGGTGATCCGCCCCTGCCCGATTCCTTCCGCGACCGACGACCCTTCCGCCTTCAACTCGCCATGCGCGTAATAATCGTAGAGCGCGGCGCCGTGCGGATCGCTCAGCGCGATGCACACCGTCTCGTCTTTCGCCTTCAGGCCGAGGCCGACGCCGGCGATCGTACCGCCCGTCCCCGCCGCGCAGGTGAACCCGTCGATCCGCCCGTCCATCTGCGCCCAGATCTCTTCGGCGGTGCCGGTGATGTGCGCCTTGCGATTGGCGATGTTGTCGAACTGGTTGGCCCATACCGCATTGGGCGTCTCCTCGGCGATGCGCCGCGAGGTGTGCACGAAATGCGCCTGGTTCGAATAAGGCGCGGCGGGCACCAGCACCAGCTCGGCGCCAAGCGCGCGCAGCGTGTCCATCTTCTCGCGGCTCTGCGTCTCGGGCATGACGATGATCGTCTTGTACCCCTTGGCATTGGCGACCAGCGCCAGCCCGATGCCGGTATTGCCCGCCGTCCCCTCGACGAAGGTGCCGCCGGGCTCGATCTGCCGACGTTCCTCGGCATCTTCGACGATGCCGAGCGCGGCGCGGTCCTTCACCGAGGCGCCGGGATTGGCGAATTCGCACTTGCCATAGATGTCCGCGCCCGCCGTCGCGCTCGGCCCTTCCAGGCGCACCAGCGGCGTGTTTCCGATCAGGGCGAGCGTGTTCGCGGCGGTGGTCATCTGGCAGACATAGCGTGCGCACATAGGCTCGCAATCCATTCAACATTATAGTGGCGACAAATTTGGCTTATGGTAGACTGGTGCTGACGAGAGGTAGAAGATGGGCGTTCAACTTAATATAAAAGACCCCGAGACGATCCGGCTCGCCCGCGAACTTGCCGGGTCCTCCGGCGACACCATTACGGCAACGATCCGCAATGCGCTTGAACGCGAACATCGCGAGCGTGAGGAACGGTTCCAGGAGGTGCTTGCACGGGTCCGGGAGATCAGTGCGGAATTCCGCGCCAACATGCCGCCCGAATGGCATGGAAAGACATCCAAGGAAATTATGGACGAAATCTACGACGATGACGGATCACCGTTTTGATCGTCGACAGTTCGGCGATCATGGCATTGCTTCTGGAAGAACCGGAACAAGCCTCTTTCACGCACGCCATGACGAATGCCACCGTACGAAAATTGTCTGCGGGAAACTGGATTGAACTGGGGGCGGTACTGTCACGCCATCCCGCACGCGACAAGATCACCGCCACGCTCGACACTATAATGCGCGACGTGGCAATCACGATCGAACCGGTCACCGTTGAACAAGCTGCGATCGGACACGCTGCCTATCGCAAATTCGGTCGCGGCACCGGCCACAAGGCCGCTTTCAACTTCGGCGATTGCTTCGCTTACGCGCTCGCCAAGGCAACCGGAGAGCCTTTGCTGTTCAAGAGCGATGATTTCTCGCAAACCGACATCGTGTCCGCCGCTTAAGCCACCCCCGCCGCGCGCAGATGCGGCCCAAGCCGCCCGGTCAGCCACAGGAAGAACATGCGGTAATCGCTGCCAAGCGACCACAAGGGATAGGTGAAGGTCGCCGGCCGGTTCTTCTCCACGCCGAAATGCGCGGTCCAAGCGAAGCCGTATCCGGCGAGCGGCAGCGCCAGCCACCACCATCCGCCATGGACCAGCGCCACGCCGAGGAACACGAAGGTTAGCGCCGTCCCGGCATAATGGATCGCACGCGTCTGCGGCTTGCCATGCTCGCGCAAATAATATGGCCAGAACGCGGCATAGGTGGTGATCGGCGGTGACGTGCGCTGGGCCATGGCGCGATGGTATCGCCACTCGCGTGGCTTGCAAACCCGACGTATTGCGCTCCGAACATGAACCTCCGATTACAGTTTGCCGCATTGCAAAAAAGTGTTGCCCGCGGCGGCGCATCCTCTTGACCTTGTGTTGCCGCGTGCGCAAAGAAATCGGCATGGCCATCCGCTTTCTCCCCACCGCTGCCGTCGTGCTCCTCGCGCTGTCGGCCTGTGACAACAAGCCGACCGAAGTCACGACGGTCTCGCCCGATCCGATGGCATCGGTGCTCGCCAACAAGGCGCCGGTGGAGCTGCCGCCGTCGATCAAGGCAGAGGCGACGCTGCGCTGCAAGGACAACAGCCTCGTCTACGTCACCTTCTTCGAGGGCGACAAGCAGGCGCTGATAAAGACCAAGCTCGATGGCACCCCGGTCAAGCTGACGGCCGACAAGGCGGGCGATCCGCTCAAGGCCGAGGGCTGGGTGCTGACCGGTAATCCCAAGGCGGTCACGTTGACCGAGCCGGGCAAGTCCGCGCAGCTCTGCGACATCTGATCCCCGCTCCATTCTTGCGGTAAGCGCCGGCATCGGCCACGATGGGCCTTCCTGGATAGGGGAACCCGCCGGTGTCGACGATCGCGATCTACAGCCTGAAAGGCGGCGTCGGCAAGACGACGCTCGCGGTCAACCTCGCCTGGGCAGCGGCCACGCTTTCCGCACGACGTACCTTGCTGTGGGATCTCGATCCGCAGGCGGCATCGAGCTTTCTGCTGTCCGCACGGCCCGAGGGCAAGAAGGCGAAGGACCAGGCGCAATCGGTGTTCGCCAGGGACGTCGAACCCGAAAAGCTGATCGAGAAGACCGCCACCCCGCGGCTTGACCTGATCGGTGCCGACGCGTCGCTGCGCGGGCTGGATCTGCTGTTTCACGAACTCGACAAGAAGAAGCGGCTGCAAAAGCTGCTGGCCGGCCTGCGCAAGGAGTATGACCGCATCCTGCTCGATTGCCCGCCGGGCCTGACCGAGACGAGCGACCAGGTGATGCGCGCCGCCGACCTGATCGTGGTGCCGGTGATCCCCTCGCCCCTTTCCGAACGCGCGCTGGCCGAGGTGATCAAGCATCTCGGCCAGAAGGCACAGGTGATGCCGGTGCATTCGATGGTCGACCGCCGGCGCAAGCTTCACGCCGACGCGGTCGCGCGCCATCCCGATTGGCCGGTCGTGCCGATGGCGAGCGTGATCGAGCAAGTCACCGCGCGCCGCGCCGCCGTCGGCGCCTTCGCCGCACGCTCGGCCGGCGCGCAGGCTTTCGCACAGCTATGGCAGGCGATCGAGCGCCGCCTCGCCGCGTGAGGGGTCCACCGCCCGCCACCGCGTCCGATCCGACCGTTCTCGACCCGCAACTGGTGCTCGGCGCTTATGCCGTCGGCGTGTTCCCGATGGCCGATGGGCGCGATACCGACGAGGTGTTCTGGGTCGAACCGCAGGAGCGCGCAATCCTGCCGCTCGCGGGGTTTCACCTCTCGCATTCGCTGCGCAGGACGATCGAGCGCCAACGCTTCCGCGTCACCGCCGACCAGGCGTTCCCGCAGATCCTGCGGCTGTGCGCCGCCTCGGTGGCGAATCGCCCGGACACTTGGATCAACCCGCCGATCGAGCGCGTCTTCAACGACTTGCACGCGATGGGCTTCGCGCATTCGGTCGAGGTGTGGGACGGCGATACGCTGGCGGGCGGGCTGTACGGGCTCGCGCTCGGCCGCGCGTTCTTCGGCGAGAGCATGGTCAGCCGCGCCCGCGACGCGTCGAAGGTGGCGATGGCGTGGCTCGTCGCGCGGTTGCGCGTCGGCGGGTTCACCTTGCTCGATTGCCAATTCATGACCGATCACCTCGCCTCGCTCGGCGCGGTCGAGATCAGCCGCGCGGCCTATCTGTCGTCATTGTCCGGCGCGATCTCGGGCGTCGTCGGCGCGGGCGGGTCGGGCAGCGAGGCGGGCGATTTCTTCGCGCTCGACCGCGGCGGCGCGCTGTCGTCCGGTCCCGCCGCGCCCGACACCGAGTCCGGCCCGCCTTCCGGGAAAGCCATCGCGCAATTCTTGACCCACACGTCGTAGATCGGGTGTTGCACGACGTTCAGCGCGGGCCGTTCCTTGAACAGCCATCCCGAGAAGATACGCCGCCACGAGCGACCTTTATTGCCGTCAGACGCTTCGACATCGACTTGCACGAACGCGCCCGTGTAATGTTCCTGCTCCCACGGCGCGGTCTGCTCGCACGCTTTCAGATGCACCACGACCGCGCCGACCCGCGCCGATTTGCCCGGTTTCAGCACGATGTCGCGCGACGCGCCGTTGCGCTTGTTGAGCAGCCCTAGCGTCGCGACGCGTTCGGCCATCGGCGTCGCGCCGTAACTCGGATCGATGCCGCCGCCGACGTCCACCGTCACGATGTTGCTGGCGCTGGTGTCGAGGTCGAGCGCGGTCGCCGCGGTCGGCGTGGGCGCCGGCGTGGTGGTCCTGGACGAGTTGCACCCGCTGGCCAGCCCCGCCAGGAGCAGGACCGCCAGCGTGAAGCCGCCCCGCCCGCGCCGGTTCACGCGCCCGTCTGTCCCTGGGGGGGCGTCCACGCTTCGTAATCGCCGGTCGCCGCCGCGCGCACCCCGCCCTTTTCCAGCGCCCCGCTGGGGCGATAGGCGGCGGGTGTGCCGGTCAGGTTCGGCTCGGCCGGTTTCTGCCACGTACGCGGGGCGGGCAGCGCCCGCTCGGGCACGTCATCGACCTGATGGTGTAGCCAGCTGAACCATTCCGGCGCGATGCGGCTCGCATCGTTGGCGCCGTCATAGATCACCCAGCGGCGCGGATTGCCGGCGGTATCGCGCCCGCCCTGATAATAGACGTTGCCGAGCGCGTCCTCGCCGACCCGCGCCTTGCCGCGCAGGCCGAACGCCGTGCCCCAGCTTGCGCCGGTCCACCAAGTGAAGGGGTTGAGATTGATGCCCATGGCAACGCGCTTAGCGCGCGGCCGGGGCGCCTTCAACCGCGATCACTTCCCCGGTTGCCCCGCCCACGACACGCGGTCGCCCTCGGCGATGCCCAGATCGAGCGACCGCCCGCCACGGATCTCCAGGACCGCGCTGACCGGCTCGCCCGAGGGGATCGGCGTCTCGGACTGCGGCACGGTGTTCTCCGCGATCCGCGCGATCGTCCCGTCGGGGCGGATGAAGACGATGTCGAGCGGGCGCGGCGTGTTCTTCATCCAGAAATTCGCCTCGCGCGGCGGGCCGCTCGGCGGATACGGCGCGAACAGCATGCCGCCATCCTTGGGAATGTCGGTGCGGAACATCAGCCCGCGCTGCTGGTCCTCCTCGGTCTTCGCGGTCTCGACCGTGAAGGGGTGGGGGCCGTTGGCGCTCCTGATCGTCAACGCGATCGTGGCGGGCGTCGCGACGGTCGAGGCCGCGCTGTCGGTGCCGTCGCATCCCGCCATCGCCACCAGCAGCAGTGCCAGCGCGGCGACACCCATGACGCGTACCTGCCTTCGGTCGGTCATGACGTGCGTTCAGCCTTCTTGTTCGACCACCACCGCAAGCGGCCCCTTCTCGCCTGCGATCATCCGCGCGCGCAATACCTGGCCGGGCTCGATCTCGACCAGTCCGGCGTGCCGCAAGGTCTCGACATGCACGAAGATATCGCCCGAATCGTCGTCGCGCACGAGAAATCCGTAGCCCTTCAGGCGATTGAACCACTTTACCGTGACCGGCTCGAACGGCCCCGCCTCGTCGATCAGGGTCGACGGATCGACGCGCGACCCGTCCGGGCGCGTCCGCCGGACCGAATCGACCGCGTCTGTCAGGTCGATCGACAATATCTCGGTCGCCTGAAGCCCGCGCTCGCGGTGCGTCGCGAGGCATTCGAGCCGCGCCCCCTCCGGCAGGCTGCGCCGCCCGTGCGGGCGCAGCACCGAGAAATGCACGAGGATATCGCCGACGGCGGCATCGTCCGCGACCAGGAAACCGAAGCCGCGCGTCACGTCGAACCATTTCAGCACGCCGGCATAGACGCGCGCGGACGCATACGCCGCCGTGCCGTCCTCTTCGTCGCCGTGTCTTTCCCCGCCCCCAAGCGACGGAAGCGTCTCGTTGCGCATCGCTGACAATCCCCTGCGCCAGCATCTAGCACGGTGACGGTGCGGGGCAAAAGAGCAGTACCATATATCGCCGATAAAAAAGACGTTCTTGCGTCGAATCGACGCTGTTCAGTCAATCGCGTCGATCTCTTCGCCCGGCGACATCGACGCGATCCGGCGGGACAAGGTGAAATCGTGGCCGCCGCGAATCATCGCCGCGACGTGTTTCTCCCGCTCCGGCCGTTCCGCCAGCTCGGCCGCATAGGGCCCGATCCGCCGCCGCCGGGCGAACGCCAGCGCCGTTTCCAGCGCGCGTTCCTCCACCGCCGGGACGATCGCCTCGCGATCGGCTTGCTCGATCCCGGCCTGGTGCAATGCCCCCGCGACGCGGCGCTTGCCCAGGCCCCGCCGCCCCATCGCCGCCGCGCGCGCCTCGCCGAACGCGCGGTCGTCGATATAACCGAGATCGGCGAACTTTTCCGCCAGCGCCTGCGGATCGGCTGCGACCCCGTCCCACCCGCGTTCGCGGATCTTGCGCGACAGATACTGCGCGAGCCGCCCACGCGTCGTCGCGAAGCGTTCGACATAGCGCAACGCGAGCCGTTCCAGCCCGGCCGCGTCCAATGGCGGCGCCGCGCGTATCTCCCGTGATTTCGACCGGTTTCCGGCTGGCGTGCGCATGACGCCATCATTGTGCCACAGTCGAACTCGATTTTGAACGCTCGGCATAGGCAGGGTACATGCCGAACGTTAGGCGCGGCTACCAAAGGAAAGCCGCGATCAAGGGCGCAAACACTGATGACGACGGATATTGCGGAAAAGCGCGACACTTTGACGGAGACGTCCAAGGTGGTTGCCCCGATTGCGGCCGGCACGCCGACCGAAGATACCCTCGCCCGGCGCTTCGCCGATTTCGACACGCTGGGGGCGGCGCTCGATTACGCCGCGAGCGGCCATCGCGGCCTGAACTTCCATGATGCGCGCGGCACGCTCACGCGGCCCTATCCTTTCGCCGAACTGCGCGAGGATGCGCTGGCGATGGCGCGACGGTTGATCGCCGCCGGCGTCCGACCCGAAGACCGCATCGCCATCGTCGCCGAGACCAGCCCGGACTTCGCCGCGTTGTTCTTCGGCACGGTCTATGCCGGTGCCTGGCCGGTGCCGCTGCCGCTGCCGACCTCGTTCGGCGGACGCGATTCCTATGTCGAGCAACTCCGCGTCCAATTGTCGAGCTGCGACCCGACGATGCTGGTCTATCCGCCGGAACTGGCGCAGATGGGGAGCGACGCCGCCGTCGCAGCCGGAGTCGAGGGCGTCGAATGGTGCGAACTCGCCGCCCGCGCCGCGCCCGACGTGGCGCTGCCGCGGGCCAAGGGCGACGACATCGCCTATCTGCAATATTCCAGCGGATCGACCCGCTTCCCGCACGGCGTCGTCATCACGCACCACGCCCTGCTCAACAATCTCTCGGCCCATGCGCACGGCATGCAACTGGTCGAGAGCGACCGCTGCGTCTCGTGGCTGCCCTGGTATCACGACATGGGGCTGGTCGGCTGCTTCCTCTCGCCGGTCGCCAACCAAGTCTCGACCGATTACCTCAAGACCGAGGATTTCGCGCGCCGCCCGCTGGCGTGGCTCGACATGATCTCGCGCAACCCCGGCACCTCGATCAGCTACTCGCCCACCTTCGGCTACGACATCTGCGCGCGCCGCATGTCGAGCCAGACCCGGGCGTCGGAGCGGTTCGACCTGTCGCGCTGGCGGCTGGCGGGCAACGGCGCGGACATGATCCGCCCGGACGTGATGCAGTCGTTCGTCGATGCGTTCAGCGATGCCGGGTTCAAGGCCGGCGCCTTCCTGCCGAGCTACGGCTTGGCCGAGGCGACGCTGGCGGTGTCGATCATGCCGCCGGCGGAGGGGATCCGCGTCGAATTGGTCGAGGAAACGCAGCTCTCCGGCGTTGCCGCCGGCGAGGATCGCCCGCAACGCTACCGTGCGATCGTCAATTGCGGCAAGCCTGTCAAGGACATGAAGGTCGAAATTCGCGAGGAGGACGGCACGCCGCTGCCCGAACGCGCGATCGGCAAGCTATGGTGCTCGGGGCCGTCGGTGATGGTCGGCTACTTCCGCGACCGGGCCGCGACCGATGCCTGCCTGTCGGACGGCTGGCTCGACACCGGCGACATGGGCTATCTCAGCGACGGCTATGTCTACATCGTCGGCCGTGCCAAGGACATGATCATCGTCAACGGCCGCAACCATTGGCCGCAGGACATCGAATGGGCGGTCGAGCAGCTCCCCGGCTTCAAGGCCGGCGACATCGCCGCCTTCGCCATCACCACGCCCGGTGGCGAGGAAACCCCTGCCGTGCTGGTGCAATGCCGTACGTCGGACGAATCGGAACGCGTGCGCCTGCGCGAGGAAATCCGCGAGCGCGTCCGCTCGGTCACCGGCATGAACTGCGTGATCGAACTGATCCCGCCGCGCACGCTGCCGCGCACCAGCTCGGGCAAGCTGAGCCGCGCCAAGGCGCGCAACCTCTACCTGAACGGCGATATCAAGCCGTACGATCTCGCCGCCTGATCCAATCGGCCTTAGCGGCACGCTAACCACGCAAAAAGGTCTTCATCTAACGATCCGCTAACCCTCTCTGCGGTAGCGTCATCACCGTGAGCCCCATCAAGACCTCCCAATTCGCCTCGCCGCGAATCGATACCCGTGCCTTGCTCAGTCTATACGATCCGCCCGACACGACCGACTGGGCGCCGATTCGCGCAGCGCAGTTGCACGCCGGCGGCCATCTCGCCTTGTTCCTGCTGGCGGCGAACGTCATCGGCGCGGCGCTCGTCACGTTGATCGTCGAACATCTCGTGCCGCTCTGGGCGCTGGCGAGCTGGGGCGCGATGGTGGCCGCCGTCGCGGTGGCCGTCACCTTCCGCCGCCTCGGCGCGCGCAGCCGCACCGCCACGACCGCGACGCTGCGCGATGTGCGGGCGACCGTGCTGGACGGCATCGCGCTGGCCGGCATATGGTCGGTGCCGTCGCTGTCCGTCGGCATCCACGCCGGGTTGGCCGATGCGCTGGCGCTGTGGATCGTGCTGTCGGTGCTGATGACGGCCTCGGCCGTCGCGATGGCGGCGCTGCCGCTGGCGACGTTGAGTTTCCTCGGTATTCTCGGCGCAGCGATCGCGGCGATGCTGTTCTTCGTCGCCGGTACGGTCCTGTCCGCCGCCGTTTTGCTGTTTACCGTCTTGTTGATGATCGGCTGTTTCACCCGCGCCCGCGCGCTAGTCGTAATCCGCGCCGGCGAAATCGCACTGGCCGAACGCGACGAAACCATCAGCCTGCTGCTGCGCGAAGCCGAGGACCAGACGGCCAGCAACAGCGCGGACTGGCTGTGGGAGACCGATGCGTCACGTCGCGTCGTCCGCGCCTCCCCGCGCTTCGCCCGTTCGGTCGGGCTCGATCCCGCGTCGGTCAACGGCAAGTCGTTGCTCGAAGTGCTGGCCGGCCCGACCTGGGAAGCCGGCAATTTCGCCGCCGGGCTGCGCACCCTTTCCGAAAACCTCAAGGGGCGCGAGGCATTCCGCGATCTGTTGCTCCCCTTGCGCCTCGGCGACGAGGAACGCTGGTTCGAGATCGCCGCCAACCCGCGCCATGACGAGCGTGGTGCGTTCATCGGCTTTCGCGGCGTCGGTTCCGACGTAACCGAGCAGCGCGCGTCGGCCGACAAGATCAGCCGCATGGCGCGCTTCGATACGCTGACCGGCCTGCCCAACCGCTTGCTCATCAACGAGGCGCTGGCACGCGCGATGGCGGACGCGGAGAAATGGCATAGCCGTTGCGCCTTCATGATGATCGATCTGGATCGCTTCAAGGCGGTCAACGATTCGCTCGGCCATCCGATCGGCGACCGGCTGCTCGGACTGGTGTCGGAACGGCTTGGCCGGCTGATGAGCGAGAACGAGATCATCGGGCGGCTCGGCGGCGACGAATTCGCCGTCGTGGTGCGCGACGCGACCGACAGTTGCAGGGTTGAAACGCTCGCCCAGACGATCGTCGATGCGCTGTCCAAGCCCTACGAACTCGATCATCACACCCTCTATACCGGCGCCAGCGTCGGCGTCGCGGTCGGGCCGCGCGACGGCCGCACCGCCGAGATGCTGATCCGCTCGGCCGACCTCGCGCTGTATCGCTCGAAGGATGCGGGCGGCGGCGTCTATCATTGCTACGAGGCGCAGTTGCACGTCGCGGCCGAGGAACGCCGCGTCCTGGAACTGGCGCTGCGCAAGGCGCTGAGCAATAACGAGCTCGACGTACATTATCAGCCGGTGGTCGACGCCGGCAGCGGTCGCCTCGAGGGTTTCGAGGCATTGGTGCGCTGGACGCACCCGACGCTCGGCCCGATATCGCCGGCCAAATTCGTGCCGTTAGCCGAAGATGCCCGCCTGATCGCGCCGATCGGCGAATGGGTGCTGCGTACCGCCTGCACCGAAGCGGCGAGATGGCCCGGTGAAACACGCGTCGCGGTCAACGTCTCGCCAGAGCAACTCCACAATCCCGGCTTCGTCGCGGTCGTCGCCTCGGCCTTGTCGAACAGCGGCCTGCCCGCCAGCCGGCTCGAGCTGGAAGTGACCGAAAGCGTGTTCATGCGCGACGATACCGGCGCGGTGAAGGTGCTGGAGCGCATCCTCGATCTCGGCGTGCGGCTGAGCCTCGACGATTTCGGCACGGGTTATTCGTCGCTCGGCTATCTCAGCCGGACGCGCTTCTCGACCATCAAGATCGACCGCAGCTTCGTGATCGGCGCATCGAGGAAGGTGCCCGAGGCGATCGCCATCATCCGCGCCGTCGTGGCGCTGGCGCAGAGCCTCGGCATGGCGACCACGGCCGAGGGGGTGGAAACCGACGAGGAGCACCGCATGGTGCAGGAACTCGGCTGTACCAAGGTGCAGGGCTATTATTTCGGCCGCCCGCTGCCCGTCGCCGAGGCCCGCATGATCGCGCACCGGGAACGCGGCGGCGAAGCGAGCGACCGCGCGGCGGCCTGAGCGGGACGCTAGGCGTCGAACGGTTGCCGCGTCGTCATTCGCTTCGCCGACGTCTCGAACCGGGCAGCCGCCAGGATTTCAGGCCGCGCTTCGCTCGCATCGAGTAACCGCGATCTCGACCCGGTTGCGGCCACGCTCCTTGGCGCGTAGCAGGGCGGCATCGGCGGTCTGTACCAGGCGGTCGACCGGGCAATGCGTCGGCGCGGTCGCCACACCGATCGACACCGTCAACGGCCCGAGCGTGGTGCCGTCGTGATTCAGGCCAAGACTCGCGATGCGTTCCCGGATTTGTTCGGCGCGGGCCTTTGTCTGCTCGACGTCCATGCGCGGCAGCAGCAGCACGAACTCCTCCCCACCGTACCGGAACGCCCATTCCGTATCGCGCACCATCCCGCGCAGGACGTTGCCGACTTCGCGAAGTACCGCGTCGCCGGCATTATGGCCGAAACTGTCGTTGAAGCGCTTGAAGTGATCGACATCGATCATCAGGCAGCTGATCGGTTGCGGGGCGCGCTCGGACTCCCCAAGAATCCGGTCGAGCGTCGCGTCGAGTTGGCGGCGGTTGGCGAGGCCCGTGAGCGCATCGCTCATCGCCATCGCGCGCAACTGTTCCCGCAACCGCAGGTTCGCCAAGGCTAGGCCGATATTCTCGGCGAGCATCGTGAGATAGGTATCCGACGTCAATGGCGCCTCGGCCGATGTTTTCTCGAAATAGAGCAGGCCGAACGTCTCGCCATGTGCGGTCAAGGGCAGGCAGAGGGTGTCGAGGATGGGCGTTGCCGCGAGACCGAGGTGCTCGCACGGCACGTCGATGGTCGTGCCGATCGGGCGATGCGCCAATCCGCGCCGAAGCGCCCAGCACATATTTGGCGAAAATTCGTGGCGCGAATGCTGCGGATCTAGCCACTGACACGCTTCGACCGTCGCATTGCGCTTCGGGTCGACGAGATACAGCCGGCCGGCCAGATCGGGCGCGATCTCCGGGATGAACCGCCGCACGATTTCTTCCAGTTCATGGAGCGCGTCGCAGGTCTGCATGCGCTGCGTCATACGCGAGATAAGATCGCGGACCCGGCGATCCGCGTCTTTTTCCTCCTGTAAGCGCTGACGTTCCAAGCCATTTTCGCGAAATACCCGAATGGCCTGCGCCATGTCGCCGATCTCGTCGATCTGGCTCAAGTTCGGCGGTTCCGCGGCGAAATCCTGCGCCGCGAGCCGGTTCACCACATCGCTGAGGCGCACCACCGGCTTCAACACGCGCTGTTTGAACACGAAATACAGCACGAAGACGAACAGCAGGCCGGTGATCGCCAGCGCGACTTCCGAAACCCCCTTCCAGATGCGCGCCGTCTGGGTAGCGGCGGCGACCTGTGCGTCGGTGCGCTGATCGAGACGGTATTGGAACCGCTCGATCGCGGACCGGGCACGGTCCAGCTCGCGCTCATATTCCGCGCCGAAGATCAGCGCGCGCGCCTTCCTCTGATCGCCGCGATCGAAAGCGGTGATCGCCGCGTGCTGCGCGTCGCGCAGGGCGTCCGCCCAGTTGACCGCTTCTTTCAGCGTACCGAGTTCGTCGGCATTGGCGCCGGCGTCGCCTATGCGCGCGATCCGGTTTTCGACAGAGGCGAGGGCCGCGACGTCACGGTGATACAGCAGGCGATATGCAGGATCGGCGGTATCGAGATATTGCCGGGCGCGGTCGGTCAGCGAGAACGTCTCGTCGCCAAGCGTCTGCGTCGCCTCATCAAGGTTGTAGCGCTGCGCGACGGCCGCGCGCTCGCGATCCTGCGCACTGGACGCAAGGATCATCGTCGCGCCCGACAGAAGCGTAAGAGCGACCGTCGCACCATAGGCCCAGTTGGTGATCGTCGCGAGCCGCATCCCCATAGCCTATCAGGGGACTGCCACCGAAAGGTTAAAGCTGCGCCGGTCGTGCCGTTAGCGCGATCGCGATCGCAACCTGCTGTTCGGTAGGGGGCGGCTCGCCAACGCTACGTTGGACGTTTTTGCGCGACAATGCACTGCGCACCGGCTCCCCGACGAGCCTCGTTCCGCAACCTGATCGCGACACAAACTGGCGTGCGTGATTCATTGTTGATCTCTTGCCCCATTTGTTGGGGGGAGTTAGAGGGGGGATATAGGGGTGTAGCTCAGTTGGTTAGAGCGTCGGTCTCCAAAACCGAAGGCCGTCGGTTCGAGTCCGACCTCCCCTGCCAAGCCGCCGCGCGCACGCGAATAGCGTAGCTGGTCGTGAGACGTGCCAGGCCGGCCGGCGGGTCGCGCCGGCGATCCCGTCCGACGTCATGGGACTTGCTCCCATCATGCCCCCCTGATAAAGCCTGTTTCATTCCGACATCGGGACTTCTCGTCATCGGGCCCTGGTGGGTCCGGGCGGCGGGCCCATGTCCGGGACTTGAGCCGACAACAAGAGTGCAGGCACCATGGCGAAGACCTCCCCCATCGAATTCTTCAACCAGGTGAAGGCTGAGACCAGGAAGGTCGTGTGGCCGACGCGCAAGGAGACGATCATGACGGGCGTGATGGTCGTCATCATGACGACGCTGCTCGGCGCGTTCTTCTTCATCATCGACACCGGCTTCGAGGGCATCGTCAAGCTGCTGCTCAGCCTCGCGAAATAAGAGACAAATACATGGCACGCTGGTACATCATCCACGCTTATTCGGGTTTCGAGGGCAAGGTCCGCGATTCGATCATGGCGGAGGCGACCCGCATGGGCCTCGACCGGCTGGTCGAGCAGATCGAGGTGCCGACCGAGACGGTGACCGAGGCGCGCCGCGGCAAGAAGATCGCGGTCGAGCGCAAGTTCATGCCCGGCTACGTGCTGGCCAAGCTCAACATGAACGACGACGTATATCACCTCGTCAAGAACACGCCCAAGGTCACGGGCTTCCTCGGCCCCAACGGCAAGCCGCAGGCGATCCCCGAGGCCGAAGCGGCGCGGATGCTCAACACCAAGGACGAAGCCGCCGCCGCCGCGCCCAAGCAGAAGATCAAGGTCGATTTCGAGATCGGCGATTCGGTCAAGGTGCTGGACGGCCCGTTTGCGAGCTTCAACGGCATTGTCGAGGAACTGGACTTCGACCGCAGCCGCGTGAAGGTGTCGGTATCGATCTTCGGGCGCGCCACGCCGGTGGAACTGGAATTCGAGCAGGTCGAGCGCAGCAAGTAAGGTGCCGCCCCATCCGGCGACCGCCGCGCAAGGGTCCGGCGACCGCCGCGGAGGAAGGATGCGCCGGTGGCGGCCGGCGTATCCTTCTTACCGCGTGTCGGCCGTTCCAGGCGGATCGACATTCGGTTCGGCATTTGCCCGCAGATTTCTATAAAACTGTCACCCCGGACCCTTCGACCAGCTCAGGACAGGGCTTGTTCCGGGGTCCACCGTGCCGCGAACTCGGCAAACCACCTACCTACTCGCTTCGAAAGCCACTTAGTGAACCCCGGAACGAGTCCGGGGTGACGGTTTTTGTCGGAAAATCTGCGGGCAAAACT
>CAXTJX010000029.1:0-28132 GCA_964244765.1 uncultured Sphingomonas sp. | reverse complement strand
GAACAGGCCGATCGCCTCGACATATTTCTGCGCGATGAAATAATTGATCGCCTGCGAAGAGCCGTCCTCGATCGCGTCCGACACCATCTTGGTCGCGGTCGCCTCGGCCTGCGCGGCGCGCTCGCGCGCCTCGGCGTCGCGGAAGGCGGCTTCGCGGCGCCCTTCGGCTTCGAGGATCTGCGACTGCTTCTGCCCTTCCGCGCGGTTGATGTCGTTCTGCCGCGCGCCTTCGGATTCGAGGATCGAGGCGCGCTTCTCGCGCTCGGCCTTCATCTGCCGCGTCATCGCGTTGACGATGTCGGCCGGCGGGCTGATGTCCTTCAATTCGACGCGCGTGATCTTCACGCCCCAGCTTTCGGTCGCGTGATCGACCACCATCAGCAGCCGGGTGTTGATCTCGTCGCGCTTCGACAGCGTCTCGTCCAGGTCCATCGACCCCATCACGGTGCGCAGGTTGGTCGTCGCGAGTTGCATGATCGCAAGGTACAGGTCGCTCACCTCATACGCCGCCTTGGCCGCGTCGAGCACCTGGAAGAACACCACGCCGTCGACCGCGACCATGGCGTTGTCCTTGGTGATGATCTCCTGCCCCGGAATGTCGAGCACTTGCTCCATCATGTTCACGCGGCGCCCGATCGAATCGAAGAACGGCACGATGAAGGTGAGGCCGGGATGCGCGACCGCGGTGAACTTGCCGAAGCGCTCGATCGTGTACTGATAGCCCTGCCGGACGACCTTCATCCCCATCATCAGATAGAGGAAGATGACGAACACGACCAAGCCGGCGATGATGAGTGCCATGAGACGATAACCCCCGGATCGCGCGCCACGACGGCGCGGTGCGCCGGCCATGTCTAGCAGATCGGCGGGGGCGGGGTAGGGAAATGCGACACCGGCGACCCGCCCCTAGCGCCCAGCCGGGTCCACGGTTACATGGACCGCCACGACTCGCTACCCAGCAGGACACGGCACCGCATGGACATCCGCCTCGGCCTCACTTTCGACGATGTCCTGCTCGTCCCCGCTGAATCCGACATCGTGCCGAGCCAGACCGACCTCGCCACGCACATCACGCGCGGCATCGCGCTGAACATCCCGATCGTTTCGTCGGCGATGGACACCGTGACCGAGGCGGACATGGCGATCGTGATGGCGCAGCTCGGCGGCATCGGCGTGCTGCACCGCAACCTTGAAGTTGAGGAACAGGTCGCCGCCGTGCGCGCGGTAAAGCGTTTCGAAAGCGGCATGGTGGTCAACCCGATCACCATCGCGCCGACCGCCACGCTGGCCGAGGCGCAAGGGCTGATGGCCCGCCACAAGATCAGCGGCATCCCGGTGGTGGAGGCGGACGGCAAGCTCGTCGGCATCCTCACCAACCGCGACGTGCGCTTCGCCGCCAACCCGCAGCAGCGCGTGGCGGAACTGATGACGCACGAGAACCTCGTGACCGTGTCCACTGGCGTCGGGCAGGAGGAAGCGCGCCGCCTGCTGCACCAGCGCCGCATCGAGAAACTGCTGGTGGTCGACGACGGCTATCGCTGCGTCGGGCTCATCACCGTCAAGGACATCGAGAAGGCGGTGACTTATCCCGACGCGACCAAGGACGCCGCCGGGCGGCTGCGCGTCGCCGCCGCGACGACGGTCGGCGACAAGGGCTTCGCGCGGACCGAGGCGCTGGTCGACGCCGAGCTCGACCTCGTCGTGATCGACACCGCGCACGGCCACAATCGCGACGTCGCGCGCGCGGTCGAGCGGGTGAAGAAGCTGAGCAACTCGGTGCAGGTCGTCGCCGGCAACGTCGCCACCGCCGAGGCGACGCGCGCGCTGATCGACGCGGGCGCGGACGGGATCAAGGTCGGCATCGGGCCGGGCTCGATCTGCACCACGCGCGTCGTCGCCGGGGTCGGCGTGCCGCAGCTTACCGCCGTGATGGACTGCGCCGAGATCGGGTTGAGGGCCGGCGTGCCGGTCATCGCCGATGGCGGCCTGCGCACGTCGGGCGATCTCGCCAAGGCGCTGGCGGCGGGGGCGTCGGCCTGCATGATCGGCTCGCTGCTCGCCGGCACCGCGGAAGCGCCGGGCGAGACCTTCCTGTATCAGGGCCGCGCCTATAAATCGTACCGCGGCATGGGGTCGGTGGGCGCGATGGGGCGCGGTTCGGCCGATCGCTATTTCCAGGGCGACATCAAGGACCAGCTCAAGCTGGTGCCGGAGGGGATCGAAGGGCAAGTCGCCTATAAGGGTGCGGCAAAGGACGTGATTCATCAACTCACCGGTGGCATCCGCGCGGCGATGGGCTATACCGGCTCGGGCACGATCGGCGAGCTGCAAGCGCGCGCGCGGTTCGTGCAGATTACGGGCGCGGGGCTGAAGGAAAGCCATGTCCACGACGTGGACATCACGCGCGAAGCGCCGAATTATCCGACGAGATAATTCCCCTCCCGCTTGCGGGAGGAGCTAGGGGAGGGGCGTGCGACAGCTCATGACCCCGCCATGCCCTCCCCCAACCCCTCCCGCGAGCGGGGGGGGCGTTTGACCCCATCCGCCCGGACCCAGGCCGCGGTCGAGCTGCTCGACCAGATCATCGCCGCCGCGCGCGATTCCGGCGCGGCGGCCGACACGCTGATCGCCCGCTACTTCGCGACGCGCCGCTATGCCGGGTCGAAGGACCGGCGGGCGGTGCGCGAGCTGGTGTACGCCGCGATCCGCACTCTCGGCGAGCGGCCCGCCTCCGGTCGCGCCGCGATGCTTGCGCTCGCGGCAACCGATGCGGGCCTCGCCGCGACCTTCGACGGGGTCGGGCATGGTCCGGCGCCGATCGGCGGCGGCGAGACCCCCGCCGCCGCCGGCATCGCCCCCGCCTGGCTCCTCGCCCGGCTGCGTGCCTCCGGCCTCGACGACGCGGAGTTCCCGGCGCTGATCGACCGCGCCCCGCTCGACGTCCGCCTCAACCGCGCGGCCGGCGAACCGGTCGAGATCGACGGTGCGGAACCGATTGCGGGCCTGCCCGACGCCTTGCGCCTCCCGTCTGGCACCAAGGTCGAGCAACTTCCCGCCTTCGACCGCGGCGAGCTCGAGGTGCAGGACGCCGGCAGCCAGTTCGTCACGCTCGCCGCGCGCGCGCAGCCGGGCCAGCGCGTCGTCGATCTGTGCGCGGGCGCTGGCGGCAAGACGCTCGCGCTCGCGGCGGCGATGGGCGGGGCGGGCGTGCTGCTCGCCACCGACACCGATCGCGACCGCCTCGCGCGCCTCGCCCCCCGCGCCGAACGCGCGAAGGCGAGCATCGTCGAAACGCGCCTGCTCGACCCCAACCGTGAAGCGGAGATGCTGTCGGACTGGGCCGACAGCGCCGATTGCGTGCTGATCGACGCGCCCTGTTCCGGCACCGGCACCTGGCGGCGCAACCCCGAGGCGCGCTGGCGGCTCACGCCCGAGCGGATCGACCGCCTCACCGTGACGCAGGCGCATGTGCTGGAGGTCGGCCGCGCGCTGGTCAGGCCCGGCGGCGCGCTCGTCTATATCGTCTGCTCGCTGCTCGACGAGGAGGGGGCGGGGCAGATCGCCGCCTTTCTCGCGGCCTGTCCCGGCTGGCGCGCCGAGCCGCTCGCTCTGCCGGCGGGGCGGGCGCACGGAGCGGGCACGCGCCTCACGCCGGCGCACGATTCGACCGACGGCTTTTTTGTCGCGCGCTTGCGACGAGCGTGATAGCCCTGTCTTCGTGTCGAAGCTGGAGTATCTCATGCGTTACACCCCCGTCGCCATCGCCGCCGCGCTGACGCTGATGACCGTCGCAAGCGCGGTGCAGGGCCAGCGCGCCGACGACGCGATCGACGCGCGCTCGCTGGCATTGCTCGCCAAGGGGCGGGCGTTGCAGGCGGCCGGCAATCTCGACGTCGCGACCGACATGCTGGAAAGCGCGGTGGCGGTCGATCCGCGCAACCGCCAGGCGTTCGTCGTCCTCGCCGAGGTCGCGCAGACGCGCGGTCTGCCGGGCAAGGCGATCCGGCTGTACCGCGAGGCGCTGTCGCTCGATCCCAACGACGTGCTTGCCTTGCGCGGGCAGGGCGAGGCGCTGGTCGCGCGCGGTGCGTTGCAGCGCGCGCGCGACAATCTGGCGCGGATCAGGACGGTGTGCGGCAAGCGCCCGTGCCCGGAGATCGCGGCGCTGTCCGCCTCGATCGCCAAGGGCCCGCCGGTGGTGACGGCCGCGGCGACGCCCCCCGCGACGGTGGCGAAGAAGGATTAGGCTTGGGGCGGAGTCGACCTTCAGTGTCGGCAGTTTTCCCCGCAGATTTTTCCCACCAAAACCGTCACCCCGGACTCGTTCCGGGGTCCACCGTGCCGCGAACTGGGCGATCACCATTATTCGAGTCGAAAGTCGCTTGGTGGACCCCGGAACGAGTCCGGGGCGACGGAAAACTCCGCCCTGGTATTGATCCTTTCCCGCGGAAGCAGATAGCGGCACGGCCGCTCACCCCAGCGCTCGCGCCAGCACGATGAAGTCCCCGACGCTCACCGTCTCCGCCCGCCGCGTCGCGTCGATCCCGACCGCGTCCAGCGCCGCCAGCGCGCCGGGTACGCCCTTGAGGCTCTGCCGCAGCATCTTGCGGCGCTGGCCGAACGCCGCCGCCGTCAGCCGCTCCAGCACGGCGAAGCGCACATCCTCGGGCGCTGCCGCCGGCACGATATGCACCACCGCCGACATCACCTTGGGCGGCGGAGTGAAGGCCGAACGGTGCACCGGCATCGCCAGCGTCGCGCGGGCACGCCACTGTGCCAGCACCGCCAGCCGGCCATAGGCATCGTCGTTCACGCCTGCGACGATACGGTCGGCGACCTCGCGCTGGAACATCAGGGTCAGGCTTTGCCACCATGGCGGCCACTCGGCCGACAGCCAGCGCACCAGCAGCGCGGTGCCGATATTGTACGGCAGGTTCGAGGCGATGTGCGGCTTGCCCCCGGAATCATCGGCGAACAGTGGCACCGCGTCGATCTCCAGCGCATCGCCCTCGATCACGCAAAGCTTGCCGGGAAACGCCTCGCCCAGTTCCGCCAGCGCCGGGATGCAGCGCCGGTCGCGCTCGATCGCCGTCACTCGCGCCCCGGCGGCGAGCAGCGCGCGCGTCAGGCCGCCGGGACCGGGGCCGATCTCCAGCACCTGCGCGCCGCCGAGATCGCCCGGTATCCGCGCGATCCGCGCCAGCAACTGCGCGTCAAGCAGGAAGTTCTGGCCGAGCGCCTTGCTCGCATTCAGGCCATGCCGCGCGATGACGTCGCGCAAGGGAGGAAGCTCGGGCGGCGGCAAGTCCGGCGCGGTCAAGCGTCGGCGGCGGCGCGGCGCTCGGCCGCCTCGCCGGCCATGCGGATCGCGGCGATCGTCGCGCCCGGCTCGGCCAGGTCCCTGCCTGCGATGTCGAAGGCGGTGCCATGGTCGGGCGAGGTGCGCACGATCGGCAGGCCGAGCGTCATGTTCACGCCGTCGTCGAAATACAGCGTCTTGATCGGGATCAGCGCCTGGTCGTGATAGCAGCACATCGCCGCGTCATAGGTGGCGCGGGCGCGGGCGTGGAACATCGTGTCCGCGGCGAACGGCCCGGTCGCGGCGATCCCCTCGGCGCGCAGCAGCTCGATCGCGGGCGCGATCAGCTCGATCTCCTCGCGCCCGATCGTGCCGCTCTCGCCGGCATGCGGGTTGAACCCGGCAAAGGCGATGCGCGGGTTGAGAATGCCAAAATTGCGCGTCAGCCCGCGTGCGGTCGCGCGGCCCTTGGCGACGATCAGCTCGACCGACAGCAACGCGCCGACCTCGGCGAGCGGCACATGCGTGGTGATCGGCACGACGCGCAAGTCCGGCCCGGCGAGCATCATGACGGCATTCTCGCCGGCGATGCCGCAGCGTTCGGCGACGTATTCGGTCTGGCCGGGATAAGTGAACCCGATCTGGTAGAGCTGCGCCTTCGACACCGGCCCGGTCACCAGCGCGCGCGCCGCGCCGGAGCGGGCAAGCCCCGCCGCCAGCTCTAGCGCGCGCAGCGCACAGCGCGCGCCCTCGACATCGGGCGTGCCGGGAACGATCTCGCCGCCATCCTCGACCGTCAGCACCGGCAGGGCGGCGTCGAACACGCCGTTCGCCGCGTCGGGATGCGAGATGGTCGCGACCGGCCCGTCCCACACCGCCGCGATCGCGCGCGCGTCACCCGTCGCGAAGAACGGCGGCAGGCCGGCGGCGGTGCGCCGCGCCCAGGCCTTGGCGATCACTTCCGGACCGATCCCGGCCGGATCGCCCATCGAGATGGCGAGCGGTAGGAGCATCGCCCGGTCCGCCCGCTCAGCGATATTCGATGATCGCATCGCGCCGCAGATCGCGCAGCAACTGGTTCGCGCGCAGGTTGACGCGGGCATTCTCGGTCGCGGTGCGGACTTGCTCCGAACTGGGCAGGTTGCCGCCGCGCGCCTCGTCGCGGCCGCACAGCACCAGCGTGCGGACGCCGTCCTTGGGCGAGCCGAACGGCGGAGTCGATTCGCCGACCTGCAACTTCACCATGATGTCGCGCAGCGGCCCGGGCAAATCCTTGATCCGCACCGAATCGTTGTCGACGACCTCGGCGCCCATCGTCGCGGCGACCTTGGCCACTTCGCCGCAGCCGCGAATGCCTTGGCTCAGCTTCGCGAATTCGGAGACGCGCGCGGTGGCCTGCGCCTGGGTCGTGCCTTCCGGAAAGCGCACGCTGATCTGCTTGAGCGTCAGCTTGGCGTCGAGCGGGTCGGCCACGCCGACCTTGCGCGTGTCGACGAGATAGATGATCGAGAATCCGCCCGGCACTTCGACCGGCCCGGCAAGGTGTTCCGGCGTCATGGCTTTGATCGCTTCGACCAGGCTGGGCGGCAATTGCGCAAGCTGCGCTTCGGTCAGCCAGTCGAGATCGCCGCCGGTCGAGCGCGTCGTCGCGTCGGAAAAGGTGGTGGCGTAATAGCCGAAGCTGTCATCGCCCTTCTCGCGCTTCTGGATCGATTCCATGATCTGGCGCGCTTGATTGAACACTTCCTGCGACCGGTCCGAATCCGCCTTCAGATAGATTTCGCGGACGTGATATTCGGTGGTGCCCTGCGACGCCTTCAGCTTGGCGATGATCGCGTTCACTTCCTCGTCGCCGACATTCACGTCGACCTTGCGCCGCAGATAGCGGTTCCACGACAACTCGCCCTCGATCTGGCGCTTGAGCGTACGTTCGGACGACCCGACGCTGCGCAGATAGGCACGCATGTCGGCGCTGCTCTTGCCGAAATTGCGCGCGACGCCGTCATAGCTTTTCTGGATCTCGTCGGGAACGATCTTCACGTCGGCGGTCTTCGCCTGCTGGATCTGCAACGTCTCGTCGATCAACTGCCGCACGACCTGCAGGCGGAACTGCTGCATTTCCGCCGGCGACAGCTTTACCTGGCGGGTCGCCATGAACAGGGCGGCGCGCTGGTCGACGTCGGTGCCGGTGATGACCGCGCCGTTGACCAGGGCGGTCGGCTTGCGCACGTTCGGGTCGAACTTGCCGAACAATTGCAGGTTCTGCGGCAGGTTCAGGTTGCTGCCGGGTACGGCATCGTCGGGCACGGTCTGCGCGATCGAAGCGCCCGTCACCGACAGCAAAGCGGCCATCGCCGCGCCGAACCCGAAGGCGCGACCGCGCGCCGTTCCACGAATATCAGTCTTCACGTACTACAACCCCATCCCGCGCGGTATGCACGGCGACTGCCGGTTCCTGCAGTCGTCCGCCTGAACCTGTGCTTAGCGGCCAAGGTTTTTGAACGCCAGCGTCAAGAGGAAGCTGCTGCCGGCCTTGGCATCGCCGGTCGTCTGGTAATCGCGCTTCCAGGTGAGGCCGAGCCGCAGGCAATCGTCCTCATATTGCACGCCCAGCCGGTGCCGCACCGGATTGAACCCGTCGGACAGCGACAACGGATCCTCGGCCTTCCCGGTCAGATCGATCACCGTCGAGCCGAACAGCGACCAGAATTTCTTGATCTGCACGCGGGCGCCGAGCCGCACTTCCTCGCGGTCCTCCAGATCCTCCAGCGTCGGGTCGATGTTGCGGTTGAGCCGCAGGTAACCGATCAGGACGTAGGTGGTGCGCGAGCCGATCGTCGCGTCGAACTCGTTGCGGCGAACCGCCAGATTTTCCTTGTCGAGCCGGTAGCGGTGGGTGAGCGAGACGAAGTCGTGGAAACGCAACTCGCTGCGCCCGACGATGTCCGACGCACGCCGCGACAGCCCGGTGCCGTCCGGAAACAGCGTCGTCCGCGTGTTGAGGCGGTAGCTCTGTCCGATATTGGTCGAGAAGGAGAGACCGGGCAGATCGACCGCCCAGTCGAGCCCGTAGGTGACGCGCGTCGAATCGTCGAACCGGTCGTATCCCGGGAAGCGATTGAGCGCGAACAGGTTCGAATCCTCGAGATCGACCGAGCGCGCATCCTCGTTCGGGATGGTCAGATTGTCGGTCTGCGGCGAGGCGACGATCTGGACCCGTGGCGTCAGCCGCTGCGTGCCGCCGAAGAAGGGACCGATCAGCGGCCATTTCACGTCGATCGCCAGCGCGCCGATCAGGCGGCCCTGGAAACCCGCATCGCCGCGATAGCTGGCGATCGTCGTCGCAATCGTGTCGTTGGCGTTATAGACGTCGCCGCGGCCATAAGCGGTGAAGGTTACTTCCTGTCCCCATGGCGTCAGCTTGCGCAGATCCCACCGTGCGCTGGCGAACGCGCGCTGCGTGTCCTGCCCGGCGGGGCGCGAGATGGCGAGGCTGTTCGCCTGTACCTCGATCGTCCCGCCCAGCAGCGGATCGACCATGCGCTTGCGGAAATCGATCTCGGGCAGGGCGATCGGCTGCAGGCCCTGCCGGTCTCCGACGCGCAGCGTCTGCACGTACCAGCCGGTGATCGCGAAATAGCTGTCCCGGTCGATCCGCTCGATTTTCGCGGTGGTGCGCAACCGGTCGTCGGACGAGATGTCGTAGCGGCGCAGGAAGGTGCGGTCGGTGGTCAGCCGCGCCGAGGCGCTGATGCTCCAGTTGGGGGTGAGCTGATAGCGCGCGACGCCGTCGAGATAGCCGCGAAAGTAATCGGGCGTGCCCGGCGGGGTCGGCAGCAGCAGATTGTCGCTGCGCGGGCTGGCGGTAGCATAGCCCTTGATGCGGAACGAACCGAGCGTGCTGAGTTCGCTATAGTCGGCCTCCAGCATCGGCAGCACTTCGCTGAAGAAGCGCGGCGTGATTGTCAGCCCGCGATTGGGCGCGAAGGCGAAACGGTAAGGCTGGGCGAATTCGAAACCGTTGACCCGGCTGTACCGGAAATCGGGCGCGAGCAGGCCGCTATTGTTGCCGCCGCCGACCGGGTTGGAGAAGGCTGGCAGCGGCAGCGTCGGCAGCCCGAACAGATTGATCCGCGCGCCCTCGTAATAGATCCTTCCGCGCTCCGGCCGGTAGATCACGCGCACCGCGGTGATCTTCCAGGACGGCTCTTTCGGGCACCCGGCCGAATTCGTCACCGCGCACGGCGTATAGGCGGCGTCCTCCAGCACGACGGTCTCGTCGAGCGCGCGCGTACCCTTGCGCGCCGCCAGCCGCCCGCCCTTTTCCAGCACCAGCAGCATGTTGTCGACGACGCCGTCCTTTAGCGCATCGGTCAACTGGATCGAATCGCCATAGGCCGTGTCGCCACCGGGATTGACCACGGCGACGTTGCCGGTCGCGACCACCTTGCCGGTCGTGCGGTTCCACACGACCCGGTCGGCGCGCAGCCGGTCGCCGCTGCGATACATGCGCACGTCGCCGGCCGCGATGACGACGTCGTCCTTATTGTCGTATTCGAGATTATCGGCGGTGAACTGCACCTGATCGCCGCCCGCGCTCGGCGTTTCGGACGGTGGCGGGGGCGGGGTGGCCGGCGTCTGCAGATCCTGCGCGCATACCGGCGCGGCGATCAGAACGAGGGGCACCACATAACTTGCGAGGAGACCGGCACGCTTCACGTCGGAACAAACACCCTGGTGCGAGAAGGCGCCCGATTGCCCGGGATGCCGCTGTCGATCCAGCCCTATCGCACCCGCGCGGCGTGGCTGCAACCGACCTGCTACAATCGCCACCGGAACGGGACCGGGCACTTTGCCAGCGCGGCCCGGCTGTCCTAGAGACGGTCCTAGTGACAGGCGACTCAACCAGAACAGACGATAACCGAGGGTTCCAATGCAGATCGAGTTTTCCAACGCCGCGCCGGCGCCCGCCGCCGCCATCGCCTTTCCAGTGGAGAAAGACGGTTTGGCGCGGCTCGCGACCGGGCTGATCGATGCCGCCTCGCTCGATCTGGTCAAGGCCGCCGCCACGGCCAGCCGCTTCGACGGGGAGACCGCGAGCGTGGTCGAGACCTTCGTCGCCGACGCGGGCGGCGTGCGGCGCGTGCTGCTGCTCGGCACGGGCGCGGGCGGCGACGCGGATTACGAGCGCGCCGGCGGGGCGCTGACCGCGCGCCTGCTGACGTCCGGCGTGGCGGCGGCGAGCGTCGATTTCTCCGCCGCGGGCGCCACGCCCAAGGCCGCCGCGCGCTTCGCCGCCGCCGCCGCGCAACGCGGCTGGCGCCATGACGTGTACCGCACCAAGCTGCCCGAGAAATCCAGGCCGACGCTCACCGCGATCACGCTGACCGGCACGCCCGACGGCACCGATGCGGCCTGGAGCAAACAGAAGGCCGTCACCGCGGGCCTCGACCTGACTCGCACGTTGGTAGCCGAGCCGCCGAACGTGATCTATCCCGAAACCTTCGTCGCCAGGGTGCTGGCCGATGTCGAGGGCCTCGGCCTCGAAGTGACCGTGCTCGACGAGGCGCAGATGAGCGCGCTCGGCATGGGCGCGCTGCTCGGCGTGTCGCAGGGCTCGGCCAGGGAAGCGCGCCTGCTCGCGCTCAAATGGAACGGGAAGCCGGATAGCGAAGGAGGGACGGGCGATCCCGCGCTCGCGCTGGTCGGCAAGGGGGTCACGTTCGACACTGGCGGCATCTCGATCAAGCCCGCCGCCGGCATGGAGGACATGAAGTGGGACATGGGCGGCGCGGGCGCCGTCGTCGGCGCGATGAAGGCGCTGGCCGGGCGCAACGCCAAGGCCAACGTCATCGGCGTGTGCGGGCTGGTCGAGAACATGCCCGACGGCAATGCGATCCGCCCCGGCGACGTGCTCACGTCCATGTCCGGCCAGACGATCGAGGTGCACAATACCGATGCCGAGGGGCGGCTGGTGTTGTGCGACGTCATCACTTGGGTGCAGCGCACGCACCGCCCCAAGACGATCGTCGATCTCGCCACGCTGACCGGCGCGATGATCGTCAGTCTCGGCAGCGAGCATGGCGGCATCTTCGCCAATGACGATGCGCTGGCGGAACAGTTGCTGGCGGCGGGCAAGGCGTCCGGCGACCTGCTGTGGCGCTTCCCGCTTTCTGCCACGTACGACAAGCTGATCGATTCGCCGATCGCCGACATGAAAAATGTCGGACCGCGCGGCGCGGGCTCGATCACCGCCGCGCAATTCATCCAGCGTTATGTCGATGCGGGCGTTAAATGGGCGCATCTCGATATTGCCGGCATGGTCTGGGCAGACAAGCCCGGCGCGACCTATGACAAGGGCGCGACCGGCTATGGCGTGCGCTTGCTCGACCGCTTCGTGGCGGACAATTTCGAGGGGTAGGAGGGCCATCACGCCCCATCACCCCACCCGTCACGCCAACACAGGCTGGGTCTCGTGGAAGCTATGTCGCCCCGGGTTTGTCCCGGAGTCCACCGTGCCGCAAGCTGCATGCCGCCGGGTGTGCGTCACCGTGGATGCCGGGACGAGCCCGGCATGACGAAAAGGTAGGCAATCCAAAGCCGTCAAACGGCAGTAGCAGGCGGGAAAGGCGTAAGATAAGAAGTGCAGGTCGATTTCTACCACCTCACCGTACAACCGCTTGACCGCGTTCTCCCGCGCATCGCCGAGCGCGTGGTCGAGGGGGGCGGACGCTTGCTGGTCGTCGCCGATAGCGAGGACCAACGCCGTGCGATCGACCGGCTGCTATGGACCTACGCGCCGGAAAGCTTCCTCCCCCACGCGCTCGCGGATGGCGAAGGCGATGCCGCGCAACCGATCCTGATCGCGTTCGAAACCGCCCCCGCCAACGCCGCGCGCAACATCGCGCTCGCCGACGGCATCTGGCGCGAGGAAGCGCTCGGCTTCGACCGCGCCTTCCACTTCTTCGACGAGGCGCGCATCGGCGAGGCGCGCGCCGCCTGGAAGGCGCTCGCCGACCGCGCCGGCGTCGAGCGGCGCTACTGGAAGCAGAACGACGCCGGCCGCTGGGAGCAAGCGGCTTAGATATTCCCACCTGCTGGATCATCCTCACCTCCGCTGCTTCGCTCCTCTCTCTGGCATCGGGAGAGGGCAGGAGCCCGCTTGGCGAAGCCGGGTAAGACGCGTGAGGGCGATGCTTCGGCGTGAGAAGCGCTGTAGGGTTGCGTCGCGTCCGCCTGCCGACTAGGGAACCGCGACTTTCCAACCGTCATCAACCCCCGATCCCCTTCAATTAAGGAGCTTCACGGTCATGGCCGCGAACCGCACGTTTTCGATCATCAAGCCCGACGCCACGCGCCGCAACCTGACCGGCGCCGTCACCAAGATGATCGAGGAAGCCGGCCTGCGCGTCGTCGCTTCCAAGCGCATCCACATGACGCGCGACCAGGCCGAGGGCTTCTACGCCGTGCACAAGGAACGTCCGTTCTTCGGCGAGTTGGTCGAGTTCATGATCTCCGGTCCCGTCGTCGTGCAGGTCCTGGAAGGCGAGAACGCGATGCAGCGAAACCGCGACATCATGGGCGCGACCAACCCGGCCAATGCCGAGCCCGGGACGATCCGCAAGGAACTGGCGGAATCGATCGAGGCGAACACCGTGCACGGCTCGGATTCGGACGAGAATGCCGCGATCGAGATCGCCTATTTCTTCACGCCGGAAGAAATAGTTGGTTGAATCCGGGGGGCTGATGGAATGACGCGCGCGCTCGCCGATGCGGCGCAACGCGGCGGCAAGCGGATGCTCGGCATTTGGGAACGCCACGCCCGCGCCTTTACGAGCGGCATGGCTTCCGCGTGATCGGCAGCCGCGAATTCCAGGTCAGCCGCGAAGTGCATGTCGATCCGATTTATGCGCGAGCGCTCTAATTAGTTTGTCACCCCCCCGGCCCTCGGCGCAGCTCAGGACAGGCCTTGTGCCGGGGTCTACCAAGCAGCTTGCGTCGCAGCACGATGACTGAGCTACCAACGCGCGGCACGGTGGACCCCGGCACAAGGCCGGGGTGACGTTTAGTTTGAATGCTTCGGCTTTTCCGCGGCCCATATTACATCGAGCCGCCGCTGGTCGCCGCCAAGCTCGTGCAGGCGCAGGCTTTCCAGCTTGAGCGACCGGCCCAGCAGGAAGCGCCCCTCGGTCCGCCACCCGATATCGTAGATGCCGCGGGCCGTGCGCGGCGTATCGCCGTCCCAATAGGTCAGCGCGATCAGCACCGGCAGGCGGCCGCCGGCCTTGTCCGGCCCGCTATCGCTCGCCTTGAGCAGCGCCTGTTCGAACCAGCCGCGGTCGATGCTGTCGCCGACCGTGTCCTTGCTGCCGACACCTAGATCGCCCGGGAAGGTCACGGTCGCGTCGCGGATCGGGTGGCGGTCGTCATGTTGCAGCACCAGCGCGCCGCCATTCGCCGTGGCGACCGCGCGGATGTCGAAGCGCGCCTCGTTGCGCGCGGCCTTCACCGCCGCGATCTGCTTGTCGGCGTCGTCGGCGCGCCGGTCTGACCAATTGAGGTACAGGCTGACGGCCGCGATGATGAGGCCGGCGACCGCGATGAACTCGCCAAGGTTGATCCAGCGGCGGCGGGTCGCGGCGGCCTCGGCCCTGGTGACGGCCTCGGTCGCGGCGATGTGCAGCGCGGGCTCGGGCTCCGGGGCGGGCTCGGGCTGCGAATCGTCGCTCATCGTCCGCCGGCCTCCAGCAGACGGCGCGGCGCGACCAATTCCCAGCTTGCCGCGATGCGGTCGCCGAGGCGGTCCCAATCCATGTCGACCGAGTCCAGCCGCATCGCCACCCAGCCCGACGGGCCCATGTACGGCGGGCTGTAATAGCAATCCGGGTCCTTCTCGATCAGCATCGCCTGCTCGTCGCGGCCGGTGGTCTTGACGATCGCCACCGTCTCGCCGTCGCCGTGATGGTCGTGCCAGAAATACGCGAAGAACCGGCCTTTCTTGACGAAGAAACCGGGGGCGCCGTGCGACAGCCGTTCGTCGGCCTCGGGCATGGCGAGCGCGAGGGCACGCACCTTGGCGAGCGTGGCGGCGGGATCGGGACTCATCGCGCGACGAAGTCTGCCAGAACATGCGGATAAAGGCGATGCTCCGCCGCCAGCACGCGCGCGGCGAGCGTGTCGGGCGTGTCGCCGGGCAGGATCGGCACCTCGGCTTGGCCGAGCACCGCGCCGCCGTCCACCTCCTCGGTCACGACATGGACCGAGCAACCGGCGACACAATCGCCCGCCTCGATCGCGCGGGCGTGGGTGTCGAGGCCCTTGTATTTTGGCAGCAGCGAAGGATGGATGTTGACGATCCTGCCGCGCCAGCGCGCGACGAAATCGTCGGAGAGCAAGCGCATATAGCCGGCGAGCGCGACGATCTCGACGCCGGCATCGCGCAACGCGCGGTCGATCGCGACTTCATGGTCGGCCTTGAAGATGCCCTTGGGCGAAAGCGCGAAGGTCGCAAGGTCGTGGTCGCGCGCCCAGGCGATGCCGGCAGCCTCGGGCTTGTCGGACGCGACGAGCGCGACGCTGTAGCCGGCGGCAGCCTCGACCAGCGCCATCATGTTGGAGCCGCGTCCGGACAGCAGGATGCCGACCTTCTTCACTGCTCCCCTCCCGTCTGCGGGATGGGTCGGGGGAGGGGCGTGCGCCAATTGCAGACGTTTGCCATAAGAAAATTGCCCTCCCCCAGCCCCCCCCCGCTCGCGGGGGGGAGCAAGAAGAGTCCCTCCCGCTCGCGGGAGGGGAGTGAGAAAGACTCACCCATGCTTATGCGTCGCGGTCCAGTCGCCGCGACCACCCCAGGTCTCGGCCGACCCGGAAACGGTACAGCCGCGCACCCCGGCCTCGACCGTCCCGATTTGGAACACCGTTTCGCCCGCCGCCGTCAGCGCCGCTGTCACGCCTGCCACCGCCCCCGCCGCCACCAGCACGACCATCCCGACCCCGCAATTGAAGGTCCGCGCCATTTCCTCCGGCTCGATGTTCCCCTGCGCTTGCAGGAACGCCATCAGCCGCGGCTGCGGCCAGGCGTCCGCGTCGATCCGCGCGTGCGTACCCTCGGGCAGCACGCGCGGGATATTCTCCAGCAAGCCGCCGCCGGTGATGTGCGCCAGCCCCCTGATCGCGCCCTCGCGCAACACCGGCAACAGCGCCTTCACGTAGATACGCGTCGGCGCCATCAGCGCGTCGATCAGCAGCACGTCAGCGTCGAACAGGGCCGGACGGTCGAGCTTCCAGCCCTTGTCCGCCGCCAACCGCCGGACCAGCGAGAAACCGTTGGAATGCACCCCCGACGACGCCAGCCCCAGCACCACGTCACCGGCCGCGATCTCACGCCCGGTCAGCACCCGGTCGCGCTCGACCGCGCCGACGCAGAAGCCCGCCAGATCGTAATCGTCCGCCGCGTACATGCCCGGCATCTCGGCGGTCTCGCCCCCGATCAGCGCGCAGCCCGCTTGCCGGCACCCCTCGGCGATCGAGGCGACGACGCGCTCGGCCACGCCTGCGTCGATCTTCGCGGTCGCGTAATAATCGAGGAAGAACAGCGGCTCGGCACCCTGTACGATCAGGTCGTTGGCGCACATCGCGACCAGGTCCACGCCGACGCCGTCATGCCGGTCATGCTCAATGGCGAGTTTCAGCTTGGTGCCGACCCCGTCGTTCGCCGCGACCAGCAGGGGATCGACGAAGCCCGCCGCTTTCAGGTCGAAGAAACCGCCGAACCCGCCCAGTTCCGCATCCGCGCCCGAGCGCCGCGTCGATCTCGCCAGCGGGCCGATCGCACGGACCAGCGCGTTGCCCGCCGCGATCGATACACCGGCATCGGCATAGGTATAGGGGCCGTTCCGGCGCGGATCTTCGGTCATTGCGCCCGCCTAGCCATATCCCGCTTGGATTTCCACGCCTCCTTCGCCAAAAGGGCGGCGACATGCCGAACCGCCGCTTTTTTCGTCCACTGGCTTTCGCCGCGGTCCTCGCCTTGGCGGCCAGCGGCGGGCTGGTACTGGCGCAAGTCGACGATCCCGACCAGGGCCTCGCCTCCGCCGACGGCTCGGGCAGTTACGAGGTCGGCGGCATCGATGTCGACGTGACGGGCAAATCCGCCGCGGCCGCGCGGCTGGCCGGGTGGCGCGTCGCGCAGCGCAAGGGCTGGCAGATGCTGTCGCGCCGGCTCGGCGGCACCGGCGGCATGGTGTCGGACGGCACGCTCGACGGCATGGTTTCGGGCATCGTCGTCGAGAACGAACAGATCGGCCCCAACCGCTATATCGCCAAGCTCGGCGTGCTGTTCAGCCGCGCCAGGGCGGGCGCGCTGCTAGGCGTCGCGGCGGAGGCGGCCCGGTCGCAGCCGATGCTGACCATCCCGATCGAGATCAGCGGCGGCACCGCGGTCGGCTTCGAGCAGAAGACGGCGTGGCAGGACGCCTGGACGCGCTACCGCACCGGCAACAGCGCGGTCGATTACGTCCGGCCGACCGGCACCGGCTCCGACGCGCTGCTGCTCAACCTCGGCCAGACCGAGCGGCCCGGGCGCGGCTGGTGGCGCGTGATCCTCGACCAATACGGCGCGACGGATATCCTCGTGCCCAAGGTGACGCTGCGGCGCGAATGGCCGGGCGGCCCGATCATCGGCGCGTTCGAGGCGCGGCACGGGCCGGACAACCGCTTGCTCGGGCAATTCACCCTGCGCGTCGACAATGGCGATGCGCTGCCGGTGCTGCTGGATGCCGGGGTCAAGCGGATCGACGATATCTACCAGGCCGCGTTGCGCGGCGGCCTGCTGACGGGCGATTCCGGCCTCGCCTATGTCGCGCCGGTCGCGGTGCCGACGCCCACCCCGACCCCGACCGGCGTCGTGCCGATCGATCTCGGCATCGATACGCCGGCCACGTCGGCCGGCTCGGTCGTCACCGTGCAGGTCGACACGCCCACGGCGGGCTCCGTCACCGCGACCGAGACGGCGTTGCAGGGCGTGCCCGGCGTGCGCTCGGCGATCACCACCAGTCTCGCCATCGGCGGCGTGTCGGTGATGCGCGTCGCCTACGATGCCGATCCGGCGGTGCTGCGCGCCGCGCTGGAGGCGCGCGGCTGGAGCGTCGCCGCCAGCGGCGCGACGCTGCGCATCCGCCGGGCGGGCGCACCGTCGCAAGGCGGTCAGGTGCCGCCCGCGACCGACAACTCCACCGGCTGACGCCCCATGCAACCGGCACAGATGGCGCTTCCGTTCGATTGGCCGGCCGATCCCCGCGACGACGAATTCCTGATCGGCGATTCCAACGCGAGCGGGGTCCGACAACTGGAACGCTGGAGCACATGGCCGGTGATGGCGGTGGTCGTCACCGGCCCGCGCAAGTCGGGCCGCAGCCTGCTCGCCCGCATCTTCGCGGCGAAGACCGGCGGCGGCCTGGTCGACGATGCCGAGCGGCAAGTGGAGGCGGCGATCTTCCACGCCTGGAACCGCGCGCAGGAGGAACGCCGCCCGGTGGTGATCGTCGCCGACGCGGCCCCGCCGGAATGGGCGATCAAGCTGCCCGATCTGCGCTCGCGCCTCGCCGCCAGCCCGACGGTGCGGATCGGCGACCCGGACGAACACTTGATGCGCGCTTTGTTCGAGCGCCAGTTCCTGCGGCGCGGCCTCGATGCGCGACCCGACTTGATCCAGTGGCTGGTGTCGCGGGTCGAACGCACGCACATCGCGCTGCTGCGCACGGTCGATCTGCTCGACCAGGCGGTGCTGGAACGCCACAAACGCTTGTCGATCCCGCTCGCGCGCGCCACATTGTCCGAGGCGGGCCTGCTCCCCGGTCACGCCCCCGAATCGACGGAAACCCCATGACTCGACCGGCGCATCTCGCGAGCCTGGACCATGACGACGACGATCCGTTCGCCGGCAGCGAGGGCAGCGACCGCTATTTCAACCGCGAACTGTCGTGGCTCGCCTTCAACCGGCGCGTGCTGGAGGAAGCGTGCAATCCGGCGCATCCGCTGCTCGAACGGCTGCGCTTCCTGTCGATCTCGGGGTCGAACCTCGACGAGTTCTTCATGGTCCGCGTCGCCGGGCTGAAGGGCCAGCAATTGCAGGACGTCGACCGCCTGTCGACCGACGGCATGACGTCGAGCCAGCAGCTCACCGCGATCGTCGCCGAGGCGGACGCGCTGGTGACCAGCCAGCGCGACGTGTGGCGAGCGCTGCGCCGCCTGCTCGCCGAGACGGGCATCGCCGTGCTCAGCTCGCGCACCATCGACGAGGCACTGTCGGCGGACGATCTCCACTGGCTCGAAACGCAGTTCCGCGAACAGATCTTCCCGATCCTCACCCCGCAGGCGCTCGACCCGGCGCATCCGTTTCCGTTCATGCCCAACAAGGGCCTGGCGGTGATGTTCGACCTCGTCCGCCTGTCCGACGACGAGCCGATCCGCGAGCTGGTGATGCTGCCCGCCCCGATGCCGCGCTTCCTGCGCCTGCCGGGCGAGAAGGCGCGCTATGTCGCGGTCGAATCGCTGGTCAAGCGCTTCGCGACGCTGATCTTCCCCGGCTACAGCGTCATCGGCGGCGCCGAATTCCGCGTGCTGCGCGACAGCGATATCGAGATCGAGGAAGAAGCGGAGGACCTCGTCCGCTACTTCGCCAACGCGATCAAGCGCCGCCGTCGTGGCCGCGTCATCCGGCTGGAGCTGGAAAGCGGAATGCCCAAGCCGCTCGGCGGCGCCTTGCGCGCGGAGCTGGGCGGCGCGGACGCGTTCGTCACCGAAAGCGGCGCGTTCCTCGGCGTCGGCGACTTGGAGGCGATCGTCGACGAGGACCGCCCCGACCTGAAGTTCCCGCCGTTCGCGCCCCGCTTCCCGGAACGCATCCGCGACTATGGCGGCGACTGTTTCGCGGCAATCAGCGCCAAGGACATCGTGGTCCATCACCCGTACGAGACGTTCGACGTAGTGCTCGCCTTCCTCAAACAGGCCGCGAACGACCCCGACGTCGTCGCGATCAAACAGACGTTGTACCGCGCCGGCAAACAGCCTGCCGTCATCAACGCGCTGATCGCCGCGGCCGAGGCGGGCAAGTCGGTCACCGCCGTGGTCGAGTTGAAGGCGCGCTTCGACGAGGAGCAGAACCTGCTCTGGGCCTCCGCGCTGGAGCGTGCCGGGGTGCAGGTCGTCTACGGTTTTATCGACTGGAAAACGCACGCCAAGGTGTCGATGGTCGTGCGCCGCGAGGCGGGGCAGTACCGCACCTATTGCCATTTCGGCACCGGCAATTACCATCCGATCACCGCGAAGGTATACACCGACATCAGTTTCTTCACCGCCGATCCCCGGCTGGGGCGCGATGCGGCGCAGATGTTCAATTACATCACCGGCTATGTCGAACCCGAGAACATGGCGCTGATCAGCCTCAGCCCGCGCGATCTGCGCCCGCGCCTGGTGCGCCTGATCGACGACGAGATCGCCAATGCCAAAGCGGGAAAGCCCGCGGCGATCTGGGCCAAGATGAATTCGGTGGTCGATCCCGCCGTGATCGAGAAACTCTACGAAGCGAGCGGGGCGGGGGTGCAGATCGACCTCGTCATCCGCGGCATCTGCTGCCTGAAACCCGGCGTGCCCGGCCTGTCCGAGAATATCCGCGTCAAGTCGGTGATCGGGCGCTTCCTCGAACACAGCCGCATATGGGCGTTCGGCAACGGCAAGGCGTTGCCGAACGACGGCGCGTGCCTGTTCATCTCGTCGGCCGACTGGATGCCGCGCAATTTCGACCGGCGCATCGAATATATGCTGCCGATCGAGAATGCGACCGTGCACGACCAGATCCTCGACCAGGTGATGGTCGCCAATCTCATCGACAACGAACAGAGCTGGGAATTGCAGGCCGACGGCTCTTATGTCCGCGTCGAACCCGGCGACCGGCCGTTCAACCTCCATCGCTATTTCATGACCAACCCGTCGCTGTCGGGGCGTGGCGCCTCGCTCGCCGTCAGCGGATCGGTGCCGAAACTCTCGCTGCGCAACCGGCGTTAGGCCGGGGATGGCGACCCTCCTGTTCCGCAAGCCCGGGGTGGAGACGACGGGGGAACCCCGCACGGGCATCATCGACATCGGCTCCAACTCGATCCGCTTGGTCGTCTATCAGGGGCCGGAACGGTTGCCCGCGATCCTGTTCAACGAAAAGGTCATGGCGGGGCTCGGGCGCGGCCTGGCCGAAACCGGCGCGATCGCGGGACCGGCGCTCGATGTCGCGGCCGACGCGCTTGCCCGCTTCGCCGCCGTGGCGCGCGAAATGGAGGTGACCGGCCTGCGCACCGTCGCCACCGCCGCCGTGCGCGATGCCTCGAACGGCCACGTCCTGCTCGCCGCCGCGCGCGATCTCGGCCTCGACGTCGAGCTGCTGTCGGGCGAGCAGGAAGCGACCGCCGCCGGCTACGGTGTCCTCTCCGCCATCCCGCTGGCGGACGGCATCGTCGGCGATCTCGGCGGCGGCAGCCTCGAACTGATCCGCGTGCGCGGGGGGAAAGTGCGCGAGCGCGTGTCGTTCCCGCTCGGCGTGCTGCGCATCGCCGCGATCCGCGCGCTGGGGCCGGGCGCGCTCCAGCGCAAGGTCGCCAAGGCGCTCGACGCCGCCGGCTGGACCGGCAAGGCGGCCGGAGAGAAAGAGGGAGCCTTGCCGCTGTACCTGGTCGGCGGATCGTGGCGCTCGCTCGCGCGGCTCGACATGCACCTCAACAGCTATCCGCTGCCGGTGATCCATCAATATGCCATGTCGGCGGACGCGGTCGCGCGGATGGGCCGTACGATCAGCCATGTGCCCAAGAGCTGGCTGCGCGCCGTTCCCGGCCTGTCGGCGGGGCGTGCGTCGAGCCTGGGCGATGCCGCCGCCTTGCTCACCGTACTGCTCAAGCATCTGCATACCGAGGCGACGATCGTCTCCGCCTTCGGCCTGCGCGAGGGCCTGCTCTACGGCGCGCTCGATGACGGCGTGCGCGCGCAGGACCCGCTGATCGTCGCGGCCCGCGACGAAGGCCGCCGCCACGGGCGCTTCGCCGAGCATGGCGACCTGCTCGACGGCTGGATCGCGCCGTTGTTCACGCGCGACGATCCGGCGATGGCGCGGCTGCGACTGGCGGCGTGCCTGCTGGCCGATGTCGGCTGGCGCGCCAACCCTGAATTCCGCGCCGAACGCGGCGTCGAGATCGCGCTCCACGGCAATTGGGTGGCGATCGATGCGCGCGGCAGGGCGCTGGTCGCGCAGGCGCTGTTCACCAGCCTGGGCGGCGGAGTGAATACGCCCGAACCGCTCGGTGTGCTGGCCTTGCCCGCCGACTTGAAGCGCGCGATCCACTGGGGCCTCGCGATGCGCCTCGGCCAGCGCATGAGCGGCGGGCTGGCCGGCCCGCTGCAACGATCGTCGCTGGCCGATGACGGGGCCGCGCTGATGCTGACCGTCGCCGCGCCGGACGTGGCGCTCTACAGCGAGACGGTAGAGCGTCGGCATGTCGCGCTGGCGACGGCGCTGGGCCGGCGGGCGGTAATTGCGGGATAGATTTAGGTCAGCCATGGTCGGCTGGATCGGAGTGAAGGTCGTGCGCGACCGGAGGGCGGCGTCGCGCGACTGACTGCAAGGTTCGGCCGATTTTCCGTTTGGCGTTTCACCGCGTCATTCCGGCGCAAGCCATATTGCCTATCGATCGGGTAGGAATAGCCTTCGATCATGCGATCCGACTCGGCGATGCCCAGATTTTCGGTCCCGGGTCTGACGGTCGTGGGCACCGAAAGGATAGCCGTCATGGACGATAGCCGGACGATCGATCGTGCGCACGCGGTTTGCGTGATGGCCAAGGGGGATGCGTCGCGCTACCCGGGGCTGCCCGAGATCGAGCTCGACCTTGCGAAATTCCATAGCGGGCGCTGGGCGTTGCAGCTCGACCGCAGCTTCGCGCGGCGAGAGCGGCCGGCGGTCATCCTCGCGCGGGGTGTGGCGTGCCTGGCGGTGGCGTGGTGGGCGCAATTGTCGCCGCGCAGCTACATGACGCGCATCGCCGGCGCGGTGCTGGTGTCGCCGCTCAGCATGAACTTCGGACAGGAAAGCATCGCTGCGCAGGCGCGGCTCGGTCCGGCGACCAGGCTCCCGTTCGCCTCGGTCGTCGTCAACGCCGGCTATCCGTTCGTCGAGCCGGTGCTTGCGCTGGCGGACAGTTGGGGAAGCTGCTTCATCGAGGCGGCGTCGCCGGACGATGCCCAACCGAGCAACCGGCACGGCGGCTGCTCCGACGCCGAAGCGGCGCTGATCGCGTTGCTGCGCGCGATCGAGGGCGAAGCGGCGCTCGCGGTCGAGCCCGTTTCGTATCCGCAGACGGCCGTTCGCCCGCTCACGCGCATCGGGTAGGCGCGTCGGCTCATTCCTGCTGGCGGTGGTCAGCACGGCGCGGCGAACGCGACCATGGCGATCCTGAAGCGAGCCCGGCTTGCAGCAGTTGACGGCGGGTGGTGTTCCTCGTCAGTTCCTCAGAAATCGAACGCGGCGGCCGGAACGACTCGCCCGACCAGGAACGCGTCCGCCACCAGGTGCAGCGGTCGCAGGTCCACATCGCCGGCCCCGCGCGCGATCAGCCCGGCGAAGCGGCGGTACAGGCGCGGATATTCGTCGTTCGCGCCCTCGCTCACCGGCACCCCGTCGATCGTCAGCCGCCGCCCCCCCTCGTGCAGCGCGAGCGTGCCGTCATCCGTTTCGATGACGATGTCCCAGCGTTGCGGGCCGGTCTGGAGGAAGTCGAACTCGACCGCGACCGGCACCTCGTCGTCCAGCACCATTTCCAGCGACGCCGCGATCGGCGCGGCGCGGTTGGCGGGGACGTGCAGCCTGGCCTCCTCGACCCGCAACGCGCCGGGCAGGATCGCGGTCGCGATCGACAGCGCGTTGATGCCGGGATCGAACACGCCGAACCCGCCCGCCGCGAGGATCCACTGCTGCCCCGGATGCCACACGCGGATATTCTCGCGCCAGTCGATCCGCACCGAGACGATCCGCCGCGTCGCGAGCCAGTCTCGCGCCGCATCGACCGCCGCCGCCTCGCGCGAATGCCATGTCGCGAACAGCGTCACGCCCTTGTGCGCGGCATGCTCGGCCAGGGCGACAATTTCGGAGATCGTCGCGCCCGGCGGCTTTTCGAGCATGACGTGCAGCCCCGCGTCGATCGCCTGCCGCGCGATGGCATGGCGGCCGAGCGGCGGCGTGCATAGCGACACGGCGGCGAGATCGTGCCCGCCGGCGATCAGCGCGGCGATGTCGGGATGGCCCGGCACCCCCTCCAGCCCGGCATGGCGGCTAGCCGTCGCGACGAGCGCGAAGTCCCGTATGGCCGCGATGGCGGGAAGGTGCTGGTCGCGCGCGATCTTGCCGATGCCGACCAGACCGAGCCTGATCGGTGCGCCGCCTTCCGTTGTCGCGACAATCATCTGCATTTACCGATTTCTTTATCTGATAAGTAAGCTTTGTATCTGCTGACTGACTTGTCATCAAGCCGGGATCGGCCGACGCCGCTGGCCTGCGCTCGCGTGCCTGGCTCGACGATCCCGACAATCTGGACATGACCGCGCTCTATCTTGAGCGCTATCTCATTACGGCCTGTCGATCGAGAAATTGCAGTCGAACCGCCCGATCGTCGGCATTGCGCAGACCGGCAGCGACCTGGCACCGTACAACCGCCATCACCTCGTCCTCGCGCAGCGCGTCAAGGACGGTATTCGCGAGGCGGGCGGCATCCCGCTCGAATTTCCGTTGCATCCGATCCAGGAGACCGGCAAGCGCCCGACCACCGAGCTCGACCGCAATCTGGCGTATCTCGGTTTGGTCGAGGTGCTGACGATCGGCTGCGACAAGACCATGCCCGCGTGCCTGATGGCAGCCGCTACGGTGAACCTCCCCCGCCATCGCGCTATCGGTCAGGCCGATGCTCAATGGCTGGTACAAGGGCGAGCGCACCGGTTCCGGCAGATCGTGTGGAAGGCGCGGCAGATGCTCGCGGCGGGCGAGATCGCTTACAAGGGCTTCGTCGCCTGATCGCCTCGTCGGCGCCGTCGCGGTCGACAGCCACCGCGTCTTCCTCGCCGGAATCACCGCCATCTGGAATCTCGTGCGTGCATCCTGACCCCCCAATTCGCCGCAGAGGTTCTCGCCACCGCGATGGCGCGCTGCCCGCTGGTCGCGATCCTGCGCGGGGTGACGCCCGCCGAGGTCGTCGCCATCGCCGACGTGCTGGTCGGGAAGGGCTTCACGCTGATCGAAGTGCCGCTCAACTCGCCCGATCCGCTGGCGAGCATCGCCGCGCTCGCCGGGTGCTATCCCGCGCTGGTGCTGGTCGGCGCGGGCACCGTGCTGACGGTCGAGCAGGTCGGACAGGTCGCGGCGACCGGCGCGCGGCTCATCATCTCGTCCAACACCGACACGGCGGTGATCGCGGCGAGCGCGGCGGCCGGGCTGGTCTCGCTACCCGGCTATTTCACGCCGAGCGAAGCCTTCGCCGCGCTCGCCGCCGGGGCCAGCGGCCTCCAGCTGTTCCCGGCCGAGGCCGCCACGCCCGGTGTGTCGAAGGCACAGCACGCCGTCATCCCGCGCGACGTGCCGCTGCTGGTGGTCGGCGGCTTCAAGCACGATGCGATGGCGCCGTGGCGCGCGGCCGGCGCGCACGGCTTCGGCCTCGGTATCGCACTCTATGCGGCGGGCGACACGCCCGACACGGTGCGGGCGCGGGCGTTCGTCGCCGCGCTATAACCCTATCCCCGCGCCCGCGCTTCGGGCACAGAAAGCGCATGTCGCCGGCCGATCGCCTCGCCCGCCCGTTGAAGGGCCTGATCGTCGGGCAGGTTCGCGCGCTGTTCAACGACAAGGCGCGCGGCGAGACGCCGGTGCAGCGCCGCGACGACGCGTTGTTCCCGCCCAATTCGGTTGCATGGCGCGTGCACGGCGACGTCACGTCGATGCTGGTCGGCGGGATCGCCGCCTTGCTGCTGCAGATGCTTCACCCCAAGGTACTCGCCGGGGTGTGGGACCATTCGAACTTTCGCGACGACATGCAGGGCCGCCTGCGCCGCACCGCGCACTTCATCGCCACGACGACCTTCGGCGCGCCCGACGATGCGCGCGCCCTGCTAGCCCGCGTGGCGTCGATCCATGCCAGGGTCGGCGGCACGCTGCCCGACGCAACGCCGTACCGCGCCGACGATCCGGCATTGCTCGCCTGGGTGCATGTCTGCGAAGTGCTGAGTTTCCTCGATAGCTGGATCCGCTATGGCGAACCGATGATGTCGCGCGCCGACCAGGACCGCTACGTCGCCGAAATGGCGCGCATCGCCGGGCCGCTCGGCGTCTCGCCCGTGCCGCAGACGCGCGCCGACGCGCAGCGCATCATGACCGACATGCGCCCCGACCTGCTGGTCGATGCCCGCACCCGCGACGTCGCGCGCGTGCTGCTCGATCAGCCCGCGCCGTCGCTCGCGGCGGGCCCGTTCCAGGCGATCACGATGCAGGCGGCGATCGACTTGCTTCCCGGCTGGGCGCGCGCGATGCACGGGCTTGCACAGCCAAGTCTCGGACGGCCGCTGATCCGCGCCGGCACCTATGGCGTCGCCAGCACGCTGCGTTGGGCGTTCCGCGCATGAGCGGCGAGATCCAGGAAGCGATCCCCGCCGCCACGCTGGTGCTGTTTCGCGAGCGTGGGGGCGTGCCGGAACTGCTGTTCGTCGAGCGCTCCAGGGCGATGGTGTTCGCCGGCGGTGCGCTGGTGTTTCCCGGCGGCCGGATCGATCCCGGCGACCGCGCGCTGGCGGCGACCTTCGACGGCGAGCCGGACGACATGGCCGCGCGCATCGCCGCGATCCGCGAGACGGTGGAAGAGGCGGGCGTGGGCGTGGGCTTGCCCGCGATGCCGCCCGCCGCGCTCGCGACCTTGCGCGCGGCGCTGCACGGGGGCGCGAGCTTCGGCGCGGCGCTGCACGATCTCGGCCTGACGCTCGATCCGGGCGCGCTCGTCGCGTTCGCCCGCTGGCTCCCGGCGCACCCCGGCGGCCGCATCTTCGACACGCGCTTCTACCTCGCGCGCTTGCCGGCGGACGCGCCCGATCCGGTGGTCGACGATACCGAGAATGTCCGCGTCCTCTGGTCGACCGCGCAAGGCGTGCTCGACGAAGCCGATGCGGGCCGCGCGCGGATCATCTTCCCGACGCGCCGCAATCTCGAACGCCTCGCGCAATTCGCCAGCTTCGCGGTGGCGGCAGCGGATGCCGCCGCGCACGAGATCCGCGCGGTGACGCCGTGGATCGCGGCGCGGGACGGGGAGGACCGCCTGTGTATCCCGGACGATCTGGGATATCCGGTAACGTCCGAGCTGCTGGGCACCGCGATGCGGGGGTAGGAGGAGATGGCCGCCATCCCTTAGAGCGCGCTGACATTAGGTTGCAGCGTATCCTGAGTTGGTGAGGTATGCGGCGCATTCGCTTGGCGGGAAGGCGTTCAGGAGTGATCCGATACGCCGCCATGTTTGCTCGTGTGTTCGCTCGGCAGCTTTTCGCAGCAGGCTTGAGCTTGGCGAAGACCTGTTCGATCGGGTTGAGGTCGGGGCTGTAGGGCGGCAGGAAGAGCAGCCGTGCGCCGGCGCTGCGGATAGCGGTGCGCACGGCAGGCTTTTTGTGGCTCGACAGGTTGTCCATGACGACGACGTCGCCGGGCGAAAGCGTGGGGACGAGGCACTGCTCCACATAATCGGTGAAGCTCTGCGCGTTGACCGGTTGGTCCAGCACGCAAGGGGCGTCGATCCGATCGCAGCGAAGCGCCGCGAGGAAGGTCATCGTGCGCCAATGGCCGTAGGGCACCTTGGCGTGAAGGCGCTTGCCCTTGGGTGCCCAGCCGCGCAGCGGGGCCATGTTCGTCCTTGCCCAAGTCTCATCGATGAAGACGAGGCGACGCGGATCGAGTCGTCCCTGATACTTCTGCCACTGCGCTCGTCGCCTTGCGATCCACGGCCGCAGTTGCCTGGCGGGCAGCACGCTTTTTTTTGGAAGCTCGGGCCCTCGGCATGGACGAACCGCCAGACCTGCACATGATCGACCTTCACGCCGCGCTCGGCCAACTCGGCGACAAGCCCGCAAGGTGACGTCGCGCTGGGCGCGCTCGATCGGCCAGTCGCGGGTGTCCCGATAAGACGCCCACCTTGTGTCCACCGATCTTGCCAGGGGCCGCGCTCCCCGTCGCACGGTGCCGACCCGACCAGCGTACCACCGTCGCCGCGCTGATGCTCAACACCGCCGCCACCGAACGAACGCTCTCACCTGCCAACACCCGCGCAATCGCCCGCTCTCGAAGGTCCATCGAATATGGTCTGGTCATCACTGCCGCCTACAAACCGGCCAGCACGTAGAATCACAAATCAACTCAATGTGCATCCTTGCCGATCCACTGCAACGTCATCCCGCTCTAAATGTCGATCCGTCCTAGAGCGTGATCGGACCCTGCTGAACCAGCGTCATCGCCCTTTGGGCGCCCGCTACGGGAACCCATCAAAGTATTACTTTGATGGGTTCCTGCGCGGCAGGGCGCTTTTGACGCGATGCGGCGTTGCTCGTCGGTCACGATGCTTTGGCATAGCTCTCTCCTCGCGCTTTGCATCGCGCCAACATCACCGCCGTGCCGATGATCCAACATGCCCCGGTCACGCTCTAGGTGTTAGTTTTCAGGAGGTTGTTCATCCGGTGTGACCGGGCAAGACTGATGTTGCGACACGTCGGCTTGCGAGGACCGAC
>CAXTJX010000028.1:0-28232 GCA_964244765.1 uncultured Sphingomonas sp. | reverse complement strand
GATCGCGTCGGCATAGGCGACCAGCAATTCCATCGCCATCGCCGTGCCCGCGCCGGCTTCACCGCCGAGCATCGCCCGCTCGTCGTCGCTCAATACCGTCATCATGCTGCACGGTCCCCGGCCGAACGGATGCGTCGGCCATGGGGGCCGCTTAAGAGATCATGCTAGCGGTGTCGGCAATGTCTCACCAGATAGTTTCGATCCGAGGCTAAGGGGTCCAACGGTGTCGATGAGCTACTGCCGGCCGATGGACACTAGGATACGGTGTTTTTCGGAACCGGAGGGTTTAAACGCAGCGACGGAAGAGCAGCCGGGAGTTCAAGCTCGAGGCGGTGAAGCCGCTCTTGGAGCGGGGCGTTCCCGCAGCACAGGCAGCGCGCGATCTCGACCTGCATGTCAACGTGTGGCGCACGCGGAAGGCGATCTTGAATCGGCCTTCCCCGGCAACGGCGACATGATGCCGGGGCAGCTTGAGATTGAGCGACTGCGCCGTGCCGAGCCTGAATCAGAAAGCCCGATCTGCGCCTCCGATCTATAGGTTCACGGCTTGATAGTCTCTGATCGACGCCATCCGACCGAGCACATCGAGTCCCTGCAGTGCAAGGTAATGCAGGATGTCGATGAAAATCCAGTTCTCCGCCAGCTTTCCGTCCTGTTCGCGGTAGAGATCGACGACGCGCATCTCGCTCGGCCCCGGGCCGGCCGTCATGCCGAGATAGCCGCCAGCATTGCGGACGGTCAGATTGGCCCAGCCGAAGAAGCCGCCGAAATGCCCCTCCGCCATCCGGCACAGGTGCCCGTTGAAGCGGTAGCCGTCGTGCAACGCGTCGTCGAACGGCTCGCAATGCTGCTTGATGTAGCGCGGGATGGTGTAGGTCGCGCCGATCCCGGCCGGGCCCCACCAGATCATGTCGTCGTGCCACGCCCGTTGCAGCCGCGTTTCCTCGGTCACGCCATCGACCGAAGTGAACGGATTGTTGAGCATCGCGTTGATCGCAGCCAGCGTGGCGCGGCCTTCGGCCGGATCCTGCGCTTCGTACATCAGCCCGGCATGCGTCATCGGCCCGGGCTGGACGAGGTTCGCCCCGGTCTGCGGAGGGAAGGGGTTCTGCCCGGCCTGGATCATCAGATGCGGCAAGTCCACGAACATCGCGGTTTCGGCGATGCGCCCGTCCTCCACCCTGTTGAATTCGACGAAGCGCAGCATGACGATCCGCCCGGTCGGCCGGATGCCGAGCAACGGCCGATCGAACAGACCCATCAAATGGCCCATCTGGACGACCCAGCGGCTTTCGAAGCCGTCAATCTCGTTCAGTCCGGCCATGAAGATATCGGGGCGCCGCTGGAGCCGGGTCATCGCGCCCAGCAACGGCTGCCAGAACACCCCTGCGACCGCCGCCGCGCCGTGCTGCTCGTGGAACGGGTGCATGCCGCGCCAATGCCAGTCCGGCGCGACATGCTTCGCCAGGATCGCGCCAACGGTGTCCGGCGTGGCCGTTGCCAATTCGACATGAAGTGCGCGCACGATCGCCTTTTCGGCCTGGAAATCGATCGTCATTGTCCCTCGCGTTTAGTTGCAGGCGCTTGCATTACCGGTGACATGCCTTCACCATTGCGAAGAGGCAAGCGTAAGAGGCGATTTAGTGAACGAGCGCGCAACAGTGGCGGACTTTCCATTCCGGATGGTGCCGCGGCCGGCGGTCACGCAGGTGCGCCACGCGACCGAGACCGCCCTGCTCGCCGCCGCCGCCCGGCCCGATCGTGACCTCGCCGGGTTTCCCGACGATTATGCCGACATCGTCGATTATATCGTCAAGATCACGCGACGCATCTGGATCGATGGTGCGATCGGGCTGATCTACGAGACGTATGATCCGAATTGCGTCGTCTACACGGCGACCGATGTCGGACGCGGCGTGGACCGGGTGGTACAGGGCACGACGATATCGATGGCGTCGTCGCCAGATCTCGACAATCACTTCCTCAACATCGCGTGGAGCGGCAATGCTCGCGACGGCTTCTATACCAGCCATCTCGGCTTCGGTACGGGGCTGAACGTCGGCGCCACGGTCTATGGCCCGGCGACCGGAAGAAGCGCCACGATCCGGTTCTGCGCCGACTGCATCTCGCTGAACGGCCGGATCCATACCGAATGGCTGGCGCGCGACAACGGCGCGCTCGTGCGCCAGCTCGGGATCGACCTGCACGACGCCGCGCGCCGGGTGGCGAGCATGCCGCCGGGCGAACTCTATGTGCGCGGCTGGCCGGTGCGGCTCGACGGGCAGACGCCGCCGCTGCCGCTCGACGAACCCCGCGAGACGCTGCAACAGCATCTGTGCCACCTGTTCCACGACATCTGGAACCGCCGCATGCTCGATCAGCTGGCGGTGCATTACGATGCCTCCGTGCGGCTGCACACGGCGGGCGGGCGTGTCGGCGAGGGCGTGCCCGGTATCCGCGCGCTGCACCTGGCGCTGCTCGCCGCGCTGCCCGATGCGCGCATGACGATCGGCCATGTCTGCTGGTCGGAGGAAGTCGACGGCGTCATCGCGGCGGTGCGTTGGGAACTTGCCGGGACCAGCCGCAGCGGCGCGTGGTTCGGCGACTTGCCCTCGGGCGTGCCGATCGCCATCCCCGGCATGACGCATTGCCGCTTCGGCGCGGACGGCCGCATCGTCGAGGAGTGGACGGTGTTCGATGAGGTCGGCGTGCTCGCCCAGGTCTATCGCGCGGCGCCGGGTGGCTGAGCGCGTCAGCCTCGCCCGACGCGTGGCCGCCTATGGCGTCGTCCTGCTCGGGTATCTGTTCTACTGCTACAATTTCAACGTGGTCGATTATGTCCGGCCGTATCTGGTCGCGGATTATCGCTTCACGCTGACCGACACCGCCAATCTGTCGGTCGCGCAGAATATCGGCGTCACGGTCGGCGCGTTCGGTTGGGCGGGCTTCGTCGCCTGGGCGGGCCAGCGGCGCGCGGTGACGGCGATCGCGGCGACGATCGGCGGGTTTGCCGTCTTGCAGGCGCTGGCGACCGGCTTTGCGCCGTGGTTCGGGGTGCGCGCGCTGATGTCCGCGGCGCTCGGCGGCTATTATGTCGTGGCGACCGGACTGGTCGTCGCGCTGTTTCCGGCGTCGGTGCGCGGGCGTCTGATCGCGCTCAATTCGGCGATGTATCCGCTGTCGAACATTCTGCTCGGCGCGCTCGGCGGGGCGTTGGGCGATGCGCACTGGCATGCGCTGATGTGGCTCGGTGCGGTGCCGCTGTTGGTCGCACCGCTGGCGTACCTGCTCGTGCCTGACGGCTGGCGGGCCGCAACGCCGGTTGTGGCGGGCACGCGCCCCGGCGGCTGGCGGGCGATGCTCTCGCCGCGCTGGCGCTGGCTGACGCTCGGCTGCATCCTGCTCTCGGGAATCGATTTCAACGCCTACCAGTTGTTCGCCGCCTTCGTGACGCTGTACCTGAAGCAGGCGCTCGCGTTCGACGCGTGGCGGATCGGCGCGGTCGTCGCCCTGCTCGGCGGGGGATCGCTGATCGGCGGATTCTTCTGGGCGTGGCTGTCCGACCGCTTCGGCCGGCGCAGCGCCGCTTCGGGCTACGCGTTGTGCGCGGTCGCGATCGTCGCCTTCCTGTTCGGCGGGTTCACCGGGCGCGCGCTCGACATGGTCGCGTTCGCCTTCGGCTTCGGGCTATCGTGCACTTCGGCCTGGGGCGTTTGGTTCGCCGAGCTTTTCCCCGAACGCCTGCGCCCGCACGGCGCGGCGCTGTTCCACGCAGGCCACATCGTCGCGATGGGCGCGCCGCTGTTCTTCGCCTTCGCCAGCCCGCGGATCGGGCTGCAATGGACGATGGCGTGCGGCGCGATCATCTATCTCATCGGCATGGCGATCTGGCTGGCCCTGCCCGAAACGCTGGGCAAGGCCGAACCCGAGGATGCGCTCGGCTGAGATCGCGTCAGAACTTCTGCCCGAAGCGTATGCCGATCGTCCGCGGCTGGTTGTAGATGCGGTAGATTTCACCGTCCCGGTCGACTTTCGACGGACCGCAGTAATTGATGTTGCACTGCGCCGAACGGCTCTGTTCGCCGCGCACGTCGTTCAGGTTGCGCAGGTAGATCTCGACCGTCGTGCCGTTCCGGCTCGCGCCGATGCTCGCGTCGATCTGGGTATAGGCCCGGCTGATGCCGAGCTTGGCCGAATCGGCGGTGGGCAGCGTCGCGATCCGGTCGCCGATATAGGCGGCTGACCCCTGCACATGGCTGCGCCAGGATCCCGTATCGAATTCGTAGCGGCCGATTACCGAGCCCTTGAAGCGCGGCGTCAGCGGCAGCCTGGTGCCTGCCGCCGCGCTCGGGTCAGTGCCTCCGGTGAACAGCGGCGCGGTCAGCTTGGCATCGACATAGGTCGCGTTGGCGGTGAGCGAGAAGCCGCCCGGGGCGCGCCACGACACATCGCCCTCGATCCCGCGCGAGCGCGCGCCGCCCGCGTTGGTGATGACCGCGACGCCGAAGCTGTTCTGGGGCGCATAGGTCACCTGCACGTTCTTCCAGTCTTCCCAGAAGGCCGTGACGTTGAGCGTCACGCGCCGATCGAGGAAACTGTTCTTGGTGCCGATTTCGTAATTGGTCAGCTTGTCGGCATCGAACGCTGCCGCCGCTCCGCCACGGTTGATGCCGCCCGGCCGGAAGCCGCTCGAGATCGTGGCATAGACCAGATGATCGGGATCGAACTTGTAAGTCGCGTTGGCGCGGTAGGTGAGGCCGTCACCCTTTGACCGCCTCGGCGAGATCGTGCCGTCGGCGTTGAGGATGCCGAGATTGGTGCACGGCGTTCCCGGCACGACCGCCACGCCGACCCCGTACGGGCCGGTCTTGGGCCCGAGGCACTGGCGCACGCCGGTCCCGAAATAGGTCGTGTTCACGCCGTAGAAGCCGACCAGATCGTTGTTGAACTTGTAGGCGCGAAGGCCACCGGTGATCGTCAATTTGTCGGTCACGTCGAACTCGGCCTGGCCGAATGCGGCATAGTCGCGATCGACCCGGTTCTGCCGCGTCAGCCAGACCTGGCCGGGGCGGCCGGGCACCGACAGGCGCGTGGCGAAGTTGGGCGTCAGATAGTCGTCCTCGCCCAGTTCGGTCTGGCGCTGGTAGAACAGCCCCGCGAGAACCCGGAAGCGCGCGTCGTGCGGCGATGCGACGCGGAATTCCTGGCTGAGCTTGGTCGAATGGCGGTTGTTGTTGAACAATTGCGACGGGTCGATCAGCTTGCCGGCATCGTCGACGACGCCCGCGCCCGAGCCGGCGATCGCGTCGTAATAGAAGCCATAGTCGGAATAATCGTTCTGGCTGGCGAAGCGGCGATCCATGTAATAGCCGGCATAGGTGATGTCGAAATCGGCGACCTTGCCGGTGATCGTCGCGCCGGCCTGGTAGAACTCGTCGCGGCCGAACTCCGGATAGAAATGCGCGACCTTGAGCACGCCGGCCTTGTCGTCGTCGGAGCGGTACGGCCCGTCCCACGTCGATTTCTGGTAGTTGACCGACGGCGTGACCGTCCAGTTGTCGTCCAGCTCGATCCCGAGCTGCGCGCGCAGGCCATAGACGTCGGAGGAATTGAGGTTGTCGCCGACCAGCGAGGTCTGGGTGATGCCGGACGAAGCGAACGTGCGCGAGCGACGGATGCTGTCGATGTACCCGCCGGTATGGTTGTACCAGCCGACCGCGCGCAACGCGATTCGGTCCTTGACGATCGGCACGTTGACGAAGCCCTCCGCCATGCCGCCCGCGCCGCCCTTGAAGATCTGGTTCGCCTCGAAATCGACACCGGCGCTGAACTTCGTCGAATCGGGTTTGTTGGAGATGATCCGGATGACGCCAGCCTCGGCCGATGCGCCGTACAGCGTCCCCTGTGGCCCGGCGAGCGCTTCGACGCGGGCGATGTCATAGGCATGAATGTCGAGCGAGCCGACGATCGACGTGACCGGTTGTTCGTCCAGATAGATGCCGACCGTCGGCAGCGTCGCGCTGGCGACGAGGCCGGCGTCGGTAGCGATCCCGCGAAAGCTGGTCGAGACGTTGCCCGGAACGCCGGTCGAGCCGCGTGCGAAGCTGACGCTGGGGAGGAACTGGACGTAATCCTGGAAATTGCGGACCTGCAGCTCGTCGAGCCGCTTTGCGCTCAGCGCCTGAATGCTGATCGGAACCGACTGCAAGCTCTCCTCGCGCTTTTGGGCGGTAACGATGATGTCGCCGGTATCGCTCGCAGTATCGCTCGCCGGGGCCGGGACTGGCGCTGCTGCCGTCTGCGCAATCGCGACTGTGGGCAAGACCAGGGCGGACGTTCCGGCAAGGGCGGTCAACAGGTAGCGACGAGACGGCATGGTGTTTCCCCTTAAAGAATTCGTCTTCCGGACGTCGTCACGCTGCTTCCGCAGTCTTTGGACATTCGAACGAATCGGAGGATGGCATGCAGTGCAAGGGCTTGCAATAGTCCAGCGTCGATCTGTCGTAACTAAGACTTCAATCCGTCACGGCATCGAGGCCGCGTCTGGTGGCGTCATAGGTCGCGCGCGTCAGACCGAGCTTTGCATAGAAGATCGCCGCGACAAGCCCGGGCAAGGTCGAAAGCACGAAGGCTCCTGCAAGCCCGTGCAGCGTCGATGCGGCGACATGCCCCGGCACCGCTGCCGACGGGAAAGCTACGAGGTACAATACCCACCCGGCCAGCGCGGCACCCACCGCCTGGTCGATCCGCGCAAAGAACGTCTGTGTCGAGAACAGCACGCCCTCCTGCCGCTCGCCGAAGCGCAATTCGTTCTCGTCGGCGATGTCGGCCAGCGCTGAGAACATCGTCGTCGTCATCAGGCTGAACGGCAGATGCTGGAGCAGCGAGAAGCCGATCAGGATGACGAGGATGCCGGGGGTCTGCGCGCTGAGCACGCCGCCCCAGCCGAGTGCCAGCGGCAGCGCCGGGCCGATGCAATAGACCATGACCGCGACCGCGCCGGTATGGCGCTTGTCGAACCGCCGGTGCACCCGCGCGACGATCAGCGATCCGCACGAATAGCTGATGAAACTGCCCAGCGCGAACCATGTGATCTGCGCGTTGGTCAGCTGCCAGAAGAACGCCGCGGTGTAGATCCACAGCCCGCCACGCACGCCCTGCATCAGCGACAGGAAGAACAGGCTGGCGAGCAGCAGCACGTAATTGCGGTTCGACAGTGCATGTTTCACGTCGTTGAGGAAGGCGCGCGCCGAAAACCGCCCCATCGCCGCCGGGGCCTTGGGCAACCACGGGATGCGCGTGCGCGTGAAGAAGGTCGAGACGAACAGGATGATCGCGACCAGAATCGCAATCGTGCCCGAAAACACCGGATAGCGCGACGGATCGAGCGCACCGTTCGGGAATTTCGCGGTCGCGCCGAAGAACAGCCCGAAGGTCGCGACCCAGCATAAGGTATCGCCCGCCCACAGGAAGAAGGTGTTGTAGCTCATCACCCGCGTACGCCCGATATAATCGGTGGTCAGCTCGCCGCCGAGCGCGAGGTGGGGCGTGTGGAACGCGGTCAGCGCTTGTTGCAGCAGGATGTTGAGCCCCGCCAGCCAGGCAAGCTGCGTCCATTGGCCGAAATGCGTCGGCGGGTTGAACAGCGCGAAGAAGGTCAGCGCGACCGGCAGGATCGCGAAAGCCATGAACGGATGCCGCCGCCCGAAGCGCGAGCGCGTTCGGTCCGACCAGCTACCGACGATCGGATCGACGATCGCGTTGACCGCCAGCCCCGCCGCGATCGCCATGCCGACCCAGGCGGACGGCAATCCCTGCACCTGATTGTAGAACAGCATCAGGAATTGCGTCGTCGACGAGATCACGACGGCTTCGGCCATGCTGCCGACGCCATAAGCCAGCTTGAAGCTGCGCGTCAGCGGCGGTGCGCCTGATTCCGTCCCCGCCTCGGCGGAGGGATCGGCGTGGTTGTTGATCGTCTCGGCGATCATGGATAAGGCTTGAAGGTCATGAAGACACAAAACGTAACGAGCATTGCAAGGCCATGCAATCACTGTCCGTACGGGCAGTGCTCATGACGACGCGCCGACGTGCGGCCACGGTTCAGCCCGGCGCGGATGAGGCGACGACGGCGCATCGTCGTCTTACCTCCGAGGATGTCGCGCGCGCGGCGGGGGTATCGGCGTCGGCGGTGTCGCGCGCCTTCACGCCGGGGGCGAGCGTCGCGCCGGAGAAGCGCGCGCGCATCCTGCGCGCCGCGAGCGACCTGGGGTATCGCCCCAACGTCATGGCACGCGCGGTCGCGACGCGGCGGTCCAACGTCGTCGGGCTGATCCTGTTCAACGAGACCAACCGCCATCATCCCGGCGTCCTGCTCGCGCTGAGCCAGGCCTTTTCGACGATCGGCGTGCGCGTGATGCTGTTCCTGCTCGACGACGACGAGGAGATCGGCGACGTCATCGACCATGTGCTGTCGTACCAGCTTGACGGCGTCGTCGCCGCCGCCGCGATTCCGTCGCCGCTGCTCGACCAGTTGGAGCGCGCGCGCGTGCCGCTGCTGTTCTACAACCGGCCGGGCGACGATCGCTGCGCGTCGGTCGGCTGCGACCATCATGCCTCGGGCGTGCTGATCGCGCGGCATGTGCTCGACGGCGGCGCCCGCCGCATCGCGCTGATCCGGTCGTACCGCGATTCATTCGTCGGCAACGAACGCATGCGCGGCGTCGAGGACGAACTGACGCGGCGCGGCGCCGGCGTCGTCGCCGATTTTCGCGGCGATTTCGATTATGATCGCGGCGTCGCGGCGGTCGCGGACTGGGCCGCGCGCGGCATCGACGACTATGACGCGGTCATCGCCGCCAACGACATGATGGCGATCGGCGCGAAGGATGCGCTGGTCCACCGCTTCGGCAAGCGCGTGCCCGGCGACGTCATGGTGGCGGGGTTCGACGGGATCGAGGCGTCGCGCTGGCTCAGTCACGGCATCGCCTCGGTCGATCAGCCGATCGAACGCATGGCGAAGGCGGCGGTGGAGATGATGGCGCGGCAGATCGAGGACAAGGGCGGCACCGCCGAATACCGGCTGTTCCCGGGGCGGTTGCAGCCCGGCGCGGCGGCCGGCTGATGCCGGTCGATCTCGCCGCGGCGCTGGCCGATGCGCAGCGCCGCCCGCTGCTGATCGAGGCGGCGACGGCGATGCAGCGCGGCGAGATCGCGGTGGCCGAGCGCGCGCTGCGCGAGCGGCTGCGCGAAGCCCCCGCCGACGTCGCCGCGATCCGCATGCTGGCCGAGGTCGCGGGGCGCATCGGGCGTTATGGCGATGCCGAGAAACTGCTCGCCCGCGTGCTCGACCTCGCGCCCGATTTCGATGCGGCGCGCGCGAATTACGTCACCGTGCTGCACCGCCAGAGCAAGTTCGCCGCCGCGCATACCGAGGCCGACCGGCTGATCGCGCGCGATCCCGGCAATGTCGCGCATCTCGCGGTCAAGGCGGCGGTGCTGGTGCGCACCGGCGACTACGCCGCCGCGATCGATGCGTACGAGACGATCCTCGAGCGCCACCCGGATCAGGCGAAACTGTGGGTCAGCTACGGCCATGTTCTCAAGACGGTGGCGCGGCGCGACGATGCCATCGCCGCCTATCGCCGCGCGATCACGCTCGCGCCGACGCTGGGCGATGCGTGGTGGAGCCTGGCCAATCTGAAGACGGTGAGCTTGGGTGCTGACGGCGTCGCCGCGATGCTGGCCGCGCTGCCGCAGGCCACTCGCCCCGAGGATCGTTATCACCTGCATTTCGCGCTCGGCAAGGCGCTTGAAGACCTGCACGATCATGCCGCGTCGTTCGAACATTACGCAAAGGGCAACGCGCTGCGCCGCGCGGAACTGCGCTACGACCCCGAACAGGCGACCGCGCATCTCGCCGCGACGCGCGCGCTGATGACGCGTGCGGCGTTCGCTGCGCGCAAGGGGTCGGGCGATCCGGCTTCCGATCCGATCTTCGTCGTCGGGCTGCCGCGGTCGGGCTCGACGCTGATCGAGCAGATCCTCGCCAGCCACTCGCGGGTGGAGGGGACGATGGAACTACCCGATATCGGCTCGATCGTCGCCGACCTGAGCGGGCGGCACGATCCGCTCGGCGATCCGGCACAGGCAAGCTATCTTCACGGGTTGCTGGCGCTGTCGCCGGGCGAACTCGCGGCGCTCGGCCGGCGCTATCTCGACGGCACGCGCATCCAGCGCAAGACGGCGCGGCCGCTATTCGTCGACAAGATGCCCAACAATTTCGCGCATGTCGGGCTGATCCACCTGATCCTGCCGAATGCGACGATCATCGATGCGCGGCGCCACCCGATGGCGACGGGCTTTTCGGCGTTCAAGCAGCATTTCTCGCGCGGGCAGGGGTTCACCTACGATCTGGGCGAACTGGGCCGCTACTACCGCGAGTACGTTGCGCTGATGGCGCATTATGACGATGTGCTGCCGGGCCGCGTCTACCGCGTCGATCACGAGGCGTTGGTCGCCGATGCGGAGGGCGAGATCGCCGGACTGCTCGCGCATTGCCGGCTCGACTTCGAACCCGCTTGTCTCGCCTTCCACACGACCGAGCGCGCGGTGCGCACCGCCAGTTCGGAACAGGTGCGCCGGCCCTTGTCGAGCGAGGGGATCGACCAGTGGCGCAACTATTCGGCGTGGCTCGGGCCGCTCCGTGAGGGATTGGGTGATGCGCTCGGCGACGCGGCGGCCGACTGAACCTCGTCCAGCAGCCAGCCCTTGAACGCCGACATCGCCGGACCCGGCGCGCGGCGCCGGGACGTCACCAGATAATAAGCGGCGTCGCTGGCCACCGACGACTGGAACGGCGCGACGAGGTCGCCGGCGGCCAGTTCGGGTTCGACCAGGAAGCGCGGGATCAGCGCCGCGCCGCCGCCCGCCACGACCGTCTGCGCGAGCAGCAGGAACTGGCTGTGCGCCGCGCTGATCGTGACGCCGGGTCCGTCGATACCCTGGCCCTCGAACCACGCCGCCCACGCATCGGCGCGTGAGCGCAGCGTCAGCAGGGGCACGCCGAGCAGATCGGCCGGCGTCGCGATCCGGCCGGCAAGCTGCCGCCCGACGACCGGGATCGCCGTCTCGCGAAACAGGAAATCGTGTTCCGCGTCGGGCCAGTCGGGCCGGCCGAAGTGGATCGCGGCGTCGAACCCCTCGGCGTCGAGGTCGAACTCGTCGCTGCGCGCGGTCAGGTTCACGACCAAATCGGGGTGCCGCGCGGTCAGCCCCGGCAGTCGCGGTGCGAGCCAGCGCATGCCGAAGCTCGGCAGCGTCGCGATCTCCAGCGCGGTGCGGCCGTCATCGTCCATCGCGCGCCGCGTCGCGCGCCGGATTTCGGCCAGCGCCGGTGCGATCGCCGCGGCATAGGCGCGGCCGTCGGCGTTCAGCGCCACCCGCCGCCCGCGCCGGTCGAACAGCGGCCGCCCCAGCCACTGCTCCAGCGCGGCGACCTGGCGGCTGACCGCGCCCTGCGTCAGCGCAAGCGCATCGGCCGCGCGCGAGAAGCTGTCATGCTCCGCCGCCTTGACGAAACTGGCGAGCATCGCGATCGGCGGCAGCAGGCGGCGATCGTCATCCTTCATTCCATCTGCTCATCAACATCCGCGGTTTCGTGGTTTGCGCCGTAGCGGCTTACACATCAGATGTACCCCGCCTTCATGAGGAAATCCACGATGCCCGGCCCGATCATGCCCGTCTACGCCCCCGCCCCGGTCGCCCCCGTGCGCGGCGCAGGACCGTGGCTGTGGGACGCGGCCGGCACGCGCTGGCTCGATTGCATCGGCGGCATCGCGACCAATGCGCTCGGCCACTGCCACCCGGCGCTGGTGCGCGCGCTGGGCGAGCAGGCCGCGCGGCTGTGGCACGTCTCCAACGCGCTGGAGATACCGGGTCAGGCCGAACTCGCCGCCAAGCTCGTCGCCGCGACCTTCGCCGACGTCGCCTTCTTCTGCAACACCGGGACCGAGGCGGTGGAATGCGCAATCAAGACCGCGCGGCGCTATCACGCGACGCGCGGGGCGGCCGAACGCGTCGAGATCCTCGGCTTCGCCGGCTCCTTCCACGGCCGCACCTATGCCGCGATCAACGCATCGGGCAACGCCACGTACCTCGACGGCTGCGGCCCGCGCATGCCGGGGTTCGTGCAGGTAAGGATGGACGATCACGCCGCCGTCGCCGCCGCCATCGCGCGGCCGACCTGCGCTGCGGTGATCGTCGAGCCGGTGCAGGGCGAAGGCGGCGCGCGGGCGTTCGCGGGCGACGACCTGCTCCACCTGCGCCGGCTGTGCGACAAGCACGGCGTGCTGCTGATCCATGACGAGGTGCAGAGCGGCATGGGGCGCACTGGCCGGCTGTTCGCGCACCAGTGGTTCGAGGGGGCCGCGCCCGACATCATGGCGACCGCCAAGGCGCTCGGCGCGGGCTTCCCGGTCGGCGCGTGCCTGGCCACCACGGCGGCGGCGAGCGGGATGACGGCGGCGACGCACGGATCGACCTTCGGCGGCAATCCGCTGGCGATGGCGGTGGCCAACGCGGCGTTCGACATCATCGCCGATGACGCGACGCTCGCCCACGCCCGCGCCATCGCGGCGCATTTGCGCGAGGGCCTCGCCGAGGTCGCGCGCCGCCACCCGGAGACGGTCGTCGAACTGCGCGGCAAGGGCCTGCTGATCGGCGTCAAACTCGTGCCGAACAACCGCGCCTTCATCGCCGCCGCGCGCGACCGGCATCTGCTGCTCGCCGGCTGCGGCGACAATTGCGTGCGCATCCTGCCGCCGCTCAATCTCACTGTGGCGGAAGCCGATGCGATCGTCGACCGCTTCGCCGCGACCTGCGCCGCGCTACGCCTGGATAGCGCCGCATGAGCCGGCTGGTCTCGATCGATCCGGCGCGCGGCGAAATCGTCTGGAAAGGCGCAGCGGCGACACCGGACGAGGTCGCGACGGCGCTCGCGGCGGCGCGGCACGCGTTTGCGCGCTGGTCACAGACGCCGCTTGCCGAGCGCATTGCGCATGTGCGCGCCTATGCCGAAGCGCTCCAGGCGCAGGCGGAACCGCTCGGCCGGCTGATCGCGCGCGAAACGGGTAAGCCTTTGTGGGAGGGCAAGCAGGAAGTCGCCTCGATGGCCGCAAAGGTCGCCGCGTCGATCGCCGCGCAGGCCGAACGCGCCGGGACACGCGAGACGCAGATGGCGTTCGGCCGCGCGATCCTGCGGCACCGCCCGCACGGCGTGATGGCGGTGCTCGGGCCCTATAATTTCCCCGGACACCTGCCCAACGGGCATATCGTCCCCGCTTTACTGGCCGGCGATACGGTAGTGTTCAAGCCGTCCGAACTGGCCCCGGCGACCGGCGCGGCGATGGTCGATCTCTGGCGTGCGGCCGGGCTGCCGGACGGCGTGCTGTCGCTCGTCCAGGGCGGGCGGGACACCGGCGCGGCGCTGGTGGCGGGCGCGATCGACGGGCTGCTGTTCACCGGATCGGCGGCGGCGGGGGCGCATTTCCGCCGCGCGTTCGTCGACCGGCCGGAGGTAATCCTCGCGCTCGAACTTGGCGGCAACAACCCGATCGTCGCATGGGATGGCGAGCCGGCCGCAATCGCCTCGATCGTCGGGCAATCAGCGTTCGTCACCACCGGGCAGCGCTGCTCGTGCGCGCGGCGGCTGATCGTGCCGGAAGGCCGCGCCGGGGACGCGATCGTCGAGGCGGTCGCGGCGTTCGCCGACCGGATCGGCATCGGTGCGTGGGACAGCGACCCCGAACCGGCGATCGGGCCCTTGATCTCGGACGATGCGGCGCGTCTGGCGCATGCCGCGGTGCGCGCGCTGTCAGACCTCGGCGCGCGAACGATCCGCCCGCTCGCCCTCGCCGATGCACCGCGCGACAGCTTCGTCCGCCCGGCGCTGCTCGACGTGACCGGATGCGACGTGCCCGACACCGAGATCTTCGCGCCCGTGCTGCAATTCACGCGCGTCGCCACCTTCGACGCCGCGATCGAGGCGGCCAACCGCACCGCCTACGGACTGTCGGCGGGGCTGGTATCCAGCGACGAAGCCTTGTGGCGGCGCTATGCCGATCGTGCGCGTGCGGGGGTGCTCAACTGGAACCGCCCGACCACCGGTGCTGCCGGTACGATGCCGTTCGGCGGCACCGGCGCCTCGGGCAATCACCGCCCGAGTGCCTATTACGCCGCCGATTACTGCGCCTACCCCGTGGCGAGCTTCGAGGCGGGGAGGGTGGCCGATCTGAGCGGCGAGATGCGGGGCCTGCGCCCCGCCTGATGGGTCAGTCCGCGGTCCAGCCGCCATCCACGACCAGCGACGTGCCCGTCATCAATGCAGACGCGTCAGAGGCGAGGAACACCACCGCGCCCATCAGGTCCTCGACCTGGCCGATCCGGCCGAGCTTGATCTTGGCCAGCACGCTCGCCTTGAACGCGGCATCCTCGAAGAACGGCCGGGTCAGCGGCGTCTCGATGAAGGTCGGCGCGATCGTGTTCGAGCGGATGCCGGCGGCGGCGAGATCGAGCGCGAACGCCTTGCTCATCCCCTCCAGCCCCCATTTGGAGGCGCAGTAGAGCGAACGGTTCGCACCCCCGACATGCCCCATCTGCGAGCCCATATGGATCAGGCTGCCGCGCACCCCCGCCGCCAGCATTGCCTTCACCGCGCCTTGCGCGACGAAGAACGCGGCTTTCAGGTTGAGGTCGAGCACGGCGTCGTAATCGGCCTCGGTCACGTCGTACATCGGCTTTGGGCGGTTGGTGCCGGCATTGTTGACCAGCACGTCAAAGGCGGGACGCGCGGCGAAGAACGCCGCCACCGCCGCCAGGTCGCCGACGTCGAGCACCGCCCATTCGGCCCCGGTGCCGATCGCCTCGGCCCCGGCGCGGACCTCGTCCGCCGTGCGCGCGACCAGCGTCACCGCCGCGCCTGCCCCCGCCAGCGCCGCCGCCGCCGCGAGGCCGATCCCGCGCCCCGCGCCCGTCACGACCGCGCGCCGCCCGTCGAGCCGGAACGAGGGCGTGACCGGCAGGGTCATGCGGGTTCCACCAGCGGTTCGGCCCGGCCGGCATAGGGGATGTTGCGCCCGCCGTGGCGGCGCACGCGGATATTGGCCTGCTCGCCATGCCCGGCAAAGCCCTCCAGCGCGCACAGCCGGCTGCAATATTCGCCGATCATCGCCGAGGCCGCGTCGGTCGTGACGCGCTGATAGGTGCAGGTCTTGAGGAACTTGCCGACCCATAGCCCCCCGGTATAGCGCGCCGCCTTGCGCGTCGGCAGCGTGTGGTTGGTGCCGATCACCTTGTCGCCATACGCCACGTTGGTGCGGTGGCCCAGGAACAAGGCGCCATAGTTCGTCATGTGCCTCAGAAAATAATCCGGGTCGCGCGTCATCACCTGGACATGCTCGTTGGCGTACTCGTCGGCGATCTTCACCATCTCGGCATCGTCGGCGCATACGATCACCTCGCCGAACGATTCCCACGCGCGGGCGGCAACGGCGGCGGTCGGCAGGATCGTCAGCAGCCGCGCGATCTCGCGCAGCGTGTCCTCGGCCAGCGCGCGGCTGGTGGTGATGAGGATGGCGGGGCTGTCGGGGCCATGCTCGGCCTGGCCGAGCAGGTCGGTCGCGCACAGCTCGCCATCGACCGTCTCGTCGGCGATCACCATCGTCTCGGTCGGCCCGGCGAACAGGTCGATCCCGACGCGCCCGAACAACTGCCGCTTGGCCTCGGCCACGAACGCGTTGCCCGGGCCGACCAGCATGTCGACGGGATCGATGCTCTGCGTCCCCAGCGCCATCGCGCCGATCGCCTGGATGCCGCCCAGCGCATAGATCGCGTCCGCCCCCGCCATGTGCTGCGCGGCGACGATCGCCGGCGCCGGACGCCCCTCGAACGGCGGCGCGCAGGTGATGACGCGCGGCACGCCCGCGACCTTTGCCGTGATCACCGACATGTGCGCCGAGGCGAGCAGCGGATATTTGCCGCCCGGCACGTAGCACCCCGCCGCACTCACCGGGATGTGCGTGTGACCGAGCACGACGCCGGGAAGCGTCTCGACCTCGACGTCCGTCATGCTGTCGCGCTGGATCTGCGCGAAATTGCTAACCTGCGTCTGCGCGAATTCGATGTCCTTCAGGTCCTGCCCCGTGAGCTGGTCCAGGCAATCCTGGATCTCGCGGGCCGTCAGCCGATAATCGTCGCGGTCCCAGCCGTCGAACTTCATCGACAGCTCGCGCACCGCCGCGTCACCGCGCGCCGCGATGTCGGCCAGCGTCGCCTCGACCACGTCGCGCACCTTGCGATCCGCCTCGGCACGCACTGCCGCGCTCGTCCCCCGCTTCAACCACTCGGCCATGTCGTACCTCCGTTGCGCACTTTTCTGTATTACAGTTGACTGCGTATGCAAGTTTCTTCAAGTCTTATGTGCGAACAGGTTGAGGTAAGACAGGATGACGGACACGCAGACGATATCGCGGACATGGACGCCCGCCGATCTGGAGGCGCGGGTCGTGCGCCATGCCGATCTCGTCCCCTGCCTGAACGCGTTCATCGATACGCGCACGCCGGGTTCGGAAACGAAGGAGAACTTTACCATCATCGGGCCGGGCGTGTCGGAAAATCCCGACCAGCACGTCCACATCGCCGAGCCGCACGGCTTCAACATCGGCGGCGCGCGTCAGCCGCCGGGCTGCGTGAACTCGCAGCACAGTCATGACACGGCCGAAGTGTTCGTCGTCCATTCCGGCCGCTGGAGCTTCGATTTCGGCGAGCATGCCGACGATGCCAATATCGAGGCCGGGCCGGGCGACGTCGTGTCCTTCCCAACGCAGGCGTTCCGGGGGTTCCGCAACATCGGCGACGATGTCGGCTTCCTGTGGTCGGTGCTCGGCGGCGACGATCCCGGCCGCGTGACCTGGGCGCCCAGGGTGTTCGAGATGGCGAAGGATTACGGGCTGGTGCTGCTCGATACCGGCGCGCTGGTCGATACCGCCGCCGGGCAGAGCGTGCCCGCAGGCGCCACGCCGATGCCGCCGACCAGCGACGCCGAAGTCGCGGCGATGCGCGTGCTGACGAACGACGATGCGGATGAGGTCATCGCGCGTGCGGCCGACATAACGGCGGGCGGCGAATGTCCCGTGATCGGCGCTGGCGGCCCGCTGCCCGCCGCCGACGGCTTCACCTTGTCGCGGCTCCAGCTCGAAGCGGGCGCGGCGCAGGATGGGCCGGCAAGCGACCGGCCGGAAGTGATTTTCGTGCACCAGGGCGCGCTCGCGTTGGAGGCGTCCGGCGCGTCGATCCGGCTCGCCGCAGGCGACACGATGACCGTCCCGAAGCACCTGCCGCATCGCTACGTCAGCGATGCCAGCGCGACCGCCTTCATCGTGCGCGGGGCTTGAACGCTCAGACCCCGGCGGCGCTGCGCAGCGCCGCCGCGCCCGCACGCAGGAAAGCGTGGTCGGACCCCTGAAGGAACAGTGTCGCGCCCTTGTCGCGCCAGCCCGCGACATCCGCGTTGCGCGGCACGAACATGCCGACCGGTCGGCCCGCGGCACGCCCCGCCGCGATGATCCGGTCGACCGCGGCAATCACCTCGGGCGCGTCGGGCGACGCCGCGTCGAGCGCCACCGTCAGGTCGATCCGCCCGACGAACAGCGCGTCGATGCCCGGCGTCGCGGCGATCGCCTCGATATCGTCGAGCGCCTCGATATCCTCGATCTGCGCGATCACCACATTGCGCGCGGCCGACGCCGCGCGATGCTCGTCCATCGTCGCCAGGCCGTAGCGCGCCGCGCGCGACGACCCGGCATAGCCGCGCCCGCCCGGTGTATAAGCCGCCGCCGCCGCGACCGCAGCCGCTTCCTCGGCGCTCCGGATATGCGGCAGCAGCACACCGTCCGCGCCGCAGTCGAGCGCGTTAAGGATATGCTCCGCCGCGGCGGTCGGGGTGCGCACAAGCACCGGCAGGCCGCCTGCGCGCGCCGCCATGATGCACAGGTCGAGCGCGCCGCGATCGAACGGAGCATGCTCGGCATCTAGGCAGATAAGATCGAGGCCGCACGTCGCCAACACCTCGACCAGGATCGGCGACGGGGTCTTCAGGAACGTGCCCAGCAGCGTCTGCCCGGCGGCGATGCGCTCCTTTAGCATCACGCCGCCAGCCGCCGCCCGGCCAGCGCCGCGCCCTCGGCGAGCGTCGCCAGCTTGGCATAGACGATATCGGGATCGACCGCGCCGAACCCGGCGAAGGTGGAGAAACCGCAATCGGTGCCCGCGATCACGCGCTCGGCCCCGACCAGATCGACGAACGCGCGGATGCGGTTGGCGACGACGCGGGGATGCTCGACGAAATTGGTCGTCGAATCGATCACGCCGGGGATCAGCACCTTGTCCGCGGGGATCGCCGCCAACTGCTCGGCAAAGGCTTCGACATCGTGCTGGTGGCGCGGGTTGGCGGTCTCGAACAGCAGGCCCGCCGGCCGTGCCTTCATCAGCACCGGCAGGATCGTCTCCATCTCGACGTCACAGTGGTGCGGGCCTTCGTAATTGCCCCAGCAGACGTGCATCCGCAAAGCCTCGGGCGCGATGTTGCGCAGCGCGTGGTTGAGCACGGCGACATGCCGCTCGATCAGCCGCAGATAGTCGGCGTCGCTGTGGTCCTTGTACATCGTGTGCCGCCCCAGCCCGAGATCGGGGCTGTCGAGCTGGAGGATCAGGCCCGCCGCGACGATCGCCTCATATTCCGGGCGCATCGCCTCGGCCAGCGCCTCCAGATAGGCGTCGTCGTCGGGATAGAAGTCGTTCGGCTGAAACAGCGCGATGACGCCCGGCGACGCGGCGTTCATGAACCCGGCGGGGTCGCCGTTCGCCGCCCGCGCCGCGGCGAAGCGGCGCAGGTCGTCGTGCAGCGGCACGAGCGTCACCGGGCGGATTGCGGCGACGCAGCGCGGACGGCGATAGGTCGGGGTGCCGCCCCCTTTGGCCTGCCGCGCTAGGAAGTCCGGAAAAGCCTCCAGGTCGGCGGGCGCGCGGCGCGGGCTGTCGCCGTCGAAGCCGCTGATCCGGTCCTTGATATAGGTGGCGTAGCTGATCTTGGCCATCTCGCCATCGGAGACGATGTGGATGCCGGCTGCGACCTGCTTGGCGACCGCGTTCGCCACTTCCTCGCCCGCGACGCGATCGAACGTCGCCGGGTCCACCGTGTCGCCGCGTTCGGCGGCGAACAGCAGGTCGGTCATCTCGGCGCCGCGCGGCAACGATCCGACATGGGTGGTTTGAATTTCGGTCATGTGGCGGCCCTCCAATCGGTGATGATGTCCGCCAGCATTCCCGGGCGTTCGAGCGGCAGCATGTGGCCGGCGTCGGCCACCAAGTGGAGCGTGGCGTGCCGGGCCTGCACCGCGATCGCTTCATGCCACTCGGGCGGACAGAGCGCGTCCTCCACGCCGCACGCGACGAGCACCGGCACATCCAGTTCCGACAGCACAGGTCTCAAGTCGGCGCGGGTCCGCAACGCCTCGCTCTGCGCGACGAACACGTCCGGCCCGAGATTCATGGCCATCGCGCGCAGCAGGTCGAGCAGCACCCGGTCGCCGCGATTGGCGCGCGCGAGATAGCGCGGCTTCAATTCTCCCACGACGACCGCCTCGAGCCGGCCGGCGCGGACGTCCGCCTGCTGGCGCGGCCGGACGGCGGCGCGCTCGGGCAGATCGGCAGCGGGATTTGCATTGAGCAGCACCAGGCCCGCGATCCGGTCGGGTGCCTGCCGCGCCATCTCCAGGGCGACGATCGCCCCCATCGAAAAGCCGACCGGGAGCACTGGTCCATCTACCTGCGCCAACGCGCGTGCCGCCATCGCAGCGATCGTATCGTCGCGGGTCGTGTCGGTATCGACCGCCCCCGGCAGCGCCGCGCGGACGACCTTCGTCCACAATCGCGCATCGCACATGTTGCCGGGGATCAGGAGGGGTGTCGCCGCCATCACAGGCGCGGCGTCCATTCGGGCGGTGACCACGGATCGACCATGAGCAGCGGGTCCGCACCTGCGGCAAGTTTCGCCATCGCATAGCCGAATCCGGCGCGACGCGGCTGCTCGGCGGTCAGCCGGTGCAGCGCGTAGAGCGCGACGGCATCGTCGTCCGCCGAGAAGGCGCGGACGACGTAACCGCGAATGCGATGAAGCGGCGGCACATGATCGGAGACGAGAAGCTCGCGGCCAGCCGCCACGATCGCATCGTGCGCCCAGCCACCGAGCTCGGGATGGTCGGTGTCGCGGAACGCGATGGTGCCGCGCGCCTGTTCGAGGTCGGTGTCGAACGCCACTGCTATCGAGGGCTCGACCGGTGGCGGCGATCCGGGCCCCAGCCTCCAGATACGACCGATCCGCCCGTCGTAGAGATTGACATACAATGCCGTTTCCGCACCGATCCACGCTGCCGCGGTGTCGCCCTGCACGATCGTCCCCTGCGCGATGTCGATCGGCATCTCGCTAAAGCTCTGGAGGACCGCCTCATCGCCATAGGCTTCCCCTCCGCCCCATTCGAGTCGCGCATTGCCGAGCAGACCGTCGTGCGCGGGCCTATGACCGTCGAAGAGCGCGGCGAAAGTGTCGTGCACGCTCATGCGCCCAGCCCCCCGGCGATCTGCCGCAGCACGGCGACCTCGTCGAACACGGTCGTGTCCTCGACGATCGCGCCGCCGCGCAGCCGGTAGTGCGACACCGCCAGCAGCATCACCTCGCGGCCGGACGGCGGTCCCCACGCGCCGATCCCGGCATGCGTGCCGACGATCGACCAGCGCAGCGCGACCGCGATGTCGCCGTGCGGCAGCGGGCGGGCCGCGACATGTTCCAGCCGGTAGGCGCAATCGTGCAGCATCGCGCGCACCTGCATCGCGCAGCCGATCCAATAGCCGCGCCCGAAGCCGCGCCGGTTGGACGGCCAGCGGATTTCCGCCGCCGGCGAAAACGCTTTGGCGGCGTCACCGTAAAGATCGTCCACGAAGGCATGGCGCAGCATGACGGCGGGCGCTGTCGCGGGGTGCCCGTCCGGCACGGCGACGCTCGGTTCGTCGCGGCAGGCGCGGATCATCTCCTTGCGCCAGCCGTGCCGCTGCTGGTCGCCCGCGCGGTCTGCCGCCGCTTGCGCTTCGGCCAGCGCGCGCGGGTCGGCGCCGACCTGCCACAAGGCGCGGCAATTGTCGCGCACCAGCCATTCCTCGACGATGCGGTTGGCGACGACCTTGCAGTCGGCGATCGTCGTCGTGCCAGAGCCCATCATCGACGCGTTGCCGACAAGCGGCTCGTCGCCGAAATGCGTCGAGCGGCTCATGATCCGGTGCGAGCTGTAATACGTGCTCGGCGCGTCCTCGCTCCAGATGACATCCTCGGCCATCACGACGCGGTCGGCATAGGCGGCGAGCGAGCCGATCGTGTTCTGCGTCACGACCTCCATCCCGACCGCCGGGCCGGCGAGCGTATGCAGCTCGCAGTCGGCGCCGTAGTGCGTTCGGCACAGGCCGACCTGCTTCTCCTCCCAGATGCGGTGCGTGCAGCGCACGATGTAATCGACGATGTCGCGATAGACCGGTTCGAAGCCGTCGAGCGGCTGGCGGCGCGGACCCTCGGCCAATTGCTCCGACATCGGTCGCCCGACCGGCGACAGCACGTCGGGATCCTGGTCCCACTTCTGCGGAGAGTCGATCATCGGTACGCCTGCGCGAGTACGCCGATCTCGTCGAACAGCATCCATTCCTCCACGACCCTGCCGCCGGACAAGCGCAGATGGCTCATCCCCATCATGAACACCGGCTTGCCCGCGGGGCATTCGCCCAGCACGCCGCCGGGAGCGGTCGTGCCTTCCAGCACCCAGCGCACCGCGACGATCACGCCGTCGGTCTCCTCCGACCAGCAGACATGCTCGATCCGCATCACGCCGTCGGGAATCGCGGCCAGCACATGCAGCACCAGCGCCTGATAATTGCGCAGCCCCTGTGCCGAGCGCCCGCCCCCGGCATGCACGATGATATCGGGCGCGTAATGCCGCGCTGCCCAGTCGAGCCGCCGCAGGTTCCAGATATCGTGGAACAGCGAGCGCGCCCAACCATCGACCGTCGCGGTGTCGATGTCCAGCCGACCACGCGGCGCCTGCCCCTCCAGCCGCGTCTCGGGCGAGACGAGGAAGGTCTCGTATCCCGGCGCGGCGGCGGCACGGCGCGCGACCTCGTGCGGATCGTAGCCGAGTTGACGTACCGCGGCACCGTTGTCGCGGACCAGCCATTCGGTATGGACGCGGTTCTCGCGCGTGATGCAATCCGCGACGAAGCGGATCGACGTGCGCTTGCCGGTGCCGGCCCCCCAGGCGGTGCGTCCGACATTGGTCGAGCGGCTGTGGCCGAGATGCGATGTGTAGAAGCCCGCATTCTCGTCGCCGCTCCACGCCACGTTCAAATGATGGATTTCTCCGTCGGGATAGGCGTTGAGCGTCGTGACGGTCGAGGCGATGACCTCCTCGACCGAGCGCACGACACCGTAAGAGGAGTAGATCGTGCAGCTGGCGTCATAGGTGTCGTAGATGTAGCCGACCGCGCGCTGCATCCAGATTTCGTCGGTGATGCGGACGATATAATCGACGATGTCGGTGAAGCGCTCCTCGAACCCGGCCAGCGGCTGGTTGCGGACGCCGCCCGGTGCCAGCAGGTCGCGCGCGTCGCGCTGGCGCACCTTCGTGACCGGCGGACGCTCCGGCAGAGTGAACGGGAGATCCTCGGTCATCGCCACTCCTCAGGCCGGCACGACGGTGATGTTGTCGCCCGCGACGATCCCAAGCCGCCGGGCGAGGTGCGGCGCGACATCGACCGTGGCCTCGTCCACGCGCGTTATCCCGCCGCTAGCCGCGCGGAACGCCGCCCCCTCGCCGCACCCGGTGAGCATCGCGGTTCCGGGCATTCGCTCGAAGCGCACCGTCCGGCGCTCGGCCTCGCGCACGGCGCGTAGCGCGTCGATATCGGCGACGAGCGTCGGCCCGCCGTCGAAGATGTCGACATAGCCTTCGTCGCGAAAGCCCTCCGCGAGCAGCATGTCGCGCGCGGGACGTCCGTCATCGTGCGGACGATTGAACGCCGCTTGCGCATCGGCCGGCAGCATCGAGACGTAGATCGGATAGCGCGGGCCCAGATCGGCGATGAACTGGTTGCCGTGCAGCGCACCGGTGCGGTCCGCCTCGTGGAAGTCCATGTCGTAGAAATGGCGGCCGATCGCCTCCCACACCGGCGCGCGTCCGTCCGCGTCCTGATAACCGCGCAATTCCGCGATCACGCGGTTGGCGAACCACGGCCGGTGCATCGCGATGAAGAGATAGCGCGCGCGCGCCATCAGCCGCCCGAGCGCCAGTCCGCGCCGCGCCGGATCGACGAACAGCCCGCCGACCTCGGTCTCGCCATCGAAGTCGTTCGTGAGATTCAGCAGCATCTGCGCCTTCGTCCGGGAAAGCGACCGCGACACCGACGCCTGGCGCGTCAGTCGGTAGCTGTAGAACGGCCATTCGCCGCCGACCCGTGCGAACACCATGCCCGTCGCGACGATGTCGTCGTCGAGTTCGGCCACCAGCATGATCGCCGCACCCGCCTCGCGCGCCGCCGCATCCTCGATCGCCCGTTCGGCCGACGCGATCCGTTGCGCGAGCGCGGGCCGATCCGGGGGCAGGTTGGTCAGCCCGCTGCCGGCGGATTCGGCGAGGCGCAGCACCGCGTCGAGATCGGCTGCCCGTACTGGCCTGATGAGGGGTGTTCTACCGTCCACGAGCCCGGAATGCCGCTCGCTGATTTCGCAGTCAACCACCTTCCCTATATTCTCGCCGAATTTCCCTCGATCAACGCGCCCGCGAAAGACCGGATCTCGTGCGGAAGCGATGGGTCCTCGACGCGCTCCAGCAACATCGTCACCGCCGCGTCGGTCATCCTGCGCACCGGCTGGCGAATCGTGGTCAGGCGGTAGCTCGGCCACGTCGCTGGGGCGACGCCGTCGAATCCGACAATCGACAGATCCTCAGGCAGCGCCAGGCCGAATTCGTGACGCGCGGCGTCGATCGCGCCCAGCGCCATCAGGTCGTTGGCGCAGATGATGGCATCCGGCCTTGGCCCGGTCGCCATCAAAGCGCGCAGCGCCGCCGCGCCGCTGTCGTGATCGAACGCGCCCTGGACGATGCGCGCTTCCAAGCCGTGTTCGGCCAGTCGGGTGCAAGCCCCTCCCACGCGCTGATTGCCGACAAAACTGTCGTGGGGGCCGGAAATGATGCCGAATGACCGGTTTCCTGTATCCACCAGCCGATCGACCAGCAGCCGTTCGCCGCCGATCGAGTCGCAGCAGACGCTGGGGACAGGCTGCCCCTCGGCGACGCGGTTGTAGAGCACGACCGGCACGCGGTGGCGCTCGAACTCGCGGAGCTGTGTCGCGGACAAGCGCGCGGCGGAGATCGCGCCATCGACGCGGTAGCGCCAGACCTGGTCGAGCGCGGCATCCACGTCGCTTTCCGACTGAAGCGCGAACAGAAGTACCCTGACGCCCTGTGCATTCAACCGATGGGTAAGTTCCGCCAGAACCTCCGGATAATAGAGGTTTGTCAGGTTCGAGATGAGCACCGCGACGAGATTCGACCGCTTGGTGATGAGGCCCGAAGCGATGGCGTTCGGCTGGTATCCGAGCTTGGTCGCAGCCTTCTCGATCGCCTTCCGTTTGTCCGACGAGATGCTGGAACCCGGGCGAAAGCAGCGCGATACCGCCGACTGCGATACGCCGGCGAGCCGGGCGACGTCGTAAGAGGTGGGGCGCCCTGTGGGGTCGGCTGGTGGCAGTGACTTCGGCTCTTTCATGTCCTGTGCTGATAGCGCCTCAAGCCGCTTCTCGGAATAGGCGACGCGATTCGACGCTCGGACGGGTCGTTCCGCCTTCGCTCAGTACGGCAAACATCCAAAAAGCGTTGGCTTTGTTGCATGCGCAGCCACGATTCAAGTTATCAAAAAATATTTTAAAAACAATGATCTAGGATGTCTCTTGTGGTAGAAGATATCGTATTTTGTGACAGTTCGGAGAAAAGAATTGCAGCCGGAAACAAAAGATTGTCTAACAGCTTTATAGTGGGGCGTGGGGGCCAACCACGGGAAAAAAAGGGGATAGACATCGTGGACGATCGATCCGGGCTTTCGCTGAAGCGTGCACGTGCGGTCCTGCTGGCGACCAGCGCGGCTGTCGCCATCGCCGGTTTCTCGACTGGCGCGCGGGCGCAGTCGGTCCCGGCCACGCCGCCAGCCGCGGCTTCGGACGACGTACAGGACAGTGCGGCGCTCCCCGACATCATCGTCACCGCACAGCGCCGCGAAGAGCGGCTGCAAAACGTGCCGATCTCGATCGTCGCGATCACCGGCGAAGACATCAAAAATGCCGACATCAAAGACCTTAACCGGCTCGAGCAAGTCGTTCCGGGCTTGCGCGTCGCCCGGTCCGGACCGGCCGAGCGCCCTGCGCTGCGCGGTATCTACACCGAAACATCGGGGATCAATTCCGATCCGCGCATCGGGTTCTACATCGACGAAATCTATCAATCACGCTCGCAGCAAGCGAGCATCGGCTTCGTCGATCTCGAGCGCGCCGAGGTTCAGAAGGGTCCGCAAGGGACGCTGTTTGGCCGCAACAGCCTTGGCGGCAATATCGCCCTGACTACGGCGGCGCCCAAGGACAAGTTCGAGATGGGCGCCGACCTCATCTACGGCAACTATAACCGGATGAAGGCTGAAGGCTTCATCAACGTGCCGCTTGCCGACGGTCTGGCGTTTCGCGTCGCGGCGGCACACGATGCACATGACGGATATTTGAAGAGCACGGTAAACAAGCGTGCCGACCTTCAGGACCTCGACTATAATTTCGTCCGCGGCAGCCTGCGCTGGACCCCGCCGTCGCTCGACGGCAAGCTCGACGTCATCCTGCGCGCTTCTTATTACCGCGAGCAGGATAACGGTTTCAACACCGTCAACGGCAAGGTCATCGGCGCGCTGGTCGATCCGTCGCTGATCCGCCAGCCGGGTCAGTCGCTGACCGTCAACGGCATTACCTATCCGCTGCCCAACGGGTATAACGGCGGCAACTATACCGGCTTTTTCTACCCCTACACCACGGCATTGCGAGACGGCATTGCGGACGTGGGCGGTGCCGACATCGGCATCCCCGCCGGTGGCCCGTACCAGTCGGTCTACGATTATCCCGCGCGGCAGGACACCAAGTCGCAAAACTACACCGGCACGATCAATTTCGACCTTACCAACGACATTCGCTTGCGGTCGATCACCGGTTACGTGAAGTTTCGGACGGCGAACCAGGGGGATGGCGACGGCGGCCCGATCCCGTTTGCCGGATACTACAACATCACCGAAGCCGAGACCTTCACCCAGGAATTCCAGATTCAGTCGGCCAATCGCGCCAGCCCGCTGCAATACACGCTGGGTGCGTTTTACATGAACGACACCAATTACGAAGGAAGCGCCACCTTCTATCCCAATCACAGCTATACGACGGCCACCGCTGCGGCGCAGGGTCTGCCCGCGCTCTTCAATGTTGGCAATAGCTGCGGCTTCACCTATTTGCCGACAGCATCGTGCGCGTTGAGCAACGTGAACTCGCCGGACTCGCCCGCCTTCGCCTATGCCAAGACGAAGTCCTATGCCGGCTATGGCCAGCTCTCCTACACCTTCGACCAGAAGCTGACGCTGACCGCGGGCATCCGCTATACGGTCGACGAAAAGGATTATCGCAGCCCGGCGCAGGCGGGTGCCATCGCGTTCGTTGGCGGCTATGTCAGCGCGCAGAACCAGGCGTTCCTGACTGCCAACCCGACCGCCACGCAACCACAGCTGCCGTTCGCGGGCGATGCGAGTGCGGCCTCGCTCGTTCGCTCGCCAGGCGTGAATGCCGGTTTCACGAACGGCACGGGCTATCACGCGGTATTCCCCTATGACGACAATCGCGCGCAACTGGCCAATTACACTTGCGGCGGTTTCACGCCGGGCAATTTCGCGCCCGCCGGCAGCAACCAGGTGGTCGGCACCGTGCCAAACTATCTGCAGACCCGGTGCGGACAGCGGACCTTCCGCTACGTGACCTATCGTTTGGCCGCTGATTACAAGCTCACGCCGGACAATCTACTGTACGCAAGCTATTCGACGGGCGTGCATTCCGGCGGGTTCGGCACCGGCATCGCCATCGCGACCAACGCGCAAGGCGAGTTCGCCACGTTCGGCAGCGAAAAGGTCCAAGCGATCGAAATCGGAACGAAGAACACCTTCCTGAACGGTCGGCTTCAGGTGAATGCGGCCGCGTTCTACAACATCTACGGCGACGTCCAGATCCAGGGCCTGCAATACATCCTGTCGACCAACCAGAATATCACGACCATCGCCAACGCCAACGCCAAGCTGCGCGTGCCGGGTGTCGAACTGAGCGTCATCGCCAAGCCCGTGCGGCGACTAACGTTGAGTGGCTCGCTGGTGTACATGCATGCCCGCCAGGACGTCTATCCGCAGTCGATCTTCTACAGCAGCCTGTGCTCGATTTCGAGCGCGCCCGCCGGCACGCCGGCCAGCCAGAACCCCTGCAACAATTTCTCCGGGCCAAGCTACATCGCGTCGATGGCAGGCTTGGGCAGCGGGTTTTTCCCGAACGCGTTGACCAATCCCGAGCTGTTCGTGCCCGTCAAGAACGCGGCCGGCGCCATCACGTCCTACGCATCGTTGGTATACAACCAGAAATATCGCCAGCAGAACGTCCCGGACTGGAGCGCGCATGCCAGTGCCTCGTACGACCTCGACCTGGGCTCTTCCGGGACGCTCACGCCCGAAGCCGATGTCATCTATAGCGGCAATTACCTGCTCAGCACGTCGCTGCCCAATTTCGAGCAGAGTGCCTATGCCAAGGTCGATCTTCGGCTGACGTATAGGACGGCCGATGGCCACATGTCGGTCCAGGCGTTCGTTCAGAATCTCAGCAACATCGCGACGCTCGGCCGCGTGACGACGCAGAACCTGAACGTGCAGGGTACTTATGCCGAGCCGCGTACCTTCGGCGCGAAACTCGGCTTCCGCTTCTAGGTTCAGGACCCATTAAATCGCTTGCGGGATTGCGTTTGGGTTGATTCAAT
>CAXTJX010000027.1:0-28263 GCA_964244765.1 uncultured Sphingomonas sp. | reverse complement strand
CCCGCTCCAGATCGAGCGCGCCGACCACGCGGTCCTCGGTCGCGCCGAGCGGCAGGTCGACGAACGGCACCGGCACGGCGCCCTTGCGCGGCGTGCCGTCCTGATAGCCCGCCGCCGCCGCCGCGACCGGCGGCAGCAACGCGGCAAGCGCGCGCACCGCGGTCGATTTGCCGGTGCCGCGATCACCGAACACCATCACCCCGCCGATCCGCGCGTCGACCGCCGCGATCAGCAGGGCGCGTTTCATCTCGTCCTGGCCGACGATCGCGGAAAAGGGGAAGGACACGCGCACGCACACCGTGTACCACGCGCCGGACACTCCACAAGACGGACAACATCATTGGTTTCAACTCCTGTCATCGTCGCCGCGGGCGTCGCGATCTTCCTCGGCGGGTTCGGCGGACTGATGACGCCGATCGGCACTTGGTATCGCACCTTGCGCAAGCCCGCGTGGCAGCCGCCGGACTGGCTGTTCGGCCCGGCCTGGACGGTGATCCTCGGGCTTGCCGCCTGGTCGGCGGTGATCGCGTGGAACGCCGCGCCGGACGCGGCGGCGCGGACCGGCGTAATCATCCTGTTCGCCACCAACGCGGTGTTCCACGCTTTGTGGAGCCCGATCTTCTTCCGCGCGCGCAGGCCCGATTGGGCGCTGGTCGAAGTGGTGTTCCTATGGGCCTCGCTGGTCGCCTTGGTCGTCGGCCTGTGGCCGATCTCGCACCAGGCAAGTCTGCTGATCGCGCCCTACCTGCTATGGGTCAGTTTCGCGTCGTGGCTCAATTACGCGATCGTCCGGCTCAACCGGCCGTTCGCCTGAATTCGGGCCTGAATCTGGCCCCGAATCTGGCCCCGAATCTGGCCCCGAATCTGGCGATGCTGCGCAACGGGCATATGATGCTGCGGTCAGGGCGCGGGGGTGCTGCCCGCACTCATCGCCTGCACTTGATCGAGCATCGCGAGATGCTCGGCGATGGGCATGCGGTACGTGGCGCCCGGCGGGGTCAGCGCGAGCGACACCAGCCAGGCGCGCTTCGCCGCCGCGAAATTTCCCGACTGGACATGCGCCAGGCCGAGGAAGAAGGACGGTCCCGGCGCGCGCGGCGACAGGCTTAGCGCGCGGCGAAAGGCGAAGCCGGCCGCCGGCGAAAGCTGGCCGCTGTCATGCGCGACGAGCGCGCTGCCCAGCCCGGTCCACAAGGTCGCATCGCCGGGATTGCGCGCGACCGCCCGGGCGAGTCCGCGCGCCGCCGCGCCGGTATCGCCGTCGCGCAACTGCCGGTCGGCCTCCGCCAGGATCAGGTCGTCGCCGGGGGCGCCGGGCATGATCGCCTCGCGAAACGCGACCATGCCGGGGTCGACCGGGATCGCCTCGGCATCGGCCTTGACCGGATGGCTCGGCAGCGTCGCGCGCTGCTGCCACGCATAGCCCGCCGCGCCCAGCATCAACGCCGCCGCCGCCAACGTCCACAGATCGCGGGCGACGCCAGCGCGCCACAAGGCGATTCCCGTCGCACCGCCGATCACGCCAAGCCAGAGCCATCCCATCGGCCGATCATAGGCAAGATCGGGAACGGAAGCCAAGGGGTGGATGACGACGCGATGCTACCGCGCTTTCCATGCCGGGCGGCGCTTTTCGGCGAAGGCGCGCGGCCCTTCCTGCGCGTCCTCGCTGAGATAGGCGACATCGTGCGCGGCGCGCGCGGCCTGCAACGCGGCGGCGCGGCCCATCTCGGTCGCGAGCATCACCGTCTCGCGCCCCGCCTTCACCGACAGCGGCGCCCCTTCGAGGACCTCGTGCGCCAGCGCCAATGCCGTGGCCATCAGGTCCGCCGGCTCGGCAAGGCGGTTGACGAGGCCGATCTCGTACGCGCGCCGCGCGGTGATCGGCTTGCCGGTGAGGATGATCTCCATCATGATCCGCTGCGGGATCATGTGGATCAGCGGCGCCGCCCAGGGCGATCCGCGCCCGACCTTCACCTCGGTGATCGCAAAGCTCGCGGTCGTGCTGGCGACGCACAGGTCGCACGCCTGCGCGATCATCCACCCGCCGGCGAACGCCACGCCGTTGACGGCGGCGATCGTCGGCTTGGTCAGCTCGATGCTGTCGCCCGGCACCGGGAACATGTCGCGCGGCGGAATCCGAAGCCCGCGCTCGACCATCTCCTTCAAGTCGCCGCCGGCGCAGAACGCCTTCCCGCCCGCGCCGGTCAGGATCGCGACGCGCAGCGCCGGGTCGGCCTCGAACCGCGTCCATGCCGCGAACAGTCCGTCGCGAATGTCCTTGCCCAGCGCATTGCGCCGGTCCGGGCGATTGAGCGTGATCACCGCGATGCCGTCGTCGCGGGCATCGAACAGAACGGCATCGGTCATGGTCACCTCGTCTGGAAGGTTGTTGCACACGGAGCCACCAAGGCATGAAGAGAAGCAGAAAGCATGGATTTGCGGCGGCGCCTATTTCCGCCCATGCCGACGGTGAGGCAGGTCGACGGTGCCAGGCGCCTGCGGCGACCGATCGGCACCTTGGCCTTTCTCCTCTTCGTGCCTTGGCGGCTTGGTGCGAAAAAAACGCGTCAAAACCCCCGCTGCCGGGTCACGAACGCCGCCCGATCGAGCTCCTCCCGGAAATCGGGATGCGCGATCGCGATCAGCCGCCGCGTCCGCTCCGCCAGCGGCCGGCCCTTCAGTTCCGCCGCGCCATATTCGGTGACGATCACGTCCACCTCGCTCCGCGCCGTCGTCACCGGGCCGGACAGCGCGGGCACGATCTTGCTCAGCGTGCCGCCCTTGGCCGTCGCCGACAGCGCGATGATCGAATGCCCGCCCGGCGAACGCGCCCCGGCGCGGACGAAATCGACTTGCCCGCCGGTGCCGCCGAGATAGGCCGGGCCGGATTGCTCGGCATTGACCTGTCCGGTCAGATCGACCTCCAGCGCGGAATTGATCGTCACCAGCCGCGACAGCCGCCCGAGCACGCCCGCGTCATGCGTATAGCCGGTCGGCGTCATGCGGATCGCGGCGTTGCGGTGCGCCCAGTCGTAGAGCCGCTTCGTGCCGATCAGCGCACCGTTGATCGACACGCCCGCGTCGATTTCCTTGCGGGCGTTGGTGATGACCCCCGCCTCGACCAGATCGACCAGCCCATCGCCGAGCAGGCCCGAATGGACGCCCAGATCCCTGCGGTCGCCGAGCAGCCGCAGGATCGCATCGGGCACCGCGCCGACGCCGGTCTGGATCACCGATCCGTCGCCGATATAGGCGGCGCAGGCGCGCGCGATCGCTTCGTCGGTGGCGGTCGTCTTGCCGCCGGCGACCTCCACCGGCGCGCGCGACACCGGGACCGCCACGTCGATCGCCGCTGCCGGTATCGTCTCGCCCGGCGTGTAGGGCACCGCCGCATTGACCTCGGCGATCACCACGCGCGCCTGGTCGACCGCCGCGCGGACATAGTCGCTGATCAGGCCGCAGCTATGGTTGCCGTCCTCGTCCGCCGGGCTGACCTGGATCATCGCCACGTCGCAGCCGATGATGCCCGCCGCGATCAGCGGGCCGACCTGGCCGACATGGCAGGGGATCACCTGTACCTTGCCCGCCTTGGCCATGCCGCGCAACGCGCCGATCGCGCCCATGCTCGACAGCGCAAAGGCATCCGCGGCCGCCGGCGTGAACAGTCCCGAGAAGCTCGTCGCGATGAACGCCGCTACATCGCCGATCGCCGCGCCCTGTTCGATCAGCGCCTCCACCAGCGTGGTCGGCTCGCCGCACGCCTGGCCGAAGACGATGCGGTCGCCGCGCCGCAGGTAAGGCGCGAGATCGATCACGCGGCGGCGACCTGCCGCAGCAATTGCTGCGCGCGCGACAGATACGGCCGATCCAGCATCCCGCCTTTGTATCCGATCGCGCCGACGCCGGGGTTGGCCGCGAACAGGTCGACGATCGCCTGTGCCTCGGCGATCTCCTCCGCGGTCGGCGTGAAGGCGGCGTTGATGACATCGACTTGCGCCGGGTGGATCGCCAGCATCCCGCGATAGCCGTCGCGCCGCACCTTCTCCGCCCGTGCCTTCAACCCGTCGAGATCGCGGAAATCGCTCTGGATCGTCTCGATCGCCGGAACGCCGGCGGTCGCCGCGCCGAGCAGGCACAGGCTGCGCGCCAGTTCGTAGGTGAAGCCGTAGCCGCCATCGGCCTTCTTGTTGCTGCTCGCGCCGATCGAATCCGCCAGATCCTCCGCGCCCCAGGTCAGCGCCACGACCCGCGGCGCGCCCTTGTAATCGCCGGTATGGAACATCGCTTCCGCGGTTTCGGTGACCAACACGACCACCGACGTCGATCCGACCGCGATGTCATGGGCTACTTCAAAGGCCGACAGATAATGGTCGAGCCGCTCGACATCCTGCCGCCCGGACACCTTTGGCAGCATGATCCCGCCGGGGCGCGCCGGCATGATCGCGGCGAGATCGTCCAGCGTATGGGGCCCGTCGAGCGGATTGATTCGCACCCAGATACGCGCGCGCTGCGGATTGTCCTTGAGGACATCACGGACCATCTGCCGCGCGAGCGGCTTGTTCTCGGTGGCGACCGCGTCCTCCAGGTCGAGCAGCACGATATCGGCGGCACCCTCGACCGCCTTGGCGATCTTGCGCTGGCTATCGCCCGGCGCGAACAACCAGGAACGCATCTTGAGCGGCGGCGCATCGGACATCGGCAACGTCTCTCCTGACTGGCAGCATCGCGTACGGCGTCCGTGCCTTTTCGGCAACTCCGGCACTTTTCCGGTCTTCGCGGCAACGCACCGCAAACGACGAAGGCGCATCGAGGTAACGAAGGTCGCGGGATAGCAGCGCATCCCCGGCCCCAAGAATGCCTTGATTGCGGGAAGCTCCCGGATCGGGGCAAGGGCCTCGTGGAGATTGCGATGACGAGGACCCTGACCCATCTGGAGCGCCTGGAAGCCGAGGCGATCCACATCCTGCGCGAGGTCGTGGCGGAAGCGGACAAGCCGGTGATGCTCTATTCGGTCGGCAAGGATTCGGCGGTGATGCTGCATCTGGCGCGCAAGGCGTTCTACCCGTCCCCGCCACCGTTCCCGCTGCTGCATGTCGACACGACCTGGAAGTTCCGGGAGATGTACGGATTACGCGATCGGATGGCGCGCGAATCGGGCATGGAGTTGCTGGTCTACCAGAACCCCGAAGCGATCGAACGCGGCATCAATCCGTTCGACCACGGCGCGCTGCACACCGATATGTGGAAGACCGAAGGGCTGAAGCAGGCGCTCGACAAATACGGTTTCGACGCGGCGTTCGGCGGCGCGCGGCGCGACGAGGAGAAATCCCGCGCCAAGGAACGCATCTTCTCGTTTCGCACGGCGTCGCACGGCTGGGACCCCAAGCGGCAGCGCCCGGAACTGTGGAACCTGTACAATGCGCGCAAGAGCAAGGGCGAGAGCATCCGCGTGTTCCCGATCTCGAACTGGACCGAACTCGACGTGTGGCAATATATCCAGCTCAACGACGTGCCGATCGTACCGCTTTATTTCGCGGGCATTCGCCCGACGGTGGAGCGCGACGGCATGCTGCTGATGGTCGATGACGAGCGCTTCCCGCTGGCCCCGGGCGAGGTGCTGGTCGACCGCTCGATCCGCTTCCGCACGCTCGGCTGCTACCCGCTGACCGGCGCGGTCGAAAGCACCGCGTCCACCCTGTCCGAGATCATCCAGGAGACGCTGCTGACCACCACCAGCGAACGCCAGGGCCGCGCGATCGACAAGGATGCGGGCGGCGCCGGCATGGAGAAGAAGAAGCAGGAGGGGTATTTTTGAATAGTCCGCAAAGGCGTACTTTGCGGGGACCCCGATCGGTCGCCGCAAAAACCAATCGTCACCCCGGACTCGTTCCGGGGCCCACGTTCCCACCCGCACCGCGCTCGCACGTTGCGCGGTGGATGCCGGAACAAGTCCGGCATGACGAGGCAGTTTGAAATGGCCACGACCGCACAGGACTCCGTCTACCGGACCGAAGCGCTGATCGCCGAGGACATCGACATCTATCTCGAGCGGCACCGGCACAAGACGATGCTGCGCTTCATCACCTGCGGGTCGGTCGACGACGGCAAGTCGACGCTGATCGGTCGGCTGCTCTACGACAGCAAGATGATCTTCGAGGATCAACTCGCCGCGCTCGAGGCCGACAGCAAGCGCGTCGGCACGCAAGGCGGCGAGATCGACTTCGCCTTGCTGGTCGACGGCCTCGCCGCCGAACGCGAGCAGGGCATCACGATCGACGTGGCGTACCGCTTCTTCTCGACCGAGAAACGCAAGTTCATCGTCGCCGATACGCCCGGCCATGAGCAATATACCCGCAACATGGTGACCGGCGCCTCGACCGCCGACCTGGCGGTGATCCTGATCGACGCGCGCAAGGGCGTGCTGACGCAGACGCGGCGGCACAGCTATCTGGCGCACCTGATCGGCATCAGGCATTTGGTGCTGGCGATCAACAAGATGGACCTGGTTGGTTACGACCAGGCGCGCTACGACGCGATCCTCGCCGACTATGCCGCGTTCGCGCAGGAGCTCGGCATCGCCGCCTTCACCGCCATGCCGATCTCCGGGTTCAAGGGTGACAATATCTCGCATCGGTCGGAGAACATGCCGTGGTATGACGGGCCGACGCTGATCGAGCATCTCGAATCCGTCGAAATCGGCGTGGACGAGGACCAGGCCAAGCCGTTCCGCCTGCCCGTGCAATGGGTCAACCGGCCGAACCTCGACTTTCGCGGCTTTTCAGGCCTGATCGCCAGCGGCACGGTCAAGCCCGGCGACGCGATCCGGGTGTTGCCCGGCGGCAAGACATCGACGATCAGCCGCATCACCACGCTGGGCGGCGATCTGGACGAAGCGGTGGCGGGTCAGTCGATCACCCTGTCGTTCGCCGACGAGATCGACTGTTCGCGCGGGAACGTCATCGCCGCCGCCGACGCGCCGCCCGAGACCGCCGACCAGTTCGAGACGACGATCGTGTGGATGGACGACGAGCCGCTCGTCGTCGGCCGCGCCTATTGGCTCAAGCTCGGTACGCAACTCGTCTCGGCGACAGTCAAGGAACCCAAATACCAGGTCAACGTCAACACGATGGAGCATCTCGCGGCGCGGACGCTGGAACTCAACGCGATCGGCGTGGCGGAAATCACCACCGACCGCGGACTCGTGTTCGAGCCCTATACGCAGAACCGCACGAGCCCGAACAAGGCGTTGGGCGGCTTCATCCTGATCGACAAGATCACCAATGCGACGGTCGCGGCGGGGATGCTGCATTTCAGCTTGCGCCGCGCGCAGAACGTGCATTGGCAAGCGACCGATATCGGCCGCGCGGCACATGCCGACCTGAAGAACCAGAAGCCGCGCGTGCTGTGGTTCACCGGCCTGTCCGGCTCGGGCAAATCGACCATCGCCAACGAGGTCGAGAAAAGCCTCGCGCTGATGAACCGCCACACTTTTCTGCTCGACGGCGACAATGTGCGGCACGGACTGAACAAGGATCTGGGCTTCACCGAGGCCGACCGGATCGAGAACATCCGCCGCGTCGGCGAGGTCGCCAAGCTGATGGCGGATGCCGGGCTGATCGTGATCACCGCGTTCATCTCGCCGTTCCGCGCCGAGCGCGACATGGTCCGCGCGATGCTGCCCGAGGGAGAGTTCATCGAGATCTTCGTCGACACGCCGCTGGAAGTGGCGGAGGCGCGCGACGTGAAGGGCCTGTACAAGAAGGCGCGCGCCGGTAATCTCAGGAACTTCACCGGCATCGACAGCCCGTACGAGCCGCCGCTCGACGCCGAAATCCGCGTCAACACGGTCGAGATGACCCCGGCCGAAGCCGCCGAGTTCATCGTCCGCCAGATCATGCCGCTGAAATGATCCAGTGGACCGACGCAGAACTCGCCGCGCACCTCGCCGAAACCGCCGGCAAGCTGCTGCTCGCCGTGCGCGAGGCCGGCGTCTTCTCCGACAAGGCGCTGGGCAAGGCGGGCGACCAGACCGCGAACCAGTTCCTGGTCCACGCACTCCGCGAACAGCGCCCCGATGACGGCCTGCTGTCCGAGGAAATGAAGTGCGACGGTACGCGGCTCGCGCGCGGCCGGGTGTGGATCATCGATCCCGTCGACGGCACCCGCGAATATGGCGAGGGCCGTGCCGATTGGGCGGTGCATGTCGGGCTGGCGATCGACGGCGTGGCGACGATCGGTGCGGTCGCGCTGCCCGGCCTGGGAGTCACGCTGACCTCGGACGCGCCGCCCGCTTTGCCCCCGGGACACGATCCGCCGCGCATGCTGGTCAGCCGCACGCGCCCGGCACGCGAGGCGGTCGCCGTGGCCGCGGCGCTGGGCGGCGCGCTCGTCGCGATGGGCTCGGCCGGGGCGAAGGCGATGGCCGTGGTGCGCGGCGAGGCGGAAATCTATCTCCACACCGGCGGGCAGTACGAATGGGACAGTTGCGCCCCCGTCGCGGTGGCGGCAGCGGCGGGGCTGCATGTCAGCCGAGTCGACGGATCGCCGCTCGTCTACAATGAGGAGGACACCTATCTGCCCGACCTGCTGATCTGCCGGGCGGAACTGGCCGAACGAATACTCGCGCTGGTCAAGTCGCTGCCCGCCGCCTGATCGGACCCGCCGCGCCGGCCCGGCCAGTGTCCATGCGACCGCCATTGTTGCACGCGCGGAGGATGATGGAATCGCCGCAAACCATCCGCCTGGAGAAGCGTATGTTCGGCTTTCATGCCTCGCACGCGAAGTGCGACGCGGGCACCTTCATGTTCGCCGCCAGCTTCGCGACGATCGTCATCGTGCTCGCATCGGTCGGGTTGCTTCGTTACGCTCAGCGATGCGCTGCTCGATACGGCCGGACATGGCGACCTGTCGCTATGCCGCCTTCGCGAGTTCCTTGAGCGGCGTCTCTTTATCCGCCAGCGCGGCGGGATCGACGACGGCGCCGCTCACGACCAGCGCGCGGCCCTGGACATAATCCCGAGTCGCGTTGACGCAATCGAGCGCGATCACGCCGCCTTCCCGCAGATAGATCAGCGAGAAGCTTCGCACCGCCGGATCGCCGCGCATCACGACCTGATCGTAACCGAGCGACAGGCCGACCGTCTGCAGGCGCAGATCGTACTGGTTCGACCAGAACCACGGCACCGCATGATATTCCTCGGACGCGCCACAGATCGTCTTGGCGCTCACCGTCGCCTGGTCGTTGGCGTTCTGGACCGATTCGAGGCGGAACCACGACCCGTTCGCAAAGGCGTTGCGATGCTCGGCGCAGTCGCCGATCGCGAAGATATCGGGCAAGGTGGTGCGGCACAGGCCATCGACGCGGACGCCGTTGCCGCCTTCCGCGCCCGCCGCGATCAGCGGCTGCACGGCGGGGACGATGCCGATGCCGACGATCACCATCTGCGCGGGCAGCACGTCGCCATCGGCCAGCCTCACGCCGCTCGCCCGCCCGTCCTGCTCGACGATGCACGCGACGGCCGCGCCCAATCGCACCTCGACGCCATGTGCGCGGTGCTCCTTTTCGTAGAAGCGCGAGAGCGGTTCCCCCGCGACACGCGCGAGCACCCGGTCCTGCGCTTCGAGCACGGTGACGTGCTTGCCGAACTTGGTCAGCGCGGCGGCCGCCTCGAGCCCGATATAGCCGCCGCCGATCACCACCGCCGCGGTGACGTCGGGCAGCTCGGCGATCATGCGATCGACATCGGCGCGCGAGCGCACGGTGTGGACGCCGATCAGATCGTGCCCGTCGCAAGTCAGCCGGCGCGGACTGCCGCCGGTCGCCCAGATCAGCTTGCCATAGCCGATCGTCCCGCCGTCCGCGGTCGTTACCCGGTGCGCGGCGGGGTCCACGGCGTCGATGCGCGTGCTGGTCAGCATCTCGATCTTCTTGTCCGCCCAGGCCTGCGCGCCGCGAAAGAGCATGCGTTCCCACGGCTTGTCGCCGGCGAGATATTCCTTCGACAGCGGCGGCCGGTCATAGGGCAGTTCCGGTTCCTCGCCGGCAATGGCGATCGTTCCGTCAAAGCCCTGCTGGCGCAGCACCATCGCCGCCTGCGCCCCGCCATGACCAGCGCCCACGATCAGCACATCGAACGTCCGCATCACCCTGTCTCCTCGTCACTCGGCGCGTGTGGCACCTCCGGCGGCGGGGAACCGCCACGATCGCGGGGCCGATCGCCCGATCCGAAGGCCGACATACGCAAACCCCGCTCGCTCTCCCGCAAAGCCGGTCCCGGTGCAACAGCCGATGTTCGCTATCGCCGCCGGATGTACAGGGCCGGATGTACAGGGCTGGATGTACAGGGCTGGATGTACAGGAGGGCCTCGCCCTGACCGCTCCCTTACTCCGCCGCCGCCCAGATACCCTCGTCACGGCTCCACGCCACGAAGGCGTCCTCGTCCATCGGCGCGGCGACGGCATAGCCCTGGATCACGTCGCAGCCGATGATGCGCAGGATCTCGGCCTGGGCGTTGCTTTCGACCCCCTCGCCGACCGCTTCGCAGCCAAGCCCGTGGATCAGGCCGACCACGGCCTGCGCGATGGTGCGCGCGTCGGGGTCGTCGGCGACGTGCTCGACCAAGCTGCGGTCGAGCTTGACGCGGTCGATCGGCAACGCGCGCAGGCGAGCGAGGTTGGAATAGCCGGTGCCGAAATCGTCGATCGCGATGGTCGCGCCGTCGGCGCGCAGCAGCGCGATCGCCTCGATCACATCGTCGCTGCAATGCATCGCGAGCGTCTCGGTGATCTCCAGTTCGAGCAGGCGCGCAGGCGCGTTGGCGGCGAGCATCGCGTCGCGCAGCCGGCGGAAGAAGCTGGCATGGTCGATCTGGCGCGGCGAGACGTTGACCGCGAGACGCTGCTCGATGCCGATATTGCCCCAGCGCGCGATCGTCTCGGCGACGGTATGGACGACCCATTCGCCGATCTCGACGATCAGCCCGGTCTCTTCCGCCCGCTCGAGGAAAGTGCCGGGTAAGCGCAGGCCGTCGCGCGGGTGGCGCCAGCGCAGCAGCGCTTCGGCGGCGACGATGCGGCCGCCCTGCACGCTGACCTGCGGCTGGAAGACGAGCGCGAATTCGTCGCGATCGATCGCCTCGCGCAAGTCGCTTTCGAGTGCGGCGCGCTCGGCGATCTGCGCGGCGAGCGCGTCGCTGAAATGCTCGGCGCGGCCGCGGCCGCCGGCCTTGGCGTGGTACATCGCGGCGTCGGCGGCACGCATCAGGTCGGTCAGCGTCTCGCCGTGCTGCGGGCGCAGCGCGATGCCGATCGACGCGCCGATCGACACGTCGGTGCCAGCGAGATCGAACGGCTCGGCCAGCGCGAACAGCACGGCGCGGCCGATCCGCGCGGCCGCGGCGGGATCGGCCAACTGCGCGAAGAACATGGTGAACTCGTCGCCCGCCAGCCGCCCGATCAGCGGCGGCGGGGCTTCGTCCGCGCACGGGACACCGTCGGCGACGGCGCGCAGGCGGTTGGCGACCATGCCGAGCAGCATGTCCCCGCAGGCATGGCCCATCGTGTCGTTGACCCCCTTGAACCGGTCCAGATCGATGAAGAACAGCGCCCCCCCGCCGACGCCCGGCGCCATCTCCGACAGCATCCGCTCGCACGTCCGGCGGAAGTTGATGCGGTTGGCGAGCCCGGTGACCGGATCGAACATGGCGAGCCGGTGGACGCTGTCGAGGTTGACGGTCAGTTGCTCGAACAGGCCGTGCATGGCGAGCGCGAGCTGCGGCACGTTCGCTGCGATCTCGGCGGGAATCTCACCGTCGAGGTCACCATGCGCGGCGCGGGCGAGGCGCGCGATCGCGGCGTCGATCGCGGCGGCAGTGACCGAGATGCTGCGTTCGGCCGAGGCCCAGCACATCGCGCCGCACACGACCGCCGGGATCAGCGCGCGCGAGATGTTGGCGATGTCGATACCGCCCGCCGAGGTCGCGACGAGCGACAGGATGAACGCAAACGCCCCGGCGCACATCGCGAACACGACCGCGCGGCTCTTGAGCGATACACCGTCCATTGCGTCGTCGCGCGACTCCCACCCGGGGGTTGCCCCGGCTCGACGCGAACCATGCCAGCGAAAGGTTAAGACTTTCGCGAAGGCCCCGCAGCGAGGCGCGGTCTTTTCAATACGATATACAGCGCGCCCGCCCCGCCGTGGCGCTGGTGCGCGCCGCGTACGGCGGCGATCGCGGCGGCGTGGCGCGAGCCGGCGAGCCAGTCCCCGGTCGCCGCGCGGATCGCGCCCCTGACGGCCTTGGATGCGTGCGGGCGTTCGCTCGCCGGGCGCGGCGGCTTGCCGGTGACGAGCAGAATGACGCGGTCGCCCGCGCGGATCGCGGCGGCGAGCGCTGCATCGAGCAGATCGTAGGCGGAGTGCAGCGTGTGGCCGTGCAGGTCGATCGTCCGGTCGGGCGAGACGAGGCCACGCGCGAGCTGCCGGTCCCAAGTGCCGTCGAGCGTGTTGGCGGAGGGTTTTGGCGGCTTGAGCCCCTCTCCTTTAGGAGAGGCGACGGGGGTGGGCGCGCGCGTCTGCGCGCCTAAAGGACGGTCACGCCCGGAGCGAAGCGCCTCGGGGGGCTTCGAGCCCCGGTCGGCACTGCCCCACCCCTCAAGGGGAGGGGTAACGGAAGGCAGGGAAGGAGCCGCCGCCCGCAGCGGCCGCACGCCTGCCATCACGCGCGCCCAGAGCGCGGCTTCGTCAGGGTCGAGCGGGCGGGTTCCCATCATACCTCTCGCTATTCAGCCGTGCGCCCGCCGATCCCTGATCGGCCAGTCGTCGAAGCGTGCCGACCGGCAGCAGCAGGAACGCCGTGCCGCGCGCCGCCATGCCGCCGGCGGTCGCCTCGGCATCGGCACCGGCGCCCCAGAAGGTATCGATGCGGTTGGCGCCCTTGATCGCGCCGCCGGTGTCCTGCGCTACCCACAAGCGGCTGGCGTCGGTACGGTCCATCGACAGCAGCACCGGCGCCCCAAGCGGCACGAAATACGGGTCGGCGGCGGCACTCGCCCCGCCCGTCACCGGCAGACCGAGCGCACCCGATGCCGGCCCGGATTGCTCGCGAAAGAATACATAGCTCTTGTTTTCGCGCATGATCGCGACACCCTCGGCCGGATGATCGTGCAGCCAGGCGGACAGGCCCTGCAACGAACCTTGCCCGGGCGCGAGCAGCCCGCCTTGCTTCATCAGCGCGCCGATGCCGGTATAATCGCGGCCGTTCTGGCTGTCATAGCCGATGCGCATCACCGATCCGTCGGGCAAGCGAAGCCGTCCCGAACCCTGCACTTGCAGGAAGAACAGGTCGATCGCATCCGCCGCCCAGGCGATCACCGGCGCGCGGCCCGACAGCGAGCCCTGCTCGATCGCGGTGCGATCGTCGAACGGCACAAGGCTCTGTCCGACGACATGGCCGCGGATCTTGCGGCCCTTGAGCGTGTCGCCGAACAGGCCAAGATCGACCTCGACCAGATCGGCCGGGCGCGCGTAGATGGGCATGTCATAGCCCGGCCGGCGGTCGCGCGATCCGGCGATTTCCGGTTCGTAATAGCCAGTCGCGAAAGCCTTGCCGTCGCCGACCTGCACCGCCTCGAAATATCGCGCGAAATAGCCGCGCGCCTCGCCCGCGCGTACGGTCGCGGCGGCGGCGCAGGCGGGTTGCCAGTCGCTGCCGCGCGTCAGGCCCGAGGCATCGCTGCGGCGCTGAAGCGAGGGGCAGGACGCCTGGAACGCCGTCAGCGCGCGGGCCGCGCCGCCTTCGGTGATCGGCAAGGTATGGACCGGCGGGCCGGCGACGACGCCGGCGGAAAGCGCGGTCGGCGAGCCGGGAACGACCATGGCACCCGGCACCGGTGCGACCGGCGTGGCGGGGATGGGCTGGCGCACCGGCACCGGCCGGTTGCCGACCGGCTGCGGCCGGTCGACCTGGCCGCCGCACGCGGCGAGGAGCAGCGCGACGATGACAACGCCAGAACGCGGCACGATGCTGAAATTCAAAGCCGCCCCCCCCCGTTCCTGCCGACCCGTTCCTGCCGACCCGTTCCGGCATTCACCGCGCCACAACAACGACGGCGGCTTCTGTGCGGCAAGGTCGACCCCGGAACAAGTCCGGGAACGAAAAAGGACAATACACTATTCTTGCGATTGTTGCGGCTCTCCAGCTAAAGCAGGAGTCCGGGGTTTCAAGCGATCCGCCGGTTGTCCTGCGCTCCTGCTTTCGCCGAGCACGATGCCGCGGCCTACGCCTCGTCGGTGTCGGCGAGCTTCCAGTTCGGGTCGCTGCTCTTTAGCGTGCGCGCGAAGGTCCACACGTCGTGCGTCTCGACCGCGTCGCTCATCGATCCGGCGATGACATTGCCCTCGGCATCGCGCGTGACGGCGGCGATATCGGCATCGAAACGCACCGTGATGCGCGCCAGCTTGCCCTCCAGCGTAGCGTCGGCGATGACCGCGCGCTCGACCGAGACCAGCCGGTTCTCCAGCACATGCCCGGCGGTGGTACGGGCCAGGATCGCCTGGGTAAAGGCGTCGCGCACCTCGTCCTCGGCCAGCCAGCCGAGCGATTCCTCGTCGCCCTTCCAATAGGCCTCCAGGATCATGCGATAGGCTGCCTGCGCGCCGTCGAGGAAACGCGTCACGTCGAAACTGGAATCGGCCGAAATGATCGCGCGGATGCCGGCGGTCGCCTTGGGATCGACGTTGCGGGTGGCGGGCTCGCGCACATCGGCGATCGCCTCGACCGGGCGCTGCACCACGGTCAGCGGGGCACGTTCCTCCGCGGGGCGCGGCAAGGGCTGCTCATGCCCGGTGCGCTTGCCCAGGACGCGGTACAGGTTCAACGCCAGGAACCCGGCCACCATCGCGAGAATTACAACTAGGAACACTGGGCCTCCGATACGTCGCAGATGCGATACATAGGCATATCATGCCGTCACTTCAAATAACCTTACAATCCATGCCGCGCTTTTGCCGTTCGGCGCCGTGTTGAACTAAGGACGCCCCCCTGCTAGGCGCGCGCCTTCGACGATGCCGCACCTGCGGCTTTATACGGACAGGACGAGGACGAGTTCCATGAGCGAACAGGACGACGGCATCATCACCTCAGGCACGCCGGGCGGCGAGCCGCTGGCCAACGGCGCCGACACCGCGCCGGCCGTCGGGCTTATCTCGCAATATGTGAAGGACTTGTCGTTCGAGAACCCGAACGCGCCGGCGATCTACCAGAACCCGACCGCGCCCGCGATCGACGTGCAGTTCAACATCGCCTCGGCCCAGGTCGGCGACGATGTGTACGAGATCGTGCTGCGGATCGAGGTCAAGGCCGAGAGCGGCGACACCGTCGCGTTCCTGGTCGACCTGTCGTTTGCCGGGCTGTTCGGCCTGCGCAATTTCCCGGCCGAGCATCTCCAGCCGTTCCTGCTGGCCGAGGCGCCGCGCCTGATCTTCCCGTTCGCCAGGCGCGTGCTGGCCGATGCGGTCCGCGACGGCGGCTTCCCGCCGCTGCTGCTCGAGCCGATCGATTTCGGCGCGGCGTTCCTGCAACAGCAGCAGGACGCGGCGGGCGATTCGACTGCGGGAACGCTGGGGACGGCGTGATTCGCTCCATCGTCACCCCGGCCTTGTTCCGGGGCGCACGGTGCCGCACGATCACCGCGTGAGGATGCGCGGCCCGGTGGACCCCGGAACAAGTCCGGGGTGACGGATATGTTGTTCACGACTCTGGCCGCATGAACCTCACCCGCGCGCTCGGCTCGATCGGCGGGCTCACGCTCGCCAGCCGGGTGCTCGGGCTGGTGCGCGATTCGCTGTTCGCGCGCTTCATCGGGGCGAGCTTCGCGTCGGACGCGTTCCTCATCGCGTTCCGCCTGCCCAACATGTTCCGCGCGCTGTTCGCCGAAGGGGCGTTCTCCGCCGCGTTCATCCCGATGTTCAACAAGAAGATCGCGAACGACGAGCGGGACCTGCGCGACGGCATCGCCTTTGCCGAAGATGCGCTGTCGGTGCTGCTGCCGATCCTGATCGCGATGACGATCGTGATGGAAGTGGCGGCCTATCCCGTCACGCTGCTGCTGTCGGGCGGGTTCAACGGCGTGTCGGCGCGGCAATTCGACTTCGCGGTGGAACTGTCGCGCTTCACCTTCCCGTATTTGCTGCTCATCAGCCTGGTCTCGCTGCTCGGCGGGATCCTCAATTCGCTGCACAAATTCTGGGTCAATGCCGCGGCCCCCATCCTGCTCAATCTCACGCTGATCGCGGCGCTGCTGTTCCTCCACACCGATCCGCTCGGCACCGCGCGCAATCAGGCGATCGCGGTGACGGTGTCGGGCGCGCTGCAATTGCTGTGGCTGTGGTGGGCGTGCCGGCGAAGCGGGGTGAGCCTGCGCATCCGCCGGCCGCGCATCGGCCCGGACGTGAAGCAATTGCTGGCGCTGATCCTGCCCGCCGCCGCCGGGGCGGGCGCGGTGCAGATCAACCTCGTCATCTCCTCGGCGCTCGCCGCCTCGCTGCTGCCGCAGGGGTCCGTCTCGTACATCTATTATGCCGACCGGCTGAACCAGTTGCCGCTCGGGCTGATCGGCATCGGGCTGGGCACCGTGCTGCTGCCGACGATCTCGCGGCTGCTCGGACGCGGCGAGGAGGCGGCGGCGATGGAGACGCAGAACCGCGGCATGGAGCTGGCGCTGCTGCTGACGCTGCCGGCGACCGTCGCGCTGATCGTGTGCGGCGTGCCGATCGTCGCGGCCCTGTTCCAGCACGGCAAGTTCGGCGCGGCCGACTCGGTGGCGACGGCGCAGGCGCTCGCGGCCTTCTCGGTGGGGCTACCGTCCTATATCCTCGTCAAGGTGCTGACGCCGGGCTATTATGCGCGGGCGGACACCAGGACGCCGGTGCGCTACGCCACGCTGTCGATCGGCGTGAATCTGGTGCTCAACCTGCTGTTCATCCTGCCGCTCAGGCATATGGGCCCGCCGCTGGCGACCGCGCTGGCGTCCACCGTCAATGTCGGGCTGTTGTATCACACGCTCAAGCGACGCGGGCATTTCGTGGCGGATGCGCGGCTGATCCGGCGCGCGGCGCGGCTGCTGGTCGCGGCGCTGGCGATGGGGGTGGTGCTGTATTTCCTCAATCACCTGTTCACGCCTTACACGACCGGGCCGAGCCTGCTCCGCTGGGCGTCGATGCTGGTGCTGGTGTCGCTCGGCGGGCTGGTCTACGCGGCGGCCTGTTTCGCGACCGGCGCGTTCCAGCCGAGCGAGCTTCGCGGCTTGTTGCGCCGGAAATAACAGGCCGCGCCGCGCCCTCCGGACATTGCCGAGCACCGGTCCCTCGACTTCGCTCGGGACGAACGGCATGGGATGCAAGAAATATCACACGCCTCATCAGGATTTTCTCATGCGCGTCGTCTCCGGCATCCAGCCCACCGGCAACCTTCACCTCGGCAACTATCTCGGCGCGATCAAGCAATGGGTGGCGATGCAGGATCAAGCAGCGGCGGGTGTCGAATGCCTGTTCTTCCTCGCCGATCTGCACGCGCTGTCGCAGCCCGTCGTCCCGGCCGAACTGACCGCCAACACCACCGAGATGGCGGCGACGCTGCTCGCCTGCGGGATCGACCCGGCGCGCTCGATCCTGTTCAACCAGGCGCGCGTGCCCGAGCACGGCGCGCTGCACTGGATCCTCGGCGGCACCGCGCGGATGGGCTGGCTCGGCCGCATGACGCAGTGGAAGGACAAGGCAGGCAGGCAGGGCGAGTCGCAAAGCGTCGGGCTGTTCACCTATCCCGTGCTGCAAGCCGCCGACGTGCTGCTCTATCAGGCGACGCATGTGCCGGTGGGCGAGGACCAGAAGCAGCATCTGGAGCTGGCACGCGACATCGCGGTGAAGTTCAACACCGATTATGGCGACACCTTCACGCTGCCCGAGCCGTTCGTCTCCACCGCCGCGCCGCGCATCATGAGCTTGCGCGACGCGAGCGCCAAGATGTCGAAGTCCGATCCGTCGGACGCGAGCCGCATCAATCTGGTCGACAGCGACGATCTGATCTCGGCCAAGATCCGCAAGGCGAAAAGCGACGCCGACGTGCTGCCGGGCGAACTGACCGGGCTGGCCGGGCGGGCCGAGGCGAAGAACCTCGTAACGATCTACGCCGCGCTGTCGGACACGACGCCCGACGCCGTGCTGGCACGCTTCGCCGGGCAAGGCTTCGGCGCGTTCAAGCCGGCGCTGGCCGATCTGGCGGTTACGACACTCGCCCCGATCCGCGAGCGGCTGACGGCGTTGCTCGGCGACCGCGCGGCGGTGACGGCGGCGCTGGAACGCGGCGCGGCGCGGGCGAGCGCGCTGGCCGCGCCGACGCTGGCGGCGGCGCAGGCGGCGGTGGGATTGCAGGTTTAAGCGAAGGGATTGCGGATCGTCAGGCGGCCGTCGATGACGAGGCCGTCATGCATGTCCTCCGACCACAGCGTGTCGCAATCGGCGAGGAGCGCAGCGGCGATGATCGCGCAATCGTAGAAAGCGAAGCGATAGCGCTCTCGCACCGACAGCGTGAGTTCGTGAGTCTCGATCGTGAGCGGCACGACGACCGCAACCGACCGTAGACGATCCAGCACATCGACGACTTCGAGCGGCGTAAACGCCAGTTTTCGCAGCGCGACGGTCGCGACCTCGTTGAGCACTTGAACGCTCACCACGCCGCGCCGGGCCATCAATCTTTCGGCAAGATCACCTTTCGTGTCGTCACCCGCGGCGGCGTAAAGCGGCACGTCGCTGTCGAAAAAATTACCGGGCATTCGCCTCTTCGCGATCGAACTTGAAGTCCGCCGGCATGCGACCGCGATATTTGCGCAAACCCGCAAGGGCTTCCTCGGGGGTCATCTTTCGCGCGATCCTGAGCGACCCGTCATACTGCACCCGCACGTCGAGTTCCTGACCCAACTCAAGCGCGAGCGCCTCGACCATTTCCTTGGGCAGACGAACTGCGAAGCTGTTGCCCCATTTCGATAAGTGCATGGCATGTCTCCGGATACACGAAATACCATCGTATATCCGGGCTGGCCGCTACCCCTCCAACTCCCGCAGCAGCACCCGCACCGCGGTATCGATCTCGCGGTCCTTGTCGCGCAGTTCCTCGATGCGGCGGACGGCGTGGATGACGGTCGAATGGTCGCGGCCGCCGAACTTGCGGCCGATCTCGGGCAGCGAGCGCGTGGTCAGGCGCTTGGCGAGGTACATCGCGATCTGGCGCGGGCGCGCGACCACCACCGCGCGGCGGGCCGAGACGAGATCGACCGGCTTCAGCTCGAAATGCGCCGAGACCGCCTTCTGGATCTCGTCGATCGTCACGCGCCGTTCCGCACCGCGCAGCACGTCGCCGAGCGTCGCCACGGCGAATTCCAGGTCGATCTCGACCCCGGTCAATTGCGCATAGGCGATGACGCGGTTGAGCGCGCCCTCCAGATCGCGGATGCTCGCGGTGATGCGGGAAGCGAGCAGGTCGAGCACCTCGGCCGGCACGCGCATGGCGGGCGTGTCCGCCAGCTTGCGCGTCAGAATCGCGCGGCGCAACGCGAGGTCGGGCGCCTTGATGTCCGCGACCAGCCCGCACGACAGACGCGACATGATCCGCGCCTCGACCCCGTCGAGCGATTGCGGGCAGCGATCGGCCGAGATGACGAGGCGGTGCCCTGCGCCCATCACTTCGTTGATCGTGTGGAAGAATTCCTCCTGCGTCGAGTCCTTGCCGGCGATGAATTGCAGATCGTCGACCAGCAGCAGATCGGCCGAGCGCAGCCGCGTCTTGAAGGCGTGGGTGTCACGGCCCCGCAACGCCGCCACGAAATCGAACATGAAGCGCTCGGCCGACATCAGCAGCACGCGCGCGCCCGGCACCGCCGCGAGATACGCCGCGCCGATCGCGTGCATCAGATGCGTCTTGCCCTGCCCGGTGCCGCTGTGGAGGAACAGCGGGCTGAAGCGCGGCACGCCGGGCTCGGCGAGCGCCTTGGCGGCGTTGAACGCCACGCGGTTGGACGCATCGACCACGAAGCGATCGAAGGTGAAGCGCGGGTCGAGCGGCGGGCGCTCGTGAATCGCGGCGTCCACCTTCGCCGCGGCCGGCGCCGGCAGCGACTCGGCCGTCAGGGTCGGCGTGGGAACCGCGACGCCGGTCTCGATCGACACGCTGCGCACCGCCGGCAACAGCGCGCGGAATTCCTGCAACAGCCGGTCGGCATAATGATTGCGCACCCAATTGGTCATGAACGCCGACGGCAAGGCGAGCCGCACCGCGTCGCTGTCCGACCCCGGCACCAGCGCCATCGGCTTGAGCCACTGGTCGAACAGTCGCGTCCCGGCCGATTCACGCAAGTGCGCGCGGACGGTGTCCCAGGCACGCGCTACCGAGTCGTTCAGCTCCCCGATCGCGCCTGCCCCCTGCCCCTTGCCCTCCTGCACGCCAACACCCTTCCCGTACGCCGGCGATCTATCCTCGCGGCGCGTGATTCATTGCGGACAGCATTCTCCACAGCCGGAATCGAGTCCGGCTGACGATGCCATTCGATGTGAGTCGCGAGGCGAGCCTGCGCGGCGGAAAGCGAGTTATGAAGATGTGCGCGAGGCGATCAATCCCCCGGTCTGTCAAGATTCTGAAATAATCGGGATTGACTCGGATTTGACCAAGGATTCCCGTTAAAAATCTTACAAGCAACTGTAAAGTAACGTAATTATACATGACATTTTATTGGAGCCCATGCGAATCGCGGTGAATCCTTGCTTTATCAAATCTTGATCCAGAGCAGTTCTTATAACGTTCCCGGATTCGTCGGACCGGTCCGAGCGGGCCGGCGACGGACGACAAAAAGCCCGCCGGAGGGATATCCGGCGGGCACCTTGGCCGTCCCTGCGGCACGCGTTATGCGAGCGCGGTGAGCCGCTTGGTCAGCCGCGAGAATTTGCGGCTCGCGGTGTTCTTGTGCAGCACACCCTTGGCGACGCCGCGCGCGAGCTCGGGCTGGACCTGCGCCATCGCGACGGTGGCCGCTTCCTTGTCGCCCGCTTCCAGTGCCGCTTCCGCCTTCTTGACGAAGGTGCGGATGCGCCCGGTGCGGTTGCCGTTCACGATGGTCCGCGCGGCATTGCGACGGATACGCTTTTTCGCCTGTGGCGTGTTCGCCATGAAGCCCTCTGATCTGCAAAAGAAGAAAGGGCGCGGGAATGATCCCGGCCCCGGAAGCCGCGTGCCCTACAGAAAAGCGGGTGCGCGGTCAATCACGTCTGACAGGCGGGGCACCAGAAGGTCGAGCGGCCCCCTTCGCTGTAGCGCCGGACCGTCCCGCCGCACGCGCAGGGCTGGCCTTCGCGGCCATAGACGGCGAACTGCTTGGAGAAATAGCCGAGCTCGCCGTCGGGGCGGGCATAATCGCGCAAGCTCGATCCGCCCGCCTCGATCGCGGCGAGCAGCACCGCGCGAATCGCCGGGACCAATCGGGCGAGCCGCGCGCGCGACACCTTGCCCGCCGCGCGCCGGGGCGAGATGCCCGCCAGGAACAGCGCCTCGCAGACATAGATGTTGCCAAGCCCGGCGACGAGGCGCTGATCGAGCAGCATCAGCTTGATCGACGCGATTCGTCCGGCCAGCGCCGCATGGAGATAAGCAGGCGTCAGCGCGTCGCCGAGCGGCTCGGGCCCCAGCGCCTTGAACGCGGGAAAGTCGCCGAGCGCCCCGGTCGCGACGAGATCGACCGAGCCGAACCGGCGCGGATCGTTGAGCGCGAGCCGCTGCGTGGCGGTTTCCACGATGAGATGGTCGTGCGGCAGCAGTTCGGCGGGATCGACGCGCCAGCGCCCCGACATGCCGAGGTGGAAGATCATCGTGTCGCCCCGGTCGGTCGCGATCAACCCGTATTTCGCGCGACGCGAGAGGCCCGTCACGGTCGCGCCGGTCAGCCGCTGGCCGAGATCGGGCGGGAACGGCCGCCGCAAATCGCCGCGCCGCGTCTGCACAAGGGCGATGCGCTTGCCCGCCAGCACGGGCATGAGGCCGCGCACGGTGGTCTCGACTTCGGGAAGCTCGGGCATGGCGTCCCTTCGCGCGATCCCCGCGCTTTGTCACTCGCGAAGCGATCACAAATCTTCTCCGCGTCCTCCGCGCCTCTGCGCGAACCAATCTTCCTTGTTCGCGCAGAGGCGCGGAGGACGCGGAGAAGCGAGTCGATCGCCGCTGCGCGGGGGCGTGACCTTATTAGCGAAGGCGCAACGCGACGGTTTGCGCCAGCACAAGGCTCGGCTAGAGCCTGTTCCATGAACGACCCACAATCCGCTCCGGAATCCGCTCCGGAATCCGCTATCGTCTCCTTCGGCTACGAAGACATCCCCGCCGCCGACAAGACCGCCCGCGTCGGCGGGGTCTTTTCCAGCGTCGCCGGCCGCTACGACATCATGAACGACGCGATGTCGGGCGGCATGCACCGGCTGTGGAAGGACCGCTTCGTGCGCCGCGTGAAACCGCGCGGCGGCGAGCAGATCCTCGACATGGCCGGCGGCACCGGCGACATCGCGTTCCGGCTGGCGGAGTCGGGCGCGGCGGTGACGGTGGCCGACATCAACCCCCAAATGCTCGAGGTCGGCATGAACCGCGCGGCCAAGCGCGGGATCGCCAACGCGCGCAAGCGCGATCTCGGGAGCCTGGTTTGGACCGAGGTCAATGCCGAGACCCTGACCTTCCCCGACCGCTTCTTCGATGCGTACACGATCGCCTTCGGCATCCGCAACGTGACCGACATTCCGGCCGCCCTGCGCGAGGCCAACCGCGTGCTGCGGCGCGGCGGGCGGTTCTTCTGCCTCGAATTCTCGACCACGCTGTGGCCCGGCTTCGCCGATATGTACGACGCTTACTCGCACAAGCTCGTGCCCAAGCTAGGCAAATTGCTCGCGCAGGACGAGGACAGCTATCGTTATCTGATCGAATCGATCCGCCGCTTCCCCGACATGCCGACGTTCGAGCAGATGATCCGCGATGCGGGCTTCGTGCAGACCGGCGTGGAGCCGATGCTCGGCGGGCTGGTCGCGATCCACCACGGCTGGAAGATTTGACTTCTCCCCTCGCGCTTGCGGGAGGGGCCGGGGGAGGGCATGGCCCAAGGCAATGACCATCGTGACGTGTCCCTCGCCCTCCCCTCCCCCAACCCCTTCCGCAAGCGGTAGGGCAGCCAGGTTGTGACCGCCCCCGCCATCCACCTCTGGCGCTTGCTCAAATGGGGCCGCATCCTCGCGCGGCACGGGGCGCTTTCGGGGATCGAGCGCGATCCCAACACGCCGCCGCCCGTCCGGCGGCTCGCCCGCGTCGCGCGGATCGGCGCGCGCGTGCCGAAGGTGCCGCGTTATGCCGATGCGCTGCAGGCGATCGGCCCGGCCGCGATCAAGCTCGGCCAGACGCTGGCGACGCGGCCCGACATCGTCGGCGAGGCGGCGTCGGCCGATCTGCTGCGCTTGCAGGACGCGCTGCCCGCCGTCCCGTACGAGACGATCCACGCCGCGATGACGCGCGCGTTCGGGCGCGATCCGGCCGATCTGTTCGCGTCGATCGACCCGGTGCCGGTCGGCGCCGCCTCGATCGCGCAAGTCCACCGCGCCATCACCACCGACGGGCGCACCGTCGCGGTCAAGGTGCTGCGCCCGGGCGTAGAGGAGGATTTCGCCCGCGCGATCGACACCTATCAATGGGCCGCGGCGCAAGTCGAGGCGTATGGCGGCGAACTGGCGCGGCTGCGCCCGCGCCTCGTGATCGAGACCTTCAAGCGCTGGACCGCGCGCGAACTGGACTTGCGGCGCGAGGCGGCATCGGCCTCCGAACTGGCCGACGCGATGGCGGCCGAGCCCGATTTCCTGGTCCCGAAGATCGACTGGCAGCGCACCAGCGGCAAGGTGCTGACGCTGGAATGGATCGACGGCATCAAGCTCAGCAACCGCGCGGCGCTGGTCGCGGCGGGATACGACCTGCAAAAGCTCGCCGACACGCTGGTCCATGCCTTTCTGCGCCAGGCGATCGCGGAAGGGTTCTTCCACGCCGACATGCACCAGGGCAATCTCTTCGCCTTGCCCGGCAACAAGATCGCGGCGATCGACTTCGGCATCATGGGGCGGATCGACCGGCGCGCGCGGGTGTGGCTGGCGGAGATCCTCTACGGCCTCATCACCGGCAACTACAAACGCGTCGCCGAGATACATTTCGAAGCGGGCTATGTCCCGGCGCACCACAATGTCGCCGAGTTCGCCACGGCGCTGCGCGCGGTCGGCGAGCCGATGCGCGGCATGGCGGTGAAGGACATGTCGATCGGCATGATGCTCGACGGGCTGTTCAAGATCACGCGCGATTTCGACATGCAGACGCAGCCGCACCTGCTGCTGCTGCAAAAGACGATGGTGATGGTCGAGGGCGTGGCGACCAGCCTCGATCCCGAGATCAATTTGTGGGATTCGGCCGCACCGTTCGTGCGCGAGTGGATCAGGACCGAGCTGGGGCCGGAAGCAGCGGTAGCGGACCGGCTGGTCGAGGGGTTCCGCACACTGGCGCGCTTGCCCGATCTGGTGCGCAACATCGAGCGCCGCTTCCCCAACCCGCCCGGCGCCCCGCCCGAACCGCCGCTGCGCCGGATCGAGGTGGTGCGGATCGGCGGCGGCTGGCGCTATGCCCTGGTTGCGGCGCTGAGCGCGTCGGCGGCGATGGTGGCGACCTGGGCGATGCTGCGGTGATCGTGCCGGCGCTCCTGTTCGCGGCGCAAGCGGCGGGAGCGCCCGCGCCGCCTCTGCCCGCGACCGGCGACGACATCGTCGTCGTCGCGGCCAGGCAGAAATGCCGCTTGCGCTTCGCCGATCGCGATCTGTCCGACGCCGAGTTCAAGCGCCGCGCGGCGGAATGGGCGGCGGGCAAGCCGGTGCGCGTCATCGCGCGGCGCAGCGCCGACATCAAATGCCTGGCGAAGATCGCGTTCCGGCTGGCCGATCGCGGGGTCAAGCTGATCCAGTTCGTCGAGCCGGGCGACCTGGACGCCGCGCCGGCGCCATCGTGGACGCCGCCCTCCTGATGGCGGCGCCCGCCTTGCTCTGGCTGGCCGCGCCGTCGCGTTTCGCCGCACTGAAGCCGGCCGCGGCGCGGGGCGCCCTTGCTGCGCTGGCGCTGCTGCTCGCCGCGACGCTGCTGGCGCTCGCCAGCCCCGGGCCGCCGCCGGTCAGCCACGATCCTGCCGCCCGCGCAGAGGACCAGGCCGATGTCGTGCTGTACGAAACCATCGTGCAGGGCATTCGCGGCGGCGGCAAGTATTACGACGTGGCGGCGCAAGCCCTGCGCGCGGGCGATTATCCGATGCGCCCGTTCGTCACCTTCCGGCTGCCGACGCTGGCGCTGGTCCAGGCGTTCCTGCCGCCGTTGATGACGACGCTGCTGCTCTACATGCTCGCGGCGGGCGTGCTGGCCGCCTGGTACGTCCGCCTGCGCCCGGCCTTCGCGCGCGGGCCGCCGCGCGTGATCGCGGTGGCACTGCTGATGGGCGGGCTGATCGCCTTCGTGCAGCGCGACCTTGCCGGCTTCCACGAGATCTGGGCGGGGCTGCTGATCGCGCTGTCGCTGGCGCTGCGGCGCGAGGATCGATGGGTCGAGGCGGTCGCGATCGGCCTGATCGCGATGCTGATCCGCGAGACCGCCGCGCTCTATGTCGGCATCATGGCCGCCTTGGCCTTCGCGGACGGCCACCGCCGCGAAGCGACCGGTTGGGCGGCGGCGGTCGCGGTGTTCGCGGTGGTCGTCGCGTTCCATGCTCATGCCGTCGCGCAAGTCGTCCACCCGACCGACCCCGCCTCGCCCGGCTGGGCCGGGATGCTCGGCTTCGGCTTCTTCGTGAAGACCATGCAGCTATCGACCGCGCTCGACCTGGCGCCGTTGTGGCTCGCCGCGCCGCTGGTCGGGCTGGCGCTGTTCGGCTGGGCCGCGTGGAACACGCCGCTGGCACTGCGCGCGCTTATGCTGTTCGCCGCCTTTGCCGCTTTGCTCGGGCTGTTCGGGCGCACCGACACCTTCTACTGGGGGCTGATGGTCGCCCCCACGCTCCTGATCGGCCTGGCTTTCGTGCCCGACGGCCTGCGCGACCTGATCGTCGCGGCGCGCGGGCCGCAACGCAAGATCATCATAACGCGAGTGACCCGATGAAGATCCTGCTGATCGTGGGCGGCGGTATCGCGGCGTACAAGGCGTGCGAGCTGGTCCGCCTGTGCCGCAAGGCCGAGATCGGCGTAACGTGCGTGCTGACCGCCGCGGCAACGCATTTCGTCACGCCGATGACGCTGGCGACCTTGTCCGAGAACCGGGTCTACACCTCGTTATGGGATTTGAAGGACGAGACCGAGATGGGCCATATCCAGCTCAGCCGCGCGGCCGACCTGATCGTCGTCGCCCCCGCCACCGCCGATCTGCTGGCGAAGATGGCGGCCGGCATCGCCGACGATCTCGCGACGACGCTGCTGCTCGCGACCGACAAGCCGGTGCTCGCCGCGCCGGCGATGAACGTGCGGATGTGGCGGCACCCCGCGACCGTGCGCAACGTCGCCACGCTGTGCGGCGACGGCGTGGCGGTGCTGGAGCCCGACGACGGGCCGATGGCGTGCGGCGAGTTCGGCCCGGGGCGCTTGCCCGAGCCGGACGCGATCCTGGCGGCGGTGCGGACGGCGTTGGGGACGTGACACGATCGTCCCCTTGTTCTCCCCTCCCTGCACGGGAGGGGTCGGGGGTGGGTCGGCCCGTCGCAGGGCGTCGCGCCCGCCCCGTACCGACCCGCCCCCTGCCCCTCCCGTGCAGGGAGGGGGGACGGTCGCGCCCGTGCTGACCGGCACCCACGTCATCGTCACCGCCGGGCCGACGCACGAGCCGATCGATCCGGTGCGCTATCTCGCCAATCGCTCGTCGGGCAAGCAGGGCTTCGCCATCGCCGGCGCGCTCGCCCGGCTGGACGCGCGCGTCACGCTCGTCGCGGGACCGGTCGCGCTGCCCACGCCCGCGGGCGTCACACGCATCGACGTGGAGACCGCGCTCGAGATGGAAGCCGCCGTCGCCGCCGCGCTCCCGGCCGACGCCGCCGTGATGGTCGCCGCCGTCGCCGACTGGCGCGTCGAGGGGGCGGGGCAGAAGATCAAGAAGGGCGCGGCCGGCCCGCCCGTGCTGCATCTGGTCGAGAATCCCGACATCCTCGCCGGTCTCGCGGTCAGCCCGCGGCGCCCGCGCCTGCTGATCGGCTTCGCCGCCGAGACCGAGCACGTCATCGCCCACGCCACCGCCAAGCGCGTTCGCAAGAACGTCGACTGGATCGTCGCCAACGACGTGTCGGGCCCAACGGGACAAAGCGTGATGGGCGGCGCGGCGAACACCGTCCACATCGTCACCGCGAGCGGCGTGGAAAGCTGGGAGCGGCTCCACAAAGACGCGGTCGCCGACCGGCTGGCGACGCGGATCGCCGCAGCCCTGGCGGAACCTGCGTCGCCGTAGAGCGCCCCTCGCCCGGTCCGGTCCGGTCCGGTCCGGGCCGGTCCGGGCCGGTCGGCCGAGATCGCGAAATGGTTCGCCCGGAAACGCATCGGCCGCCCAGACCGAACCGGTGGAGCGCGATATCGGCCTTGCCATGGCTCATCCTCTTGCCCGGAGGAGCATCAGGCGCCCGATCTGTCGCAACACCGTGCCCGGTCCGGCACTGTCAGGCATTCTGGCGTTCGTTTCGTGCAACTGGTCGCACGGTCTTTGCGCTTGGGGCTTTGCTGCACCGCAATATAATTGCGCTCGACAGCATATCCACGGGAGAGGGTGCGGGATCGGCTTTCGGATTTCACGAAAGGAACGATCGATGTTCAAGACCCTGTTCGCCGCCGCCGCGCTGCTCGCCGTGACCGCCTCGCCCGTTTTCGCCAAGGACGGCAAGAGTCGCACCTTTACGCGCGACGGCGAGACCTACACCTACACGACCGTCACCAAGGGCGACCATGTCCTGATCAGCGGCGTCCGCCGGTCGACCGGCACCACCTTCGCACTCGCCGTGCGCGGCAGCCGCGTCACCGGCGTCGCCGGCGGCGTTCCTGTCTCGTTCGTCGTGCCGAACGCCCAGGCGAACCTGACCTCGACGGAACTCGCCGCCCGCTAGCGCGTGACCGCACCTGAAGGTTTCAGGATTTTCCGCGGTGTGGAAGGGTG
>CAXTJX010000026.1:0-28770 GCA_964244765.1 uncultured Sphingomonas sp. | reverse complement strand
TTCGAAGGGACGGTCTCTAGTTCCAGGTGGATGAAGAAACGGGGGGCACGTCACATGAAAGCACGGACCTCAGTGGCCTTATACGAATTCGTATCCGCCGAGATGAATGGCGGAAGGATCGATCACTACCAGCTCGGGCGGATAGTCGACGAGCTCCCTGCGCAGCAATGATCGACCGAAGTCATCAAGGCAGTGTGGCAGGACCATGAAACGGATGCGCTTGATCAGATCGCATGGGGTCGTCTCGATGATCTGGCGGTAGTGCTGGCCGATGGTGAAAAGCTCGTCCCTTAGCGCCTGGAGGGCAGCCTCGTCTGTGATCCCAGACTTCTGACGGAAACCTGCAAGCCAAGCATCATCGAACGTTGCGAGCTGGGTCAAGCTCAGTGCCGATGCGAAGTAAATCGACATAAGCCGCGTAGGCGAAGCTGCGATCCCGGCGCCTGCCGGTCGTTTCGGTCAAAATGCCCGCGGACGTCAGCGCCTCGATCGCGCGGATTGCGGTTGGCTTGCTGATCCCAAGCAACCTCATGGTAGACGCGACCGTGACAATCGGATGGTTGGTCAGTTCTTCGAACAGCCTGACGGCCGATACGGAAGCGGCATCGCTTGCCAGTAACCGCGCGCGATCTTGGCCAATGATCGCGAAGATCTCTCTTGCAGATGTTACCGCCTCGTCGGCTATGGTCGCCACTCCGTCGAGGAAGAAGTCGGTCCACCCCTCCCAGTCGCCTTGCGTACGTACGGCATCCAGCCTCCGGTAATATTCGGCACGATGACGCTTGAAGAACAGGCTGAGGTAAAGTGACGGCGCGCGGAGCAGTCCCCAATGCTGGAGCAGCACCGAAATCAGTAAGCGGCCTATGCGTCCGTTGCCATCGAGATAGGGGTGGATGGTCTCAAACTGCACATGGACAAGCCCAGCACGAATGATCGCGGGCAAATCATCATCAGCGTGGATGTATTTTTCGAGCGCGCTGAGTAGTTCCGGCAGGTGTGTGGGCGGTGGTGGAACGAACACCGCATTGCTCGGCCTGCTGCCCCCGATCCAGTTTTGGCTGCGCCGGATTTCGCCAGGCTGCTTGGTCGCGCCCCTTACGCCATCCATCAATCGCCGATGCGCGTCATTTAGAAGGCGCATGGAAATCGGGATACCCGATGGGTTCGCCAATTCCTGTTGGACGTAGTTCAGAGCGTCGAGGTAAGTGCAGACCTCTTCCACATCCGCATCGGGCGTTTTCATGTCATCCGCCTCGAAGCTCAGCAGGTCGAGAAGCGTCGCCTGCGTCCCCTCGATCTGGGACGAGATCACGGCTTCCTTGCGAACGAACCCATAGAGAAACCAGTCGAGCGGCGGCACCATTTCAGTTGCCAGATCGAACCGCACCAAGGCTTGCTCAGCGGCCCGCAAGCGCGCGGTGAGTTTCTCGGACATGGCAAGGGCGGGACGAGCGGGCGGCAACGTGTAGGGCAGGAACGCTGGGACGCTCTCCCCGCCCGCGATAATGTGTTCATACTCGCCCGTTGTTCGTTTCGTCATGGCCCGAGCCCCGGTGGCGATAGGAACGGCGGTGTGCCCTGCTCCCGCGCTAATAACGATATCGTGACTTATTTTGCACGAAAGTCAACCATTCGTTACTAACGCCGTCAAGGCCGGTGATCATCTGATAGTTGCACGCTCAAACCGCCTACAACCCGTCCATCGATCATCATACCGCACATTCCTGATTGATAGAATCTGCCTCAATCGATCTTAGCGGCTGGATGGGAATGTTCCTGACACCACACGCTCTGCCGCATACAACGACATCACCGGACGCGTGGCCCTGATGGTCGGCATCGCTCATTTGAGGCGTGCCACTGTGTTCCCCACCGCTCTGTTTCCCAACAATCGGAAGTTGCAAAGCTCTTCAACATGGGTTCCACAGGGGTATCGGGCGCCTGCGGTTGCTTGCTCAGAGCTGCACCGGCGTGCCGCGGAATGCATGAGCCAAAGAGTCGATCGATCAATTGTCTATTGACGATATGACGCGACTTGGGTAGAAATAAAAAGACCTGATATCAAGCTATTAATCAGCGGGTCCTTGGTTCGAGCCCAAGTGCGTCCACCACAACCTGCGGGAAATTGGCCAGTTTGGAACTGGCGCAGAGGGCTTTTAGGGCCATCCCGCATCGAGGAAGCGGGTGGCGTGGGCCCGGACGAATCCAGGCGATGAGGCGCTTGCGGGATTGGTCGACCGGGCGGGCCGGCAATCATCCGTCCGTGCCGGTGAGCGTGCCGTTCAGTTCAGTTCCTTTCCTGGCAGGATCGGCAGCAGCGCATTCACGACCTGGCCAGCGCCGCCTGCGCCGCCGCCAGCCGCGCGATCGGCACGCGGTAGGGCGAGGCGCTGACGTAATCGAGCCCGGTCGCCTCGCAAAAGGCGATGCTCGCCGGGTCGCCGCCATGCTCGCCGCAAATGCCGAGCTTGATCCCCGGCCGCGCCGCCCGGCCGCGCTGCGCCGCCAGTTCGATCAACTGGCCCACGCCCTCGACGTCGAGCGACACGAACGGATCGCGTGCGTAGATACCGCGCTCGACATAGGTCGTCAGGAAACGCGCCGCGTCGTCGCGGCTGACGCCGAGCGTGGTCTGGGTCAGATCATTGGTGCCGAACGAGAAGAACTCGCCGATCTCGGCGATCTCGCCCGCCATCAGCGCGGCGCGCGGCAGCTCGATCATCGTGCCGACGAGGTACTCGATCGTGCGGCCCTTGTCGGCGAAGACCGCCTCGGCCGCCGTGTCGACCACCGCCTTCATCAGCTCCAGCTCGCGCCGGGTCGCCACCAGCGGGATCATCACCTCGGGTATCGGCGCGGCACCGGACTTGACCGCCACCTCGATCGCCGCCTCGAAGATCGCGCGGGCCTGCATCTCGTAGATTTCGGGATAGGTCACGCCCAACCGGCATCCGCGATGGCCGAGCATCGGGTTGAACTCGTGCAGCTCGGCGGCGCGGCGCTTGAGCACGTCCACCGCGACACCCGCCGCCTTGGCGACATCGGCGAACTCGGCTTCCTCGTGCGGCAGGAATTCGTGCAGCGGCGGATCGAGCAAGCGGATCGTCACCGGCAGGCCGGCCATCACCTCGAACAATTGCACGAAATCGCTGCGCTGTTCGGGCAGGAGCTTGTCGAGCGCCACTCGGCGGCCCGCTTCGTCCTCGGCGAGGATCATCTGGCGCACCGCGGTGATGCGCGCGGCGTCGAAGAACATGTGCTCGGTGCGGCACAGCCCGATGCCCTCCGCGCCGAATTCGCGCGCGACCCTGGCGTCGAGCGGCGTCTCGGCGTTCGCCCGCACCTTGAGACGCCGCACGCCGTCCGCCCACACCATCAACGCCGCGAAATCGCCCGACAGCTCGGGCTGCACCGTCGGCACCTCGCCCGCCATCACCTCGCCGGTGGTGCCGTCGATCGTGACGGTGTCGCCTTCCCTCACTTCGCGCGAGCCCACGCGCATCACGCGCGCCTTCGCGTCGATCGAGATGCCGCCCGCGCCGGAGACGCACGGACGCCCCATGCCGCGCGCGACCACCGCCGCATGGCTGGTCATGCCGCCGCGCGCGGTGAGGATGCCGCGCGCGGCGTGCATGCCGTGAATGTCCTCCGGGCTGGTCTCGGTACGGATCAGGATGACCGCGTCCCCCGCGCTGCTGCGCCTTTCGGCGGTGTCGCTGTCGAACACCGCGAAGCCGCTCGCCGCGCCTGGCGACGCGGGCAGGCCCTTGGTCAGCACGTCGCGAGCGGCCGTCGGGTCGAGCGTCGGGTGCAGCAACTGGTCGAGCGCCTGCGGATCGACTCGCGCGACCGCTTCCTCGCGGGTGATGAGCCCTTCCTCGGCCATGTCGACCGCGATCTTCAGCGCGGCCTTGGCGGTGCGCTTGCCGCTGCGGGTCTGGAGCATCCACAATTTGCCCTGCTGCACGGTGAATTCGATGTCCTGCATGTCGCGGTAATGCGTCTCCAGCAGGTCGAACACCGTGGCGAGCTCGCCGAACACCGCGGGCATCGCCTCTTCCATCGAGGCGGGCTTGGCGTTCGCCGCCTGCCGCGCGGCGAGCGTCAGATATTGCGGCGTGCGGATGCCCGCGACGACGTCCTCGCCTTGCGCGTTGATCAGGAATTCGCCGTAATAGGCCTTGGTGCCGATCGCCGGGTCCCGCGTGAAGGCGACGCCGGTCGCCGAGGTGTCGCCCATGTTGCCGAACACCATCGCCTGCACGTTGACCGCGGTGCCCCAGCTCGCCGGGATGTCGTTCAACCGGCGATAGACCTTGGCGCGTTCCGACTGCCACGACCCGAACACCGCGCCGACCGCGCCCCAGAGCTGGTCGTGCACGTCCTGCGGGAACGGCTTGCCCCATTGCTGTTCGACCAAGCCCTTATAGTCGGCGACGAGGCTGCGCAAATCGTCCGCCGTCAAGTCGGTATCGAGGAAATAGCCCTTGTCTTCCTTGGCGATTTCAAGCGCTTCCTCGAAGCTGCCATGATCGAGTTCGAGCACGACATCGGAATACATCTGGATGAAGCGGCGATAGCTGTCCCACGCGAAGCGCGCATCGCCGGAGGTGGCGGCGAGGCCCTCGACCGTCGCGTCGTTCAGACCGAGGTTGAGGACGGTGTCCATCATCCCCGGCATCGACGCGCGCGCGCCGGAGCGCACCGAGACCAGCAGCGGGTCGGCGGCGTCGCCGAAGGTCTTGCCGGTGATGCCCTCGATATGCGCGATGCCGGTGGCGACTTCTGCTTTCAGGCTATCCGGGAATTGCCCGCCTTGGTCATAATAGACCGCGCAGAAGCCGGTCGAGATGGTGAAGCCCGGCGGCACCGGCAAGCCGATCGACGCCATCTCGGCCAGGTTCGCGCCCTTGCCGCCGAGCAGGTTGCGGTCGCCCTTCCCGCCATCCGAAACGCCGCCGCCGAACCGGTATACGTACTGCGTCATCGATCAGTCCTGTGTTGCGCGAGCGTTGCCCGAAAAAGCGGCAAAGGTCACAAAAGTCCCATCCTACGCGGGTGCCAGCGTCACCCTTCGATCTTCGAAAAATCCGCGACTCCGTGCACCGCGGCACGAACGCGATCAAGCAGCACGAGCCGGGCCGCGCGCTTTTCCGCGTCAGAATCGTTGACGATCACGCCGTCGAAGAACGTGTCGATCGGCACCCGCAGCGTGGCGAGCGCCGCCATCGCACCCGCGAAATCCTCGCGCGCGATGGCGGCGGCGGCGGCGGGCTCGGCCAAATCGAGCGCGGCGGAGAGCGCGGTCTCGGCCGGTTCGGGCGTGTAGGACAGCCCCAAACCGTCACCCCGGACTTGATCCGGGGCCCATCCCTCCACTTGCCCCGCCGTCGCTTGTGGCACGATGGGCCCCGGCTGAAGGCCGGGGTGACGGGTGGGGTGGCCGGGGCCAACTCCCTCTTTCTTCAGGATATTCGCCGCCCGCTTATACCCGGCGAGCAAGTTCGCCCCATCCTCGGTGCCGATGAACGCCTGGAGCGCGTGCACGCGGGCGAGGAGGCGGACGAGATCGTCCTCGCCACCTAGGGCGAACACCGCGTCGATCAGATCGTGGCGGACGCCGGCTTCGCGTTGCTGGACTTTGAGGCGGTCGGCGAAGAAGTCGAGCATGTCACCGACAATGCCTGCCAGCACATCCGCCGGATCGGCCGGCTTCCAGTACAGCGCCTCGAACGCGGGAAACACGTCGGTGTCGGGGGCTGGCAGCGCCTGCCGCAACACCGCACCTAGGCCTCCCGCGATACCGTTCGTCACGATCGTCCGAATGATGCCGAGTGCAGCCCGCCGCAGCGCGAACGGGTCCTTCGATCCCGTCGGCCTTTCACCGATCGCAAAGAAATGCACGATCGTATCCAGCTTGTCCGCCAGACTGACCGCCACCGTCACCGGCGCGGTCGGGACGTCGTCGCCCTGCCCGACCGGCTTGTAGTGATCGCGGATCGCGTCGGCGACGGCGGCGTCCTCGCCTTGCGCGCGGGCGTAATATCCGCCCATAACTCCTTGTAATTCCGGAAATTCTCCGACCATACCGGTGACGAGATCGGCCTTGCACAGGCGCGCGGCGCGTTCGGCCTGGGTGGCCAATGCCCCCCTCCCGCTTGCGCGAGGCGCTGGGGGAGGGATGTCCGAGGCGAGGACTGCGCTCGCGGCACGCCCCGCCCCCGCCCCCTCCCGCAAGCGGGAGGGGGATTCAGGTACGATCCCCTCCTCCACCAGCCACCGCGCCAGTTTCGCCACGCGCTCGACCTTGTCGGCCACCGTGCCGAGCTTTTCGTGGAAGACGATGCGGTCGAGCTTCTTCGCCTGCTCCGCCAGCGGCACTTTCAGATCGGTGTCGTAGAAGAATTTCGCATCCGACAGCCGCGCCGCGAGCACCTTGCCATTGCCCGCGACGATCTTCGCGCCGCCGTCGCTCGCATCGATATTGGCGGTGCAGACAAAGGCATTGGCCAGCTTGCCGTCCGCACCGCGGCACACGAAATATTTCTGATTCACCCGCGCCGTGAGCTGGATCACCTCGGGCGGGACGTCGAGGAACGCCGCGTCGAAGCGGCCGAGCAGCGGCACCGGCCATTCGGTCAGCCCGGCATTCTCGGTCAGCAGGCCCTCGTCCTCGACCAGTTCCAGCCCGGCCTTGCGCACGGCTTCGCCCGCGCCGAGCGCGATGATCCGGCGGCGTTCGGCCTGGTCGACGATCACATGGCAGAGCCGCAGTTTTTCGACATAATCATCGGCATTGCCGATCGTGATGATGCCGGGATGGTGGAAACGGTGGCCGACCGTGGCCGCGGTGCTTTTGATGATCGCATCGGCGGACGGAACACCGGTTCCCCCTTTTCCTGCCGATGCTCCGGAAACGATGCCCGCGATCTCGCACGGCACCACGTCGTCGCCGAACAGCGCGACGATGCCCTGCAACGGGCGCACCCAGCGCAGCGACTCCATCGTGGCGGACTGCGCGCCCCAGCGCATCGCCTTGGGCCAGGGAAAGGCGCGGACGATCGCGGGGATCGCCTCGGCGAGGACGTCCGCCGTCGCGCGGCCGGGCCTTTCGATCACCGCGAACAGCACGCCGTCGCGCTCGACGAGCTGGTCGCTGGTCAGGCCGGTCTTGCGCAGGAAGCCGTCGAGTGCTTGCGGCGGGGCGGACGATTTCGGGCCTTTGGTTTCCTCGGAAGACGCGGCAGTCCCGGCGGGCAGGCCGCGCGCGATCAGCGCGAGGCGGCGGGGCGTGGCGTAGGTTTCGAGCGCGAGCGCGGCGAGGCCGGCCCTGGCGATCTCGGCGGCGAACAGCCGGGCGAGGTCCTCGCGGGCGCGGTCCTGCATCCGGGCGGGAATTTCCTCGGAGCGAAGCTCCAGCAGAAAATCGGTCATGCGGCTACCCCGTGCGCCGCAGGCAGGGAAGAAGTTGATCTCACACAAAGACACAAAGGCACAAAGAGGAAAGACTTCTTCTTCGTGTCCTTGTGTCTTTGTGTAGGAAAACTTTCTTTCTTCTCCGCGTCCTCCGCGCCTCTGCGTGAACCTACCTTCTTCGTTCGCGCAGAGGCGCGGAGAAGGGAAGAGATAGTAACTGCGGTGCCAGGGACCGTCATGCCGGCCACCCGTTCTTTTCCATCCACGCCTGGCAGCTACCCTTCGCCAGATCGCGGACGCGGCCCATGTACGCCTGGCGCTCGGCCACCGAGATGACCCCGCGCGCCTGTAGCAGGTTGAAGACGTGGCTCGCCTTGATCGCCTGCTCGTACGCCGGGATCGGCAGCCTGGCCTGAAGCGAGTTTTCGCATTCCGCGACATGTTTGCGGAACAGGTCGAACAGCCGCTCGGTATCGGCGACCTCGAAATTCCAGGTCGACATCTCGACTTCGTTCTCGCGGAACACGTCGCCATAGCTCACGCCGGCGTCGTCGAAGGCGAGATCGTACACGCTGTCCACGTTCTGGATATACATGGCGAGCCGTTCGAGGCCGTAGGTCAGCTCGCCCGCGACGGGCTTCATGTCGAAGCCGCCCATCTGCTGGAAATAGGTGAATTGCGTCACTTCCATCCCGTCGCACCACACTTCCCAGCCCAGCCCCCAGGCACCGAGCGTCGGCGATTCCCAATCGTCCTCGACGAAGCGGATGTCGTGGACCAGCGGATCGATGCCGATCGCGGCGAGCGAGCCGAGATACAATTCCTGCAAGTCCGGCGGGCTGGGCTTCAGGATCACCTGATACTGGTAATAATGCTGCAACCGATTGGGGTTCTCGCCGTACCGCCCGTCGGTCGGGCGGCGGCACGGCTGGACGAACGCGGCGTTCCACGCCTTCGGCCCGAGCGCCCGCAGCGTCGTCGCCGGGTGGAACGTGCCGGCGCCCATCTCCATGTCGTACGGCTGGAGGATCAGGCAGCCATGATCGCTCCAATAATCATGGAGCTTGAGGATCATCCGCTGGAAGCTGAGCGGCCCGGAGTTTAGAGTGTCCGTCACGCACCGGGCTTTGCCGCAGCGCAACGGGAGGGTCAACCGAGAGCGGATGGACTGGACCGGCGCAAAAAGCGCGACATAAGCGTCGCGTGGAAGATTAACCGTGACTTTAGCCGAGTTCTTATCGGGTATCGCGCGAGAACGATGGACCTGCCGTTTCGGGGATTGCGATGAAGACGATGAAGACCCTGTCCACGATCCTGGCGCTGCTGCTCGCCGCGCCCGCGCCGGCCCAGAGCACCTCGGCCCAGAGCGCGCCGGTCCAGAGCGCGCCGGTCCAGAGCGCGCCGGTCGCGGCACCCGCGCCGGTCATCCCCGCCGACCCGGCCTTGTGGGTGGTGAAGGACCGGGACACGACGATCTATCTGTTCGGCACGGTGCATGCGCTCAAGCCGCATCTGGGGTGGTTCGATTCGGCGGTGAAGAAGGCATTCGACGCGAGCGGGGAACTGGTGCTCGAAATCCCGCTGCCCGATCCCAAGGACGCGGCGGCGACGCAGGCGACGGTGCTGTCGCTGGCGACCGACGCGAGCGGCACGCCGTTGACGCAGAAGCTGCCCGAGGCGAACCGCGCGGCCTATGCCGCGGCGCTGACCAGGCTCGGCGTGCCGCCCGCCGCGCTCGACCGTTTCCAGCCGTGGTTCGCGGCGGTGACGATGGCGCAGATCCAGCTCAAGACTTCGGGCTTCGCCGCCACCGAAGGAGTGGAGCGGACGCTCGATCTCGCCGCCAGGCAAACCGGCAAGCGGGTTTCGGGGCTGGAGACGATGCGGCAGCAGCTCGGTTATTTCCACGATCTGCCGGACAAGGACCAGATCGCCTTCCTGCTCGAAAGCGTGAAGGACATCGACAAGTTCGACGAGACGATCAACAAGATGGTCGATCGCTGGAAGGCGGGCGACGCCGCCGGGCTCGGCGTGCTGATGAACGAGGACCTGACCGGCCAGCCCAACCTCTACAAGGTGCTGCTGGTGAACCGCAACGCACGCTGGGCGGACTGGATCGACCGGCGGATGAAGCGGCCGGGCACCGTCTTCATCGCGGTCGGCGCGGGGCATCTGGCGGGCAAGGACAGCGTGCAGGTGCAGCTTGCGGCGAACCATCGCCGCAAGGCGGTGCGGATCAGCTATTGAGGGGTGCCGGCGCGTGAGGCGGATCGCCGCTTTCGCCCTGGCGCTGTGCCTGTCCGGGTGCGACCGGCCGCCACCGATCGAGGCGCGGCCGGCGCTGTGGCGCGTGGCGGACGGCGACACCACGATCTGGCTGTTCGGCGCGATCCACGCGCTGCCGCCGGGCGTGCGGTGGCGGACGCCGGCGGTGGCGCGCGCCATCACGCAAGCCGACACGCTGATCCTGGAGGTGCCGCCCGGTGACGCCGCGGCGGCGCGGCGGGCCTTCCTGTCGGCGGCGCAAACGCCGAACCTGCCGCCGCTGCTCGATCGCGTCGCGCCGGGCGAGCGCGACGTGCTGGCACGCGGCATGACGATCGCGGGGCAAGCGCCGGGCTCGCTGGACGGCATGAAGACATGGGCGGCGGCGCTGACGGTCTCCGCCGGGGCGGGCCATGCGCGGGCGGCAAGCGGCGCGGACGGGGTCGAGGCAGTGCTGGCGGCGCGGTTCGCGGGCAAGGCGATCGGCGCGCTGGAGACGCCGGCCGGGCAATTCGCGACGTTCGACCGGCTGCCGGCGGCCGCCCAGCGCATCCTGCTGATGCAAGCGGCGGACGCGGCGCTCGACCCGGCGCGGGGGTATGACCGCCTGTTCGCGGCGTGGGCGTCGGGCGACGAGGCGGGGCTCGCGGCGGATGTCGCCACGCTGCGCCGCGATCCCGCGATCGAGCGGGGGCTGGTGACGGATCGCAACGCCCGCTGGACCGCCGCGATCGTCCGCCGGATGACGCGCCCGGGCCGCGTGTTCGTCGCGGTCGGCGCGGGGCATCTGGTCGGGCCGGGCTCGGTCGTCGCGATGTTGCGGGCAAGGGGGTTGAAGGTCGAGCGGGTGGAATGATCCCTTCGCCCAGCGGGGAGCCAGAGGGGAGAAGGTGGCACGCGGCGCCGGATGAGGGCGACGGGACGACGCACATCACCCTCACCCTTGCATCGCTGCGCTCCTCCCTCCCCTTCCCGTCGGGAGAGGGACTCGGGCAGGTTGCCTTTCGCCCCCCCCTCCCCTATAGGCCGCCACTTCGATCAGGGTCATCCCTGGAGGCCTGGTCGAAGACATACCCAACGCATACTCGGAGTTTTGCAATGAGCGACCAGTTGACGCTCGCAGCCGAGACGCGCGAACAGGTTGGCAAGGGAGCCTCCCGTTCGCTTCGTCGTGAAGGCCGCGTCCCCGCCGTGATCTACGGCAACAAGCAGGAACCCCTGTCAATCCATGTCGAAGAAAAGGCGCTCGTTCGTCTTTTGATGACGGGTCACTTCATGAATTCGGTCGTGATGATCGACGCCGGCGGCCAGCAAGTGCGCACGCTGCCCAAGGACGTCGCGTTCGACGCCGTCTCCGACCGTCCGACCCATGTCGATTTCCTGCGCATCGGCGCGCATACCACCGTGCATGTGCAAGTTCCGATCGTGTTCGCCGACGAGGATGACGCGCCCGGCATCGCCAAGGGCGGCGGCGTGCTCAACGTCACGCGCCACGACCTCGAACTGATATGCGACGCGGCCGAGATTCCGAGCGAGATCACCATCTCGCTGAAGGGCCTCGACGTCGGCGCCTCGATCCATATCGCGGACGTCACGCTGCCGAACGGCGTGACCGCCGCGCATAGCGAAACCAACTTCGCGATCGCGACGATCGTACCGCCGACCGTCCCGACGGTCGAGGACGAGGAAGCCGATGCGGCGGTCGCCGAGGAAGCCGCTGCCGAGCATGCGGCAGAAGTCGAGGCTGAAGCAGCGACGGACAGCGATGGTGCCGACGGCGAGACGGCGGCATAATCCGACGGCTACTCCCTCTCCTCAAGGGGAGGTTGGGGTGGGGCAGGATCAGGCGATGGCGTTTGGAACTTTCCCTCCCCCAGCCCCTCCCGCAAGCGGGAGGGGAGTATTTGGGGCCCCTCCCGCACGCGGGAGGGGAGTTTGTGAAGCCCCTCCCGCAAGCGGGCGGGAAAGTTTCTGATGCAACTCTGGGTCGGCCTCGGCAATCCCGGCGCGGGGTATGCGCTCAACCGGCACAATGTCGGCTTCATGGCGGCGGATACCATCGCCGGCATGCACCGCTTCGCGCCGGTCAGGAAGGCGTTCCAGGGCTGGACGCAGGAAGGGCGGATCGGCGCGGAGAAGATCCTGCTGCTCAAGCCCGCCACCTTCATGAACGAAAGCGGGCGCAGCGTCGGCGAGGCGATGCGCTTCTACAAGCTCGACATGGGCGACGTCACCGTGTTTCACGACGAGCTCGATCTCGACCCGTTCCGCGTTAAGGTGAAGACGGGCGGCGGCACCGCCGGGCATAACGGCCTGCGCTCGACCGAGGCGCATATCGGCAACGCCTTTCGCCGGGTGCGGCTCGGCATCGGCCATCCGGGGCACAAGGACCGCGTCCTGCCCTATGTGCTCGGCAATTACGCCAAGGCCGAGATGGACGCGCTGGCCGACATGCTCGGCGCGGTATCGGCGGAGGCGGCGTGGCTGGCGAGCGGCGACGACGGTCGTTTCATGAGCGACGTCGCGCTCCGGATGGGAACGGGCAAATGAGCGTGCGCAGCCTGTTTTCCACGCCTTTCTATGAGGGCAATCTCAAGGACGCGGCGCTGGTCGCCGCGCTCGGCCGCTCGTGCCACGCGCTGGCCGCGGACGATCGCGCCGGGCGGGCCTGGTCGAAGGCGCACGGCTATCGCGGCTACACCTCCTACGCGTCGCTCGACGACCTGCCGCTGCGCGACCCGGCGTTCGGCGATCTGGTCAAGCTGCTCAACAAGCATGTCGCCAGATTCGCGGAAAGCTGCGCGTTCGACTTGCAGGGCGGCAAGCTCAAGCTCGACAGCCTGTGGGTCAACGTCCTGAAACCCGGCGCCACGCATTCCGGCCATGTCCATCCGCACAGCGTCGTCTCGGGCACGGTCTATGTCGCGGTGCCGCCGGGCGCGGGCGCGCTCAAGCTGGAGGACCCGCGCCTGGCGATGATGATGGCCGCCCCGCCGCGCCGCGCCGACGCACCGGAAGACCTCAAGCCGTTCGTCTATGTCGAGCCGCAGGCGGGCAGCGTCCTGCTGTGGGAAAGCTGGCTGCGGCACGAAGTCGCGCCCGGCACCGTCAAGGCCGAGCGCGTGAGCATCAGCTTCAACTATCGCTGGTAGCGCCTCCGCGCTGGCGTTCGCGCGCGGGACGCCGTATCGGCGCGCATCACGCACATAACGCCTAATCAAGGAAGATCATGGGATTTCGCTGTGGGATCGTCGGGCTGCCCAATGTCGGCAAGTCCACCTTGTTCAACGCGCTGACGCAGACCGCGGCGGCGCAGGCGGCGAACTATCCGTTCTGCACGATCGAACCCAATGTCGGCAACGTCGCGGTGCCCGACGAGCGGTTGCAGAAGCTGGCGGCGGTGGCGCATTCGGCGAAGATCGTCGAGACGCAATTGGGCTTCGTCGACATCGCCGGCCTGGTGCGCGGCGCGTCCAGGGGCGAGGGGCTGGGCAACCAGTTCCTCGGCAACATCCGCGAGGCCGATGCGATCGTGCACGTCCTGCGCTGCTTCGAGGATGGCGACGTGACGCATGTCGAGGGCAAGGTCGACCCGATCGCCGATGCCGAGACCGTGGAGACGGAACTCATGCTGTCCGACCTGGAGAGCCTCGAAAAGCGCGTGCCCAATCTGCTCAAGAAGGCGACGCAGGGCGACAAGGAGGCGAAGGTCGCCGCCGCCGTGCTCGGCCAGGCGCTGGAGCTGCTGCGCGCGGGCCAGCCTGCCCGGCTGACCGTACCGCGGGACGAGGAAGAAGCGCGCGCGCTGGCGCAGGCGCAACTGCTCACCGCCAAGCCGGTGCTCTATGTCTGCAACGTCGAGGAAGCGAGCGCGGCCGAGGGCAATGCGCAATCCGCCCGCGTGTTCGAAAAGGCCCGGGCCGAGGGCGCGGAGGCGGTCGTCGTGTCCGCCGCGATCGAGGCCGAGATCGCGACGATGGCGCCCGACGAACGCGGCGAGTTCCTCGCCGAGCTGGGGCTGGCGGAGACCGGCCTCGCGCGCGTCATCCGCGCCGGGTATACATTGCTCAGCCTGCTCACCTTCTTCACCGTCGGCCCGAAGGAAGCGCGCGCCTGGACGGTGCATGTCGGCGCCAAGGCCCCGCAGGCGGCGGGCGAGATCCATACCGATTTCGAACGCGGCTTCATCCGCGCGGAGACGATCGCCTATGACGATTACGTCGCGCTGAAGGGCGAGGCCGGCGCGCGCGACGCGGGCAAGCTGCGGCAGGAGGGCAAGGACTATGTCGTCCAGGACGGCGACGTGATGCTGTTCCGCTTCAACGTGTGATTGCCGCGGCGGTTCGCGGCGTCTAGGGGAAGCGGGTGGTCGCCCGGCTGATCCTCGCCTTGCTGCTTGCCGCCTTCGCCCTTCCGGCGATGATGAACGGGCCGTGCCACGATGCGCCCCGATCCTCGCCGGCACCCGCGACGGCCGCGTTGCGGCACGGCCAGCATCCGGTGCCGCGCCCGGACGATCAGGCGACGGCGCCGCATGTCTGCATCGGCTGCATTCCCCCCGCCAGTCTCGCTATGCAAGCGGTCGCCGCACCGGTCGCGAAGACGGGCGTGCCGCGCCGCATCGTCGCCTCGCGGTTCGATCCGGCCTTGGGCACGGCGCCCGCGCTTCCGCCGCCGCGCGAGCGGGCGTGATCCGGCGGGCCGCCGCGCCCGCCGTCCTGCACCCCGTTCACGAGGAATTTCCCGATGACCCGATCGATGACGATCGCGGCGGTCGTCGCGGCGTCGCTGCCGACGCCCGCGCTCGCCCAGACGATGCCCGGCATGACGATGGCCATGCCGCTGCCCGCCAAGCCGAAACCCGCCGCGAAGCCGCACCATGCCAACCCACCCGTCGCGTCTCCGGCCAAGGCCGGGGCCCGGTCGCGAGCGGCTGATCATCGAACGCCGCACCCCCCAACGCAAACCTCTGATACCAAGCCCCGGCCTTTGCCGGGGAAGCCGGAAGAGGACATACCCAAGGAGACGCCACCGCCTGCCGACACCCCTCCCGATCATGCCGATCACGCCTCGATGCCCGATATGCCGGGCATGGCCCCCACCCCCTCCCCCGCTCCATACGGCGAAGGCTCCGGCACCGCGCGCAACCCCGGCAATGGTGGGGACGGGGGCGGGGGTGAAATGCAGGGGTTGCACCTCTCCGCGGGGGACTGGATGGTGATGCTCCACGGCTATGCCTGGGGCGTCCATACCAGCCAAAGCGGGCCGCGCGGGGCGGATGAGGCGTTCGTCGAATCGATGGCGATGCTCTCCGCCCGGCGCGATCTGGGCGGCGCGCGCGTGCAAGTGCGCTCGATGCTCAGCCTGGAGCCGTTGATGGGCGCGACGGGCTATCCCAACCTCTTCGCCACCGGCGAGACCGCCGACGGCCGCTCGCCGTTGATCGATCGCCAGCATCCGCACGACCTGTTCATGGAACTGTCAGCGCGAGTCGATGTGGACGCGGGCCCCGGTCCGTCCGGGGGCAGCGTGTTCCTGTATGGCGGCCCCGTCGCCGAGCCCGCGCTCGGCCCCTCGGCCTTCATGCACCGCCCCTCGGCGGCCTATCAGCCGCTCAGCCCGATCACGCACCACTGGTTCGACAGCACGCATATCAGCTACGGCGTGGTGACGGCGGGCTATGCCGCCCCGCGCTGGCAGATCGAGGCATCGGCGTTTCGCGGGCGCGAGCCAGACCAGTATCGCTGGAACATCGAGGCGCCCGCGCTGGATTCGTGGAGCGTCCGCGTGACCTGGACGCCCTCCCCCGCCTGGGCGCTGCAAGTCAGCCACGGGCGGCTGAAAAGCCCCGAACAGCTCGAAGCGTTCCGCGACGAAGCGCGCACCACCGCCAGCGTGCACTATGCCAAGGGCGGCGTCGCGGCGCTGCTCGCCTTCTCGAACAAGCACAAGCTGCCGGGCCGCGTGCTGACGGCGTGGCTGGCCGAGGCGAATTGGGATGTCGACCGGCATCACACGATCTTCGCCCGCGCCGAAGACGTCGCGAATGACGAGCTGTTCCCGAACCCGCTGGATCCGCTGCACGACCGCACATTCCGCATCGGCAAGCTGGAGGGCGGTTATGCCTATCGCCTGCCGCTCGCCGGGCCGGTCGATCTCGCGCTCGGCGGGGCGCTGGGCGTCTATGCCAAGCCGGCGGCGCTGGATGCCGCGTACGGGAAATTCCCGGTGAGTTTCACGCTGTTCGCCAAGGTTTCGCTTGGGCGATAGCCGTGTCGAGACGGTGCCGCTTCCGCCGCGACCGAACGGCGTCCCGCCGCGCGCCGATGACGGCGATCCGGCAACGCTGGCCCCCTTGCTTGCGACGCGCTAAGCGTCGCGGCACAGGAGGCGAGCGTGCAGTATTTCGAGGATCTGGAGGTGGGCGCCAAGGCGTCGTTCGGCCATTACGAGGTGAAGCGCGACGAGGTCGTGGCGTTCGCCACGGCCTATGATCCGCAACCCTTCCACCTGTCAGACGAGGCGGCGGCGGAGACGCATTTCGGGCGCTTGTCGGCGAGCGGATGGCACACCTGCGCGATGACCATGTCGATGGTGGTGGAAAGCTTCAAGGAGCACCGGCAGGCCGCGCTGGGCGCGGCGGGGATCGACGAGCTGCGCTGGCTGAAACCGGTCCATCCCGGCGACACGCTGCGCTGCGAGACCGAAATCCTGGAAAAGCGCGTGTCACAAAGCCGCCCGGACATGGGCAGCTTCCGCAACCGGATGACGGTCATCAACCAGCACGACGTGCCGGTGATGACCTTCATCTCGATCGGCCTGATCCGGACCCGGCCCGCCGGTTAGGGACGACGGCCGCGACGCCCCCCCCAGGCCGGCCCCCGCGCCGGCCCCCGCGCCGGGACGCCCCTGCACCCCATAGTCGCGCCACATCGGGCGGATTTCGCGGCGATCGTTGCGCCAAGTCCGGTTGCGGCCCTGCCAGTATCCGCGCTGCCGGTCGTCCCAGCGACGGCGCACGTTCTGGCGATCGTAGACGTAATAGCCGGTGCCGGGATAATAATAGTCGCCCTGCCAGCCCCAATACGGATCGCCGCGATAGCCGCCATAATAGGGATCCCACGCCGAGGCATAGCCGACCGACACGCCGCCGGCGCCATAGCCGTCGTCGACGCAGGCGGAGAGACCGGCGGTCGCGACGAGCGCGGCGGCGGCCAAGGTGAGTTTGGAGATGGACATGGGCGTTTCCTTCACCCGCGGCGGCGCAGGCGGCCGCGATGCAGGATAAACGGCCGGACGCGCGCGGCGTTCCGCGCGGCTCAGTGCCCGGGGAACGCCACCAGCGAATCCACGACGATGCCGTCGGCGCGCAGCGCGTCCGCGCCGCCGAGGTCGGGCAGATCGACCAGGAACTGCGCCTGCTCGACCAGCGCGCCGGCCTTGCGCAGCAGCCGCACCGCCGCGCGCGCGGTGCCGCCGGTGGCGATGAGATCGTCGATCAGCAACACGCGCTGGCCGGGCGCGCAGGCATCGGCATGCATCGCGATGCGGTCGGTGCCGTATTCGAGCGCGTAATCCTCGGCGATGGTCGCGCCGGGCAGCTTGCCGTCCTTGCGGATCAGCAGCACGCCCGCATCCAGCGGCACGGCGAGCGCGGCGGCGAACAGGAAACCGCGTGCCTCGATCCCGGCGACGAGATCGACGGTGCCGCGCGTCGCCGCCGCCATCCGCTCGACCGCCATCGCCAGCCCCCGCGCATCGAGCAGGAGCGTCGTGATGTCGCGGAACAGGATGCCGGGCTTGGGAAAGTCCGGGATCGTGCGGATCAGTGCCCGAAGATCGGCGTTGCGGTCGTCATTGTCGGCCAAAGCCACCTCCGTCATGCCGGCGCAGGCTGGCATCTCCCGGTTCGGGTCACAGCGCCCGCCTCATAAGGACCCCAGCCTTCGCCGGAGTGACGTGCCCGTCAATGTTTGATGTCGCGCCAGATGTTCTGGTACGCGCCGTAGCACAGCACGCAGAAGAACAGCAGGAACGCCAGCACCGCCAGCCCCGACTGGTGCCGCGTCGTCAGGTTCGGCTCGGCCGCCCAGGTGAGGAAGGCCGCGACGTCCCTGGCGTTCTGCTTCACCGTCGACCTGGTGCCGTCGAGGTATGTCACTTGCCCGTCCTGCGACAGCGGCGGCGGCATCGCGATGTTGAGGTTCGCGAAATACGGGTTGTAGTACAGCCCGTCCGGCACCTTCGCGTCGGGGAATTTCTTGAGCAGGGCCGCCGGCTGATCGGTGTAGCCGGTCAGCAGCGAATAGACATAGGCCGGGCCGTCATGCCGCGCCTTGGTGATCAACGACAGATCGGGCGGATTGCCGGTGCCGGGATAATAGACGGTCGGGAAATAATCCGACGGCAAGTTGGGCCGATCGGCGGTGTCGCCTGATTTCGGGTCGACCTGCTTGGCCTTGACCGCCCAGTCGGCGGCGAACTTCTTCACCTGACCCGCGCTGTAGCCGAGCTGCGTCAGGTCGCGGAACGCGACATGCTTGAGCGAATGGCAGTTGGCGCAGACTTCCTTGTAGACTTGCAGGCCGCGCTGGAGCTGGCGCTGGTCATAGGCGCCGAGCGGCCCGTCGGAGGAGAAGGACACCTCCTTGGGATGCTTGTGGAACAGGTCGACGGCGGTCTCCGCCGTGGGATCGGCGATGACCCCCTGGATCGACCAGAACAGCGCCCAGGACAGGACGGCGACCAAGCCGGCGCCGATGAGGATTGCGATTGCGCGAACCATTGGTCGTACTGCCCCTTATTCGGCCGGAACCGGGCTACCGCGAGTCCCGGAGATATCCAGGGCGGTATGCGCCGGAGAAGTGCCGCCCTTCTTCGCCAGCACCGCCTCGGTGATCGAATTGGGCAGCGGCGTCGGGCGTTCGGCCCGCGAGATGATCGGGATGATGACGAGGAAATGCGCGAAATAATAGGCCGCGCAGATCTGGCTGAGGATGACGTACAGCGGCGTCGCGGGCGAGCCGCCGCACCACCCGAGCACCAGCACGTCCACCACCAGGATGATGAAGAAGGTGCGATAGACCGGCCGGTAGTTGGCCGAGCGCACCGGCGAGCTGTCGAGCCACGGCAGGAAGAACAGCAGCAGGATCGACCCGAACATCGCCAGCACGCCCCACAGCTTCGCCGGCAGGATGAAGTCGACGGTGAAAGCGCGCAGGATCGCGTAGAACGGCCAGAAATACCATTCGGGCACGATATGCGCCGGCGTCTGCAACGGGTTGGCCGGAATGTAATTGTCCGGATGGCCGAGATAGTTCGGCGCGAAGAACAGCAACGCTGCAAAGATGAACAGGAAAACGCCGAGCCCGAAGCCGTCCTTGGCGGTGTAATAGGGATGGAACGGCACGGTGTCCTGCTCGCCCTTCACGTCCACGCCGGTCGGGTTGTTGGAGCCGGGGATGTGCAGCGCCCAGATGTGCATCACGATCACCCCCGCGATCACGAACGGCAGCAAATAATGCAGCGAGAAGAAGCGGTTGAGCGCGGCATCGTCCGGCGCGTAGCCGCCGAGCAGCCAGATGCGGATGGTGTCGCCGACCACGGGGATCGCCGAGAAGAAGCCGGTGATGACCTGCGCGCCCCAGAAGCTCATCTGCCCCCATGGCAGCACATAGCCCATGAACGCCGTCGCCATCATCAGCAGGAAGATGACCACGCCGAGCAGCCAGAGCAGCTCCCGCGGTGCCTTGTACGATCCGTAATAGAGCCCGCGGAAGATGTGGATGTACACGACGATGAAGAACATCGACGCGCCGTTGGCATGCGCATAGCGCAGGAACCAGCCGCCGTTGACGTCGCGCATGATGTGCTCGACCGAATCGAACGCCACGCCGCCGTTGGCCGCATAGTGCATCGCCAGCACGATGCCGGTGATGATCTGGATACCCAGCGCCGCGCCCGCGAGCACGCCGAAGTTCCAGAAGTAATTGAGGTTGCGCGGCACGGGATAGCCCGCGCCGACCGCGCCATAGACCAGGCGCGGCAGCGGCAGGCGCTCGTCGATCCATTTGGTGAAGCCGTTCTTCGGCTCGTAATGCTTGGCCCAGGGGAAGCTCATAGCGTTGTCCTCAACCCACCGTAACCGTCGTCGCCGACGTATATTTATACTCGGGCACCGCCAGATTCTTCGGCGCGGGGCCTTTGCGGATGCGCGCCGCGGTATCGTATTGCGAGCCGTGACACGGGCAGAAATAGCCGCCGAACTGGCCGCGATCCTCGCCCGGCACGATGCCCTGCGGGATGCAGCCGAGATGCGTGCACACGCCCAGCGTGATCAGCCACTCCTTCTTCCCCTCGCGCGTGCGCTGGGCGAGCGTCTCGGGGTCGCGCAGCGACGTCACGTCGACCTTGTCGGCCTCGGCGATCTCGACCGGCGTCAGGTGGCGCACGAACAGCGGCTGCTTGCGGAACGAGGTGACGACGCCCGATCCGGCTTCGATCTTCGAGAGATCGACATCGGTGGTCGACAGCGCGAGCACGTCGGCCGAGGGGTTCATCTGATTGACGAGCGGCACCAGCGCGACGACCCCGCCGACACCCGCCGCGGCGACGGCGGCGATGTTGAGGAAGTCGCGGCGGCGCGGTTCGCCGTCATGGCGAGGTTCGTCCGGCCGGGTAACTTCCAGGGTATTGCCGCTTGCCATCCACTTGCCCTCGTACTTCGCCCACCGACTATTTCGCCCACCGACGACGCCGCATCCCGAGCGGGTGCCGAAGATGCCGGAGCGTGCCCCACGCGTCGAGACTCGAGGCTCTGTTAGACGGGCATGCGGTATTTTGCCAACAGCATTTTAGGGCTAGTGAAGCGCGATATGCGGATCGCGCTCCATCAACCCGAAATTGCCGGGAACGTCGGCGCGATCCTGCGGCTGGGCGCTTGCCTGGGCGCGGGGGTGGACATCATCGAACCGACCGGATTCGCGTGGAGCGACAAGCAGCTCGCCCGCTCCGGCATGGACTATGTCGGGCATGTCGACATCCGCCGGCATGCCGATTGGGACGCCTTCCTCGCCAGCGCGCCCGGCCGGATCGTGCTGCTCACCACGCGCGGGGCGGAGCGGATCGACCATGCACGGTTTCACCCCGACGACGTGCTGCTGATGGGATCGGAGGGCAGCGGCGTGCCCGAGGCGGTACACGCCCGCGCCGACCTGCGCGTGCTGATTCCGCTTGCGGCGGGGATGCGTTCGCTGAATGTCGCGGTCGCGGCGGGAATCGCGTTAAGCGAGGCGCTGCGGCAGACCGGAGGATATCCCGCTTGATCGACCTCGACCCCGAACAGACCCAGGCCCGTAACTGGTTCGAGCACCTCCGCGACCTGATCTGCGCCGAGTTCGTGGGCATCGAGCGCGAGGCGGGCTCCGACGCCGATTTCGATTATATCGCGTGGGACCGCACCGATCCGGACGGCTCGCCCGGGGGGGGCGGCGTGCGCGGCGTGATGAAGGGCGCGGTGTTCGAAAAGGTCGGCGTCAACGTCTCGACCGTCGGCGGCGCGTTCGAGGGGGACTTCGCCAAGTCGATCCATGGTGCGGCCGAAGACCCGGCCTTCTTCGCCACCGGCATCAGCCTGGTCGCGCACATGGCCAACCCGCATGTGCCCGCCGTCCACATGAACTGCCGCTTCCTCGCCACGACCAGGCGCTGGTTCGGCGGCGGGGCCGATCTCAACCCGCCGCTGCCCTATGCCGAGGATACCGACGACTTTCACGCCGCGATGAAGGCCGCTTGCGACCCGCATGGTGCCGACTATTACGCGCGCTATGCCAAATGGGCGGAGGAGTATTTCTACATCCCCCACCGCAAGGTCCATCGCGGCGTCGGCGGGCTGTTCTGCGACCATCTGGAGGGCGATTTCGCCGCCGACTTCGCCTTCGTCCAGGATATCGGACGCGCCTTTCTCGACGTCTATCCGCGCCTCGTGCGGCGGCGGATGGCCCTGCCCTTTACCGCGGCGGACGAGGCGCGGATGCTCGAGTGGCGCGGGCGCTATGCCGAATTCAACCTGGTGTACGACCGCGGCACGCTGTTCGGGCTGAAGACCGGCGGCAATATCGACGCCATTTTGATGAGCCTGCCGCCGAGGGCGGCATGGGCCTGATGAGCCTGCCGCCGAGGGCGGCATGGGCCTGACGAGCTTGCCGCCGCGCGCCGAATGGGCCTGACGTCGTGGTGCTGATCCCCGTTCGCGACGGTGAGGCGGCGGCGGTCGTCACCACGCTGGAGATGAGCGCCAAGCCACCGCTGCGGCCGCTGCCCGAATCGCCGCTGCGGCTGGTCGCGTGGCACCGGCCGGGCGCGGAGCGATACCGCGCGCTGTTCCGCCGGGTCGGCACGCCGTGGCTGTGGTTCTCGCGCCTGGCGATCGACGAGGCGGCGCTGCTGGCGATCATCCACGATCCCGCCGTGTCGATCCACGCCGTCATCGACCGGGCCGGGATCGAGGTGGGGATGCTCGAACTCGATTTCCGCGAACCGCCCGCCTGCGAGATCGCCTATTTCGCGCTGGTGCCGGAGCTGGCCGGCCAGGGGCTCGGCCGCTGGCTGATGGCGGAGACGTTGCAGCGCGCCTGGATCAAGGGGATCGACCGGGTGTGGGTCCATACCTGCACGCTCGACCATCCGTCAGCCCTGAATTTCTACCGCGCACAGGGGTTCGCCGCGATCGGCCGCACGATCGAGACCTTCGCCGATCCGCGCGCGACCGGGCATCTGCCGCCCGACGCCGCGCCTCAGGTGCCGCTGCTCAGCCGCCGGTAGAGCGCGACCTGGACCAGGATCGTCGCCACCGCGCCGAGCGTGACGGCGAGCGCCGTGCCGCCGTCCAGCAGCGCCGCGACCACCGGATTGGCGAGCGGGGCGCCGTTCAGCGACTTGCCGATCATCACGAACGGCGTCGCCAGGATCACGCCGCCGATGACGGTGATGCACGCCAGCCCCGCCGCGAGCAGCCCGTGCCCGCGCGTCCGCCGCCAGCTCGCGCCGATCGCGCCGAACGCCGAGACCGGCCGCTCGCCGAACAGGATCGGCAGCGCCAGCAGCAGACGCCCTTCCAGATAGGCGGCGAGCAGGATCAGCAGCGGCGCCACTTGCAGCACGACCCCCATCGGCGAGGCGACGATCACGACCAGCAGCGCGGGGAAGAACCGCACCGGCGCCAGCGCCAGCGCCTCGGCGACGGTCGGCCGCGCCGGATCGACATAGAGCGCCATGATCGTGACCTGCGCGACGACCGGCAGCACCACCGCGACCAGCGCGCCGAAGCCGTAGCTCGTCAGCCATGCCTGGCTCGCGGCGGTATAAACCTGCGCGGCGGCGGGGTCCGACCCGAAGCCGGGGAAGATCGGCGGCGGCTGCATGAACAGCAGCATCGCATATTGCGGCACGAACATCATCAGCCCCGCGACCGCCGTCAGGATCCGGGCGTCGCGTTTCGCCATCGCCCAGGCGTCGCGCAGGACGCCGGTCACATCGAAGGTCATGCCCCCTCGACGATCGCCTCGCGCGCATCGCGCGCGGCCAGGTACAGCTTGGCGACGAAGGCGACGGCCAGCACCGAGAACAGCGTGGAAATGCCCGAGACGACGATCTGCGTCAGCACGCCGGCGAGCGACACCTGTCCGTCGTCGCCGAGCAGCAGGCGCAGCACCGATCCGACCACCGTCTTCGCCGCCATGCCGGCGACGGTCGAGACGACGAGATACAGGATCAGCACGCCGATCACCTTCCACGCGACCGTCCGCGTCAGCACGAACGAGCGCGCGAACACGCCGAGCGCGCGCCGTTCCATCACGACGATCGGCGCGACCAGCACGAAGAAGCGTGCGTAGACGAACAGCATCAGCGGAACCAGCAGGAGCAGGTAGAGACTGGCGAACGCGAGCACGCGGCCATTGACAGCGCCCGCCGGCGCCTTGCCCGCGGCAAGCACCGCCATGTCGACCCCGCTCAGCCCGAAGGCGATGCCCACCGGGGCGAGCAGCAGCAGCACGATCAGCAGCATCGCGAGCGAGATGCCGATCAGCGGCAGCAGGCGACGATTGGCGGTCGCGATCGCGGGTCCGCGCCCCCCCGCCGGATCGAACGCCAGCGCGGTGATGGCGAGCCCGCCCCAGCTCGTCGCCAGCGACAGCAGCAGCACGGCGATGCCGAGCGTGAGGTTGCCAAGCTGGCTTGCCGTGCCCAGCAGCGGCATCAGGCTGCCCATCAGCGTCAGCGGCACGAAGATCGCCAGCAGCACGATCGGCGTGAGCGCGGCCAGATTGTCGCCGAGGAACTCGGCCGTGCGGTCCCACACCGTACTCATCGTCGCAATCACGTCACGTTTCTCCCCGCCTGCCTACCTTGCCCGCCTGCCTACCTTGCCCGCCGGCCCGCACGCGGCCCCCACCGCGCATCCGCTGTTAGCGCAAGGGCGCGCGACTTGCCAATCACTTGCGTTACCGGCGGGGCTGGCGCAATCGGCGCGCATGATGGCAGGGCCCGACGACTTCGAATGGCGCATCGCCCCCGCCCCCGTGCCGTACGAAGCGGCGCTCGCCGAGATGGAGGCGCGCGCCGCCGCCGTCGCCGCCGGCACCGCGCGCGAGCTGGTGTGGCTGCTCGAACATCCCCCGGTCTATACCGGCGGGACCAGCGCCGATCCGGCGGAGCTGCTCGATTCGCGCTTTCCGGTGGTGCAGACCGGGCGCGGCGGGCGCTACACCTATCATGGCCCGGGGCAGCGCATCGGCTATGTCGTGCTCGACCTGAACCGGCGCGGGCGCGACGTACGGCATTTCGTCCATTCGCTCGAAGGCTGGGTGATCGCGGCGCTGGGCGAGCTCGGCATCGCCGCGTTCCGCGCGCCGGGCCGCATCGGCATCTGGACGCGCATACCCGATCCGGCGAACCCCGGCGGCACGGCGGAGGCCAAGATCGGCGCGATCGGCGTGCGCGTGCGGCGCTGGGTCACGCTGCACGGCTTCTCGGTCAACCTGTCGCCGGACCTGTCGCACTTCGCCGGCATCGTGCCGTGCGGCCTCGCCGACTTCGGCGTCACCAGCGCCGCAACGCTCGGCGTGCCGAACGACCTCGCGACCTTCGATGCGGCCTTGGCGTCGCGGTTCGCGGCGTTCCTTGAAACCCTTTCTTTCGGCGGGCAAAACTCTGCTTGAGGGGCGAGCGATTACGGACTAATGTCCACTACGGTTTGGGTATTAAAGGTCTCGAGGCCAACCAAATCCATTATCTAGGGAGCTTTTCAATGCGTGCATTCATTTCCAAGGTCGCTGCTGGTTCGATGATCGCTGTTGCCGCGATCGCCATTTCCGCGTGCACTCCGAAGACCGAGACGACGACGACCGACAACACGATGGTCACCGACATGAACTCGACCGACGCGATGGCGACGAACGATACCATGACGTCGACCGACGGCGCGATGGCGAACGACGGCGCGATGGCATCGAACGACACCATGATGACGTCGAACACGACGACGACGACCAACGGCATGTGATCGTTCCCTGACGGGATCGATGCTATCGGGGGGCCGTCCGGGCGACCGGGCGGCCCTCTCGATTCATGCGGCGCACGCCCGCCGCGCCATGATCCCGGCGTCATGGTCTCGGCGCGATGATCTCGGCGCCATGATCTCGGCGCCATAATCTCGGCAAGGTATTGCGCGATGTACAAAAACCCTTGGGCCGCGCGGCAAAAGGCCGTAGTCGCGGCGCAGCATGTGAGAGGCGAAGAATGACCGTGTCGCGTAATCTGGCCGTTTTAGCCGCCGTCACGGGGGCCGCGCTGGCCACTCCCGCCGCGGCGCAATTCTATTTCTCGTCGCACGACATGAGCGGCCCGCCGGTGCGCGGCGACGAGCCCGGCCTGCCGACGCTGCCCGGCGCGACGGGGGAGGAGGTCCGCGCCAATCTGGTGTGGAACATGCGCTCGGCGCTCAATGTCGCCGCGCTGCAATGCCAGTTCGAGCCGACGCTGCTGACGGTCGAGAATTACAACGTGGCGCTGGCCAACCACAAGGACGAGCTCAAGAAGTCGTTCGACATCCTGACGAAATATTTCGTCCGCACCGCCAAGGGCGCGAAGCCCGGCCAGACCGCGATGGACCGTTACGGCACGCGCACCTACTCCGCCTTCACCACGGTCGGCGCGCAATACGGTTTCTGCCAGACGGCGGCGCAGGTCGCGACCGATGCCGCCTATGCGCCGCGCGGCAAATTCTACGATGTGGCGGTGGCGGACATGAGCGCGCTGCGCAATGCGCTCGTGCCGTGGGGCGAGGAACGCTTTCCGCGCTACCAGCGGATCGACGCGCGCGTGGCGCTGCCGCGGCTCGACAAGGCCTGCTGGAGCAATCGCGGCGTGTATGTCGCGAAGAAGTGCGGCTCGTTCGCGCCGGTGTTCCAGTAACGCGCCGTCACCGCAACCCGAGCGCCTTGTGCGCCTGGAGCGTCAGCCGCCATGCCGGCCGCGCCATGACGAGCGCGATCGCGGCGGCGTGATTGGCGGCGTTGACCGCCGCGTCCCCGCTGTCGAGCGGCTGGACGAGACGATGCGCGAAATCCCAGCGTTCGAGCGTCGCCACGTCGCTGCCCGGCTGCGGCCAGACCAGCTTCAGTTCGTCGCCGCGCCGCTGGACCACCGCGCTCCCCGCTTTCGGGCTGATGCACACCCAGTCGATGCCGGGATGGACCGGCAGCGTGCCGTTGCTCTCGATCGCGATCTCGAACCCGGCGGCGTGGAGCGCATCGACCATTGCATCGTCGACTTGCAGCATCGGCTCGCCGCCGGTCAGCACGACGAAGCGCGCGGCCCGCCCCTCGCCCCAGAACGCCGCCGCCGCCCCGGCGAGCGCGGCGGCGTCGGCGAACTTGCCGCCCCCCGCCCCGTCGGTCCCGACGAAATCGGTGTCGCAGAAGCGGCATACCGCGTCCGTCCGGTCCTGCTCGCGGCCCGACCACAGATTGCACCCGGCGAAGCGCACGAACACCGCGCGGCGGCCCGCCTGCACCCCTTCGCCTTGCAGCGTGAGGAACATTTCCTTGACGGCATAGGCCATCGGGTCAGACCGCGTAGCGGGTCGGGTCGGGCATGCCCGCTTCCGCGAAGCCCTTGCGGCGCAACCGGCAACTGTCGCACAGCCCGCAATGCAGGCCGCCCGGCGCGGGATCGTAGCACGACCAGCTAAGCCCCGCATCGAGCCCGAGCCGCGCCGCCTCGCGCACGATATCGGCCTTGGTCATGTGTTGCAGCGGCGCGTGGAGGCGGAACGGCGTACCCTCCACCCCGGCCTTGGTGGCGAGTTCGGCCAGGCTTTCATACGCCGCGATGAATTCCGGGCGGCAATCGGGATAGCCCGAATAATCCATCGCGTTGACGCCGATATACAGGTCGCGCGCGCCCGCCGCCTCGGCCCAGCCGAGCGCGAGACTGAGGAAGATCGTGTTGCGCGCGGGCACATAGGTGACCGGAATGGCGCCGGCCCGCACGCCGCCCTTCGGCACGTCGATGTCCGCGCTGGTCAGCGCCGAGCCGCCGAACGCGGCGAGATCGAGCGGCAGCACGACGTGGCGCTCCGCCCGCAATTCGTGCGCGATGCGGCGCGCGGCGGCGAGTTCCAGGCGGTGGCGCTGGTTGTAATCGACCGACAGCGCCAGCAGGCGATGCCCGTCCTCGCGCGCGCGCGCCGCCGCCACCATCGAATCGAGGCCGCCGGACACCAGCACGACGGCAAGCGAGCCGGATGCCGATGACGCGACCGAGGTCGTTTCATCTTTCATGATGGATCGCGGTTAAACCCCGTGCCGCCGCGAGGCAAGCCGCGGGCGGCGCGCTTTGAAAAAACGGGCCGCCCGTGGGCGGCGTGCTTTAAAAAACGGGTCGCCCGTGGGCGGCGTGCTTTAAAAAACGGGTCGCCCGTGGGCGGCGTGCTTTAAAAAACGGGCCGCCCGTGGGCGGCCCAGGGATGCCCGTCTCCGGGCCGATTGGGAACAAAAGCGTGCAAACAACGCACGCCGCACGATACCGCCGATTCATGAAGCCGGCCTTAACGCGCGCCCGGCACGCACGCGCCGATGCGGCGCGCCTCATAGGCTTCCTCGAACGGCTGGCCGTTGAGGATGCCCTGCGTCTCCAGGTTGAACGAGCGCGGCGTCGCGACCTTGAAGGTGGTGCGGCCGTGGCCGGTGCCGGGGCAGGTGAAATGCACCGTCGCGACGTCGGCATCGTTGGTGACGACGTAACGCTGGCACTGCGCGCCCGGATGCCGGTACTGGATCAGCACCGCCGCATCGGTGAGGCACAGGCTGCGCGCGCCCGGCGTCGCGCCGATCGCCCTGAGCTGCCATTCGCCCGGCTCCAGCCGCGCGACGGCGGCCAGCGCGGGGCCGCCCGCCGGGGCCGCCGCCGCCAGCCCGCCCGTCATCGTCAAGCCCGCCGCCAGGCGAGCCGCATCCCTGAACCGCATTCGTCCCGATCCCCCATCCACCCGCAGGCCCCCCCACATAATGGGCGGTTCATCGCCGAGTTACAATGACGGTCACGTAACGACATGATCCGGCGAAGACATCGCCGCCGGCACCGGGAATTTCGTCGCGCAGAACGCGCAGTCGACGAAGATGATGCCGTTGTCATCGGCCATCGCACGCTGTTCCCCGGGCGGGAACTTGGCGAGCACTTGCGCGATATAGTCGGGCGAGCAGCGGCACCCGCGCACCAGCGACGTCTCGCCGTGGAGCCGGACTTCGTCCTCTTCGTTGAACAGCCGCCACACCAGCGTCTCCAGCGGGACGGCCGGGTCCGCCAGTTCGTCCGCGCCGATCGTCCCGCCGAGGATCGCGACATGTTCCCATTCGGGATGGTCGAGCCGCGTGTGCAGCCGCTCGCGCCCATCCTCGCCCTCCGCCAGATGCTGGAGCAGCAGCCCGCCGGCGACCCGCGTGCCCGCCTGGCCCCCCGCCCCCCCCGTGGCGACGCCGACGCCGACGCGCACCAGCGTGGGGATCTGCTCGGATTGCAGGAAATAAT
>CAXTJX010000025.1:25160-28853 GCA_964244765.1 uncultured Sphingomonas sp. | reverse complement strand
GGGTCGTCCACGCCCGGCGCCGCGTCTTGTTGCCCGGATCCCGCAGATACGGCTCCAGCCAGTGTTCGAGATCGCTCCGCCAATCCTCGTCCATCGCCGGCCTCCATCAAAGCCGGATCCCGATGAACCACGCATCTCCCACACAGGAAATCCCAAAATCACACTCCTGCCGAAGTAGTGCTAGGACGCGGATTCCTTACAGATCCGGCAGGACTTGCCGCGCGCTGCCCCAGCCGGCGAGCGAGGAGCTGCTCGCGCGCTCCAGCAACGCCGCCTGGTCGCCGACATGCCAGCGCGCGGCTGTGTCGATCGCGGCCAGCTCGGTCCAGGTGACCGGCGCGGCGACCGGCGCGCCGGCGCGGGCGCGCGCGGAATAGGGCATCACCGCCGTGCTGCCGCGCTGGTTGCGCAGCCAGTCGATGAAGATGCGCCCCTTGCGCTTGGCCTTTGACATGGTCGCGACGAAGCGGTCGGGCTCGGCCTGCGCCAGCGCGCGGCTGAAGCGATCGGCGAAATCCTTGACCGCGGGCCATTCGGCCTCCGGCGTCAGCGGCACGACGACGTGCACGCCCTTGCCGCCCGACAGCATCGCGAAGCTGGTCAGGCCAAGCTCGGCGAGATGCGTCTTCAGGTCGACCGCCGCCCGCTTGACCAGGTCGAAGCCCAGCCCCTCGTCGGGGTCGAGATCGAACACCAGGCGGTCGGGCTTCTCGACGTCGCCGACCGACGCGCCCCAGCCGTGGAATTCGATCGTCCCCATCTGCACGCACTGGCGCAAGCCATCGGCATCGGTGAGGTAGAGATAGGGTTCGGTCGAGCCGTCCTTCTCGGTGATGTCGACTTGTTCGACATAGGCGCCGAAGCTGCCGGCATCGTGTTTCTGAAAGAAACACTGCTTGCCGCGTCCCTGTGGACAGCGCACCAGGCTGATCGGGCGGTTGGCGGCGAACGGCAGCAGGACCGGCGCGATCTCGGCATAATAAGCCGCGAGATCCCCCTTGGTGATGGTCGACCGGTCGAAGATCACGCGCTCGGGGTGGGTGATGACGATCGCGCTTTCGACCGGGGCGGGCGCGGGCCGGGCGGTCTCGGCTACCACCGCCTCCGCCGCCTTGTCGCCGCGCAGGCCGAGGAAGCTGGCATGGCGCAGCACGCCGTCGGGCGTGGTTTCGGCATAGGCGATCTCGGCGACCAGCCGGGGCTCGATCCAGTGCGCGCCGCGCACCGCCGCGCGCGGTGCGTCGACGGTCGGCGCGTCGCGCGCGATCGCGTCCATCCTGTCGCGCAGCTCGTCCATCGTCGCGGCGTCGAACCCCGTACCGACCTTGCCGGCGTAGCGCAGCGTGCCGTGCTCGTGCACGCCGAGCAGCAGCGACTTGAACCCCCGGCTCTTGTCGCTCGGTGCCCAGCCGACGACGACGAATTCCTGGCGGTGGGTGCATTTGATCTTGAGCCACGCGCTGCTGCGCTTGCCGAGATAGGGCGCGTCGGCGCGTTTCGAGACGATTCCTTCATAGCCCTCGCGGCACATCGTCGCGAACAGTTCCTCGCCATGGCCGACGATGTGTTCGGAAAATTTGAGGCGTTCTCCGTCCTCGATCAGCGGGCGCAGGCGTTCCTTGCGCTGGACGTTGGGGAGCGGCGCCAGGTCCTCGCCGTCCAGTTCGAGCAGGTCGAAGGCGAACAGCGTCATGTCGCCGCCCGTGCCGATCGCATCCTTGAGCGTCGAGAAATCCGGCTTGCCCTGCTTGAACGCGACGATCTCGCCGTCGATCAGCGCGCGCTCGACCGGCAGCGCCGCGGCGGCCGCGGCGATATGCGCGAACTTGCCGGTCCAGTCGAGGCCGGAGCGCGTGAACACCGTGGCCGCGCCGCCCGCCACCGCGACCAGCGCGCGGTAGCCGTCATATTTGACTTCGTGGATCCAGCCGCTGCCGGTGGGTACGCTGTCCACCAGGGTGCACAATTGCGGCTCGCGGAACGCCGGCAGCGTCGGCCCGGCCGTCTTGCCCTTCGATACCTTTGCGACCTTCGCCGCCGTCGCGCCCGTCGCGATCTGCTCCATCGTGCGGCCGGTCTTGACGCTGGTCAGCGCCCCCTCGACCAGATCGTCCGAGCCGCCGGCATGGTCGTCGGCGACCTTGCGCAGCAGCCAGTTGACATTGCGCTCCTTGCCGCGCGGTTTCAGGCGGATCAGCATCCACTCGCCCTTCATCCGCTCGCCATGGACGATGAAATGCAGGTGGCCCTTGGCCAGGTCGCCAGCCGATTTGCCCGCGATCGGCGCCCAGGTGCCGTCGTCCCACAGCATCACGGTGCCGCCGCCATATTCGGCCGCCGGGATGGTGCCCTCGAAATCGGCATAGCTCAGCGGATGGTCCTCGGTCTGCACCGCGAGCCGCTTGTCGTCGGGGTTGAGACTCGGCCCGCGCGTGACCGCCCAACTCTTCATCACGCCGTCGACTTCGAGGCGCAGGTCCCAGTGCAGCCGCGTCGCGTCGTGCTTCTGCACCATGAAGCGATTGCCATGGCCTTTCGCGAGCGTGCCGGCGGGTTCCGCGGTCCTGGTGAAGTCACGCTTGGCGTTGTATCTGGCGAGGGGGTCGGGGGTGGTCATTCTCCCCTTCCTCGTGAAGGGAAAGGCCGGGGGTGGGTGGGCTCGTCGTGCACACTACCGGCCGACCCACCCCCGACCCCTCCCTCCCAGGGAGGGGAGCAAGAAGTGCGGGAAGACAGCTCAAGCACGCTTCTTCACCGGCGCCTTCCTGGCGGGCGCTTTCTTCGCAGGTGCCGCCGCCATGCCCGGCGGTGCGCCCAGCGATTTCTTCAGCGCCGCCATCAGGTCGACCACGTTCGACCCCGATTTGCCGCCGCTGTCGTCCTTGTCCTCGATGATCTTGCGATTGGACTTGGACTTGCGCTTCTTCTCGATCAGCGCCTTCAACGCATCGACGTAGCGGTCGTGGAACTTGCCGGGTTCGAAACCGGCGGTCTTCTTGTCGATCAGGCTGGTGGCTAGATCGAGCAGATCGGCATCGGGCTTGTCGTCGGGAATGTCGCGGAAATAGCCTTGCGCCTTGTTGACCTCGTCGGTGTAGCGCAGCGTCTCCAGCACCATGCCGCGCCCGCACGGCTTGAGGCTGACGACATATTCGCGCCCGCGCAGGGCGAGCTGGCCGAGCCCGACCTTCCTCGACCGGCGCAGCGCCTCGCGCAGCACGATGAACGCTTCTTCCGCCAGATCGTCGGCGGGGACGACGAAATAGGGTCGCTCGTAATAGAGCACGTCGATCTCGCTCGCGTCGACGAACTGGGTCAGCTCCAGCGTGCGCTTGGACTCGAGCTTGACCGCGTCGATCTCGTCCTGCTCCAGCAGCACGTAATCGCCCTTGTCGATCTCATAGCCCTTGACGATCTCGGCGGGATCGACCGGGCCGACGCCGGGCACGACCTTCTCGTACTTCACGCGCTGGCCGCTCGGCTCGTGGATCTGGTGGAAGGCGATCTGCGCGCCGGATTTGGTCGCGGTGTAGATCTCGACCGGGATCGACACCAGCGCCAGCCTGATCTGTCCGGTCCAGTACGCGCGCGCCGCCATTTCCGTCCCCTTCGTTGCCCGATACGTTTCGGTGCCGATTCAATGTTCGGGGCGGGACGGTTGTTCCATCCCCCCCCCCCCCCCCCTCACCCCCC
>CAXTJX010000025.1:0-25150 GCA_964244765.1 uncultured Sphingomonas sp. | reverse complement strand
GGGGAGTTACGGTGACAGTTTACTTAACCGTCACCCCGGACTTGACCCGGGGCCCATGTCGCCGCGAGGACGGCATTCGACGTGGTACGACTCGCTCGCTGCACGATGGGCCCCGGATCAAGTGCGGAGTGACGGAAGGAAGTGACCTTGACTTTTAGGAGATAGCGCTGCATGAGCCGCCAATCGAGGCGTCATGCAGCGTGATCGGACATGCCCCAATCGGCGCGTCCAGGCTCCGCCTCGGTCGTTTTTCAACGGACTTCCCTTTTCACGCGGGGTGTCATCCTCCCCCGCCATCCGCGCGTCTTCCGGACGTGCGTCCATGGCCCATGCACTGGACTGTAACCTCATGACGTTCGCCCATCTCGGCTTGGCCGAGCCGCTCGTCCGCGCGCTCGAAGCCAAAGGCTATACCACCCCCACCCCGATCCAGCAGCAATCGATCCCGATCCTGCTCGAGGGCCACGACCTGCTCGGCATCGCGCAGACCGGCACCGGCAAGACCGCCGCGTTCGTGCTCCCCTCGATCCAGCGTCTGGTTGACGACGCCAGACGCGTGCTGCCGACGCATTGCCGCATGCTCGTCCTCGCGCCCACGCGCGAGCTGGCCAGCCAGATCGCCGACAGCGCGCGCGATTACGGCAAATTCTCCCGGATGTCGGTCGCGACCGTGTTCGGCGGCACCAGCATCAACAAGAACCGCCAGGACATGGCGCGCGGCGTCGACATCCTCGTCGCCACGCCGGGCCGCCTGCTCGACCTGATCGAGCAGCGTTTCGTCAGCCTGGCGATGCTGGAGATCCTGGTGCTCGACGAGGCCGACCAGATGCTCGACCTCGGCTTCATCCATGCGTTGCGCAAGATCGTGCGGATGCTGCCCAAGCAGCGCCAGACGCTGTTCTTCTCGGCGACGATGCCCAACGCGATCCGCGAGCTGGCCAACCAGTTCCTGAACGATCCGCGGACCGTGAAGGTGGCACCCGTCGCGACGACGGCCGAGCGCGTCGACCAGAAGGTCGTGTTCATCAACCAGGCCGAGAAGCAGGCGCTGCTGACGATGCTGCTGCGCGACGCGGAAGTCGAGCGCGCGCTGGTCTTCACCCGCACCAAGCACGGCGCCGACCGCGTCGTGAAGCTGCTGGCGGCCAACGGCGTCGTCGCCAATGCGATCCACGGCAACAAGAGCCAACCCCAACGAGAGCGCGCGCTGGGCGAGTTCAAGTCGGGCAAGGCCAAGGTGCTGGTCGCGACCGACATCGCCGCGCGCGGCATCGACGTGTCGGGCGTGAGCCATGTGTTCAATTTCGAGCTGCCCAACGTGCCCGAGCAGTACGTCCACCGCATCGGGCGCACGGCGCGCGCGGGCGCGTCCGGCGTGGCGATCAGCTTCTGCGCCGATGACGAGCGCAGCTATCTGCGCGACATCGAGAAATTGACGCGCGTCAAGCCGGACATGCTCAAGCTGCCCGAGGGCTTCACCGCCGAGGCGGCGCGGATCAAGGCGGCGCGTCCGGCCGGGTCCGACACGGTCGAGCGTCGCGACGACAGCGGCCGCCACCGCGCCCCGCCGCGCGCGACCCACGCCGCGCGCCCGACCGGCGAGCGTCCGGCGGGCGGTGCGGGCCGTCCCGGCGGCGGCGGGCGGCCTGGACAGGATCGTCCGGGCGGTCAGGGTCGTCCCGGCGGCCAGGGTCGTCCGGGCGGGCGCCCCGAGGGTGCCGGCCGTCCCGCCGGCGGGGGTCGCCCCGGCGGCGGCGGTCGCGGCCAGCAAGGCGGCGGTCGCAGGTCGCCGGCGGCGGGCTGACCTTTGATCCCTCTCCCGGCAGGAGAGGAAGGGAGGAGCGCAGCGTCGGAAGGGTGAGGGTGATCCAGGCGAGCGGATCAATGCTCTAGGTTGAATCGACCTTCAGCACCAGAAGCTGAGTGAAGCGAGGTATAGGCTGGCGAGGTAATTCGAGGGGATACGATCGTATCGGGTGGCGATGCGGCGTAACTGCTTGAGCTTGCCGATGGTGCGTTCGACGCGGTTCTGTAGTTTGTATTCGATCGGATCGAACGCTCTTTTGCGTGGCATGCAGATGCGTTGCGGAATGATGGGCTGGGCGCCCCGGGCCTCGATATGATCGAGAATGGCGCGGGCATCGGCCTCACACCCTACGAGTTCATCTGCAAATGCTGGACAAACGAACCTGAACGCTTCAGCCTAACTACGCACCATCAGATGCCGGGACCAAACACCTAGTCCGGGATGACGGTGACGTTTTGCAGAGGCCTCGCCCAAGCCTGTCCCGAGCTTCGCCGGAGCGACCGCGACATGGCCCGCAAGGACCCGGCTTTCGCCGGGGTGACGCTACTGGATGAGTCGATTATAGCGCCCACATCATGAAACCCGCCCCCAGGACCCCACCCAAGACCTACGCCGTCAAATCGTTCGGCTGCCAGATGAACGTCTATGACGGCGACCGCATGGCCGACTTGATGGCCGCGCAGGGCCTGACGCCGGCCGATGCGTCGGCGGCCGATCTCGTCGTGCTCAACACCTGCCACATCCGCGAGCGCGCGACCGAGAAGGTCTATTCCGACATCGGGCGTATCCGCAAGGAAGCGTTGCGCGACCACGGCAAGACACCGATGATCGCCGTCGCCGGCTGCGTCGCGCAGGCCGACGAAGCGGCGCGCGCGCGGACCAGGGACATCGACATCGTCGTCGGTCCGCAGGCCTATCACCGGCTGGGCGAACTGGTCACGGAGGCCGCCTCGGGCCGCCGCGCCATCGACACCTCGATGCCCGCCGCATCCAAATTCGACGCCCTCCCCGCGCGCCGCAAATCGGGGCCGAGCGCGTTCCTGACGGTGCAGGAAGGGTGCGACAAATTCTGCACCTATTGCGTCGTGCCCTATACGCGCGGCGCGGAAGTCTCGCGCGGCTGGAGCGGACTGGTGGACGAAGCCAGGGCGCTGGTCGATGCGGGCGCGAAGGAACTCACGCTGCTCGGCCAGAACGTCAATGCCTGGAGCGACGGGACGCCCGAAAACCCGAGGGGCCTCCACGATCTGATCGCCGAGCTCGCCCGGATCGATGGGCTGGCGCGCATCCGCTACACCACCAGCCACCCCAACGACATGACGCAAGGGCTGATCGACGCGCACCGTCATGTCGAGAAGCTGATGCCGTTCCTCCACCTGCCGGTGCAAGCGGGCAGCGACCGCATCCTCAGCCGCATGAACCGCAGCCACTCGCGCGATTCTTATCTGCGCCTGCTCGACCGCGTGCGCGCCGCGCGCCCCGACATCGCGCTGTCGGGCGATTTCATCGTCGGCTTCCCCGGCGAGACCGAAGCCGATTTCGCCGAGACGCTGCGCCTGGTGGAGGCGGTCGGCTACGCCCAGGCCTATAGTTTCAACTACAGCCCTCGCCCCGGCACCCCTGCCGCGACCATGCCGGACCAAGTGCCCAAGGACGTGATGGACGACCGCCTGCAACGCCTGCAAGCCGCGCTCAACCGCGCCCAGGCGGCGTTCAACGCGAGCACGGTCGGCCGCACCTGCGCCGTGCTGCTGGAGCGCAAGGGCAAGCTGCCCGGCCAGTTGATCGGCAAGAGCCCGTGGCTGCAATCGGTACATCTGGTGAGCGACGCGAGCATCGGCGATCTGGTGGAGGTGACGCTGGCCGAGGCCGGCGCGAACTCGATGCTGGGGGTGCGGTCTCGCTCTTAGCCCTCTCCCGTCTTCGCGGGAGAGGGTTGGGCGAGGCCTGCTTCTTCAACAACGCCCGACATGAGGAGACCCTCACCTGCTGCGACAAGGACGTTATCCAACCGTCATGCCGGACCTTGGGCAAGCTCAGGACAGGCTTGTTCCGACATCCACCGTCGTGCGCCATCGGCGGCCGGGAGCGTATGGCACGGTGGATCCCGGAACGGGTCCGGGATGACGCCGGGGTTGTGCCGCGGCTTCGCGACGGTAGAGGGCAAGTCTCTCGACACCCTCCCCCGGAAGGTCCAGAAGGCGCCCATGCCCAAGCCCGCCCCGACCGATCTGGTGCCGCCGCAATGGAAGCGCAATCCGCCGGCCTTGTGGGTCTATATCGCCGCCGGCGTCGGGCTGATCCTGCTGTCGGGCGCGCGGATCGCGCTCGAACGCATCGGGGTGCGGCGCTGACGCCGCAATCGGCGAAAACGACGGGCGTGGCGCACTTTCCCCTGTTCTATCGCCGACCGCTCTGCCAAACTCGTCGATGGATGCAGTCCGCCAAACCCCCTCCGACCTTGGGCCGCGCCCAGCGCCGCCGCTCCATCCCCTCGCCATCCCCTTCTTCCTTGGCGCCGTCACGCCCTCTTCCGACCGAAGGAATTGCATGAGCCGCAAGCCCGTCCCTGCGCAATCCGGCGATCGCAGCCGTACCGAAGTCGTGTTCGACCGCCCGCAGCTGATGGCGCAACTGTTCGGCCAGTTCGACCAGAACCTGCTGGCGCTGGAGGCGAAGCTCGGCGTCTACATCACCGCGCGCGGCAACAAGGTCGGCCTCGAAGGCAGCGCCGAATCGGTCGCGCAGGCGCGCGACGTGCTGCACGGGCTCTACAACCGCATCGCGCGCGGCGAGCTGGTCGATCCCGGGCTGATCGACGCGGTCATCGCCATGTCGGCCGAGCCGACGCTGGCGGGCATCATCCGGGCCGATGCCGGGGCCGCGCCGCAGATCATGATCCGCACCCGCAAGAAGACGATCGTGCCGCGCACCATCGCGCAGGCGCATTACATGCGCGAGTTGCTCGACCACGACATCATCTTCGCGCTCGGCCCGGCGGGCACCGGCAAGACCTATATCGCGGTCGCGCAAGCCGTCGCGCAGCTCATCACCGGCAGCGTTCAGCGGCTGATCCTGTCGCGTCCGGCGGTCGAGGCGGGCGAGAAACTCGGTTTCCTGCCCGGCGACATGAAGGAGAAGGTCGATCCGTACCTCCGTCCGCTGTACGATGCGCTCAACGACTGCCTCCCCGCCGAGCAGGTCGAGCGCCGCATCGCGAGCGGCGAGATCGAGATCGCGCCGATCGCCTTCATGCGCGGTCGCACGCTGGCCGACGCGTTCATCATCCTCGACGAGGCGCAGAACACCACCCCGGCGCAAATGAAGATGTTCCTCACCCGCTTCGGCGAGAACAGCCGCATGGTGATCTGCGGCGACCCCAGGCAGACCGACCTCCCCGGCGGGATGAACGCGTCCGGCCTGAACGACGCGGTCGGCCGGCTGGAGGGCGTTGAAGGCCTGTCGATCTGCCGCTTCGGCAGCGGCGATGTGGTCCGCCATCCCATTGTCGGGCGGATCGTCGAGGCGTATGAGGGCAAGGATGCTTGACGGACGAAATATCCTCGAATAAAGTTTGGATATCCTTGGAAACCATCGATGGCATCCCTTTTCGTCAAGGACAGCGAAGCCAATAGTTTGGCCGACCAATTGGCGCGTAGCCGTGGCCTGACCAAGAGCGCCGCCGTCAAGCTCGCGCTTCGCAACGAACTCGGTCGGGAACCGCCGGTACGGCCCCCGCTGCGTGAGCGCATGCTGGAATTCTGGGAACGCCACCCGCTGCCGCCCGAAACCGGGTTCAAAGCCGACAAGGCCTTTTACGACGACCTTTCGGGCGATTTGTGACGGCGTTCATCGATGCGTCGGTTTTGGTAGCGATCCTGGCGCGCGAGGAAGATTGGGAGTATCAGTCCGACCGCCTCGACGAAGCGTCTACCTTGCTGTGGTCGCCAGTTTCGAGATGGGAAACCGTGACCGGACTGCGTCGTCAACGCAAAATGGAAATTGTCGAAGCGCGTACTCTTGTTGACGGATTTGGCGAGGAAAATGATTTGCGCATGGTCGCGATCGGGCAATCCGAGGCAGACGCCGCGCTGAACGCGCATGAAGTCTATGGCCGGAACAGCGGTCACTCCGCAAAATTGAATATGGGTGATTGCTTCGCTTATGCTTGCGCAAGAACCAACAAGGCTCGTCTGCTCTACAAAGGCGAAGACTTCGCCCTGACCGACCTCGCATGATCGTCGTCGAAGTCCAGCACGAAGCCCCCTGGCCCGCGTACGACTGGCTCACCCTCGCCACCCGCGCCGCGACCGCCGCGCTTTCCCGCACGCCCCATGCAGAGCTCGCGACGGGCGCGGCCAGCATCGAGATCTCCGTCCGCCTCACCAGCGATGCCGAGGTGCGGACGCTCAACGCGCAATATCGCCACAAGGACAAGCCGACCAACGTGCTCAGCTTCCCGATGGTGCAGCCCGACCTGCTCGACACGGTCGGGCGGAATTCGGACGATGGCGAAGTGCTGCTCGGCGATATCGTGCTCGCTTGCGAGACGTGCGCCCGCGAGGCCGACGGAAAAGGCGTCAGCGTCGAGGACCATGCCACGCATTTGATCGTGCATGGCACGCTGCATTTGCTAGGATACGATCATCTGGCGGACGGCGAGGCCGAGGCGATGGAGGCGATCGAGATCGATACGCTCCGGTCGCTGGGTATCGCCGATCCTTATCCGATCGCAGAGGATTGACGCAAAACATGCCCGAGGGCCCCGGTATACCAGGACATAGTATGACCGGCACCGCCGCCCATAGCGACGGTGCCAATCAAGATACCAGTCTCTGGCGGAGCATCCGCAGCTGGATCAAGGGCGCGAATCACGACGAGTCGCTGCGCGCCACGCTCGAAGAAGCGATCGACGCGCACGAGGACGATCCCGCGCCCGATGCCAAGGGCGATCTCTCCCCGCTGGAACGCACGATGGTGCGCAACCTGCTCCATTTCGGCGAGCGCGACGCGGGCGATGTCGGTGTGCCGCGCGCGGATATCGTCGCGGTCGAGGAACAGACCAGCTTCGCCGATCTCGTCGCCTTGCTCGCCGATGCCGGGCACAGCCGCCTGCCGGTATACCGCGAGAAGCTCGATACGATCATCGGCATGGTCCATATCAAGGACGTGTTCGCGATCCTCGCGACCGGCGCCGAACACCCCGCCAGCATCGCCGGCCTGATCCGCGAGCCGCTCTACGTGCCGATGTCGCGCGGCGCGCTCGATCTGCTGGCGGACATGCGGCAGAAGCGCGTGCATCTCGCGGTCGTGCTCGACGAATATTTCGGGACCGAGGGGCTGGTCACGATCGAGGATTTGATCGAGGAGATCGTCGGCGATATCGAGGACGAGCATGACGACGCGCCCGCCGCGTTGCTGGTGCCGCTCGATGGCGGCGCGTGGGAAGCCGATGCCCGCGCCGAACTGGAGGATGTGGGCGAGACGATCGACCCGCGCCTCGCGGTGGTCGACGGGGACATCGACACGATCGGCGGCCTCGCCGCCGTGCTGGCGGGGCATGTGCCGCAGGTCGGCGAGTGCATCGTGCACGACAGCGGCTGGACGCTGGAAGTCGTCGCCGCCGACACGCGCCGCATCCTGGGTCTGCGCCTGCATCCCCCCAAGCCCGAGCCGGAGGGACGCGACGGCTGACTGCTGACGGCTGGACGCATTTATCACTCAGCCGATCACTCTTGGCGAACTAATCCATTTCACCGATCAGGCGCGTACTGGCATGACCGTGGCAGTCTCAACAAAAAACGACAGTGGAGAATGCCATGAACGCCGAATCGAAGTGCCCGATGGGCTTTGGTGCCCGCGGCCACGCCAACCGCGACTGGTGGCCGAACGCGCTGAGCCTGGAAGGGCTCAACCAGCACAATCCGCGATCCGACCCGATGGGCGCGGCGTTCGATTATGCCGCCGAGTTCAAGACGCTCGATCTCGACGCGGTGATCGCCGATCTGCACGCGCTGATGACCGATTCGCAGGAATGGTGGCCGGCCGATTTCGGCCATTATGGCGGCTTGTTCATCCGCCTCGCCTGGCACAGCGCCGGCACCTACCGCGTGACCGACGGGCGCGGCGGCGCCGGTGGCGGGCAGCAACGCTTCGCCCCGCTCAATAGCTGGCCGGACAATGCCAGTCTCGACAAGGCACGCCGCCTGCTGTGGCCGATCAAGCAGAAATACGGGCGCAAGCTGAGCTGGGCCGATCTGTTCGTGCTGGTCGGCAACGTCGCGCTCGAATCGATGGATTTCAAGACCTTCGGTTTCGCCGGCGGCCGTGCCGATACCTGGGAGCCGGAGGAGCTCTATTGGGGCCCCGAAGGATCGTGGCTCGGCGACGAGCGCTATAGCGGCGAGCGGCAACTCCAGGAATCGCTCGGCGCGGTGCAGATGGGCCTCATCTACGTCAATCCCGAAGGGCCGAACGCCAATGCCGATCCGCTCGGCTCGGCCCGCGACATTCGCGAGACGTTCGCGCGCATGGCGATGGACGACGAGGAAACCGTCGCCCTGATCGCGGGCGGCCACACCTTCGGCAAGACTCACGGCGCGGGCGACCCTTCGTTCCTCGACGTCGAACCAGAGGGTGCGGCGATCGAGGACCAGGGCCTGGGCTGGCGCAGCAAGTTCGAGACGGGTGTCGGCGCGCACGCCATCACCTCCGGCCTCGAAGTAATCTGGAGCCAGACGCCGACGACATGGTCGAACCATTATTTCGAGAATCTGTTCGGCTTCGAGTATGAGCTGACGCACAGCCCGGCGGGTGCGCAGCAGTGGATCGCCAGGGACGCGCCGGCGGACGTGCCCGATCCGTTCGGCGGGCCGCCCCGCCAGCCGACGATGCTGACCTCCGATCTCGCGCTGCGCTTCGACCCGGCTTACGAGCAGATCTCCCGCCGCTTCCACCAGAATCCCGATCAGTTCGCCGATGCCTTCGCGCGCGCCTGGTTCAAGCTGACGCACCGCGACATGGGGCCGATCCAGCGGTATCTCGGGCCGCTGGTGCCGCAGGAGGAACTGATCTGGCAGGATCGCGTGCCGGTGGCCGATCATCCGCCGATCGACGCGGCCGACATCGCCGCGCTCAAGGGCAAGATCCTCGATACCGGCCTCACCGTGTCGCAGCTCGTCTCGACCGCCTGGGCCTCGGCGTCGACCTTCCGCGGCTCCGACAAGCGCGGCGGCGCCAATGGCGCGCGCATCCGCCTCGCCCCGCAAAAGGATTGGGAAGCCAACGATCCGGCGACGCTGGCGACGGTGCTCGCCAGGCTTGAGGCGGTGCGGACCGAATTCAACGGATCGGCATCCGGCGGCAAGAAGGTGTCGCTGGCCGACCTTATCGTGCTGGGCGGCGGCGCCGCGATCGAAAAGGCGGCGAAGGACGCAGGCACCGAAGTCACCGTGCCGTTCACGCCGGGCCGCGGCGATGCCACGCAGGAGCAGACCGACGCGCAGTCCTTCGCGCCGCTCGAGCCGCGCTCGGACGGGTTCCGCAACTATCGGCGCGCCGGGATCGAGCATTTCATGTCGCCGGAGGAATCGCTGGTCGACAAGGCGCAATTGCTGCGGATCACCGCGCCGGAGATGACCGCCCTGGTCGGCGGCCTGCGCGTGCTCGGCGCCAATGCCGTCGGATCGAAGGACGGCGTGTTCACCGATCGGCCGGGCGTGCTGACCACCGACTTCTTCGTCAACCTGCTCGACATGGGCACGGTCTGGACCCCGACCGAGGGCGACAACGCCTTTCAGGGCCATGACCGGACGACCCGCGCGCCGAAATGGACCGCCAGCCGCGTCGATCTGGTGTTCGGGTCGAACTCGCAACTGCGCGCGCTGGCGGAGGCCTATGCCACCGCCGATGCCGGGCCGGCCTTCGTCGCGACGTTCGTCGCGGCCTGGGCCAAGGTGATGAACGCCGACCGGTTCGACGTGGTGGCCTGATCCTCGCGTGGGCGGGAGCCGGGGGTCGCGGGCTGCAACGCCCGAAACCCCGGTCTCCCGCTTTCGCCAGGGCGGATCGACTTTCGGTTTCAGCGGTGTTGCCCGCCGATTTCTTACAAAGACCGCCACCCCGGCCCCTTCGGCAAGCTCAAGGCAGGCTTGTTCCCGGGGTCCACCGTGCCGCAACCTCGGCGATCATACCCTATCGAGTCGAAAACCGCTTGGTGGACCCCGGAACGAGTCCGGGGTGACGAAAATCTTGGTAAGGCCCGCCCGGGAGGATGAAGGTCGATCCAACCTGGCGAACACGGCCCGCGATAACCCCTTCCGCCCGGCATGGCGCAGGCCTATCTCCACCCCATGCGCAAACACATCCTCATCATCCTCGCGATCCTGCTGGTCGCGGGCGGCGGCGTCCTCTGGTGGGCGACCCGTCCCGACGAGGCGACCGTGCCGCTGGCGACGGTCGAGGGTGATATCCAGCGCCTGCCCGCACCGCGCGACCAGACCATCCCGACCGTCCGCGTCGCCGCTGCGGTGGGGTGGAAAGACGGCGCGACGCCGGTCGCGGCACCCGGCCTGAAGGTCGCCGCCTATGCCAGCGGGCTCGATCATCCGCGCTGGCTCTACCGCCTGCCCAATGGCGACGTGCTGGTCGCCGAGACCAATTCGCCGCCGCGCAGGAATGGTGGGGTGGCCGGCGTGGTGATGCGCTTTTTGATGAACAGGGGCGGCGCGGGCGTGGTGTCCCCCAACCGCATCCGCTTGCTGCGCGACATTGACGGCGACGGCGTGGCGGAAGCGCGGACCGTGCTGATCGCCGGGCTCAAGTCGCCGACCGGCATGGCGCTGATGGGTGGCTATCTCTACATCGCCGACACCGACGCGCTGGTGCGCGTGCCGTTCACGCCGGGCCAGACCAGGATCACCGCCACGCCGGAAACGGTCGTCAAGCTGAACGGCGGCGGCAACCATTGGGCGCGCACGCTGCTGGCCGATCCGGCCGGCAGATATCTGTATGTCGGCGTCGGCTCGTCCACCAACATCGCCGAGAACGGCCTGGACGCCGAGAAATTCCGCGCCAACATCCTCCAGGTCGATCCCGCCGCCAAAACCTTCCGCGTGTTCGGCGCGGGCCTGCGCAACCCGCAGGGCATGGCGTTCGAGCCCGGATCGGGCGCGCTGTGGGTCGCGGTCAACGAACGCGACATGCTCGGCTCCGACATCGTGCCGGACTACATCACGCGCGTCGGGCTCGGCGACAATTTCGGCTGGCCATGGTATTATTGGGGCGGCTATCCCGATGCCAGGGTGAAGCCGGAAAACCCGCAATTGCAGGAATATTCCAAACGTCCCGATTTCGCGATGGGCCCGCATGTCGCGGCCCTCGGCCTGACCTTCGCCGGCGACGCGAAGCTGGGCGCGCGCTTCGCCAACGGCGCGTTCGTCGGCGAGCATGGATCGTGGAACCGCGTGCCGGTGTCGGGGTACAAGGTCGCCTATGTGCCGTTCGGCGAGCTCGGCTTTCCGGCGAAGGGCGCCAAACCGGTCGACGTGCTGACCGGTTTCCTCAATGCCAAAGGCGAAGCGCAGGGCCGCCCGGTCGGCGTCATCACCGACCGGACCGGCGCGCTGCTGGTGGCGGACGACGTGGGGAATACGGTGTGGCGGGTAAGCGCGAAGTAAACCCCGGGGCAACCCTCTCTTCCGTTCGTCCCGAGTAGCGGCTGAGCGACGTCGAAGACGCGCATCGAAGAACAGGCCGGGCGCAACGTCCTTCGATACGGGCCTTCGACAAGCTCAGGCCCTGCTCGGGACGAACGGCTATGGAGAAAGTAATTTCACTCCAGCAGCTTCGGCGCTTCCTTCGCCAGCTTGGCGCGGATCCTGTCGGCGAACAGCGCCAGGAACGGCGGCAAGTCGATCTCCGCATGGACCTTCGCCTCCGCCACCGTCAGCCGGCTCGCGACGCGCTGGCCCAGCGCGGCGACGGTGAAGTGCATCGTGTCGCCCTGCCAATGGTGATCGACCGCCGCGCCGCCGGGGAACAGGCCGGCGAGCTTGCCGATCCCGCCCTCGACGCGCGCGCGCGCGACGGCGAGACCGAGCTTGTGAGGGATGTCGACGATGATCGGCTCGCTCATTCGGTATCCTTCAGGTCGCGAACAACAGGGAATCGTCCTTGAACGCCTTGAACTCCAGCGCGTTGCCGCTGGGGTCGTAAAAGAACATCGTCGCCTGCTCGCCCACTTGCCCGGCGAAGCGGATATGCGGCGCGATCCCGAAGCGTGTCCCCGCCGCCGTCAGCCGCTCCGCCAGCCCGTGCCAGTCGGGCATCGCCAGCACGACGCCGAAATGCGGCACCGGCACGTCGTGGCCATCGACCGGGTTGGACACCGCGACGGCTTTCGCGGCGGGGTCGAGATGCGCGACGATCTGGTGCCCGTACAGATCGAAGTCGATCCACGCATCGGACGACCGCCCCTCCGCGCAGCCCAGCGTCCCGCCGTAGAACGCCCGCGCCGCGGCGAGATCGTGGACCGGGAAGGCGAGGTGGAACGGGCGAGGCATGAGGCGGGGATAACGCCATTCGCCCCCTTCCGTCACCCCCGCGAAAGCAAAGCCCATGCGAGAGTCTGCAAGCACGTCATCCCGCCGTCAGGCCGGACTTGTTCCGGCATCCCGTACCACACACTCCCGCCGCCGATGATGCACGACGGTGGATGCCGGAACATGTCCGGCTCTACCGTGTCCTGAGCTTGTCGCAAGGGCGGCGCCGCCGCAAAGCCCCCGCCGTCATCCCGGAACAGGTCCGGGATGACGGCGGGGGCTTTGCGGAGGCTTCGAGAAAGCGGGGATGACAAAATCGGAGGCGGTTGCCCAACGCCCGCATCCACGCGATAGCCATGCTCATGCTTCCCCCTCCCCTCTTCTCCTTCCTGCTCGGCGGCATCGCCACGGTCGGTTTCGCGCCGCTCGGCTGGTGGCCGGTCACGCTCGGCTGTCTCGCCGCGTGGATGTGGCTGGTGCACGCCGCGCCGACGATCCGCGCGGCGCTGTGGCGCGGGTGGCTGTTCGGTTTCGCGCATTTCACCATCGGCAACAACTGGATCGCCAAGGCCTTCACCTATCAGGACGCGATGCCGCCCGCGCTCGGCTGGTTCGCGCCGGGGCTGCTGGCGCTGTATCTCGGGGTCTATCCGATGCTGGCGGCGGGCGTGGCGTGGCGCTTCCGGCGCGAAACGGTCGATGCGGGGTACGTCCTCGTTTTCGCCGCCGCCTGGATCGCAACCGAATATCTGCGCGGGACGATGCTCACGGGCTATCCGTGGAATCCGTTGTCGGAGATGTGGCTGCCGACGGGCGTGACCCTGCTCCTCCCGCTGATCGGGACCTATGCCCTTTCGGGGCTCGCCGTGACGTTTGCCGGAGCCTGTCTGGTGGCAATCACCCCCAGCAAATCCGGTCTGCTCTACGCGCTCACGATCTTCCTTGCGCTCATATCCTCGCCGCTTGCCTCCCTTCTGCATCCGCGCGTTCAGAGTGCGGCGGACGCCCCCCGCATCCGCGTCGTCCAGCCCGATCTCGACCAGGAACAACGCCCGCGCGACGATTATGCCGAAGCGAGCCTTACCGCCCTCTCCAACCTCAGCGGCCGCCCCGGCACCGCCCCGCGGCTGATCGTCTGGCCGGAGGGCGCGCTGCGCTTCCTGCCGGAGGACGGCTATCCGCCGCAATATTATTACAAGGGCGCGCCGTTCGTAACGCGCACCCGCATCGCCGCGCTGCTCGGCCCCGGCGACATCGTGCTGACCGGCGGCAACGCACTGCAATTCGACGCATCCGGCAACGTCACCGCCGCGACCAACTCGATCTTCGCGGTCGACGCGCGGGCGACGCTGCTCGGCCGCTACGACAAGGCGCATCTCGTGCCGTGGGGCGAATATCTCCCGGCGCGCCCGCTGATGTCGGCGATCGGCCTGTCGCGGCTCGTGCCCGGCGATTTCGACTTCGCGCCCGGCACCGGCCCCGCCACCATGACCCTCCCCGGCTTCGGCGGGGTCGGCATGCAGCTCTGCTACGAGATCATCTTCTCCGGCGACGTCGTCGACCGCGCGCACCGCCCGGCGTTCCTCTTCCAGCCGTCCAACGATAGCTGGTACGGGCGCTGGGGCCAGGCCGAACACCTGGCGCAAGCGCGGATGCGCGCGATCGAGGAGGGCCTGCCCGTGATCCGCGCGACGCCGACCGGCATTTCCGCGATCATCGACGCGCAAGGGCGCGTGCTGGCGTCGATCCCGGTGGAGACGGCGGGCGCGATCGAACGGCCGATCCCGCCGGCGGCGTCCCCCACCCTGTTCGCGCGGCTCGGCAACTGGATGGCGCTGATCGTCGCGCTCGCGTTAACGCTCTCGGCAATTGCCATCCGCCGTTTCGCGCGATAGGGGCCCGATATAAGGAAAGCTTTATATGCGGCTCGGGCTTTCATGTTGCTGGCCCGCTCCGCCTCAACCAAGGGTAGATTGATGCGCGCGTCGTTCCTCTTCACCTCCGAATCGGTTTCCGAAGGCCATCCCGACAAGGTCGCCGACCAGATCAGCGACACCGTGGTCGACCTGTTCCTCGGCAAGGACCCGTTCGCGCGAATCGCCTGCGAGACGCTGACCACCACCAATCTGGTCGTGCTCGCCGGCGAAATCCGCTGCAAGGGCGTGTACGAGAACGGCGCCTGGGCCGATGGCGCGCTCGCGGAGATCGAGGCGGCGGTGCGCCGGACGGTCCGGGAAATCGGCTACGAGCAGGCCGGATTCCACTGGAACGAGTTCAAATTCCACAACAACCTCCACGGCCAGTCGGCGGAAATCGCGATGGGCGTCGACGAAGGCGCCAACAAGGACGAAGGCGCCGGCGATCAGGGCATCATGTTCGGCTATGCCACCGACGAGACGCCGGGCCTGATGCCCGCCACGCTCTATTACAGCCACAAGATCCTCGCGCGCATGGCCGCCGACCGCCATTCGGGCGCCGCGCCCTTCCTGGAGCCCGACGCCAAGAGCCAGGTCACGCTGGAATATGAGAACGAGGTGCCGGTGCGCGCGACCGCTTTGGTCGTCTCGACCCAGCATGCCGCGGGCTATTGCCTGCAAGGCGACAATGCCGATCCGGCGAAGTACGAACAGCTCCGCGCCTATGTCTCGGGCGTCCTCAAGGATACGCTGCCCGAAGGCTTCATCACCGACGACACCGCGATCTACATCAACCCGACCGGCGCGTTCGAGATCGGCGGGCCGGACGGCGACGCCGGCGTCACGGGCCGCAAGATCATCGTCGACACGTACGGCGGCGCCGCCCCGCACGGCGGCGGCGCGTTCAGCGGCAAGGACCCGACCAAGGTCGATCGCTCGGCCGCCTATGTCGCGCGCTATCTGGCGAAGAACGTGGTCGCCGCCAAGCTCGCGCGCCGCTGCACGATCCAGCTCAGCTACGCGATCGGCATCGCCGAGCCGCTGTCGCTGTATGTCGACCTGCACGGCACCGGCACCGTGCCGGAAGCGACGATCGAGGACGTGCTGCCGCGGCTCGTCCGCCTGACTCCCAAGGGCATTCGCGAGCATCTCAAGCTCAACGCGCCGATCTACAAGCGCACCGCCGCCTACGGCCATTTCGGCCGCGAGCCCGACGCGGACGGCTTCACCTGGGAAAAGACGGACCTGGTCGGCGCGCTGCGCGCGGCGCTGGCCGGATGATCGCAAGCGGGTCGAGCGCGGCAAGCAGCCGCGCTCGACCCGCCCACCTGGGTTACGGCCGGTTCGCCGAAAAGACTGACGGATCGAACCGTGCCGGCAAGGCTCGCGGCGCCGGCTGGCCGGCATCGGGCATCACCGCCGCCGCCTGCGCCGCGGGCTGAAGCGTGAAGCGCAGATCGTCCGCGAGATAGGCGGTCACCGCGGTTTCCGCCGGCAGCCTGCCGCTGGTTCCGTGGATGAACAGCATCGGCCACGCGACGACCACGCCGCCGCCGATCGCCAGCAGGCCCTGCCCGTAGCCCTTGCGCGCCATGCGCCCCGACAGGCGGATCGGCCCGCTGGGCGTCTGGACGTAATTCAGCCGGATCTCCAAGTCGCCGCGCTTGCCGAAATGACCGTTGCGTTCCGCGCGCATCACTTCGCCGACCGCGATCGACCCCACCGGTACGACCACTTGCCCGCGATAGACCAGGGGCTCCGCTACCTCCAGATAGAAGCGGTCCCCGGCATGATTGTCCTTGGTGTTGAGTTCGGTGCGCGTCGTGAGCTGCAATGCCGTTCCCATCGGGAAATAGGATATGGCACCCGTCGGCGAGGCCGGTGCGGACCATTGGACGGTCTCTTGCGCCGACGCCATCGAAGGTGCCGACGCGACAAGGGCGACACTTGCCCAGAAAGCTGCTTTCATCGAAGATCTCCCGTTCGGCCAGTAACGGTACGCGCCTACCTGCCGGTACACTATCGAGTGCTCAACGCAGATGGTGGACGTGGACTTAACGCTCGAACGGACCATTATCCGCCTGCCCGGTCCGGTCGAGCAGATGGGTGCCGTGCCGGAGGCGCTGGCCGTTGGCGATACCGGGCGGCGTCACCTGTCGCCGTGGCGGGCCTGGCCGTTGCTGCCGATGCGCCAATGCCGAAGGTGCGGGCAAATGGCGTGCGGCATCATCCCCGCCGCCCCGTCTTGGCCGTCATCGGCGGCGGTTTGCGCGGGGGCTTCCACCCCGCCGGCCTGGTCGGGCGGGGATGTTGCGAACCGATGCCCATCGCACCCGGCTGCTGACGGGCGATCTCGCCATCGCCATCAGGCGCGGCATCGTCCTCGCGCAGGCCCGCCTGACGCGCCACGAACAGGCGGTTGCGCAACCGGACGGCCTCCTCGAAATCGTCGCGCGCCGCCGCCTCCGCCATCAAGCGGGCGAGATCGGCGAGCGTGAGCGGCGGCGGGGCTTGCATCTGGACGGAACGCTCTCGACACGCGGAAGCTCCCGCGCGAAGGGATGCCGATGACCGACCCCATGAGCACCCGCCGCCTGTACGGCCGCCGCCAGGGCCACAAGCTCCGCCTCGGCCAGGCCGATCTGGTCGAGCGGCTGTTGCCCGGGATCAGCGTGCCCGCGACCGGACCGATCGATGCCGCGACCCTGTTCGGCACGGACCGGCCGCTCGAGATCGAGATCGGCTTCGGCGCGGGCGAACATCTCGCCGCGCAGGCCGTGGCGCGGCCGGGCACCGGCTTCATCGGCTGCGAGCCGTTCCTCAACGGCGTGGTCGGCGCGCTGGGCCATGTCCGCGACGCCAATGAAGGCAGGGGCCTCGACAATGTCCGGCTGCACATGGGCGACGCGCTCGACGTGCTGGAGCGCTTGCCCGACGCGTCGCTCGACCGCGTCTACCTGCTCCACCCCGATCCGTGGCGTAAAAGCCGGCATGCCAAGCGCCGCCTGGTCAATCACGGCCCGCTCGACCTGATCGCGGCCAAGCTGAAACCCGGGCACGAGTTCCGCCTCGGCACCGACGACCCGACCTATTGCCGCTGGGCGATGATGGTGCTGGGCCGGCGCCGCGATTTCGACTGGACCGCGCAGCACGCGGCGGACTTCCTGACACGCCCCGACGACTGGCCGGAGACACGCTACGAACGCAAGGCGCGGCGGCAGGGCCGCGAGGTCTGGTACTTCCGTTACCGGCGAAGCTAACATCCTCCTTGGTGGGCTTATCCCCGGAGCTTTCCGTCACCCCGGACCCTTCGACCAGCTCAGGACAGGCTTGTTCCGGGGTCCACCAAGCGGCTTCGACCCGAATGGTGTGGTGATCGCGGAGTTCGCGGCACGGTGGATCCAGGAACGAGCCCGGGGTGACGGTTCTTGTGGAAATCCGCGGGCAAACTGCCGACATTGAATGGCGATCCGCCCTAGGTCCGTTTTTGGCCGCTCGCCGTCCAGCGCGCCTTCAGCATGCGCGCGAGCAGTGCCGACAAGCCCGGCCGCACCAGCAGCCAGTCGCGGATCGCCGGGCCCTGCACCGCGCCGATCGTCTGTTTGTAACCGCTGTCGCCGGCGCCCCAGTCGACCGTCCGGATACCGCGCTCCCGCGCGCGCAGCAGGTTGCGATAACAGAGCAGCTTGCCCGGCGATTGCCTGGCGAAGGCGGGATCGTAGCTGTTGGCGATGGCATATCTGGTGCCGCCGCAATCCAAGTCGAACGAGAACGCCGCCGGCGCCCCCGCCACCGTCAGCACCGCCGCCGACATCATGCCGGCCAGCACCGGATCGCGCGCCGCCTCGCGCCAGAAGGCGCCATGGCCGGTGCGGGTGAATTTCGCGTCGCGCCCGTCGGTGCGCGCGGCGATCCAGCTCTTTTCCTCGACCGCCGCCATCGCATCGAAGTCCCCATGTCCATTGGCGTCCCAGTCGCCCGCCCCCGGAAAGCGCCAGTCGAGCGCGCCATGTCCGGCCAGATGCTTCTCGTGGAAGCGGTTCTTGCGCAGCGTCGATCCGCGCGGCCAGTCGTCCTGGGTCAGGTCCAGCACGAAGCCGTCGGCGACGAAGCGGTCGAGCACTGCCCAGCCCTTCGCCCGCGCACGCGGCAGCAGCGCCGCCAGCGCGGGATCGCCGTCGCACACCGGACCGAGCCGCAGCGCGTTGACCGTACGGCCGAGCGTGTCGAGCAGTACATCGACCGCGCGCGGCCCGGCCCGCGCGTGCAGCGGGAAGCTGCGGAACGGCCAGTAGCAGCCCGGCACGCTCGCCACGCGCAACGCCGCCGGGCCGAGCCCCGCAAGCGGCAGCGCGACGACCGGGGCGTCGTCCTCCTCGACCACGATCGTCCGCGCCGCGCCGCCATAGGCCGCGATGGCGGCGGCGAACCACTGATAGCGCAGGAAGCGGTGCGTCGGCGCCGCTCCCGCAGCCACCGTGTCGATCGCGCCCGACAACCCGTCGAGCACCGCCGCGCGCGCCGGCGACGGGAGCCGCGTGAACTCGGCGAGCAGCATCGGCTTGGTCATGGGCGCAGCCTAGCGACGACCCGTTACCAATCGGTGGAAGGCGCGCGCCGGGGCCGATGCTTGCATCCGGCACGGCGTCGATCCACAACGGGCCGATGTATTCCTTCCCCGCCGTCACCACGATCGCCCAGACGATCCAGCTTTCGCTGTCGCCCGTGTTCATGCTGGCGGGCATCGGCGCGCTGCTCAACGTGCTGGTCGGGCGGCTGGCGCGCGTGGTCGACCGGGCGCGCGCGATCGAGGACCTCCATCCGCTGTCGACCGGGCTGGAGCATGACCGTCACGTATGGGAATTGCGCCTGCTCGACCGGCGCATGTCGGTCATCAACCGCGCGCTGGTGCTGGCGGTGTCGAGCGCGGTGATGACCTGTACCGTCGTCGCCTTGCTGTTCGTGGCGGAACTGGTGAAGCTGCACATCGGCACCGTCGTCGCGGTAAGCTTCATCCTCGCGATGGGCCTGCTGATCGCGTCGCTGCTCGCTTTCCTGACCGAAGTCCGCATCTCGCTCGAGGCGATCCATGTACGCGAGGAATTGCTGGAGGGGTGAGCGGGCGCCCGCATCGCGCGAGGCGTGGCGCGCTGACCGCCTTGCAACGCTGTTCGCTGTTCACTGTTCACTGTTCACTGTTCACTGTTCGAGATCGATGGCTGATTGGGGCGGTTTCGAAAAGAATTCCGTCACTCAGGACCCGTTCCGGGGTCCACCCAGCGGCTTTCGACGCGAATAGTCGTGATCGCCGAGGTCGCGGCACGGTGGACCCCGCCCGGAACGGGTCCGGAGTGACGGTTTTCGTGAGGATCTGCGGGCGAAACCGCCGGAACCGAAGGTCGATCCGCCCCCGCCCCCGCCCCGACAACCGCCGCCGGCAAAGCCGTCGGCCGGGTTCGCGCTACGCCCGACCCGCCGGCCGTTCGGGGCGATGCCCGCCTTGCGGGCACCGGCGCGCGGCGCGCGCGCTTTCGCCCCGAAAAGGTCGATCCGCCCCCGCCCCGGCCACCGCCGCCGGCAAAGCCGTCGGCCGGGTTCGCGCTACGCCCGACCCGCCGGCCGTTCGGGGCGATGCCCGCCTTGCGGGCACCGGCGCGCGGCGCGCACGCCTTCGCCCCGAAAATGAAAAGAGGCTGCCGGGGGTCTCGCGACACCCCGGCAACCTCCTGACATGGTCAGCGGCCGGAAGCTCCAGCGTGGAGGACCATGCGATACCGCGACGCTCCGATAGACGGCGGCGTTGATTGGGGAAGGATGCCCCCCGCCGTCATCCCGGAGCCTTAGCGGTGCGTCCTCCGAACGAACTGAACCGACCCCATTGCTGAACCATGAGACATCGGATCACCTCCTTTCGCTTGTTGAAACGGCGTAGCCAGGGCTGGCTACGGGACGGAATGTGAATCATCGGAGTCCGCAATACAAGTCTTGTAATGCGCGGAGTTTTCGACGATTCTCTTTCGCTTGCCCGGGTCGCCATCGTCAACCTCAGCGGCGGCAATCCTCCGTCACGCGCGCGACCTCGGGCCAGGCCGGCACCACCAGCGTCGCGGCGCCTGCCTGCTCGACGATGAAGCGCCCGCGGCTGAACGCCATCGCATCCAGCAACGAGTCACGCGGCGCGATCGCCACCGCGACATAAGCGAGCGCGCCGCCGGTCGGCTGAACTCCCAGCACGCGCGCGGTGCTGGTCGTGCGCAGCGTCAGCGGTGCCGTCGCCCCGCCCTGCCGCGACAGATAGACCGTATTGGTCTGCCGGTCGCAACGCAGCGTCAGCAGCGCATCCGCGCCGGGCGTGCCGAACAGCGCGATCGTCCCGCGCCCGTCGATGCGGTACACCCAGTCGCCCGGCGTCACCGGCCAGTCGCGCCAGTCGCCGCCGCTCGGCGGCAGCGCCGGCGCACGGGTCGGCGCGGGGATGACGACCGGCCGCGGGCGCGGTGCGGGCGGCGGCGGGCCGACGCAACCCGCCAAAAGGGTGGCCAGGGTCAGCGCGGCGGCGGTCGGGGCAAGGGGGGGGATCGTCTGGCGCACCCGCCTGCTATGCGCGAAGCCGCCGCGCCGCTCAACCGCCGCTCTTGCGCCGCATCCCGATTTCCTCTCTGCTCGCATACGGAACCGCCGCGCCACCCGCGCCGTTGCCTCGGCAGATTGAAGGAATCCCGATGTCCCAGACCGAACCGACCCGCTTGCTGATCCAGTCCAACAAGACCGACACGATGCCGGTGCGCAGCCGCGACGGCGACAAGATCGGCAGCATCTTCGCGCTGATGGTCAACAAGCGCACCGGCCGCACCGCCTATGCCGTGCTGACGATCGGGGGGTTCCTGGGGTTGGGCAAGGCCTATTATCCGCTGCCCTTCGCGCTGCTCCAGTTCGACCCGGCGAACGATACGTACGTCGTCACGATCGACCGCCGCGTGCTCGAAGGTGGCCCAAGCTGGGCCGCCAACCCGCCGGAATTCGACCAGGCCTATGCCGACCGCGTGTCGAAATATTACGACGTGGCGGGAGAGGATCTGACGGTGGGTTAGGCGGCGTCGCGCGCGACGGTGAGCCGAAGGCCGATTGCGGCAAGTACGGCGGTAAGCGTCTCCAAGGTCGGATTGCCGTTTTCCGACAGGGCTGCGTAAAGCGCTTGCCGCCCAACGCCCGTCTTGCGTGCCAACGCGGTCATGCCTTTGGAGCGGGCAACATCACCTAGCGCGCGTGCGATGTGCTTGGGATCGCCGCCTTCCATCGAAGCGTCGAGATAGGCTATCACATCTTCTTCCGTTTCAAGATATTCAGCCGGGTCAAAGATTGTCGTCTTTGAGGACATCGCGTTCCATCTCCGCTACTTGCTTCGCTTTGGCAACATCGCGTTCCTGGCTGTCCTTGTCACCGCCGCTCAGCAACAGCACCAATTCGTCGCCCCGATACGTAAAATAGATGCGGTAGCCGGGGCCAAAGAATAATCGCAATTCATATACGCCGTCACCAACCGACTTGACATCGCCCGGATTGCCGTACGCCAGACGCCGCACGCGTGAAACGATCCTCACACGCGCAGTTCTATCCCGCAACGCCGAAAGCCAGAATCGAAACTGCTCATGCTATAGAATCTTATATTGCTGTCCTTTATAAAGGACGAACGCATGATTGTCAAAATTGTCGGTCATCGGAGACCTTGTCGCAGGGGTAATCTGAATATCCGATCAATTCCGCTCCAAGGACACCGTAGCGCTCCGAATTTTTATAGGAGCTTCTCCGTCACCGCCCCCGCCGGCTGCTCCCCGCCATCCCCGCGCGCATCTTCTGGCTCTTGCCGTAGCGCGTCTTGCGCGTGCCGGGCTTGCCCTCGTTCGACCGCCCCATCACCGGCGCGCGCTGCTGGTCGACCGGCAGGCCCAGTTCCTCCTGCTCCAGCGACCGGATTTCGTCGCGCAGCCGCCCCGCGGTCTCGAATTCCAGGTCGGATGCCGCCTTGCGCATCTGTTTTTCGAGGTCCTCGATATACGCGCGCAAATTATGGCCGACCATGTGCGGCCGGTCTTCGTCGATGTCGACCGTCACCTGATCGCGGCTCGCCACATCCTGGATGATGTCGCCGATGTTGCGGCGGATCGTCTGCGGCGTGATGCCGTGCGCTTCGTTATAGGCGAGCTGCTTCTCGCGCCTGCGCCCGGTCTCGTTCATCGCGCGCTCCATCGATCCGGTGATGCGGTCGGCATAGAGGATCACGCGCCCGTCGACGTTGCGCGCGGCGCGGCCGATCGTCTGGATCAGCGATGTCTCGGAGCGCAGGAAGCCCTCCTTGTCGGCATCCAGGATCGCGACCAGCCCGCACTCCGGGATATCCAGCCCCTCGCGCAGCAGATTGATGCCGACCAGCACGTCGTACACCCCCAGCCGCAAGTCGCGGATCAGTTCGATGCGCTCCAGCGTCTCGACATCGCTGTGCATGTAGCGCACGCGGATGCCCGCTTCGTGCATGAACTCGGTCAGATCCTCGGCCATGCGCTTGGTCAGCGTCGTCACCAGCGTGCGATAGCCGGCGTCGGACGTCTTTTTGGCTTCGACGATCAGGTCCTGCACCTGCTCCTCGACCGGCTTGATCTCGATCGGCGGGTCGATCAGCCCGGTCGGCCGGATCACCTGCTCGGCGAACACCCCGCCGGTCTGCTCCATCTCCCACCCGCCCGGCGTCGCCGAGACATAGGTGGTCTGCGGGCGCATCGCCTCCCATTCGTTGAAGCGCAACGGGCGGTTGTCGATCGCCGAGGGCAAGCGGAAGCCGTATTCCGCCAGCGTCAGTTTCCGCCGGTGATCGCCGCGCGACATGCCGTTGATCTGGCCGATCGTGACATGGCTTTCGTCGACGAACAGCAAGGCATTGTCGGGCAGATATTCGAACAAGGTCGGCGGCGGCTCACCCGGCATGCGGCCGGTGAGGAAACGCGAATAATTCTCGATGCCGGCGCAACTGCCGGTCGCCGCGATCATCTCCAAATCGAAATTGGTGCGCTGCTCCAGCCGCTGCGCCTCCAGCAACTTGCCCTCCGGCACCAGTTCCTTCAGCCGCTCGGCCAGCTCGAACTTGATCGCCTCCATCGCCTGTTTCAGCGTCGGCCCCGGCGTGACGTAATGCGAATTGGCATAGACTCGCACATAATCCAACGACGCGACCTTCTTGCCGGTCAGCGGATCGAACTCGACGATCTCCTCGATTTCGTCGCCGAAGAACGACACGCGCCACGCGGTATCATCATAATGCGACGGGAAAATTTCCAGGCTGTCGCCGCGCACGCGGAAATTGCCGCGCTGGAACGCCGCGTCGTTTCGCTTGTATTGCAAGGCGACGAGCTTGCGCACGATCTCGCGCTGGTCGACGCTCTGGCCCTTTTTCAGGTCGAAGATCATCGCCGAATAGGTCTCGACCGAGCCGATGCCGTACAGACACGACACCGACGCCACGATGATGACGTCGTCGCGTTCGAGCAGCGAGCGGGTGGCGGAATGCCGCATCCGGTCGATCGCTTCGTTGGTCGAGCTTTCCTTCTCGATATACGTGTCGGAGCGAGGGACATAGGCTTCGGGCTGATAGTAATCGTAATAGGACACGAAATATTCGACCGCATTGTCGGGAAAGAACGACTTCATCTCGCCGTACAATTGCGCCGCCAGGATCTTGTTGGGCGCGAGGATCAGCGCCGGGCGCTGCACCGCCTCGATCACCTTTGCCATGGTGAAGGTCTTGCCCGAGCCGGTGACGCCGAGCAGCACCTGGTCGCGCTCGCCCCCCTCGGTCTGCGCGACCAGCTCGGCGATCGCGGTCGGCTGATCGCCCGCCGGGGTATAGTCCGACACGATCCGGAACGCCTTTCCGCCCTCCGCTTTCGGGGGCCGCGCGGGGCGGTGCGGCACGAAGGTGTCGCCCGTTTCGGGTTCGTCGAGGCTGGTGCGAATCTGGATCGGCATGGGGAAACATATGGCGATCCCGGGCGGCTAGACAACCGACCGTCCGATCGCTGAAACACGCGTCACCGGGTCTTCCCGATCATGCGATTCCAGTCATTACAAGCCGATCGTCACATGGTGTCGAACATATGAAGAACATGAAAGAATGAGATTGCCTTCTCCCGACGATCCAGGAAGGTGGCCCCTCATAAGCCGCATGCCGACATCCGGACACGCGGCTTCCGGGAGAACCACGCCATGCCGCTACGCCACGCCCTGCTCGCCCTCCCGCTCCCGTTGCTCGTGTTCGCCGCCGCCTGTTCGCCCGAGGCGCAAGTCAAGCGTCAGCCGGGAAGCTGGTCGCAGAAGGTCGAGATCGTGAAGCTGGAGGGCAAGGGCGCCACGGCCGAGGCCAAGGTGCAGATGCAGAAGATGTTCGATGCGATGAGCGGGCTGTCGGTATGCCTCACGCCGGCCGCGGCGGCGAAGGAGGATCTCGGCAAGAACATCGAGCAGATGGGCTCGCAGGGAAAGAACTGCACCTTCTCCAAGCGCGACACGGCCGGCGCGACGATCGGTTTCGACGCGGTGTGCAAGCAGCCGGGTGGCGGCTCGATGAAGCTGACCGCCGCCGGCACCACGTCACCGACCGAGCAGGACATCACGCTGACGATGCAAGGCACGGCGGCAAGCGACGCGCCCGAAGGCACGATGGAAATGCACGTCCGCTCGACTCGCGGCGGCGACTGCAAGCCCGGCGACATCACCCCGCCGGACGCACCCGCCGCCCCGCCGGCGGCAAAGCCTTGAGCGCTTGGGTTCGCTCTGGAAACTCGCTAGAGTATGCCGGTATCACGTTGATGCGTATTTCGAGTTGACGAGGTAATTGC
>CAXTJX010000024.1:0-31110 GCA_964244765.1 uncultured Sphingomonas sp. | reverse complement strand
GCTTGGTCGGGTCGCTGTCGAGGTCGACCATGTTGCCGGCCTCGCGCGCGGCCTGCGTGCCGGTGTTCATCGCCACGCCGACATCGGCCTGCGCCAGCGCCGGCGCATCGTTGGTGCCGTCGCCGCACATCGCCACCAGCCGCCCGCCGACCTGCTCCTTGCGGATATAGGCCAGCTTGTCCTCGGGCGTCGCCTGGGCGAGGAAGTCGTCGACCCCCGCCTCGGCCGCGATCGCGGCCGCCGTGAGCGGGTTGTCGCCGGTGATCATCACCGTGCGGATGCCCATCGCGCGCAGTTCGCCGAAACGCTCGCGGATGCCGGCCTTGACGACGTCCTTGAGGAAGATCGCCCCGAGCAGCCGGCCGTCCCGGGCGACCGCGAGCGGCGTGCCGCCGCCGCGAGCGATGTCGTCCGTGATGCGCCGCAATTCCGTCGCGGCGGCCGTCGCGCCCAGGCCCGGATTGGCCTTGAGGATCGACTCCACCGCGCCCTTCTGGATCAGCACGTCGCGCACCACGACGCCCGAAATCCGCGTCTGCGCCGTGAAGGGGATCACTTCCGATTCGCCCGGCAAGCTTTGCGTGGCGATGCCGAACTTCTCGCGCGCCAGCACGACGATGGAGCGGCCTTCGGGCGTCTCGTCGGCGAGGCTGGCCAGCAGCGCGGCCTCGGCAAGCTCGGCGGGGGTGGTGCCGCCGACGGTGCGGAACTCGCTCGCCTGCCGGTCGCCGATCGTGATCGTGCCGGTCTTGTCGAGCAGCAGCACGTCGATGTCGCCCGCCGCCTCGACCGCGCGGCCCGATTTGGCGAGGACGTTGAAGCGTACCAGCCGATCCATGCCGGCGATGCCGATCGCCGACAGCAACGCCGCGATCGTGGTCGGGATCAGCGTGATGAGCAGCGCCGACAGGATCACGACGGGTACGATGCCGCCGGCATAGCCGGCGAACATCGGGATGGTGCCGACCGCGATCAGGAAGATGATCGTCAGGCCGACCAGCAGGATGGTGAGCGCGATCTCGTTCGGCGTCTTCTGCCGCTCGGCGCCTTCGACCAGCGCGATCATGCGGTCGAGAAAGCCCTGGCCGGGGCCGGCGGTGACGCGGACCTTGAGCCAGTCGGAGACGACGCGCGTGCCCGCCGTCACCGCCGACCGGTCGCCGCCGCCTTCGCGGATCACCGGCGCGCTCTCGCCGGTGATCGCGGCCTCGTTGACCGAGGCCACGCCCTCGATCACTTCGCCGTCGGCCGGGATCAGATCGCCGTTCTCGACCAGCACGACGTCGCCGACGCGAAGCGCGCTGGCGGCGACCGCCTCCGTGCCCGACCCGACGATGCGCTTGCCGGTGAGCTCGCTCTTGGTCGCCCGCAACGACGCGGCCTGCGCCTTGCCGCGCCCTTCGGCCAGCGCCTCGGCGAAATTGCCGAACAGCACGGTCAGCCACAGCCAGAAGACGAGCTGCGCCTTGAACGGCACCGATCCGCCGCCGATGCCGGTGACGAGCATGACGGTCACGAGCAAGGCGACGACCGCCGTCACGAACATGACGGGATTGCGGACGAGCGTGCGCGGATCGAGCTTGCGGAACGAATCCGCGATGGCGGGACCGACGAGCGCGGCGGTGAACATCGAACGGGAAGCGGCGCGAGCCATTATAGCGCTCCTTAGAAGGTTTGGCCGTGGATCATCGCGATGTGGTCGGCGATGGGTCCAAGGGCGAGCGACGGCAGGAAGGTCAGGCCGCCGAGGATGAGGATCACGCCGATCAGGAGCGCTACCCAAAGGGGACCGGTCGTCGGGAACGAGCCCGCCGACACCGGCACGATGCGCTTGGCCGCGAGACTGCCGGCGATCGCCAGCATCGGCACGATCACGAAGTACCGGCCCAGCCACATCGCGACGCCGAGCAGCCCGTCATAGAAGGGCGTGCTCGCGGTCAACCCGGCGAACGCGCTGCCGTTGTTGCCGACCGCCGAGGTGAACGCATAGAGCATCTCCGAAAAACCGTGCGGCCCCTGGTTGGCCAGCCCGGCCAGTCCGTCCTTCGACACCGCGGCGATGCCGGTGAAGCCGAGGATGATGAGCGGCAGCACCGCGATCGCCAGCACGGCCAGCTTGACCTCGCGCGCTTCGATCTTCTTGCCGACATATTCGGGCGTCCGCCCGACCATCAGCCCCGCGACGAACACGGCGAGGATGACGAACAGCAGCATTCCGTAGAGGCCGGCGCCGACGCCGCCGAAGATGATCTCGCCCAACTGGATGTTGAACAGCGGGATCATGCCGCCGATCGCGGTGAAGCTGTCGTGCATGGCGTTGACGGCGCCGCACGAGGCGTCGGTGGTGACGACCGCGAACAGCGACGACGCGGCGACGCCGAAGCGCACCTCCTTGCCCTCCATGTTACCGCCGGCGATGCCCAGCGCGTGATGGATCGGGTTGCCCGCGCTTTCGGCGGCGTAGGTCACGGCGGTGCCGGCGAGGAACAGGATCATCATCGCGCTGAAGATCGCCCAGCCCTGCTTCGTGTTGCCGACAGCCTTGCCGAACGTCCAGGTAAGCCCGGCGCCGATCGAGAAGATCGACAGCATCTGGAGGAGGTTGGTGAGCGCGTTGGGATTTTCGAAGGGATGCGCGGAGTTGCCGTTGAAGATGCCGCCACCGTTGGTGCCGACCATCTTGATCGCTTCCTGGCTGGCCACGGGCCCGAGCACGATCGTCTGCTTGGCGCCTTCCAGCGTGGTCGCGACGACCGAGCCGTCGAAGGTCTGCGGAACGCCGGCGGCGAGCAGGATCGCGGCATAGACGATGCACGCCGGCAGCAGCAGGTACAGCGTGACGCGCGTGACGTCGGCCCAGAAATTGCCGAGGCCGGCGGTCTCGCGGCGCGAGAAGCCGCGAATGAAGGCGAAGGCCAGCGCGATGCCGGTCGCCGCGGACGTGAAGTTGTGGATCGTCAGGCCGACCATCTGGCTGAACTGCGACATCGTCACTTCGCCGCTATAGCTTTGCCAGTTGGTGTTGGTGGCGAAGCTGACCGCGGTGTTCCACGCGAGATGCGGCGCCAGCCCCGCGAACCCGAGCGGGTTGAGCGGCAAGTAGAATTGCAGCCGCAGGATCGCATAGGTCAGGAACAGTCCGACCGCGTTGAACAGCAGCATGTGGATGCCGAAGCGCTTCCAGTCCTGCTCGGCGTCCGGCTTGATCCCCGACAGCGCGTAGAAACCGCGTTCGACGGGGCCGAGCACGGGATGCAGCCAGGTACGCCGGCCCTCCATGATGGCGAACAGGCTCATGCCGAACGGCTTGGTGATCGCTACGACGAGCGCGGCGAACACCAGGATGAGCAACCAGCCTTGTACGGTCATCGATCTTCTCCGCTCAATACCGCTCGGGGTGGACGAGCACGGCAACCAGATATGCAAGCAGGCCGAGGGCGGTCAGGCCGCCCAGCCACAGGTCGATCGTCATGACGGGGTCCTCACGCTTTTTCGCACAGACGGAAATAGGCAAAGGTCAGCGCGAGCAGACCGATCGTGATCGCGATCCAGATGATGTCGTCCATCGGTCAGGCTCCTTGGGCTATGCTGGGATGAGGGCGGGCGGCGACGCGGCGGACGACCATCAGAAGCTCGCCGTGACGGAGCCGACCAGTACGGACTTCGCCGCGCGGTGGAAGTCGGTCGTGGTCAGCGCGAGATCCACCGGGTCGGTGTCGCGTCGCGACAGGTCGGTGCCGACCACCGACAGATCGAGCGTCAGCACCTTCCACTTGTAGCTCGCGCCGGCGGTGTAATCGATATAATCGTGGCCGACATAGTCGAAGCCGCCTCCGGAATGGCCGACATGGCCGTGGAAGCTGATCGGAAAGTCGGGAAGCGAGAGGCCCAGCTCGCCATATTCGTAGACATTGTGCCGCGCGGCCGTGTTGAAGGCCGTGAAGTAATGCTGGTCGGGTGCCCAATAGGCGCCGACCTTGGCGGTGACCGGTCCGAACGACTTGGCGAGCGAGCCGTAGACTTCGTAATAATTCTCGTTGATGCCGACCGCCCGGCTGCTGCCCGGATAAATATAGCCGTACAGGCCCGCGTCGATCGTCACCCCGCTCGTGCCGAGCGCGTGGGTGTAGCCGCCATAGAGATCGATCTCGGTGCCGCCGATGTTGACGGCGTCGTTGGCCGACGCGCTCGATCCCCACACCGCCACGTAGAAGCCGGACTGATGCGCGAGCGTGGCGGTGCCTTGCACGACCGGCTTGTTGTCGGACTGCGAAATACCGCGGAACCGGTATTGCGATGCGACGGCGACACTCCCGACAATGGTAAAGGGCGACGTCGCGGCCGTCGCGGCGGGCGCCGTGGCTGCGGCGGGCGGCAGCGTGCCCTTGTCGCCGGTGTCCGCCCCGGGCGCGCTCTGCGCCTGTGCCGGCGCGGTCAGGCACGCCGCCAGGAGGATCACCGCCACGGAGGCGGGCAGCTTGTACGTCATCGAAATCCCCATTGCAGTCCGTGCCCGCCAGATGCGAGCGGTCGAGGACGATGCATTAGGCGACCGCCGCATTAGGTATCGAGATCGGCTCGGCCGATTCCGCATATGTTTTGCATAGTTTCTTGCGTGCGCGGGCATCGCTCGATGGCCGCGAACAAAGGCGATTCCTACGCAGTCTATATGACCCGGCGCGGTTCTCGATCTCGCATTCCAATGCGCGGCGAGCCTATCTGGCGCTCGCAGGCCGTCATCCCGCGACGCGCATGTGCCGTGCGGCAAAGGCCTGCTTGAGGAGTATCGTCATGACATCCCCCACCGACCCGGAGCCCGACCCGAAACGCTCGACTCGCTCCGGTAACGCTGTCCTCAAGGTAGGGCAGGATCGCGCGGGCCACTGGCTGGTCCAGCAAAGCGGCGGCACGCTGGAAGGCCGCTTCATCTCCTTCGCCGCGGCGATGGCGTTCGCCCGCAGCGAGGCACAGATGCTGCCCGGTGCGACCATCGTCCGCATGACGACCCCGATCATGCCGATCGTGCCGTTCGCGCCGGTCGAACCGTGGGAGACGACCGTGCCGCACAGGAAAGCGGCATGACGCACGTCGCCGACCATTTCATCGCCGGCCCGCTTCGTCGGCAACCGCGCCCGCCGCGCCGCGCCGACCGGCCCGCCACGTCGTCCGTGCGGTGCCGCGACGCGCGGTGGCCGGCGGTCGCCGCCGCCCTGGCCGCCCTTCGCGCCGCGCGGCGACGCAGCGTCCGGATCGTCGACGCCGATTGCGGCGCCGGCGCGTTGCTGCTGTGCGCCGCGCGCCATGCCCGGGCGCTGGGGTTCACGGCGATCGAGGCACGCGGCATCGACCGCGCACCGGGACGGGTGGAACGCGCGCGCGCGTCCGCCGCGGCGATCCGGGACGCGGCGATCGGCATCACGTTCGAAACCGCCGATGTCGTCGACGCGCTCGACGAGGAAGCGCAGTTTCCGGCCGATATCGTCATATGGCACGGGCGGGCCGGGACGACCCCCGAGGAAGCGCGCGCGGTGGCCTGCGCGGGACACACGCTGATCGCCGACGCGAAGATCGCCGCATGACGCGGCGAGACCTGGCGTGGCGCGCGAGCGGCGCCGCGCTCTTCGCCGCCGCCGCGACCGTCGGCTTCATCTCCCGCGGCGGCAGCGCGGCGGTGCTGGGACTGCCCGCATTCTGCCTCGCTCTGCTGGGCATCGTGCTGATCGTGCAAGGACGTCGCGTTCCCGCGGCGTTGCGGATCGAGCGCAGCGGGCACCGCACGCTCGCGCAGGCCATTCACGAACGCCACCGCCGACGCTCGGGTCCGGACGCTCGCTGACCGCCAGGGCCGCAGCGCCACTTTCAAAGACAGAGAGCCATCATGCATTTCCCCTTCCACTATCGTGACGGCGTCCTGCACGCCGAGGACGTTGCGCTGCCGGCGATCGCCGCCGCGGTCGGCACGCCGGCCTACATCTATTCGACGGCGGCGATCCGCGCATCGGCCCGCGCGTTCGCGGCGGGCCTTTCCGCCGTGCCGCGCAAGCACCTTGCCTTCGCCGTGAAGGCCAACCCGAATCTGGCGGTGCTCGGAATCCTCGCAGCGGAGGGCTATGGCGCCGACATCGTCTCGCGCGGCGAGATGCTGCATGCGCTCGCCGCGGGCATGCCGGCGCAAGGCATCATCTTTTCCGGGGTCGGCAAGACACGCGCCGAACTGATTGCTGCGCTCGATGCCGGGATCGGGCAATTCAACCTCGAGCTCGAAGAGGAAGGCGTGGTGCTCGCGGCCCTCGCCGCGGCGCGCGGACGCCGCGCCCCCGCCGTGCTGCGGATCAATCCAGACGTGGATGCCGGCACGCACGCCAAGATTTCGACCGGACGCCGGCAGAACAAGTTCGGCGTCGCGCTGGACGACGCGGCGGGCATCTACGCCCGGCTGGCGACGCTCGACGGGCTCGATCTGCGCGGCGTCGCGATCCACATCGGCAGCCAGTTGACCGACCTCGGCCCGCTCGAACAGGCCTATGCCCGCGTCGGCGCGCTGATCGCGCAGCTCCGGGCAGCCGGCCATACCGTCACGCATGCCGATCTGGGCGGCGGACTGGGCGTGTCGTACCGGGCGGCCGACATCGTCCCCACGCCGGCGGCCTATGGCGCGATGGTCGCGCGGGTGACGCGCGACTGGGACGTGACGCTGATGTTCGAGCCCGGCCGGTTCATCGTCGGCAATGCCGGCGTGCTGTCGATGGCGGTGATCTGGGTCAAACCGGGCGCGTTGCATCCCCATGTCATCGTCGACGCGGCGATGAACGACCTGGCGCGACCCGCTTTGTACGACGCGTTCCACGACTTCGCCGCGGTACGGCCGAGCGGCGACCGCATGGTCGCCAACATCGCGGGCCCGGTCTGCGAAAGCGGCGACACGTTCGCGACCAGCCGCGAGATCGACGCCGTCCGCGCGGGCGATCTCGCGGTCTTCCGCACGGCGGGCGCCTATGGCGCGACGATGGCGTCCACCTACAATTGCCGCGCGCGCGTGCCCGAGATACTGGTCGACGGCGATCGCTTCGCCGTCGTCGCCGACCGGATCGCGCCGGAAGCGATGCTCGCCGGCCAGCATCTGCCCGAGTGGATGGCGCCCGTCGATACGACGCTTCGCCCGTTCGCGCCGCGGCGTGCGGCATGACGATGCAACGCGGCGGCACCCGCGATGCCGCACTGCACGAACGCGGGGACGGCAGCGCTCGTCCGCGCATCGGCGGCCGTTTGTCGCTGCGCCGCTTCGAGCATGGACAAGCCGGCGATCCCGGTGCAGGATCCGTCGCCGACCTGTCCGCCATCGATAAAGGGCGACACCGACCCTCCGCATGACCGTCATCGCGTCCTGCCTGTACCGCCACGGCGTACGCGTCCGCGACATCGCGATCGGCGAGCGTGTCGATTGTCCAGCCGATCGCTCGCAATTCGTCTGGATCGGCCTGTGCGACCCGTGCGCGGACGAGATCGCGACGCTCCAGCATCTATACGCCCTGCATCCGCTCGCGGTCGAGGACGCGTTGAAGGATGGGCAGCTTCCCAAGGTCGATGTATATGGCGACCAGTTGTTCGTGCTGGCGCGCACCGCCCAATTGGAGGAGCAGGGCATCGACTATGGCCAGACCGCCGTTTTCGTCGGCCACAGCCACATCGTCACGGTGCGGCAGGGGTCGGACCGGTCGCACCAGCCGCTGCGCCATCACTTGGAGGCCGCGCCCTCCCTGCTCGGACAGGGCGTCGATTATGTGCTTCACGCCATCCTCGACTTCGTCGTCGACGGTTACCTGCCGCTCGTCCGCAGCATCGAGGACGAGGTGCTGGCGATGGAGGCGCGCATCCTGGACGCCTTTCTGGAGCGCAGCGAGATCGCGCGCATCTTCACGCTGCGCCGCGAACTGATCCGCTTCCAGCGGATCCTCGTGCCGATGGAGGAAGCCGCACGCAAACTCGCGCGCAGCGAATTGCCCGGCATCGATCCCGAAGCGCGCGCCTATTTCAGCGACGTGTTCGACCATGTGCGCCGGGTCGAGACGATGGTCGACGGCTTGCGCGAGGTGTTGACCTCGGTGTTCGAATTCGGCAATCTGATTGAGCAGCAACGCACCGGCGCCATCACGCGGCAACTCGCCGCCTGGGCGGCGATCCTCGCGGTGCCGACCGCCATCGCGGGCATCTACGGCATGAATTTCGACTTCATGCCCGAATTGAAGATGCGCTACGGGTATTTCGGCATCCTGGCGGTCATTGTCGCGATCTGCCTGCTGCTTTTCGCGCGGTTCCGCAAACTCCGCTGGCTGTGACGCGGACGCGGCGGCATGTCCCGGGCGTCGGGCTTCATCCCGCAGGCGCGGGTCGTGGCAGGAGAAGCGCGGCGAGCGCGCCGGCGAGCGGGAGGCTGGCGCTCGCCGCCAGCACCAACCCGGCGGAGCTACCACGCTGCAACGCCAGACCCATCAGCAGCGGCAACGCGACCTGGCCCAGCCGTCCCATGCCCATCGCCCAGCCCAGCCCGCTCGACTGCAAGGCGACGGGCAGCAACGCGCCGGTTGCCGCGATGCCGCCCGATGCGGCCACCCCGAGCGCTACGCCGAGCAACGCCATGCACGCCGCGACCGCGGCCAGCGACCCCAGCGCCATACCGAGCACGACCATCAGCAGCGTGGCCGCCGCGAAGCCGATCGCCAGCACCCGCGCGCCAAGGCGTTCCAGCAGGAACCCGGCCGAGGTCATGCTGACCAGCGCGCCGACCGCGTTCCATGACAGCACCGCCCCGCCCTGCGCCGGGCGGAAGCCCGCATCGGCGAGGATCGTCGGCATCCACACGACGATTCCGGCCAGCGTCCCGAACGCGCCGAAGCAGATGCAGCACAGCAGCGTCATGCGGCGGCGCAGCACCGCATCGCGCCACAGCGCGAAGGGATCGCCGCGTAACGCCGCGGCGCCGGGCGACGGTACGGGGCGCCGCGCCTCGTTCGCCAGCACCGCCAGGAGCGCGGCGACGATCAGCGGCGCGACGCCGCCGACCGTGAAGACCGTCTGCCAGGCGCGCTGCTCGACGATCCAGCCATTGACGAAACCACCGACGAAACCGCCGATCGGGAAGCAGCCCCACAGCAATCCCAGGAGCCGAGCGCGATGCCGCGGCGCGACCTGGGCCGCCGCCAGCCCGAGGAAGCACGGCGCGGCACCGCCGAGGCCGAGGCCCGCCAGGAACCGCAGCACGAGCAAGGGGACGTAGCCGCCGGCATGGGCGGTCGCCAGTTGAAAACCGCCGAACCACAAGGTGCAACACAACAGGACACGCTTTGGCCCATAGCGATCCGCCAGCGCGCCGCAGCCGACCGCGCCGAGCGCCGCGCCGAACAGACTGACGGAGAAGATCAAGCCGAGCGGCCCCGGCCCGATGGCGAGGTCGCGCGCGATCAGCGGCGCGGCGATCGCCACCGCCTGGGTATCCGCCCCGTCGAGGAAAGCGATCGCACAACACAACAGGATCGTGACGGATCCCGCCACCGACGATGTCGCGGCGCTGTCGCCGTGCGGCGCAGGCGATGGATGCTGCATCCCGGTTCCTTCTCCGACGCCCCGTCGGCGCGCGGGGATGTGCCCGTCTCGCGCATGCGGGGCGGGCAGGCAAATCACCGGGCGGGCCGCCACATATCATCGGACGTGATGCAGCGGACCCTGTCAGACCGCCCGGGTTCAGGCCACCCGGGGTTCAGGCCACCCGGGACGGATCGGCATTTATATAGCGGCTCACTTCGCACCTTTTCCGAGCGTCATCCGCCCGGATGAACCGATGGCGATCGGCCCTGCGCTATTTAGGCGGTCAATGCGGACGGGTCGCTGCGTTGATTTGTCTCGGCCGCCGCCGCGCGGCACAGGCGCTGGCGATACGCACCCGGAGCGATGCGGCGCGAGAGGGACCCCATGGCCAGGATCATCATCAGTTGCGCAGTGACCGGATCGGCGCACACGCCGAGCATGTCGGACGCGCTGCCCGTCACCCCGGAGCAGATCGCGCAGCAATCCATCGACGCGGCGGCGGCAGGGGCGGCGATCATCCACCTGCATGCGCGCGCGCCCGAGGACGGCTCGCCGACCGGCGATCCCGACATCTATGCCCGCTTCCTGCCCGTCATCAAGCAGCGCACCGATGCCGTCGTCAACATCACCACCGGCGGCGCGGTCACGATGAGCGTACACGAGCGCCTTGCCGCCGCGCTCCGCTTCCGGCCGGAGATGTGCTCGCTCAACATGGGATCGCTGAACTTCGCCTTCTTCCAGGCGGCCGACCGCGTCACCGCGTGGAAGCATCCGTGGGAGCAAGCCTATGTCGTCAATTCCGACGACTACATCTTCCGCAACACCTTTCGCGACATCCGCACCATCCTGGAACGGATGGGGGAGTCGGGCACCAAGTTCGAACACGAATGCTACGATGTCGGGCATCTCTACAATCTCGCGCACTTCGTCGATGCCGGGCTCGTCACCCCGCCTTTCTTCATCCAGATGATCTTCGGGATCATGGGCGGGATCGGCCCGGACCTGGAGAATCTGACCTTCATGAAAGCGACCGCCGACCGGCTGTTCGGCCGCGGCACGTACCAATGGTCGGTGCTGGCGGCGGGGCGGCACCAGATGCCGTTCCTGACGCAGGCCGCGCTGATGGGCGGCAACGTGCGCGTCGGGCTGGAGGACAGCCTGATGATCGCGCGCGGCACGCTCGCCGCGTCCAACGCCGAGCAGGTCGCCAAGATCGTCCGCATCCTGCGCGAGATGGGCCACGAGCCGGCTACCCCGGCCGAGGCGCGCACGATGCTCGGCCTGAAGGGCGGGGACCGGGTGTCGTTCTGACGTGCGGGGCGGCGGGGGGCGGGCGGCACGCGATCGCAAGTCGTCGAGCGGGTTTGCCGATCAGGCGCATCGCCCCCGCTAGATTCCCGCGCCGGCGAAGATGCCGCGCAACCAGCGATGCCCCGGGTCTGCGGTGTTGCGCTTGTGCCACCATTGATAGACAAAATTCGGCTCGATCGCGAACGGCGCCTCGACCCGGCACAGCTTTCCGCTGGCGATCAGGTTTTGCGCGCACACCTCGGGCACCGTGGCGATCAGTTCGGAATCTCCGATGATCATCGGCAATACCGTGGCGTGCGGGATGGACAGCCCGATGCGCCGCTTCGCCGCGTCGGCACCCAGGGCCGCGAGGATCGGGTCGCCCGACGCGCCGCGCGGCTGGACCAGCACATGCGGCGCGGCGAGGTAATCGTCGTAGCTGAGCGTCGGCCGGCCATCGGGTGCCGTGCCCAGCCGGGGATGCGTGCGGCTGAGCAGGACGACGAACGGGCTCGAATGGATCAGTTCGGACGAGAGCGTGTCGGCCAGCCTGATCCGGCCGATCGCGAGGTCGGCCATGCCGTTCTCGAGCAACTCCTCATATCCCGCCAGTCCGGATTCCATGACGCTGACGTCGATGCCCGGGGCGTGCCGGCGCACTTCGGACAGCAGGATCGGCAGAAAGGAGATTTCTCCGACATCGGTCATCAGCAACGTGAAATGCCGTTCCGACCGCGCGGGATCGAAATTCACGCCCGCGCTCAGCCCGGCGCGGATCGTCGTCATGCCGCGGTCCACCGCCAGCGCCAGTTGCTCGGCCTTCGGGGTCGGCTCCATGCCGCGCTGGGTGCGCACGAACAGGGGATCGTCGAAATGCCGCCGGAGACGGTTGAGGGCGTTGCTGACCGCCGGCTGCGAAAGCCCCAGATTGTCCGCTGCGGTGGAGACGCTGCGGTCGCGGTTGATCGCTTCGAAGATGCGCAGAAGATTGAGATCGAACGTTCGCAGATTCACCATGTGCCGCGGCCCCGGTATTTTCCCCGTGAATGTAAACGACGATTGGTATCAATTGGTCAATGCATCCTCGGCCGCCGATGGAGGGTCAACCGCCCATCCGAGGCGGAACGGAGAGGTGGAAGGTTATGCACATTCGCTCTAAAACGCTCCTGCGGCTGGCCGCGACGACGACGCTCGCCGGCATCGCCATGCCGGCCTGGGCACAACAGGCGCCCAACGGTACGCCGACCGAACAGGGTGTCGGCCCGGCCCGGCCGCGCGGCGCGCAGGATCTGCCGGGCGGCCAGTCGGGCACGTCCGTCGCAAGCGTCGATCAGACCGGCGCCGACATCGTGGTGACGGCGCTCAAACGCACGTCATCGGTCCAGAACACGCCCGCGACCGTTGCGGTGGTGTCGGCCGAGACGCTGACCCGGTCGGGCATCGCCACGATCGAGCAGCTCGGCTCGGTGGTGCCCGGCGTCATCATCCAGCGTCCGCCGAACAATACCGCCAACGCCACGATCCGCGGCCTCGGCACCGCGCCCGGGCCGGTGTCGTTCGAGCAAGGCGTGGCGCTGTTCGTCGATGGGGTATATGCCGCGCGCGGGGCGGATTTCCTGTCGTCGCTGTTCGATGTCGAGCGGATCGAGGTGGTCAAGGGCACGCAGGCCGCGGTGCTCGGCAAGAACACCAGCCTGGGTGCGATCACGCTGCAGACCCGCCGCCCGGGCAATCGCTTTGCAATCGACGCGCTCGCCAGTTACGAGTTCAACCGCAAGTCGACCACCGTGTCCGGCGGCATCGACATTCCGCTCGGCTCGACGTTCGCGATTCGCGTCGCCGGCCAGTATCAGGATCTGGGCGGCTATCTGATCAACCGCGTGCAAAAGGCGCCGGCCGAGACCGATGCCCGCCAGACCGACGAGGGTGCGGGGCGCATCACCGCGGTGTGGAAGCCGACATCCGAACTGACCGTGACGGGCAATTACTCGCACGAGTTCCTGCGCAATACCGGGCTGCCGGCCGAATTCATCGTCGGCAACGCCGCCGCCCTCGCGCTGTTCACGGCGGCGGGATACGCCAGCGCCTACGAAACCAATCTCGACGACCATTATGCGACGTACAATGCCAACGGTCCGACGCGGCTGCGCCAGTGGAGCGACCGTGCGACCGGCACGATCGACTACGACCTGGGCTTCGGCACGATCACCGGCATCACCGGGTATTCGCGCTTTTCGCAACGCCGCTACATCGACTATGATTATACCCCGGGCGACTATTATGACGACCGCGCCTATATTCGCGGCAGCCAGCTCAGCCAGGAGGTCCGCCTCACGTCCAGCGGCACGGGCGCGTTCCAATACCTTGTCGGCGGCCTCTACGTCCACAACAAGCTGTACCAGGACCTGTTCGAAAGCGTCCATTATCCGGTCAACCCGCAAGGCGCGTTCCAGGCGTATTTCGACCAGACGACCGACACCTACTCGGCGTTCGCCCAGCCCAGCCTCAACCTCACCGACCGGCTGACCGTCATCGGCGGCGTCCGCTACACGAGCGAGAAGAAGGGCGTCGACATGCAGCGCCTGCTGGTCGCCCCGGGCAGCTTCACGACCGTCCAGTATCCCCCCTATGCCCTGACGCACCTGTCACGCAGCGAACGCTCGCTCGATGGCTCGGGGACGGTGCAGTACAAGCCGACGTCGCGGCTGATGCTCTACGCATCCTGGGGCCAGGGCACCAAGGGCGGCGGCTTCTCCGATTTCGCGATCCCCGCCAACGCCCCGTATGCGGCCGAAGTGGCGCGCACGATCGAGGCGGGCTTCAAGCTGGAAGGGCAGGCGCGCAGATGGCACTTGAACGCCGCCTATTTCCACACGCGGGTCGAGAACTTCCAGAACAACCTGTTCAACGGGTCGGTGTTCGTGGTGCAGAACGTCCATGTCGCGTCCGACGGCGCCGAGCTCGATGCGCTGTGGCAGGCGACGCGCGCGCTGCGCTTCACGCTCGACGGCACCTATGCCCGCACGCGCAATCTCGACCAGGCGCCCGGGCTCGACGATCGCATGCCCCGCTCGCCGCGTCTCGCGGGCAAGGCGGCGTTTCTGTACGACGGCGCGCTGTCCGACCGGTACGGGCTGACCCTCGGCGGCGACGTCACGCACCGGTCGCGCATCTCGCACCAGCTCAACCCGGCCGCGGTGCCGTTCGGCGAGGCGTTCACCACGCTCAACGGCAGCATCGGCATCAAGGACCGCGACCTGGGCGTCGAGCTGTCGCTGATCGGGCGCAACCTCGCCGACGCGACCTCGATCTCGTTCGCCTCCGCCGTGCCCAACATTCCCGGCGCCGTCTTCGGCGTGCCGGAGGAGAGCCGCACCGTGATGATCCAGATCAAGTTCCACCGTTGATGCATCGTTCCCTATCCGGAGAAATATCGTGAAGTTCATGAGCTATCGGACCGACAAGGGCAGCGGCCTCGCGGTCGACTCTGCTGGCGGCTATGTCGGGCTGGTCGAGGGGGAGCCCGGCTATCCGGGCACCCTGTTGTCGCTGGTCCAGGCCGGCGTCGACGCGCTGGCCATGGCCGCCACGGTATTGCGCGATCACGGCCGGCCGGTCGACCCCGCGCAGGTGACGCTGCTGCCGCCGCTGCTGCCGGGCAAGATCCTCTGCGTCGGGCTGAACTATGCCGATCATGCCGCCGAATCGAACATGGCGGTGCCCGAGGTGCCGACGCTGTTCTCGCGCTTCGCCGCGTCGGTGGTGGCGCCGGGCGCCCCCATTCGCCTGCCGCGCGTGTCGACCGCCTTGGATTACGAAGGGGAGCTGGCGGTGATCATCGGCACGGCCGGTCGATACATCGCCAGGGAAGCGGCGCTCGACCATGTCGCCGGCTATGCGGCGTTCAACGACGCCAGCATCCGCGATTACCAGCTGCGCACGCCGCAATGGACGATCGGCAAGAATTTCGACGGCACCGGGCCGTTCGGACCGGTGATGGTCACCGCCGACGCGTTGCCCCCCGGCGCGTCTGGCCTGAAGATCGAGACGCGGCTGGACGGCGAGGTGATGCAGCATTCCTCGACCGACCAGTTGATCTTCGACGTGGCGACGCTGATCGCCGCGATCAGCGAGGCGATGGCGCTGGAGCCGGGCGACGTCATCATCACCGGCACCCCCGCCGGCGTCGGCGGCGCGCGCAAGCCGCAGCGCTTCATGCGCGCGGGCGAGGTCTGCGAAATCGAGATCGAGGGCATCGGCATCCTCTCCAACCCGGTCGTGGCCGATGCCTGAGCCGGCGCCCGCCCCCACTCGCGCGCCCACTGACACTGGCGCGGACGATCGTCGCATCGGCGTCCACTCGCTCGACCATTTCACCATGGCGGTGCCCGATCTCGACGAAGCGGAACGGTTCTACGCCGCGTTCGGGCTAGACGTCGCACGGCGCGAGGATCGCTTGCTGCTGCGCACCGCCGGCAACGATCATGTCTGGGCCGATGTGCTCGGCGGCGCGGCCAAGCAGCTCCTGTCGATCCGCTTCGGCGTCTACGAGCGGGACGTGGCCGCCATCGCCGCGCGGGTGGCGGACGTGCGGGTCGAGAATCCCGATGCCGCCTCCAACGCGATCTGGTGCCGCGCGCCCGACGGCCTGTCGGTCGAGATCGCGGTCGCGCCGAAATCGTCGCCCGACACGAAAAGCAGCTTCGACCTGCCGGCGCGCTTCCACGAGCATCGCGGCGCCGGTCCGCGCAGCCGCAACGCGGTGGTCCGTCCGCGCCGCCTCGCGCACATCGCGCTGTTCACCGGCGGCGTGCCCGCGGCGCTGGACTTCTACGGCGAGCGGCTGGGGCTGCGGCTGTCGGATCGTTCGGGCGACGACGTGGCCTTCCTGCACGGCGCGCATGGCAGCGACCATCACCTCGTCGCGCTCGCCCGCTCGGACGGTCCCGGGCTCCACCATTGCAGTTGGGACGTCGCGACCGTCGCCGAGGTCGGCCAGGGGGCGATGCAGATGGAGACGGCGGGCTACACTCGCGGCTGGGGGCTCGGCCGGCATGTGCTGGGATCGAACTATTTCCACTATGTCCGCGATCCGTGGGGCAGCTATTCGGAATATTCGGCGGACATGGACTTCATTCCGGCGGCGATGGACTGGCCCGGCGCCGACCATCCCGGCGAGGATTCCTTCTATCAATGGGGCCCGCCCCCGCCGCAAGATTTCGTGCGCAACTACGAGACCGCACCCGACTGATCCCCCACGCCCCGTCCCCCCAGCCCTGCGCCGCGGCGCTTCTGCAAGTCATGGAATCGACATGGACCAGAACTATGACACCGACGTACTCGTCGTCGGCGCGGGGCCGGTCGGCCTGTCGCTGGCACTGGAACTGGGCTTGCGCGGCGACGCCGTCACGCTGATCGAGCGCGACGACACGCGCGGGCCGCAGCCCCGCGCCAAGACGCTCAACATGCGCTCGCTGGAGCATCTGCGCCGCTGGGGCATCGCCGACGCGGTCCGCGCCGCATCGCCGATCCCCGCCGACCTGCCGACCGACATCGTCTTCCAGACCCGCCTCTACGGCCATCATATCGCGACGCTGCCCAACATCTATTTCCGCGGCAACGAGCGCGCGGACGACTCGCGCTTTTCCGAGCCGAGCGAGTGGATTCCGCAATTCCTGGTCGAACAGGTGATGAAGGCGCGAGCGGAGGCGATCCCCTCGGTCATGCTCCGCTACGGCACCGAGCTGGTCGGCTTCGTGCAGGACGCGGCCGGCGTCACCGCCGAATTGCGCACCACCGCCGGCGAAACCTCGACCATGCGAGCACGCTACCTCGTGGGCGCGGACGGCGCACGCAGCCGCGTGCGCGACGCGATCGGCGCGACGATGACCGGGCGCCATGCCTACGGCGCCAATTACAACATGGTGCTCGACATCCCCGAGCTGAACGCCGACCCGCCGAACCCGCGCGGGATCATGCACTGGACGCTCAACGAAGACAGCCCCGGCATCCTCGGCCCGATCGGCGATTTGTGGTATGTCGCCAAGAAATTGCCCGACGGGGTGAGCGGCATGACCGACGCGGAGATCCGCCGCTTCATCACCGGGACGATCGGCCGTGACGTGGACTTCCGGCTGGTGGCGGTCGACCCGTGGTACGCGCACGAACTGATCGCCGATCGCTATTCCGCGGGCTGCGTGTTCCTGGCCGGCGACGCTTGTCACCTGCACCCGCCCTTCGGGGGGTACGGGATGAACATGGGCATCGCCGACGCGGTCGACCTGGGGTGGAAGCTGGACGCGGTGCTGCACGGCTGGGCCGGCGACGCCTTGCTCGACAGCTACGAATGGGAGCGGCGGCGCGTGCACCAGTGGACGATCGACGAATCGGTCGCCAATTATGCGGTGCTGAGCGCCAACATGGTGCGCCCGGAAATGGAGGCGGACACGCCGGCGGGCGACGCCGCGCGGGTCGATCTGGCGCCGCACGTCGTCGAACAGAAGCGGCGCGAGTTCCACACGATCGGGCTGGTGCTCGGCTATCATTACGGCGGCTCGCCGGTGATCGCCGGCGACGATGCGCTGCCGCCGCCATCGGCCGAGCAGTATGACCCGCTCGCGATACCCGGCGCGCTGGCGCCGCATCTGTGGCTGGCGCCGGGCGTCTCGCTCTATGATCGCTTCGGTATGGGCTTCACGCTGCTGGACCGCTCGGGCGGCGGCACCGGTGTCGCCGCCTTCCGTGCGGCGGCGGCGCGATTGGGGGTGCCGCTTACGGTCCTGCCGTTGAACGGCGATGGCATCGCGACGCTCTATCCGGACCTGCTGACGCTGGTGCGCCCCGACGAGCATGTCGCCTGGACCGGCGACGGTGCCGATGCCGAAACGGCGACCGCGACGCTCGAACGGGTGACCGCACGATGAAGCTCGCCAGCCGCGACGACGGGCCTGACGGCCGCCTGCTGATCGTCTCGCGCGACCTGATGCAGGTTGTGCCGGCCGGGGCCGCGACCACGTTGCAGGCCGCGCTCGACGACTGGGATGCGATCGCGCCGGCACTCGACGTGCAGTATCGCGCGCTCAACGATGGGAGCGCAACGGGTGCCGTGCCGCTCGACACGGCAACGCTCGCCGCGGTGCTGCCGCGCGCCTGGCAGTTCCTCGACGCCTCGGCGTTCCTCGAGCATAATTTCATTCTCGCCGACGCCTGGGGCATCGACCGGCGTACTCCCGCCGACCCGCCGCTGATGTATCAGGGCCTGTCCGACCGGTTCTACCCGCCGCAGGGCGAGGTGCCGTTCCGCTCGACCGGCGACGGGATCGACTTCGAGGCGGAGTTCGGCGTGATCGTCGACCGGGTGCCGCTGGGCACCGTAGCGGCCGACGCGCTTGGCCATGTCCGCTTGGTCGTGCTGCTCAACGACTGGAGCCTGCGCGCGTTCGGGCCGGACGAGATGAAAAGCGGATTCGGCTTCCTCCAGGCCAAGCCACCCTCTTCGTTATCGGGAATCGCGGTCACCCCCGACGAGCTCGGTCCCGCCTGGGCGGACGGCCGCGTCCATCTGGCCGTGACGGTGACGCGCGGCGACGAGCGCTTCGGCGCGCCGCATGGCGGCGAGATGACTTACGGCTTCGACCGGCTGATCGCGCATGCGGCGGCGACGCGCGACTTGTGCGCGGGCACCGTCATCGGGTCGGGCACGGTCTCGAACGCGGATGCCGCCGCGGTCGGATCGGCCTGTATCGCCGAGCGTCGCGGGCTCGACACGATCGCCGGGGACGAACCCGTGCCGTTCCTGGATTTTGGCGAGCGCGTGCGAATCGAGGCGTTCGACTCGGCGGGACGATCCGTCTTCGGTCCGCTCGATCACCGGATCGGCCGACGATGACGATGACGATCGCCGTCTTCTCGCGACATGATGTCCCGGAGAGGTCGTCGTCACCGCACTGCTACGGCAGCGCGCCGATGCCCATCCGCGCCAGCAAGCGGTCGCGACGCACGACTTGGTGATAGACCGTCGCGACCAGGTGAAGGGCGATCAGTCCGACGAGCGCGAAGGCGCTTGCCGCGTGCACCGCCATCGGCGGAAACCGGGAAAAGTCGGGCAAGGTGCCCTGGACGCGGGAGAAGACGACCGGCGCCGCTCCCGACAGGACCATGAGCGCGATCCCGCTTGCACCCAGCACGATCGGCACGACATAGAGGAGGAGATGGGAGATGCGCGCCGCCGCGGCTTGCCAGCGCGGCTGACCCTCGACGGCGGGCGGTGGCCCATGCCGGAGCCGCCAGACGACGCGCGACAGCGTGAGGATCACTATAACGATACCGAGCGGGACATGGATGCGCAACAGCGCCGCGGCCTGCCCGCTATCGGATGCGTGCGCCGCCAGGAAGCCGAGGGGGAGCGCCACGAGGATCGCCGCCGCGGACGTCCAGTGAAGGACAATCGCGAAAGAATCATATCGTCGTGACTTGATGTCGGCCATCGTCAACGTCCTTGCAAGCTGTCATAGAACAAGTTATATAGCATGCTATGGATATACATAGCAAGCTATTTCATGACGGATGATCGTTCGCTGGGGGAAGCCGTCAACCGCACCGCCCGCTTGCTGCGGCGTCTGGCGGACCAGCGCCTTGCGCCGCTGGGGCTGTCGGCCGGCTATCTGCCGGTGCTGACCGCGCTGATGCGGCAGGACGCGATGTCGCAGAAGGCGCTCACCGAACAAGCCGGCATCGAACAGCCGACGATGGCGGCGACGCTCGCCAGGATGGGGCGCGACGGTGTCATCGAGCGGCGACCGGATCCCCACGACAAGCGGAGTGCGTTGTTCACGCTCAGCGCCGGCACCCGGTCGCGGTCGACCGCGATCACCGCCGCGATCGCCGGCCTGAACGCCGACGCCGTCTCCGGCATGTCCGGCGAGGAGCGGGAACGACTTCGTGACTTGCTCGCCATCGTCGTCGCGACGGTCGAGAAGATCCTTCGCGAAACGACCTGACGACGATGTGCGTGGGGCGGTCGGTTCCGGTCAGAACGGTTTCGCGACCGCCAGGATCGCGATGCCGATGACGCAGCCGAAGATCAGGGCGGTCAGGAACGGGGGCGGCGCTACGGCGTCGCGCGCCAGTCGGCGCAGCCATCCGGACTGCACGCCGTGGACGCCAGAGAGCAGGATGACGAGGATCAGCTTCGCCCATAGCCATCCCGCCGCGAGCCACCCCCCGGCCGACGCGAGGGTCAGTCCCAAAACCCAAACGAGCATCATGGCCGGCGTCGTCACGACCCGATCCCACCGCCGGACGGTCTGCACGAGCGACGGGCCGATCGCGGCCTCGCGGGCGGCGGCTGCAAGAAAGACGGCGGCGGCGAACACGCCGCCGACGAAGATCAGCGCCGCGGCGACGTGCAGCGCTTTCAGCCAGGGATAGAGGTCCGCCACGCTCACCCGAACGTCTCCCGCATCTTGCGGCGCAACAGCGCGATATTGAGGAAGCCGCCGAACGGCACCAGCGCGCCGATCAGCAACCGCGCCACATCGCGGCCGCTCCATCCGCCGCCGGATACGGTCTGCACCACGATCCACAGATAGGCGAGGAACATCAGGCCGTGGACCGGCCCCATGATCCGGACGCCGAGCGGCTGCCCGGCCAGATGCTTGAGCGGCACCGCGACGCCGACCAGCAGGAGCAGCGTCGTGCCCTCCCCGAGCGAAACCAGCCGCAGCCGCCGGAGTTGCGCCCGTTCCGGGTCGCGGTCGGGCGCCGCGCTCGTGCCGCCATCGTTCATCGCTGGTCGACCCGGTCGAGCGCGCCCGGCGCGGCGGCGCGGGCGAACGCCTCGTCGATCACCGCCCGGTCGCCGATATGGTTGATCAGGATGAGGTTCAGCCGCGCGGCGATGCGAAGGCTGTCCTCCGGCGCGCCCCCCTCGTGGAGCGCCAGCAGCCGCTCGTAGACGTCGTCGACGCCGTCGATATTGGGCGCGATGACGAGCATGGCCATGTTCAGTATCCCGTCGCGCGCGCGAGCGCGGCGAGCACCCCGGCGCGGTCGCCGTCGTGCCACCGCGCGCAGACATAGCGATCCGGGCGGACGAGATAGGCCCGCCCCGGCGCGAGCGCGTAGCGGTCGGCAAGCGGGCCGCCCGCCCCGGCCATGTCGATCACGCGGACGCCGTCGATGTCGCCGCCGCTCCAGCGGTCGGCGAGCAGGACGAAGCCGTCGCCGAAGCGGTCGAGCAGCCATCCGCCGCCGACGGGCGCGTCGAGCGCAGGCGATCCGGGGGCGATGCCGGTGCCCAGCCAGTCGTCGCGGTCGTGTGTGTCGAGATCGCTGCCGGTCAACGCGACGGCGGTCGAGAGCCGGCCGGAATTCACGAACGGCGCGGCGAACGGGAGTTCCGCCGCCAAGTCGAGCACCGCATCGCGAAAGATGCGGCTCACGGTCGATTTGGGCGTCATGAAATCGGTCGATCGGCTCGACGCGCGGATGTTCTCGTCCGCCATCGCGCCGGCTTCGGCATCGTAGCTCGCGAGCAATCCCGCCCCCGCCGCGCCGCGCAGGATCAGGTCGAGCTTCCATCCCAGGTTGGCGACATCGGCCAGCCCGCCATTGCAGCCCCGCGCGCCGAACGGCGACACGAGATGCGCGCTGTCCCCGGCGAAGATCGTTCGGCCGTGCACGAAACGCTCCATGCGCCGGCACTGGAAGGTGTAGACGCTGTACCATTCCCGTTCGAACGCCACATCCGGGCCGAGCATGCCGCGCACCAGCGGCTCGACATTCTCCGGCAGGATCGCCGCGGCGCGATCCACGTTCCAGCCGAGTTGGAAGTCGAGGCGCCAGATGTCGTCGGGCTGTTTATGGACCAGCGCGGACTGCCCCGCGAAGAACGGCGGATCGAACCAGAACCACCGTTCCGCCGGCCGCTCGCCGGCGATGCGGATATCCGCGATCAGGAAATTGTCCTCGAATTCCCGTCCGGCGAAATCCAGGCCCAGCATCGCGCGTGTCGGCGAGCGACTACCGTCGCATGCCACCACCCAGTCGGCGCGGATGACGTAGTTTCCGGCCTCGGTCGCCACCGACAGGGTCGCACCGTCGCTCGCGGCCTCCAGCCCGGTCAAACGATGCCCCCACCGCACCTCGATGTTCGGCCACCGCCCGATCGCGTCGACCAGCCGTTCCTCGACATGATATTGCTGGATATTGACGAAGCCCGGCCGCTTCTGGTCCTTCACCGGCAGCACGTCGAACTCGAACACCGGCGCCGCGCGATCGCCCCGGAAAACCTTGCCCACGTTCCAGACGACGCCCTTGTCGACGATCGCGTCGCCGACACCCAGTTGATCGAACAGGTCGAGCGAGCGCTTGGCAAAGCAGATCGCCTTGGAGCCGGCGGCGATGAAATCGAGCATCGCGAGCACGATGACGTCATGCCCGCGCCGCCCGAGATCGAGCGCCATCGCCAGGCCGACCGGCCCGGCGCCGACGATCACGACCGGCGCATGCCGGGAGCGCGCGCCGGCCGGCGGCGGCACCGCGCCCATCTCCCGCCACACGGGAATGCCGGCCGGATTGTGCACCCCCGGTCAGTCCTGCAACGCGGCCCAGACCGCGCGGTCGCGTTCCATCGTCCAGACCCGCGGCCGCTCGATGCCCTCGAATTCGTCCCAGACGCGCTGCACGTCGAAGGGAAGGCAATGTTCGAAGATCGGCCATTTGCCGAAGGTCGGCGCAAGCGCGGCGTGCGTCGCCTCGAACGCGCCTTTCACGGTGTCGCCACGCCGGTGGGCAGCACCCACCGCGTCGATCATGGCGGTCAGGAAATACCGCGTCTGCTCGATCGCCGCATCGGTCGCGACCGTCCCGCGCGCCACGGCGCCGCGACCGCCGACGAGGTTCTCGGCGCGAAACGCCTTGACCCGGTCGAGCGTCGCGCCGGACCAGTCGAAATGAAACGCGTCGCCGGTGTACAACGCGGCTTCCGCCTCGACCAGATCGCCCGCGAACAGCGTCTTCGATCGATCGTGCCACACGACCACGTCACCCTCGGTATGGCCGCGTCCGCAGAAGTTGAGGTCGAGCGCGCCGCGATCCCCGCCCAGCTCGATGCGATGCTCGTCCGCGAAGGTCTCGGTCGGACGAGTCAGCCCCGGTATCTCGTCATGCTGTTTGAAGAGGCGCGGCATCCGGCCATACTCGCTGTCCCAATCCTCGCGTCCGCGCTCCTCGACCAGCGCCGCGGTGGCGGCGCCCATCACGATGTGTTCGGCCTCGAACGCGCTGGCGCCGAGGACCCGGACGGCATGATAGTGGGTGAGGATGAGATACTTCACCGGCTTGTCGGTATGCCGCCGCAATTGCGCCAGCCAATCGCGCGCCGCCGCGGGTGTCGCGCGCGCCTCGATGCAGACGACGAACTCCTCGCCCTCGACCGCGCCGACGTTCGGGTCCCCCTCGGCCGTCAGCGCGTAGACGCCGTCCGCGAGAATTTCGAGCGTTTCCGTCTTCTCCGTGAAGTCCGATGAAGAAGCGAAGGGCTTTGACATCCGGCAATCCTTTGGCAGTTCGGGCAATCGCGACTCCGGAGCGGGGCCCGCCGTCCCCGAACGGCGCCGCGACAAATCCGCAGCGGTGGCAATCGCGTCTCGTCGGCGAGCAGGCCTAGCTATACCCCGATTTAATGTGAGTAATAGTCGCATTATGTGCGATGTCTACCGCAAAATAGTCATTGTTTTACGGCTGAAGCCTGATTACGTGAGTTATGCACGTTTTTGCCAAGCCATGCATGACTGGAGTCGGTACATGCCGTGGCCGACGCCGATGCCGTAATGCTGCCTTTCGTGATCAGGATCGTGCGCGCTGGATAGGACAGCCAGAATCAAGGAAACCAAATATGAGTTTCGAGGGCAAATGGCAGATCGAGATCGCCACGCCGATCGGCAAGCAGGTCGTCGACCTCGACATCGAACGGCGCGACGGCGGCGGCTACGCGGGAACGGCTACCCAGGGCGACGAAACCGTGGCGCTCGTCGACCCGACCGTCGATGGCGACCGGATCCAGTGGTCGCAGCAGATCACCAAGCCGATGAAGATGAAGATCAAGTTCGCCCTGACGCGCGACGGCGACACGCTGTCCGGCTCGGCGAAGCCGGGCATCCTCCCGAATTCGGCCGTGACCGGCACTCGCAGGATCGAGGCTCGACCTGGGCAAGGATCACCTGAATGACGGATGCCGGCAGATGGCCTTCCATGGTGCTGGGACCGGCCGAAACGGGGCGACCTCGACCTCAAGTCGGAATGCTGTGTTTCCCGGGTCTGACGTTGCTCGACCTGGTCGGGCCCCAGACGGTGCTGAACGGGCCGGCACAGACCCATCTGCTGTGGAAGACGACGGACCCCGTCGAGTCGGACTCGGGCCTGTTCATCACCCCGACGATGACCTTCGACGCCGCGCCGGCGAAGTTCGACATTCTCTTCGTGCCGGGCGGCCCGGGGCAGATCGACCTGTTCCAGGATCGGGAGACGCTCGATTTCCTCGCGCATCACGGGGAACAGGCCGACTGGGTGACCGCCGTATGCACGGGATCGATGATCCTCGGCGCGGCAGGCCTGCTCAACGGCTATCGCGCCGCGACCCATTGGGCCGGTCGCGACCTGTTGCCCTTGTTCGGCGCCGAACCGGTGGCCGAACGGGTCGTGATCGATCGCAACCGGATAACCGGCGGCGGGGTGACCGCCGGAATCGATTTCGGCCTGCGGCTGTTGCTCGAAATCTTCGGCGAGGACGTGGCGAAGACCACGCAGTTGCTGATGGAATATGATCCGCAGCCGCCGTTCGATGCCGGCACCGTCGCCGGCGCGGGGCAGACGATCGCCGCCGCCGCGCTACAGATCCTCGGACCCGTGGCGGAACGCAGCATGGAAGCCCTTGAAGGCTATGCAGCGGACTGACGTCGTCCATGCCCCGGGTCCATGCCCCGGTTCGGCGAACCGAACCCGGTCAAGGTCCGATCGTTCAGGCAGTCGCCAGATGTCGCTCCTTGAAGCGCCGGACGATGTCGAGGCCCTCGGCATTCGGTCCTTCGAGCATGCGGTTGACGATGGCGACGACCTCGGGATCCGCGACGAACGGCGTACCGCTGTCGAACGGCGGCTTGGGATCATATTCCATCATCAATTGCGAGCATTTGGCAGCCGTGTCGCCGCGCAAGTGCGCAAGCAGGGTCAGCCCGAAATCGATGCCGGCGGTCACGCCGCCGCCGGTTATGCGGTTGCGATCGATCACGACGCGGTCGGCCACCGTCTCCACGCCCAACGCTTCCAGGATCGGCACCGTGGCCCAATGCGTCGTGGCCTTGTACCCGTCGAGCAGACCGGCCGCCGCCAGCAGGATCGACCCGGTACATACGGACGTGACGAACTTGGCGGTGCGGCCCTGCGCCGCGAGGAAACGGAGCAGGCGCTCATTCTCCACGGCATCGAACGCGCCGCTGCCGCCCGGGACGAACAGGATGTCGAGATCCGACGGGCAATCGTCGATCGTCGTCGTCGGCAGGATCGCGATGCCCGAATCGGTCATCACCGCCTCCAGCGTCTCCCCCACAAGATGGATGTGGCCATGGCCGAACAGCGCCAGTTGCGGGCCGGCAAGATCGAGCAGGGTCATGCGCGGAAAAACCAGCATGCCGATGTGCAGCGGGGAAACGGGTGCGCTTTCGATATCGTTCATGATAATCTTCCTTACGACGAGCAGACGCTTGTACTTGTTATTAAGCACGATCGGTCGTATTATTCAAGGATGAAGATGGCAGCGATCAAGACCCATGACCGTATCCTCGACCAGGGACTGCGAATGGCCTGCGTCACCGGCCTATCCGGCGTTACCTTCGGTGCGCTCGCGGACGCGGTCGGCATGTCGAAAAGCGGGCTGTTCGCTCATTTCCGGTCCAAGGAAGATATTCAAATCCGCCTGATGTCGCATGCCGAGGCATTGGTCGCCGCCAAGGTCGTGGCACCGGCAATGGCCGAGGCGCCGGGCTTGCCGCGGCTCGTCGCGTTGATGCGCCACTGGCTGGGCTGGACGCGCCGGGCGGGGCTGGAAGGCGGCTGCCCCATCGCCTCGGCGCTGTTCGAACTCGACGATCTCGACGGGGTGGTGCGCACGCACGTCGCTCACGCCGAAGCGCGCACGCAGGCCTTGCTGGCGACGCTGGCCGGCGAAGCGGTCGCAGCCGGCGCACTGCACGAAAAAACCGATATCGACCAGCTCGTCTGGGAATTGCGCGGCATCTATCTGGGCCACCACGTCGCCAGTCGCTTCGTGCGCGATTCCGCTGCCGACCGGCGCGCCTGGACCGCGTTCGAAGCCTTGCTGGATCGCTACCGCCCGTAAGCCGGCGTGCAGGGTCGTGCCACGACGCTGCGCGCGTTACACCGCGGCGGCGAGCGGCGGCTCGTCCCGCCGGGCATGGGCGACGGCCTCCAGCTCGGCATTGTCGCGCAGCAGCGTGAAGACGCGACTTTCGACCATCGCGACGAACTGCTTGAACAGTTCGTCGCGCAGATCCTCGACACGCACCGCGATGCGCGCGGTGCTGCTCGCGGAATCGCCGATGATGATGCATAGCGCCAGCACGCTTTCGCGCGGCACGAACGACACCAGCGAGTGCAGCGCATCGCTCATCCGTTCCGCGTTGAGCAAGGTGTCCTGCCAATCGATCTCGCGAATGATCCCCCACGCCTGGACGTCGAAGAACAGCGCGCGGAACCCGGCGTTGGTGTTGGTATAGTCCCAACACAGATAGAGCGCCTTGCGGACGTCGCGGGTGAAGTCGGCGACGGTGCGGATATGGGTAAAGTACGGGTCCGCCGCGCTGCTCAGGATGCGGTAGTGTCGGTCGCACAGCGCATGCAGCACTTCGTCGCGATTGTTGAAATATTGGTATACCGAGCCGATCGGCACTTCCGCACGCGTGGCGATGTCGTTGACCGTGAGCGTGCCGATGCCGCCCGCGATCAGCAGCGCTTCGGTCGCATCGAGGATGCGCTCGACGCGCTGCTTGGCGCGCAACTGGGTGGGTAATTTACGCATCCGGTTCACCTAATGCGCCTGATCGCGCGAAAAAGGCAACGCAAATATCCCGCGCTTTACAGACAATGTGAATTATGCTCATGTTATAGACGACACCAACCGATGGGACAGAGCGATGGCAGGCCGGACCGGCTTCTATACCGATGAACGGACGTTCTGGCACGGCGGCACCGCCATCACCATGCTGACGCTGCCGGTAGGCGGATGGGTGCAGCCGCCGAGCGGCACGGTCGGTGTGGACACGCCCGACACGAAGCGCCGGCTGCTCAACCTGCTGCGCGCCTCCGGCCTGATCGACCGGCTCGACGTGCGCGCGGCGGTGCCGGTCGGCACGGCGGACCTGCGGCGCGTGCACCCGGAAGCCTATCTCCGGCGCTTCAAGGACCTGAGCGACGCCGGCGGCGGCTCGCTCGGGATCGCCGCCGATTTCGGGCCGGGCGGTTACGAGATCGCCGCGATCTCGGCGGGACTCGCTACGCAGGCGGTCGACGACGTGCTCGCCGGCCGCGTCGCCAATGCGTATGCGCTGTGCCGGCCATGCGGTCATCATTGCCTGCCCGACGAAGCGATGGGGTCGTGCCTGTTCGCCAACATCGCGATCGCGATCGAGGCCGCGCTGGCGGCGCACGGGCCCCGGCGTATCGCGGTGGTCGACTGGGACGTGCATCACGGCAACGGCACGCAAGCGATCTTCTACGACCGCGCCGACGTGCTGACGATCTCGCTCCACCAGGACGGCTGCTTCCCGTTCGGCTATGGTGGCGCCGAGGATCGCGGGAACGGCGCGGGCGCGGGGTGCAACATCAACGTGCCGCTGCCCGCAGGAGCGGGCCATGACGCGTATCTCCACGCCATCGACCGGATCGTGCTTCCCGCGCTGCGGCGCTTTGCGCCGGACCTGGTGATCGTCGCCAGCGGGCTCGATGCGTCGATCCACGACCCGATGGGCCGGATGATGGCGCACAGCGACACGTTCCGCGCCATGACGCAGCGCCTGAAGCAAGCGGCCGAGCAACTGTGCGGCGGCCGCCTCGTGGTGGTGCACGAGGGCGGCTATTCGGAAGCGCACGCCCCGTTCTGCGGCCACGCCATCGTCGAGGTGCTGGCGGGCGCGGAGCCGCTCGTCCAGGACCCGGCGCTGGCGGTACACCAAGCGCAACAGCCCGGCACCCGCGCCGCCGCCTTCCACCGCGCGCTGATCGACGAATGGGCCGCCGCGATCGACCTTGACCCCGTGATCGAAAGACGCCCAAATGACGCTTGAGGAATATTCGCGCTGCGACGGCGTGGCGCTCGCCGCGCTCGTCGCGAGCCGGCAAGTGACGCCACTCGAACTGGTCGACCTCGCCGCGACCGCGGCGGCGCGCGTGAACGGCGAGCTCAACGTCATCGCGCACGATCTGACCGGGCAGGCACGCGAGGCGGCGTGCCATGCCGTTCCGCGCGGCGCGATGTTCGGTGTGCCGTTCCTGCTCAAGGACCTGGCGCTGGAGATGAAGGACACGCCCTACGAGGCGGGCTGCCGGCTGCTCAAGGGCAATGTCTCGACGATCGACACCAACCTGATGACGCGCTTCCGCGAGGCCGGGCTGATGACGATCGCCAAGACGACCTGCGCCGAATTCGGCGCGCAGATCGCGACCGAGACGGCGTTGAACGGCATCACCCGCAACCCGTGGAACACCGGCCACACGCCCGGCGGATCGAGCGGCGGCTCGGCGGCGGCGGTCGCGGCGGGAGTCGTGCCGGTCGCGCATGCCAATGACGGCATCGGTTCGATCCGCATCCCGGCGTCCAATTGCGGGCTGTTCGGGCTGAAGCCCAATCGCCACCGTACCCCGATCGGCCCGGTGATGGGGGATGCGCCGGGCTCGCGCGGCGTCGAGTTCGTCGTGTCGCGCAGCGTGCGCGATTCGGCCGTGCTGCTCGACAGCGTCCACGGCGCCGACAGCGGCGCGCAAGCTTGGGCGCCGCCGCCCGTCCGCCGCTATGCCGACGAGCTGGAGCGCCCGCGCACCGGCCTGCGCATCGCGGTGCAGACGCGCTCGTTCAGCGGCGCGGCGGTGGATCCGGAATGCGCCCAGGCGGTGGAAGCCACGGCGGCGCTGTGCGCCTCGCTCGGCCATCATGTCGAGGAGGACGCGCCGAGCATGGATTTCGCCGCGTTCCGCCGTGCGATCCGCGACGAATCGAACGCCAATTCGCTGGCCGGGCTGGCGCTGGCCGCCGAGGCGATGGGCCGCCCGATCGATGCGAGCACGCTCGAACCCTTCACGCTGGCGATCTACGAGGAGGGCAAGCGCACCTCGGGCGAGGCGGTCGCGCGCGCGATGCTCAACCACGGCACCGTGCAGCGGCAAATGGGCGCGTTCTTCGAGCGTTACGATATCCTGCTGCTGCCCGTGCTGGCCCGCCCGCCCGCGCCGATCGGCTGGCTCGGCCAGTCGCCGGACGATTACGAGGCGTTCTGGGAGCGCTTCTGCGGCGACGCCTATTCGCCGTTCGCCGGCGTCTTCAACGTCACCGGCCACCCCGCCGCCTCGATCCCGTCGTACATGACGTCGGACGGCCTGCCCATCGGTACGATGGCGGTGTCGCGCTTCGGCGACGAGGGCACGCTGTTCAACCTCGCCGCGCAGCTCGAACAGGCCGCGCCGTGGCACCACCGCGTGCCGGCCATCCACGTTTCCCGCACAGGAGCGACAGCATGACCGAGATCGTCAAGATCAATCCCGACGCGCTGTTCCCGCCCCCCGACAACGCACACGCCCATGTCGTCATCGCCCCCGCCGGCGGACGGACCGCCTATCTCGCCGGCCAGGTCGCGCTCGACCGCGACGGCAATGTCGTCGGCGGGCGCGACCATGCCGCGCAAATCGAGCAATGCTTTGCCAATATCCGCGACGCGCTCGCCGCGATCGGCGCGGGGCCGGACCGGCTGGTGCAGATGACGATCATCGTCGTCGACCATCACGACGCGCTGCTGCCGGCGATCAACGCCGCGGGGGAACGTGTCTTCGGATCGCAGTGGCCGGTGACCGCGACGACGCTGATCGGCGCGCAGGCGCTCGGCCATTCTGCCTTCCTGGTCGAGGTGAACGCGGTCGCCGCGCTGGTCGATTGAACGACATCGTTTGCCCCGCGAAGGGGAGGCTACCGATGCAGCACCTGGATGGCGGTATATTCCTCCAGCCCCTGCCGGCCGAATTCCACGCCGATACCGGACGCCTTGATCCCGCCGAACGGGGTGTCGGGCCGCAGCGCGCCGTGCTTGTTGATCCACACGGTGCCGGCCTCCAGCCGTGCGCCGACCGCCCGCGCGCCCGCGGGATCGGCCGACCATACCGACGCGCCGAGCCCGTTCTCCGAGGCGTTGGCGCGCGCAATGGCGTCGTCCAGATCGGTATAGCGCAGGATCGGCAGAGCCGGGCCGAATTGCTCCTCGTCGACCAGCGCCATGCCGTCGCGCGCATCGGCGACCAGCGTCACCGGGTAGAAATAGCCAGGCCCCGAGCGCGGTGCCCCGCCGGTCAGGATACGCGCGCCATCTCCGCGCGCTTGATCCACCAGCCTGACGATCTTGTCGAATTGCGCCTGATTCTGGAGTGGGCCGAGCAGCGACTCCTCGTCGAGGCCGTTGCCCAGCTTCACGCCGCGCGCGACCGCGACCAAGGCGTCGCACGTCGCGTCGTACAGGCTGTCATGGACGTACAGCCGCTTGAGCGCCGCGCAGGTCTGCCCGCTGTTGAGGAACGCGCCCCAGAAAAGGCTTTCGGCGATCGCCCGGGGATCGGCGTCGGGCAGCACGATCCCGGCATCGTTGCCGCCCAGTTCCAGGGTGACGCGTTTCAAGGTGGCGGCCGCACTGCCCATCACCTTGCGCCCGGTCGCGGCCGATCCGGTGAAGACGATCTTGGCGACATCGCGATGGCCGGTCAGCATCGGTCCGATCTCGTCGCCCCCGGCAATCGCATTGAGCACGCCGGGGGGCAGCGCCCCCTGCAGGATGTCGACCAGGCGCAACGTGCCGAGCGGGGTGAAGGGCGAGGGCTTGATCACCACCGTGTTGCCCGCGCGGATCGCCGGCACGATGTGCCAGATGGCGATCATCAGCGGCCAGTTCCACGGCGTGATCGACGCGA
>CAXTJX010000023.1:0-31759 GCA_964244765.1 uncultured Sphingomonas sp. | reverse complement strand
TTGCCGATATTGGCGTTGATCTTGACCAGGAAATTGCGGCCGATCGCCATCGGCTCGGATTCGGGATGGTTGATGTTCGACGGGATGATCGCGCGCCCGCGGGCCACCTCGTCGCGGACGAACTCCGGCGTCACGTAATCGGGGATCGACGCACCGAAATCGTGCCCGTCGCGGATCAGCGCTTCCTTCGCCGCCGCGCGGCCGAGATTCTCGCGGATCGCGACATATTCCATCTCCGGCGTGACGATGCCGCGCCGCGCATAATGCATCTGGCTGACGTTGGCGCCGGCCCGCGCGCGCAGCGGGCGCTTCACGACATTGGGGTATCGCGGCACCCCGGCGGAGCGGTCCGGCCCCGACAGGCCGTTATCCTCCGGGCGAATCTCGCGCGCGTCATAGCGTTCGACATCGCCCCGCGCCTCGATCCACGGGCGGCGCAGTTCGGCGAGACCCGTGTCGATGTCGATCGGCACCGCGGGATCGGTATAGGGACCGGACGTGTCGTAGACGCGCAACGGCGGCTCGCCGCACGACGGTTCCAGCATGATCTCGCGCATCGCGACGCGCACGTCCGGCATGCCCGGCGAGGCGACATGGATTTTCCGAGAGCCGCGGATCGCGCCGGTGGTGACGCCGATCTCTGTATGGGCGGGGATGTCGGCCATGTCTTGCTTCCTTGAACGGCGGGAAGCGAGACGGTCTCCGGGGCGGATACCGCTCCCTCCCTACGCCGGCGTGATCCGGATCAGGTTCGACGGGTCAGGGCCGTGGCCCAATCTCAACCGCTCGCACGGCCCCCCGGGGAATGATGGCAGTCTAGGCGCATCCGCGCGCCGTGCAAACACTTAGGTTATCGAACTCGCCGCGCTGGTCCGCACGTTGCCGTTGAGGCCGTTGGGGAAGAACCCGCCGCCGACCACGGCATTGCTGTTGAGATAGACGACGTTCAGCACTTGCCCGGCGGTACGGCCGTAGACGAGGCCGTTGAGGTCGGTGGGAACGATGTTCGACGTGACCGAATCGCCGATGATGCCCTGATCGTCGTCGGTCGACCCATCGAGGCTGTCGCGCGCGTCGCTGATACGCCCGGCATTGGTGCGCAGGATCGGAGTCGTCAGGCCCTTGGAATAGAGCACCGTGCGGATCAGCCCGGCATGATACGCCTCGACCGCAAGGATACCGGCGGCGGCATCGATCAGCAGCGTCTGGTTGATCTGCGACGCCGCGCCCTTGTACGCCGTCACGCCGACATCCTCGAAGATGAACGCGCCGAGCAGGAAGTTGTTGTCGCTGGCGTATGGGTCGAACGTGCCGTTGACGTTGTCGACCGCGCCCGTGCTCGGGTTGGTCGCGATGCCCGCCGCCCGCGCCGCGACGGTGAAGGCGCCGGTCGCGCCGCCATCGATGTTGATCGCGGGCTGTGCGACCGCGGCGACGCCGAGCGCCGAACGCAGCAAGGCGACGTGCGCGATCTCGTCGGCGGCGATCTCGCGGGCATATTGCGCGACGACTGCGTCGCTGAAGGTCACTTGCCGGCCGCCGGTGACCGCGCCTTGCATGCCGGTGCCGGTCAGCAGCGACGCCGGAACGCCCGCGCCGGTGACGGCATAGCAATAGAATTGCGCCTCGAGATATTCGAGGTTGAGCGCGAAGTTGAGCGTGTCCTGATCGGCCAGCACGCTGGTCGAGGTCGGGCTAGGCGTCACGGTGCCCGTCGGAGTCGGGGTGGCGGTCGCGCCGGCGCTGCCGCCACCGCACGCCGACAGCAGCGACAGGCCGCCGACCGCGACGGTCGCCGCGCTGGCGGTGCGCAGGAAATTGCGGCGCTCGGAACGGCGGCGCTCGCTCGCGTCGATGGCCTCGAGAAGGATGTCGGCGTTGATCACTGGGGGAACTCCCGTACGGGCGAAATCGCGAAAGCTGGTCGGTTCAGTTGGCGGCGCTGGTCTTGATCGAGCCGTTGACGCCCGCCGGGAAGAACCCGCCGCTGGTGACCGCCAGACTGTTGAGATAGACGATGTTGAGCACGTTGCCGGTCGCGCGGCCGTACGCCAGCCCGTCCGACGTGGTGGGCACGATGTTCGAGGCGACCTGGCCCAGCAAAGCGGCGGGTGCGAACGGGGCGTAGGCGCCGGGTGCTGGCGTCGGGCTCGGGCTCCCGGTCAGCGTTACCGGCGAAATGCCTTGATCGTCCTCGACAGTGCCGTCGAGCAGGTCGCGCGCGTTCGAGATGGCGTCGGCCTCGGTGCGGAAACGCGGCGTATCGACGCCCTTGGCGTACAGCACGGTGCGGATGATCGAGGCATGATACGCCTCGGCGGCGAGGATGCCGGCGGCCGCGTCGAGATAGACCTTGCTGCTCAGCAACGACGCCGCGCCCTTGTAGGCGGTCACGCCGACATCCTCGAACAGGAACGCCGCGAGCAGGAAATTCTCGTCGCTGGCATAAGGATCGAAGGCGACGCCGGTGCCGACCAGCCCGGCCGCACGCGCCGCCGTGCTGAAGGCGCTGGTCGCGGTGCCGCCGATGTCGATCGCGGGCTGCGCGACCGCGAGCGTGCCGAGCTGGCCGCGCAGGAAGGCGACGTGCTGGACTTCGTCGCCGGCGATCTCGCGCGCATATTGCGCGACGATCGGGTCGCTGAAGCCGACGGCACGGCCGCCGGTGACGGCGCCTTGCGTGCCGACGCCGGTCAACTGCCCCGCCGGCAAGCCGGTGCCGAACACCGCGTAGGAATAGAATTGCGCCTCGAGATATTCGAGGTTGAGCGCGAAGTTGAGGATGTCGGTATCGCTGGTCGCGGTCTGCGCCGCGGCATGGCTGCCGACCGCGATCGCCGCGGCGCCCGCGATCGCCACGGCACCCGTGCCGAGCGCAGTGCGGAAGAACTCGCGCCGCTCGCTGCGACGTTCCGCGCGGGATTCGAGGCGCTCGACAAGCTGCTGGTCGGTATCGGTCATCGGGGCAAGCCCTCTTGCTTGAAACGCATGGTGTGGTCGGGCCCGCGTGGCACTTGACGTCCCCGGGCGCAAGACGGGAATTGGCGGATCACCCCCGTTTCACGTCGCCCGGCCGACATCCGGCCCGGGTATGAAGCGATCAGAAGGTATAGGCGATACCGGCCGCGCCGAGCCACTGGCGCTTCGATCCGGCGACGCGCACGATCGGGCTGTAGGAGAAATCGTTGAGCATGCCGGTATAAGTGCCGCCCGCAAGAATCTTGAACCCGTGCAGCAGATTACCGGTCAGCGAATAGGTCATGAACGCGCCCGCCGTGTAGCTTTTCCAGCCCTTGCGCGCATTGAACGGGAGCAGGCCGCTGGCGATGCTCTGCGTCGGGGTGATCGAATAATAGACGTCGGCATAGCCTTGCCCGGCATATTGCGCCGAACCGTAGAAACCGACCGCGGCCTTGCGGCTGAGCGGGGTGATATAGTTGATCGACGGCTGCCAGAGATAGCTGCGATGCGCGCCCGTCACGCCCTGGCGATAGCTGACCGACACCGCGATCCGGTCGTACGGGCTGGTGATGACCCCGGTCTTGCCGATCCCGGCGAACCCGCCGACCTCGAGCGCGGTGCCGCGCTTGCCGAGCGCGCGGATGCGGGCATCGTCGATCGACGACAGGCTCGACCGGTCGAAGTTGAGCACCGCGATCGGCCCGAGCTGCAGGTCGATCCTGGCGCCGGCATGGTTGGGGATGAGATCGATGCTGGCGCGGTTGCCGATGACGGTGAAGTTGAAACCCTGGACGGAACCGACCGCGAACGGGGCCGGCTCGACATGATAGTCCTTCGCGCCGTCATAGACCGGCACATAGGCCCCGCCGACGCCGACGGTGACGACGTCCTTGTTGTAATCCTCGGCGATCTGGGCATCCGTCGCGGCGGCGGAGGAACCGTCCTGCGCCATGGCGGGAGCGGCGCCGGCGAACGACAGGAAGGCGGCAGAGGCGAGAAGACGACGATCGATCACGGGCAGCTCCGAATAATAGGGTAAGTCAGCCGCGTAACGCTGTCGCAACGTTTTGTGTCCGTAGCGGGCGCGTCAGAGCAGATAACGCATCCGTACCTGTTGCCGATCGGCATCACCCGTGACGGTAAAGCGCGCCGCCGCGAAGCGTGGCGGGCCGAAGGTGACCGGCGGATTGCGCGAGAAACCGAACCCCTCGCGCGGGATGCCGGCGAAGGTGTCGAGCTTGCGATTGCCGTTCTCGTCATGGATCACGGCGACGGCATAATCGCCGCGCGCCAGGCCGTCGAAGCGGACGCTGGTGGTGCTCGCCGGGATCGAGCGGGTGATCGCCTGGGCATCGTCGATACAGGCGGGAAAATTGTCGGGGTCGGCGGTCAGGCAAACCCGCACCATGCCCTTGGCCGAGCGCAGGTTGGCGACATCGACCGCCAAGTCACTCGTCGCCACCGCCCCCGGCAGCAACAGCAGCGCCGCCACGGCCGCGCCCGTCACGCGCGCCAGCCTGCGCATGGACCCGGGCATGAACGCGTTCGAAACTGCCGACGCCCTTGTCGGTGCCGCAGGTCCGGTCCCAGAAGCGGAAATAAAGCCCATAATTTCCCCGATACAGCTCGTGGTGGCGCTGGTGATGGCTTGCCGTGATCAGCCAGTCCCCGATCCGGCCGCGCCACAGGTATGTCGGGAAGATTTCCCACCCCATGTGATTGGTCACCCCCATAACCGTCATCACGCTCAGCACCAAGGCGAGTGCCGCGACATGGATCGGAATCACGAACACCAGTAGCGGAATTATCACAGCCCCGGTCGCCGCCTCGATCGGATGGAACGCCAGCGCCGCCCAGGCGGTCGGCGGGCGGCTTTCGTGATGGACGGCATGGGCGAGCCGGAAAGCGCGCGGCGTGTGCATCCAGCGATGCGTCCAGTAGAACCAGGTGTCGTGCGCGATCAGGTACGCCAGCACCGACAGCGGCGCGTACCACAGCGGCCAGGCGTGGAGATCGACATAGATCCGCGTCCAGCCGCGCTGCTGCCAGCCCCAGGCGACGATCCCGGCGGGCATGCCGTAGATCAGCGCCGAAGCGAGGCTCCACGCGATCTCGCGGCGGATCTGCGGGGTGAGCCCGGCATACAGGCCGGGATGCCTGGCGCGCGTCGCCAGGTCGAACGCGCCCGAGACGATCAGGTAGCGCAACCCGACGATCGCCGACATGGCGAGCGCGGAGGCAAGGATGGCGAGGACGAGGCCCATGGCGGCGTCCTACACCCGCCACCCGCGTCCGTCACGCAATCACATGCGCCAAGTGGTTGCGCCGCGCCGCGTTTCGGCTATCGCGCTTCGATGCCGTCCACCCTTTCCTGCGACCTGGCCATCGTCGGTGGCGGCCTGGCCGGGGGCCTCATCGCGCTCGCGCTGGCGAAGAAGCGCCCCGGCCTCGACGTGCGCATCGTCGAGGCGGCGGAGACGATCGGCGGCAACCATCTGTGGTCGTTCTTCGCCAGCGACGTCGCCGACGAGGATCGCTGGATCGTCGCCCCGCTCGTCAGTTACGGCTGGAAAAGCTACGACATCGCCTTCCCGCGCCACGCGCGGACGCTGGACAGCCCCTATTATTCGATCGAATCGGAACGGCTCGACGCCGTCGTGCGCGCGGCCTTGCCGCCGCAGGCGCTGCTGACCGGGCGGAAAGTGCTCGCGGCCAGCCCGAACGCCGTCGTGCTCGCCGATGGCGACCGGATCGAGGCCAAGGGCGTGATCGATGCGCGCGGGCCGGGCGATCTCGGCCTGCTCGATCTCGGCTGGCAGAAGTTCGTCGGCATGGAATTCGCGCTGGACGAGCCGCACGCGCTGACGCGGCCGACGGTGATGGATGCGACGGTCGAGCAGATCGACGGCTATCGCTTCGTCTACACGCTGCCGCTGTCGGCCACGCGGATGTTCGTCGAGGACACCTATTACAGCGACACGCCCGATCTGCATCGCCCGCCGCCCGGCAGCGGCGGCAATGGCGACCCGATCGCGGAACGCGTGCTCGCTTATGCCGCGGCGCACGGCTGGGACACGCACACCGTCGTCCGCGAGGAATCGGGCGTGCTGCCGGTGACGATGGGCGGCGATTTCGAGGCGTATTGGCAATCGGGCGGCAACAAGGTGGCGAAGGCGGGCATGCGCGCCGGGCTGTTCCACCCGACCACCGGCTATTCGCTGCCCGATGCGGTGCGCGTCGCGGCGCTGATCGCGCGCGCTTCCGATCTGTCGGGCAGTGCCCTGCATGCGCTGACGCACGATTTCGCGAAACGGACGTGGCGGCAACGCGGCTTCTACCGTATGCTCGACAAAATGCTGTTTCGTGCCGCCGAGCCGGCGGAACGCTACCGTATCCTGGAACGCTTCTACCGGCTCGACCCGCGCTTGGTGCGCCGCTTCTATGCAGGACGATCGACGATGATGGACAAGGCACGCATCCTGACCGGCAAGCCGCCGGTGCCGATCGGCCGGGCGCTCCGGGCGATCGCGGGCAAGAGCGCGTGACGGCAAGCGCGGCGCAACGCACCGCTATCGTCATCGGCGCCGGGTTCGGCGGGCTGGCGCTCGCGATCCGGCTGCAATCGGCGGGCATCGAGACGACCGTGGTCGAGGCGCGCGACAAGCCCGGCGGGCGGGCCTATGTGTGGGAGAGAGACGGCTTCATCTTCGATGCCGGCCCGACCGTCATCACTGACCCGCCGTGCCTGCAGGAACTCTGGGCGCTGACCGGGCGCGACATGAGCGACGACGTGACGCTGGTGCCGGTATCGCCCTTCTACCGGCTCAACTGGCCCGACGGGACGGTGTTCGACTATTCCAACGACGAACCGGCGCTGAACGCGGAGATCGCCAAGCTCAATCCGGAGGACGTGGCCGGCTACGCCAGGTTCCTCGATTATTCCGCCGGGGTGTACGAAGAAGGCTATCGCAAGCTCGGCACGGTCGCGTTCCTCGATTTCGCCTCGATGATCAAGGCGGCGCCGGCGCTGGCGAAATACCAGGCGTGGCGTTCGGTCTATTCGATCGTGAGTTCTTACGTGAAGGACGAGCATCTCCGCCAGGCGCTGTCGTTCCACACGCTGCTGGTCGGCGGCAACCCGATGAACACGTCGGCGATCTACGCGCTGATCCACAAGCTGGAGAAAGACGGCGGCGTGTGGTTCGCGATGGGCGGCACCAGCAAGCTGATCGCCGGGATGGTGACGCATTTCGAGCGATTGGGCGGCGTGCTGCGGCTCGGCGACGCGGCGGTCGACATCGCCACGCTGGGCGACCGCGCGACCGGCGTCACCACCGCCGGCGGGTGGCACCAGGATGCCGACATGGTCGCGTGCAACGGCGACGTCATGCACGTCTATCGCGACTTGCTGACCTCCTCGCGCAGCGCGCAGCGTACGAAGAAGGGACTGGCGAAGAAGCGTTATTCGCCGTCGCTGTTCGTCGTCCATTTCGGCATCAAGGGGCTGTGGCCCGGTATCCCGCACCACACCATCTTGTTCGGGCCGCGCTACAAGGGTCTGCTCAGCGACATCTACGATCACGGCGTCCTGTCCGAGGATTTCTCGCTGTATCTGCATCACCCCACCGTCACCGATCCGTCGATGGCGCCGGAGGGGCATTCGGCCTTCTACGCGCTCGCGCCGGTGCCGCATCTGGGCAAATTCCCGGTCGATTGGGAAGAGGTCGGTCCGATCCTGGAGAAACGCATCCTCGACGAGATCGGGCGGCGGCTGATCCCCGATATCCATGAGCGGATCGTGACGAAATTCCATTATGCGCCGAACGACTTCGCCGCCGACCTAAACGCGCACCTTGGCAGTGCCTTCAGCCTAGAGCCGATCCTGACGCAAAGCGCGTGGTTCCGCGTCCACAATCGCGACGACCATATCCCGAACCTGTATTTCGTCGGCGCCGGCACGCATCCGGGCGCAGGGATCCCGGGCGTGGTCGGCAGCGCCAAGGCGACGGCGGCGCTGATGCTGGAGGGGGAGCGGTGACCGGTCTTCTCCTCCCCTCCCGCGTGCGGGAGGGGGGCGAGGGATGAAGCGGCTCGCCGTCTATTGCGGCTCGGCCACGCCCGCCGACCCCGTCTATATCGAGACCGCCCGCGACGTGGGCCGCACGCTCGCCGAGCGCGGGATCGGCGTGGTCTATGGCGGCGGGCGGCTCGGGCTGATGGGGGCGCTCGCCGATGCGGCGCTCGCGGCGGGCGGCGAGGTGATCGGAATCATCCCGCAGGCGCTGGTCGATGCCGAGGTGGCGCACCGCGGCTGCACCGAACTGCACGTCGTCGGCACGATGCACCAGCGCAAGCAGGCGTTCACCGATCTCGGCGACGGCTTCGTCACCCTGCCCGGCGGCACCGGCACGATGGACGAACTGTGGGAAGCGCTGAGCTGGGCGCAGATCGGCTATCACGCCAAACCCGTGGCCCTGCTCAACGTCGCGGGCTATTACGACCATCTCGTCGCTTTCTACCGCCACATGGCCGAGATCGGCTTCCTGCGCGCGCAGCATCGCGACATCCTGATCGTCGACACCGGCCTGCCGGGTCTGCTCGCGCGGATGGAAGCGCATGACCCGATCGAGACGATCGTGGAGATCGGCACGAAGGACCTTTGAGCGAGGGCGCCCTCCCGACCCGCGACGCGGTCGTCGCGACCGCACAGGGATCGATCGCGCGCGGCTCCAGGAGCTTCGCCGCCGCCAGCCGGTTGTTCGCCCGCCCGGTACGCGAGCGCGCGTGGCTGCTCTACGCCTGGTGCCGCGCGTGCGACGACATCGCCGACGGGCAGGAACACGGCCACGCGATGCGCGAAGTGTTCGACGGCCCCGCTCGGCTGGCCGAGATCACGGCAAAGACCGAGGCCGCCCTGGCGGGTATCATGGTCGACGATCCCGCGTTCGACGCGCTGCGGCTGTTCGCGGCGGAGACCGATCTGCCCCCGGCGCTGCCGCGCGACCTGATCGCCGGGTTCGCGCTCGACGCGGCGGGGTGGCGGCCGCGCAGCGAGGACGATCTTTACCGCTATTGCTACCATGTCGCCGGCGCGGTCGGGTGCATGATGGCGCTGGCGATGGGGGTCGCGCCGGACGACGACGCGACGCTCGACCGCGCCTGCGACCTCGGCCTCGCCTTCCAGCTCGCCAACATCGCGCGCGACATCGCCGAGGATGCGCGCAACGGGCGATGCTATCTGCCCACGGACTGGCTCGACGAACTGGGCATTCCGGCGGACGATCTGCTGGCGCCGGCGCACCGCGGGAAGCTGGCGAAGCTCGCCGCGCGGCTGGCCGGACGGGCCGCGCCTTACGAGGCGAGCGCGCGCTTCGGCACGCCGGCGCTGCCGTTCCGCTCGGCCTGGGCGGTGCTGGCGGCGGCGGGCATCTACGGCGCGATCGGGCGCGACGTGGCCGCACTCGGCATGCGCGCGCTCGACACGCGCGTCTCGACCTCGCGCCGCGCCAAGATCGCGATGATCGGCCGCGCGTGGAGCCAGGCGCTGCGGCGGGGGAAGCTCTACCCGCCGGCGCTGCGCGATCCGTCGCTCTGGACCAGGCCGCGCGCCACGACGGATGCTGAACGGCTTTCTAACGCCGTTCGTTGACGTGCGATGCAGATGCGGCCGCTAGCTGCGGACCCATTGTATAAGGCGCACTCTCGATGACCGCTCTCTCCGTCAAATTCTCGCAAGCGCTGACCCGCGGCCGTCGCGCGCCGCGCGTGCCGGACAGCCGCGCCGCGCTGCTCGCCGCGCTGCTGCGCAAGCGCGCGACCGCGCACCGCATCGGGGCCTATGATCTCGAAGCGCTGCTGCGCGATCAGATCCGCTGGGCTTTGCCGATGGACTGCGCGCCCGATACCCGCGCAGCGGGGTCGACCGAGTAGCGCTCGCCGGAGCGGGCTGGCGGGGACGCCTTCACCAAGGGCGGAATCCCGATAATCGACGCAGCGGACGTGTGCGGCCAGCGGTTTCGATAGCGTTGCTATCCCGGCATCAGGACCGTCAGCCGCGACGTGCCTCGGGGGTCCTTGCCTGAACCATCAACTGGCCGGTCGCCTGGCATGTCGCCGCGATGACGGGATGATCCACGTCGCTGTTGTGGGCGAGCGCCGCCGGCACCGCCTGCCGGCACGCGCGGATCGACTGATAGTGGACCGGCTCGATGCGCGCCTGCCGGCAGGCGCTGTTGCCGTCGCCGCAACCCATCATCGCCTTATGAAGCGGCGGCCGCGGCGATCGACGATGCGGTCGACATGCGGCTGGGACGAGGTGATCCACACGATCGCGCCCGACAACAAGGAGTCGGCGGCGCTCGCCGCGCGGCGCGGCTCGACCAATCGCGGCCCGACCCGCCTGCCGCCGCCGCTCGACCGTCAACCCGTCGACAATTGGGGCCAGAGCGCGACGCAGTGGCGCACACGGCAGCGTTGGAGCCGATCGACAGGGGGTTGGGACGCGAACTTTTCGAAAACTCTCCCGTCATGCCGGACTCGTTCCGGCATCCACGGTACTGCGTGATCGACGGAGCGGGGGTACGACGCGGCGGCCCCGGACATGTTTTGGGTGACAGTCGATGTCAGGGCAAGCATCCGCCCGGTTCGCGGAGGTCGATTCGTCCTGAGCGCGCCCGACATACTTTCCCGCTCAGTGAAACGCTGCCGGGCCAACCGGGCTGTCCTACCTCATGAAACCGCGATAGCGTCGCCCCATGCCGCAACATGCCTCAAGCCGCAACAGCGTCGCGTACCGTCATTCACAGCAGGACGTCCCGATCATCGGGACCGACGCGAAACCGGGCTTTTTGCCCTAACTTTTGCCTAACTTTCCACGCCGCGCGCGCCTACTTATACCGGTGTCAGCAAGCGGAGCGCGACCATGGCCTATGCCCATACCTTCAAGGCCAACCCGCACTGGCAGCCGCGCCAGCGGCAAGCGGCGATCCGCGACATTCCCGGCGAGGACGGGCTGCCGTTCGTCGGCAACACCTTCCGCATGCTCAGGGATCCCGTAGGCTTCGGCAAGCGGATGATCGCGACCTATGGCCCGGTGTTCCGCAACAACGCGTTCGGCGGACCGACCGTCAGCATGATCGGCCCGGACGCCAACGAACTGGTGCTGTTCGACCGCGACCGCGTATTCTCGTCCGAACAGGGCTGGGGGCCGTTGCTCAACCTGCTGTTCCCGCGCGGGCTGATGCTGATGGACTTCGACAGGCACCGCGCCGACCGCAAGGTGATGGCGGTCGCGTTCAAGCCCGAGCCGATGCGCCATTATGCCGAAACGCTCGACGCCGGCATCGCGCGGACGGTGGCGGGCTGGGGCGGCAAGCCGCTGATTTTCTACGACGCGGTCAAGGAACTGACGCTCGATCTCGCCGCGACGAGCTTTCTCGGCATGCCGCTCGGGCCGGAGGCGACCAGGATCAACCAGGCGTTCGTCGACGAGGTGCAGGCCACGGTCACGCCGATCCGGGTGCCGTTGCCGGGGTCGCAGATGCGCAAGGGCGTACGGGCACGGCAGTATCTCGTCGATCTGTTCAAGCGCGAGATTCCCGCGCGCCGCGCCGGGGACGGCCGGGATTTCTTCTCGCAATTCTGCCGCGCGACCGATGACGACGGCCGGCCGCTGTCGGCCGACGCGATCGCCGATCACATGAATTTCCTGATGATGGCCGCGCACGACACGATCACCTCGTCGGCGACCAGCCTCGTCATGCTGCTCGGGCGCCATCCCGAATGGCAGGAGAAGCTGCGCGCCGAGACCGCCGGCCTCGGCCGTACCGCGACGGGCGGCGTGCGCCACGACCAGCTCGACCGGCTGGCGCTGACCGACATGGCGTTCAAGGAAGCGCTGCGGCTGATCCCGCCGGTGCCCTCGCTGCCCAGGCGGGCGGTCAAGGCGTTCGACTTCGGCGGCTATCACATCCCCGCCGGCAGCACGGTGAGCGTCAGCGTCGCCTATACCCACACGATGCCCGACCTGTGGCCCGATCCCGATGCCTTCGACCCGCTGCGCTTCACCCCGGAAGCGATCCGCGCGCGGCACAAATATGCGTGGGTGCCGTTCGGCGGCGGCGCGCACATGTGCCTCGGCCTGCACTTCGCGACGATGCAGATCCGCATCCTGACGGCGCACCTGCTCGGCCGCTACCGCATCGAGCTGGACGAGGGTGCGGGCGCGCGGTGGCAGGCCTGGCCGATCCCGCGGCCCAAAGACGGCCTGCCGCTGCGATTCGTGCCGCTATGATCCTCCCGGTTCCGGAGGATCGAGCTTATGCCGCCGCCTTCGCCAGTGCCGGATAGTCGGTATACCCTTCCGCTCCCTGGGTGTACCAGGTTCGCGGATCGCCTTGGTCGAGCGGCGCGCCGGTGCGCAGCCGCTCGGGCAAGTCCGGATTGGCGATGAAGGTGCGGCCGAAGCTGACCGCGTCCGCCGTGCCGGCGTCGATCACCGCCTGCGCGGCCGCGACCGTCGCATAGCCCGAATTCAACACCAGCGGCCCGGAAAACACCTGGCGGAGCGCCGGGCTGAGCTTGGGCACGTCGGTTGCGCCGAAGCTCCCCTCCGGCCCGAGCTCGCGCAGTTCGAGAAAGGCGATGCCGATCTCGTCCAGCGCCTTGGCCGCCGCCGTGAACAGCGGCACGGGATCGCTGTCGTCCACCCCTTGCGACTCGCCGTTGGGCGACAGGCGGATCGCGGTACGATCGGCGCCGGCGACCGCGGCGACGCGCTCGACCACCTCGCGCAGCAGGCGGATGCGGTTCTCGATCGAGCCGCCATAGCGGTCGTCGCGGAAATTGGCGTTGTCGCGCAGGAACTGGTCGATCAGATAGCCGTTCGCGCCGTGCACCTGCACCCCGTCGAACCCGGCGGCGAGCGCGTTCCTCGTCGCCCGTTCGTAATCGGCGAGCAGGCGCGGGATCTCGTCGATGTCCAGCGGACGCGCCGTCTCGAAATCCTGCTTGCCGTCATAGGTATGCGCTTGCCCCGCCGTCCGCGTCGCCGAGGAGGACACGGGCTGCCCGCCGGTCACCGAGGAATGCCCCTGCCGGCCCATGTGCCACAATTGCGCGACGATGCGGCCGCCGGCGGCATGGACCGACTCGGTCACCGGCTGCCACGCCGCGACCTGCTCGTCGCTCCACAAGCCCGGCGCGAACGGCCAGCCGAGTCCCTCGCGGCTGATCCCGGTCGCTTCGGACACGATCAGGCCGGCGCTCGCGCGCTGCGTGTAATAGTCGATCATCACCGCGGTCGGCACGGCGCCCCTGGTCGCGCGCCCGCGGGTCAGCGGCGCCATCAGGATCCGGTTGGGCGCATGGATCGCGCCAAGCCGTACGGGATCGAACAAGCTCGGTCGGGAATGGGGCATGGAAACTCCGTTTCGTTCTGCTACCTGACGCCCGACAGATAAGGCGCTAACGGGTGACATGCACGCCGCATCCTCCCCAAGAAAAACTGTCGGGCCGCAAACCGGCGGTCAAGCGCCGGGCGCGGCGTCCTCGCCCTCGCTGCTGCCGCTGCTCGCGCTGATTACCGCCAATGTCGCGCTCGCGTTCGGGCCGTGGTTCGTCCGCCTTTCCGACACCGGGCCGGTCGCCTCGGGCTTCTGGCGAGTTGCGCTGGCGGCGCCCGTGCTGGTCGGCGCGGCGCTGGCAAGCGGGCGGCGGCCGGCGGTCCGTGGTGGAGCGAGGACACCGCGCGGATTGTGGGTGATCGCGCTCGGCGGCGCGTGCTTCGCCGCCGATCTCGGCGCCTGGCATCTCGGCATCCTGCGCACGACGCTCGCCAACGCGACGCTGTTCGGCAATTCGGCGACGCTGATGTTCCCGATCTACGGCTTCTTCGCCGCGCGAGCGTGGCCGACGCGGGCGCAGGGCACCGCGCTCGCGCTGGCGGCGGTCGGGGCGGGGCTGTTGCTGGGCCGGTCGTACCGGCTCGACGCGCGCCATCTAGCCGGCGACGTGCTGTGCCTGGCCGCCGGCACGCTCTACACGATCTATTTCATCCTGATGGCGCGCGCTCGCGCGACCACGCCGCCGCTGCTGGCGCTGGCGCTTTCGACGCTGGCGAGCATCCTGCCGCTGCTGGGGTTCGCGCTGCTGCTCGGCGAGAAGGTCCTGCCGACCGACTGGACCCCGCTGCTCGGGCTGGCGCTGGTCAGCCAGGTGTTCGGCCAGGGGCTGATGATCTACGCGCTCGGCAAGCTGTCGCCGCTGGTGGTGGGCCTGGGGCTGCTGATCCAGCCGGTGGTGGCGGCGACGATCGGCCGGCTCGTCTATGGCGAAACGCTCGGCGCGGCCGATCTGGCCGGCGCGGTGCTCATCGCCATCGCGCTGGTGCTGGTCAGCCGCCGGACGCGCGCCTAGATAGGGTGCATGGCACAGCTCCTTTCACCCGATGCGACGCTCGATGAGATCCGCGAGGGGCTCGCCCCGCCGATCGCCGCCAATGCCGGGTTCGATGGCTGGGGCGATGCCGCGCGCGATCTCGCCGCCGACGGCGCGGGCGTCGACCGCGACGTGGCGCGGCTCGCCTTTCCCGGCGGCGCGGCCGACATGGTCGCGGCGTGGTTCGCGCACGTCGACGCCGCGATGCTGGCCCGGGTGCCGTCCGAACGCCTCGCGACGATGAAGATCCGCGAGAAGATCACCGCCCTGGTCGAAGCGCGGCTGACCGAGACCGCGCCGAATCGCGAGGCGCTGCGCCGTGCGCTCGCCATCCTCGCGCTGCCGCGGAACGCCGTCCGCGGCGTGCGGCTCGGCTGGCAGGCCGCCGACGCGATGTGGCGCGCCGCCGGCGACACCGCGACCGATTACAACCATTATACCAAGCGCGCGATCCTCGCCGGCGTCTATGCCGCCACCGTGACCGTCTTCCTCGACGACGAGAGCGACGGCCATGCCGACACGAGCGCCTTCCTCGCGCGCCGGATCGAGGGGATCATGCGCTTCGAGCGCACCAAGGCGAGCTTGATCGGCCAGTCGCACCTGCGCCCGAGCCTGTCGCGCTTCGTCGGCCGGCTGCGCTATCCGGCGGCATGATGGCGCCTCGCATTTAACGCTGGCGCGGCGCGGCCGTTATTGATAATCAGTCGCAGCATGGAAATGTCCCACCCCATCACGGCCGCACTGAGTCTCGAATCGCTCCCGCAGCGGCAACGCGCGACCGTCGCGGCGATCGATTGGGCGCATCTGTCGACCCCGGAAGCACGCCGCTTGCGCGAACTCGGCTTCGACGAGGGCGTCGGGGTCGAGGTGCTGCACCGCGCATCGCTCGGCAAGGGGCCAATCGCTTGCCGCATCGGCCGCATGACCGTCGCGCTGCGCCGCGCCGTCGCCGGCGCGATCCTCGTCGCTCCCGCCGCCTGGTAAGGTGGGTGTCGATATCGTCGCCGCGCCGCTGGTGGCGCTGGTCGGCAATCCCAATGCCGGCAAGAGCGCACTGTTCAACGCGCTGACCGGCGCGCGGCAGAAGGTCGGCAATTATCCCGGCGTCACGGTCGAACGTCATTCCGGCAAATTGGCGTTGGCCGACGGCCGCACGATCGACCTGATCGATCTGCCCGGCGCCTACAGCCTCGAACCGTCCAGCCCGGACGAGCGCGTGACGCGCGATTTCGTCACCGGCACGCAGACCGGCGAGCGCCTGCCCGACGCGCTGGTGGTGGTGGTCGATGCCTCCAATCTCGACAACCATCTGCGCTTCACGCTGCAATTGATCGCGCTCGGCCTGCCGGTGGTGGTCGCGCTCAACATGGTCGATCTCGCCGAACGCGACGGGCTGACGCTCGACCCGGCGCGGCTGTCGGCGGAACTCGGCGTGCCGGTGGTGCCGACCGTCGCGGTGCGGCGGCGCGGGCTCGACGAGCTCAAGGCGATGCTTGGCGGCATCGTCGACGCCAGCGCCGCGATCCGCCTGCGCCCGAGCGACAGCGCGATCGGAGAAGACATCGTCACGCTGCAACGCCGCGCGCGGAAGATCGCGATGGCGGCGACGGTATCCGAAGCACCAGTGCGGCGCTGGACGCACGCGCTCGACGCGGTCGCGCTGCACCCGGTGTTCGGGCTGGTCCTGCTGCTGACGATCCTGTTCGTGATGTTCCAGGCGGTGTTCAGTTGGGCGCAGATGCCGATGGATGCGATCGACGCCGGGTTTGCGCAACTGGAGAATGCGATCAAGGGGGCGATGCCCGAGTCGATCCTGCGCTCGCTGCTGACCGACGGCGTCATCGCGGGCGTCGGCGCGGTGATCGTGTTCCTGCCGCAGATCCTGATCCTGTTCCTGTTCATCCTGGTGCTCGAAGCGTCGGGCTATATGGTCCGCGCCGCCTTCCTGATGGACCGCGTGATGGCGAGCGTCGGCCTGTCGGGGCGCGCCTTCATCCCGCTTTTGTCGAGCTTCGCCTGCGCCGTCCCCGGCATCATGGCGACACGCACGATCGAGGACGAGAAGGACCGCCTCACCACCATCCTGATCGCGCCGCTGATGACCTGTTCGGCGCGCTTGCCGGTCTATACGCTGGTGATCGCCGCGTTCGTTCCAGACACTCGCGTGCTGCCGTTCGTCGGCTTGCAGGGCCTCGTCATGTTCGGCCTGTACGTGATGGGCGTGGCCGGCGCGTTCGTCACGGCGCTGGTGTTGCGCAACACCGTGACCAGGGGCGCGTCGTCGGGGTTCATGATGGAAATGCCGAAATACCAGATGCCGCGGCTGCGCGACGTGGCGCTGGGGCTGTGGGGCCGCGCCGAGATCTTCCTGAAGCGCGCCGGCACGATCATCGCCTTCACCACCATCGTGCTGTGGGCGCTATTGAGCTTCCCCAAGCCGCCGGCCGGCAGCGCGATCTCGGCGGTCAATTACTCGGTCGCCGGCCGTATCGCCAACGGCATCGAGCCCGCCTTCCGCCCGATCGGCTTCAACCGCGACATCGTGCTGGCGCTGATCCCGGCGATGGCCGCGCGCGAAGTGGCGGTCGCGGCGATCGGCACGGTCTATGCGCTCGATGACCGTGGCGACTCGGCCGACGCAGACCAGGGCGACAAGAAGATGGTCGCGAGCCTGCGCGGGCGCTGGAGCCTGCCGACCGCGCTCGCTTTCCTGATGTGGTTCGTGTTCGCGCCGCAATGCATCTCGACCATCGCGGTCACTAGGCGGGAGACCAATGGGTGGAAATGGCCCGCCTTCATGGTCGGCTATCTGTTCGCACTGGCATATATCGCGGCCGGGGCTACATACTGGGCTGCGATCGGACTCGGCCTCTAGCGCCGAACAGCTTGGGAACGAAAACATGGCGGGCAGCGTCAACAAGGTCATCATCGTCGGCAATCTCGGGCGCGACCCGGAGAGCCGGTCATTCCAGAACGGCGGCAAGGTCGTCAACCTGCGGATCGCCACGTCGGAGACGTGGAAGGACAAGAATACCGGCGAACGCAAGGAACAGACCGAATGGCATTCGGTCGCGATCTTCAACGAAGCGCTGGGCGGTGTCGCCGAACGCTATCTGCGCAAGGGCAGCAAGGTCTATATCGAGGGCGCGCTGAAGACGCGCAAATGGCAGGATGCCAGCGGCGCGGACAAATATTCGACCGAGATCGTGCTGCAGGGCTTCAACGGCGTGCTGACCATGCTCGATGGGGCGCCGGGTTCCGGCGGTAGTGGTGGCGGGTCCGGTTCCGGGCGTGACGATGTCGGCGGCAACGACGATTTCGGTGGCGGTTATGGCGGCGGGAACCGGAACGGCGGGCGCGGGGCACCGGCGTCGGCCGGCGGCGCGGCGCGCGGCGGGTTCGCCGACGATCTCGACGACGACGTACCGTTCTGAACCGGCCGGCGCTCCTTCCGGACCCGCCCGGCACTTGCCGCGTTGTCCAAGCGATGACCGATCCTTTTTCGCCCGCCGTGCCGGGTCGATCCGGTTGGCGGATCGACGAAGGCGCGCGCGCCGCGGCGATCGCCGAGCACGATATCGAGCGGCTGCGCGACGATGCGACGCTCGACCGCATCACCGCTTTCGCCGCCGCGTTGTGCGAGACGCCGGTGGCGCTGGTCAGCATCGTCGAGGAGTGTCGCCAGACCTTCCTGTCGCGTAGTGGCCTGGAGGCGACCGAGACGCCGCGCGAGCAATCGTTCTGTGCGCACGCCATGCTCGCGGACGAGATCATGGTCGTGCCCGATGCGACGCTCGACTCGCGCTTCGCCGACAATCCGCTGGTGGTGGGCGACATGGGAGTGCGCTTTTATGCCGGCGCGCCGTTGATCCGCGACGACGGCGTCACGCTCGGCGCGCTGTGCGTGATCGACACGGTGCCGCGCGCCGGCCTGACCGCGCTGCAACGGCAAGGCCTGCGGGTCCTCGCCGCCGACGTCATGATGCGGCTGAGCGACAGCCGCGCCAGCGCCCTGTCGCTCAACCGCATCAACGACAGCGAGGGGCGTTTTCGCACGCTCGCCGACACCATGCCGCAAATGGTGTGGTCGACGCTGCCCGACGGGTTCCACGATTATTACAATGCTCGCTGGTACGACTTCACCGGTATGCCGCAAGGATCGACCGACGGCGCGGCATGGAACGGCATGTTCCACCCCGACGACCGGGAGCGCGCGTGGGCACTGTGGTCGCAGTCGCTCGCCACCGGCGAGCCGTACCAGATCGAATATCGCCTGCGCCGCCATGACGGGGAATATCGCTGGACGCTCGGCCGCGCGCTGCCGATCCGTGACAGGGACGGCGCGATCGTGCGCTGGTTCGGCACCTGCACTGACATCCACGAGCAGAAGGAAGCGAGCGAGGAACGCGAGATCGTCGCGCAGGAACTGAGCCACCGCATCAAGAACATCTTCGCCGTCGTCGCCGGGCTGATCGCCTTCGCCGCGCGCGCCAATCCCGGCTTCAAGGGGATTGCCGACGATCTGCGCGCGCGCGTGACGGCGCTGGGGCGCGCGCATGATTTCGTGCGGCCGCACAGCGCGCGATCGCGCCCCGCCGCCGCGCAGACCAGTCTGCACGGTCTGCTCGGCGAATTGTTCGCGCCGTATCAGCCGCTATCGGGCGCGCGGATCACGGTCGGCGGCAGCGACGTCGCGATCGACGACCGCTCGGCCACGCCGATCGCGTTGCTGTTCCACGAACTCGCCACCAACGCCGCCAAATACGGCGCGATGGCTAACGATGCCGGCACGATCGCAGTGACCAGCCGCCTCGACGGCGACCATGTCCGCCTCGACTGGCGCGAGCAGGACGGCCCGGCGGTGACCGCGCCGCTCGGCAGCGGCTTCGGCTCGCAATTGATCGAATTGAGCGCGGTGCGACAACTCGGCGGAACGGTCGAGCGGCACTGGAACCCGACGGGCCTGCATGTCGCGATGACCGTGCCGATAGCCGCGCTCAACCGAAGCTGACGCCGAGGCTCAGTCGAGCGCGACGAACTCCTCGTTCGGCGGCGCCTTGGCGGAAGTGGCGACGGCGGCAGCGGCGAGGATCGCGTCCGCGCTGAACGGCTTGCGCACATAGCCAAGCGCGCCGCTGGGATGCGCGATCTGGCCGGGATTGGCGGTGACGAACACGACCTTCAGGCCATAGTCGCGCGTCAGGGTGCGCGCGATCTCGGGGCCGGTCGGGCCGTCGCGCAGATTGATGTCGACCAGCGCGAAGCTGCACTCGGCCGCGGCATCGAGCGCGCCGGACTTGTCGGCCGCGATCGCCTTAACCGCATAGCCGGCATCGGTCAGGATCCGTTCGAGATCGAGCGCGACAAAGATCTCGTCTTCGACGATGAGAGCGGTGGCGGGCATGGCGATCCTGCTACAGACGTTGTCGTTTCAGTCGGCAAGAACAGCCGGAGTGTCCGTTAAGTTCCTTGATCCACATCAATCCCTGCGCAAGCGGAAAACCGCATGTTCCGCCAGTACGTTCGCCGCCGCCGAGGTCGTGCGCTTGTCGCCCGACAGGAACCACGCACCCTCGACCAGAATGCCGCGCGTCTTCACGAAATGGCGGAAGTCGTCGATCGTGACGTGGTGGATGTTGGGCGTGTCGAACCATTGCTCGGGCAGCAGCCGCGTCACCGGCATCCGCCCGCCCCACAGCAGCGACAGGCGCACGCGCCAGTGCGCGAAATTGGGGAACGAGACGAACGCCTGCCGCCCGACCCGCAGCAGATGATCGAGCACGACATCGGGCCGAGTCGCGGTTTGCAGCGTCTGGCTGAGGATCGCATAGTCGAAGCTCGCATCGGGATAATCGGCGAGATCCGTATCGGCATCGCCCTGGATCACCGAGAGCCCGCGCGACACGGCGGCGGCGACATTGCCGGCGTCGAGTTCGAGCCCCCGCGCATCGACCCCTTTGCCGTCGCGCAGCGCCGCCATCAGCGCGCCGTCGCCACAGCCGACATCGAGGATGCGGCTGCCGGTCGCGACATGCTCGGCGATGATCGCGAGATCGGGGCGAAGGCCGGGAACGCTCATTTAAGCGCCCGCACGCGAGCCGCCGCCCCCGGGTGGCGCCGCTCGCCATATCGCCTGGGCCGGATCATGCGCCCGCTCTCAGGAACCCGTCGACCACCCGGTTCATCTCGGGCGCGTCGAGCAGGAAGGCGTCGTGGCCGTACGGGCTCGACAGTTCGACGAAGCTGACCGCCGCGCCCGCCGCGTTGAGCGCGTGCACGACGCTGCGCGACTCGGGCGTGGGATAGAGCCAGTCGGTGTCGAAACTGACCAGGCAAAAGCGCGCCCTGGTCGCCCGGAACGCGTTGGCGAGGTGCCCGCCATGTTCGCCCGCCAGATCGAAATAATCCATCGCCCGGGTGATATAGAGGTACGAATTGGCATCGAACCGGTCGACGAAGCTGATCCCCTGGTGGCGCAGATAGCTTTGCACCTGGAAATCCGCGTCGAAGCCGAAGTTGATCGCGCCGTCGGGGCGGTCGGCGCGTGCTTGCAGCTTGCGGCCGAACTTCTCGGTCAGCCCGGCCTCCGACAGATACGTGATGTGCGCCGCCATCCGCGCGACCGCGAGGCCGGCGGCGGGCGGATCGCCAACGTCGTAATAGCTGCCGCCGCGCCATTTCGGATCGGCCATCACCGCTTGCCGCCCGACTTCGTGGAAGGCGATGTTCTGCGCGGTGTGGCGCGCGGCGGCGGCGATCACCACCGCCGCGCGCACCCGCTCGGGAAAGGTCGCGGGCCAGCTCAGCGCCTGCATCCCGCCCATCGACCCGCCGACGACCGCCTCCAGCACGCCGATGCCGAGATGATCGAGCAGCATCGCCTGGGCGCGGACCATGTCGCGGACGGTGATGACCGGGAACGCCATGCCCCACGGCGTGCCGGTCGCGGGGTTGCGCGAGGCCGGCCCGGACGAGCCCATGCAGCTGCCCAGCACGTTGGCGCAGACGATGAAGTGCCGCGCCGGGTCGATCGGCTTGCCCGGCCCCACCATTCGCGTCCACCAGCCGGGCTTGCCGGTCACGGGGTGCGCGCTCGCGACATGGTGGTCGCCGGTCAGCGCGTGGCAGATCAGGATCGCGTTGGAAGCATCGGCGTTGAGCGTGCCGTAGGTTTCATAGGCGATCTCGACCGGCGACAGCAACGCGCCGCCGTCGAGCCGGAGCGGCCCGGGCAGTGTGACGGAGCGGGCAAGCCCGAAACGCTGCCCCAAATCTTGGACTTCGGTCATGGCGCGGGGGTTAGGCGCGGCGCCGCCTCAACTCAAGCGCCGCGCATGCGCGGAGCCGCGGAGGACGCGGAGAGACATGCGTTGGCACGAACCTGCGCGCCAGCGCCGTCATCTTTCGCGGCTGGCAAGCGAAAGGGTCGCCTCGCGGCGGAGCACCATTATCTCCCTTCCTCCGCGTCCTCCGCGCCTCCGCGTCCTCCGCGCCTCCGTGCGAACCAACCTTCTTCTCTTGGGGGCCTCTTCTTCCCCCTACGGGACACGTCCCGAACCTTGCCATCCCGCAGCGCATCCGCCACAGGCCCGCGCATGTTGCCTTTCGCCCGCGTCACCATCATCGGCATCGGCCTGATCGGGTCGTCGATCGCGCGCGCCGCGCGGGCGTCGATGCCGACGGTGTGGCTGACCGGCTACGACGCCGACGCCGACGTGCGGGCGACCGCCGACCGGCTGGAGCTGTTCGACGATGTCGCCGACAGCGGCGGCGCGGCGGTGATCGACGCCGATCTCGTCATCCTGTGCGTGCCGGTCGGCGCGATGGGCGCCGCCGCCACCGACTTCGCCGCCGATCTGCCGGCAGACGCGGTGGTCAGCGACGTCGGCAGTTGCAAGGCCGACGTCGTGCGCGCGCTGGGCGAGGCGCTGCCCGGCGCGACGATCGTCCCGGCGCACCCGGTGGCGGGGACCGAGCGTTCCGGCCCCGAGGCGGGCTTCGCCACGCTGTTTCACAAGCGCTGGTGCATCCTCACCCCGCCCGCGGGCACCGACCCGCTCGCGACCGAGCGTGTCGCCGACTTCTGGCGCAGGCTCGGCGCGGAAGTCGAGACGATGGCGCCCGATCATCACGACCGCGTGCTGGCGATCACCAGCCATTTGCCGCATCTAATCGCCTACACCATCGTCGGCACCGCCTCCGACATGGAGGAGGTGACGCGCTCGGAAGTGATCAAATATTCGGCCGGCGGCTTTCGCGACTTCACGCGCATCGCCGCGTCGGACCCGACGATGTGGCGCGACGTGTTCCTCGCCAACAAGGACGCGGTGCTCGACATGCTCCAGCGCTTTTCCGAGGACCTTACCGCGCTCCAGCGGGCGATCCGCTGGGGCAAGGGCGACGAACTGTTCGAGCTGTTCAGCAAGACCCGCGCAGTGCGGCGCGGCATCATCGAACAGGGCCAGGACGACCCGGCGCCGGACTTCGGCCGGACACACGAATAGCGCGGAAAGTTAGGGAAAAGTTAGGCCAAAATCGCCGCAAAACCGTGTGTTGTCGATGTGTGACGATCAAGCGATGAGAAAGAGCGCCGGCAGCAGGCCGACGTAACATGGCGGCCATGTGTAGGACATGGGGTCGCTCAGCCGGCTGGCGCATCCAGCGCGTTGATCGCGGCATGCACCCGCCGCTCCGCTTCCTCGCGCGGCAGGCCCGGCGGGATCGGGTCGCCGAAGCGGAAGGTGACCGTGCCGGGCAGCTTCGGCCCGTGCCTGGGCCATACCTTGCCGCTGTCGATCGCCACCGGCACGACCGGAATCTTCAACATCCGATACAGCCCGGCAAAGCCGGCACGCAAGGGGGGCTGCTCACCCGGCGCGACGCGCGTGCCCTCGGGAAAGATCAGGATCGAGCGGTCGGCCGCCAGCGCCGCCCGCGCCTCGCGCAGCATCCGCCGCAACGCGCCCGCCGAGGCTTCGCGATCGACGACGATGACGCCATAGCGCTTCGCCGCCCAGCCCCATACCGGAATGTCGGCCAGTTCCTGCTTCATCACGATCGCGGGGTTGCGCAGCATCCGCCCGAGTTCCAGCGTCTCGTACATCGACTGGTGTTTGGCGGCGTACAGCACCGGCGCACCGGCGCCGGTGCCGGTGCCGGTGCCGCTTGGGCCATTGGGGCCACCCGGGCTATCCGGGGCGATGTCGCCGAAGCGCCCGCCTTCGATGCGCTGCTCGATGCCCAGGATGTTGCGCGTCGCCCAGCCGTGGAACTTCGTCCAGAAATGCGTGTGCGCGACCAAGGCGTTCCACCCGATCAACGCAGTGATCGGCGTGGTCAGCACGATCGGCACCGACCCGCCGTAGAAGACCAGCTTGAACAGCACATTGCGCCCAAGACTTTTCAAGGGCGCGATCATTTGGCCGCGCCGATCAGCAACGCGCCCTTGCGCAGGATCAACTTGTTGTACTCGCCGACCAGCACCACCCAGCGCGGGTTGCTCGGCACGCCGTCGCCGATCACCGTCGCATCGCCGTCGAGCGCGTTGACCAGTTCGAGCCGCGCACGCGCCAGATGCCAGTCCGATGTCACCAGTCGCACCGATTTATAGTCATGGTCGCGGACCCAATCCGCCGTCTCGTCGGCGTTGGAGCGGGTATCGACCGCCTCATGGCCGAGATCGATGCAGCAGCGGAACAGCCCGTCGCCGACCTTGTATTCGTGCGCCAGTTCGCGCGGGAGTACTTCCGGGGCGACGCCGCTGATCAGCATGCGCCGCGCGGCGTGCGCCTTGAGCAAGGCGAGCCCGCGATCGATCCGCCCCGCCCCGCCGGTCAGCACGACGATGCCGTCGGTCTTCGGCCCCGTCACCGGCGCGGGCATCGTCGCGAGGAAGATGCCGAAGCCGATGCCGTACGACAGCAGCAGCATGCCGAGCACCCGGACGATCACAGATAGCGCCCGAGCGTGCCGAGCACCGCTTGCCGCGCGGCCAGCGTCGCGAGCAGCGCGAAGGCGATCGGCAAGCCGCCGAGCAGGATCCAGTCGCGCGTCGCCAGCGTCAGGCCGTCGAGCAAGTCGGACCCGAGCGCCGCCAGTCGCATGCCCGCCAGCACGACCACCCCCAGCGCGAGCACCGTCCCCACCACGCCGCCGATCAGCGTATCGAGCGCGATGCGCCGCTGGAACAGCCGCGCGACCTGCACGTCGGTCGACCCGAGCATGTGCAGCACCTCGATCGTGTCGCGGTGCGTCTCCAGCCCCGCGCGCGCGGCGAGGATCACCACCGCCGCGGTCGCCGCCGCCATCAGCAGCACGAGCCCGCCGGCGAGCAATGTCACCATCCCCATGAAATCGCGCACCGGCGACATCCAGCTTTCGTGCCGGTCGATCCGCGCGGCGGGAGCGACCGCGCGCACCGCCGCGGTCACGCGCGCGACCGCCGCGTCGCTCGCCACGCCGAGATCGACGTCGATCATCGCCGGGATCGGCAGATCGGGATCGGCGCCGTCCGCGCCGAGCCACGGGCGCAGCAAGGTGGCGAGCCTGGCGCGATCGACCTCCTCGGCATGTGCCACTTCGGGACTGGCGCGCAGCGCCGCCAGCGCTTGCGCGGCCTGGTGAAGCCGCTTCGCCTCGAACGGCTCGACGATCTGCACCGTCAGCCGCCCGGCGAGTTGCCGGTCGAGCAGCGCCGCCGCGCCGAGCGTGCCCAGCCCCAGCGCCGCCGCCAGCACCGTCAGGAACAGCATTACGCCCATGATCCACGTCATCGCGCGCGTGCCGCGGCTTTCGTCGAGCAGCCGGCGGTCCGCCGCCGACGCGATCAGCCGGACGCTCACGCGCCGTCGCCCGAACGGTCGCTGGGCGGGGGAAAGCGCAGCGACCCGGTCGGATCGAGCAAGCGCCCCTTGTCGAGCCGCATCATGTGCGCGTTCTGGATGCGCCCGAGCAGATGGAAATCGTGCGTCGCCACCACCACCGTCGTGCCAAGCCGGTTGAGCGAATCGAACAGGTGCAGCAATCGTTCGGCCATGTCGGGGTCGACGTTGCCGGTCGGCTCGTCCGCGACGAGGATCTCGGGCCGGCCGATCACCGCGCGCGCGATCGCGACGCGCTGCTGCTCCCCGCCCGACAGCGTCGGCGGCCTGGCTTCGACCCGGTCGGTCAGCCCGACCCAGGCGAGCATCTCGCGCACCGGCGCCTCGACGTCGCTTTCGGGCACGCCGGAGACGCGCAACGGCAGCGCGATATTGTCATAGGCCGACAAATGCGGGACCAGCCGGAAATCCTGGAACACCACGCCGATCCGCCGGCGGAAGCCGGGCAGGCGCGCGCGCGGCAAGGTGACGGCATCCTCGCCGAACAGCCGGATGCTGCCGCGCGTCGGGCGCTGCGACAGATAGAGCAGCTTGAGCAGCGAGGTCTTGCCCGCGCCGGACGCGCCGGTGAGGAAATAGAAGGCACCGGTCGACAAGGTGAAGCTGACATCCGACAGCGTCTCCTGGCCGGTGCCGTAGCGTAGCCCCACATTCTCGAACTGGACGATATTCGCCATGCGGCGCGTGGCTCTCGCTTCTATCTGTATGCCCCGCGCTGTGCATCGCACGATCCGGCGCACCGCCACAAGCGTGGAGGTCCGTTTGAAAACGTGGTGATGCCACGTTTTGGCGGTGCCGGCCCGCTCCCCTTCTCCACCACCCATTCATTGTACCGTAGTGGGTGGTGGGCAGGGGGAGCGGACCGGCACCGCCAAAACTTGCTCGTTCGCGAATTTCAGACAGGCCCAAGGCTTGGCTGGACCCTTGCCACCGGGGCCGGTCGGCGCGTAGATTCGCCGGCACATTGCCACCCCGGGCAATGGGGGCCAAGGCACCGCCACGATGATCCTCGAATGTCCCGAGTGCCATACGCGCTATCTCGTCCCCGACACCGCGATCGGGGCGGACGGGCGCACCGTGCGCTGCGCGAGCTGCAAACATAGCTGGTTCCAGGCGGGCGTGCCGGTGCTCGATCTCGTCGCGCGTGCCGAAACCGCGCCGCCGCCGGCCCAGCCGGTCCAAACCGCCGCGCCGGTCGAGGTCGCGCCGCCCGGTTCCTATCCGGACTATGACGCCTTCGCGCACGAACCGCCGTTCCGCCCGCGCCGCAACCCGGCCAGACGCTGGACGATGGCGGCGGCGGCGGCGGGCGTGGCGATGCTCGCAGGCGTCGGCGGCATCCTCTATTCGGGTGCGCCGGGCCTCGCCAGCGACCTGTTCCGCCCCGGCGAACAGACCCCGCTCAAGCTGGTCAGCAAGCCGGTCGACCGGCACGACTTCAACGGCAACGAGATCTTCGCGATCAGCGGCACCGTGCTCAACCCGACCGACACGCGCCAGCGCGTGCCCGACATCCGCGCCGACCTGCGCGATGCGCAGAAGCGGATCGTGTTCAGTTGGATGATCCGGCCCGAGGCGACCGTGCTGCCGCCCAGGGGCAAGGTCGAGTTCAACAGCGCCAAGCTCGACGTACCGGTCAACGCGCGCGAACTGGTGCTCAGCTTTTCCGGCGAGACCGCACGCTGAACCCCTGCCAACGCGACGGAATGGCCGCCGTCGAGCAAGGCCGGGGCAATCACGCCCAGTTCCGCGCACGCACCGGCCCGATAGGCGTTGCGCCGGCCGACCGGCTTTGCTAGGGGCGCTCCCCTATCAGCTGCCGGGCCTGTCCGGCGGTATACCGTGCGGCCGTGGCGGAACTGGTAGACGCGCAACGTTGAGGTCGTTGTGGGCGAAAGCCCGTGGAAGTTCGAGTCTTCTCGGCCGCACCATTTCCGATCAAGAGAGGGCACCATGGGTGCCTGATGCTCGGGATCGCCGCTGGCGGCGAACTCGAGCGGCTTGATTGGCCCGCTGATGGTAATCGTGCCGGGCGCGACGACCACCCTGTCTATGAACCGGCGTGCGTATCCCTGCCGTAGGATTGCATCATCGGAGCGCAGCTTGCGAAGAATGACATCGCCCAGCCGCCCGATCGCCTCGGACGTGACGCTACGATCGGTGGCGGACAACTGCCGCTCGACGAGCACGATCTCCTGTTCCAAGTCGGCGCGGCGGGTACGCTGGGCGGCGAGGCGGGCGGTGAAGTCGGTGTCGCGAGGGCTGACCACGCCCTGCTCGATGAAGTCGAACATGTTCTGGATCGCGGCCTCGACCCGCGTCCGCTCGGTCCGCAACGCCTTGAGATGCGCCTGCCGCTCGCGGATTGCTGATGAGCTGTCGTCGAGCAGATTGGCCAGCAACTGCTGCAGCCGCTCGGGTCGAAGAAGCCGCTCGGCCATCGCATCGATGACGATGGTCTCGAGCTTCCCGTCGCGGATGCTCGTGCCTTGGCAAGCGGTCTCGCCGCGACGTAGATTGCGCGAGCAGCGATAGTATCGATAGCGCCCGCCCTTCCCGGTCGCGATGGACAAGGCATGGCCGCACTCGGGATGGCCGCACTTGGCGATACCGACGAGCATCGTCGGTCCGTTGACGATCCGAGCCGGAGTGATTTGCTGGGCGTTGCGGGCGATCCCGGCCTGCACCTCGAGCCACTCGGCCTCCGGGATGATGACCGGTGCCGGGATCTCCTGCCATTCCTCTTCGGGCCGCTTGATACCGTTACGGGTGTCGTGGACACCGTAGAGGTGCCGCCCGCGATAAGTCGAGCGGGTCAGGATGTCGCGCAGGTTGGAGATGTGCCATTTGCGCCCGCGCAGCGTCGCGCCGGTGGCGTTGAGGTGGATCACGATCTTCTTGTAGCCCATGGGGCCTTGGCCGATGCCGAGCCGCTTCATGCGGAAGATCTGCCGAACCGTAAGCGCCTCCGAGGCCTCGACGACCAGCCGCTTCTTGGCTTTGGGCCCGCGCATCTCGGCGACCTCGGTAGTGTAGCCGAACGGCGGGACGGCACCGTTCCAGAAACTGGCCTCGGCATTGCGCTTCATGGTGTCGCGGGTGAACTTGGCGGTCTGGCGCGACTGATATTCGTCGAAGTTGAAGAGGACCGAGCGGACCAGGTCGCCCTCCGCGTCGTGACCGACCTCCTGCGTAATCGCGACCAAGCGAACGCCGGCCCGCTTCAGTTTGCGGCGGTAATGTTCGAGCAGATAGTGATCGCGGAACAGCCGCGAGAAGCTGTAGACACCGATCTCGGCAATGCCGGCGCCGGGACGCAGCGCGTGCTCGAACAGCGCCTGCAGGCCGGGGCGGTTGTCGGTCGTGCCCGACAGCCCGCCATCCCGGTATATGTCGATCAACTCGATACCGAGACGGCGGTAATGCTCGCCGAGCCGCTGCTCCTGATTGTCGAGACTGATCCCGCCGTCCGCCTAGCGTTGGGTCGAGACCCGAATGTAACCGAGCGCCTGCTCGATACGTTTGCCCGTCATGTCGCTAACCTTTTACGATTTTTCGTAAGCCGCACACCGGTGCATTGCAGCTTGTATCGACGTCGCGGCGACGCCTGATGGCACCTGCCAACGCGTCAGCAGTCATCACCTCAGATGCGGCAACACACGTGATAGCGGAAGCCATTTGATGGCGAGGATCAGTTCGAGCAAATCGCCGCCCGGCCAATCGCTCATCTCGGCGTCAACGATGGTGGTGTATCGGGATGCGAAAAAGGCCGGGGTGTTGTCATAGCCAATCACTTCGCGCAGCGCCCGTCCCGGTAAAGCGGTGATCAAGGTATCGGGGAGGCACTGGCGGAATAGGCTGAGCTCGGTCACGATCGTATATCCGTTCGGCCCCAGATACATCGTGCCCTCGTTGTAGCTGTACCGGTCGGTCCTGTAGCGCAGCTTGACCCGGCCGCGATCGGCGTCGCTGAAGAAACTGCCAGCGCCATTGTGCACTCTGGCCTGACGCGCGACGAGCGAGCGCGGGGCCGTCTGCCACATGGACAGTGCCTCCCCGTCCTGGCGCTGCCGGAAGCCGGCGAGGAAGGTCGAGGCGCTGGTGCCTGCCATCAGCAGGAAGCGCACCGCGTTGGCCGAGATCAGCGGATCGCGTGCGGTGAGAGCCTTGGCTGCGCGGTTCACGACAGCCTTCCTGTAGTGCGTACGACATCGCCATCTGCGTCCTGTCCAACCTCCTGGGGGATCGCGACGAGGCGGATGCCCGCGCGCTTCAGCTTTCGGCGATGGTGATCGAGCAGATCAGGATCGCGGAACAGCCGGCATAAGCTGTAGACCCCGATTTCGGTGATGCCGCTGCCGGGGCGCAGGGCGTGCTCGAACAGTGCCTGCAGGCCGGGGCGGTCATCCGAGGAGCCCGACAGTCCGTCGTCATCGTAGATTTCGACCAGGTCGGCGCCGAGGCGACGGTAATGATCACCAAGACTGGCCTTCTGGTAGTCGCAACCGATGCCGTTGTCCGCCTGACGCTGCGTCGATACCCGGATATAGCCGAGTGCACGTTCACTTCGAGCCGCCTTCGTCATGATACATGCCTTCGAAAATGTAGCGCAGATCGTCCGCGCCAAGGAGAGTGAGCAGCCATTGCGACTCGTCTGCCGCCACGTCGAACGACGGTGGCAGACGATCGACAACCCGACGCGCGTCTCGTCCGACCGCATTTGCGGGGGGAGTTTTTCCCGGCTGTCTGGGCGGTGATGCCATCCGCCAGGGTCTGACCGGGACCGACGTGCGGCAGCCATGTCAGTCGCCAGGCAGTTGCGATGATCGGATTGCCATCGTCAGGCATGTTCGACACGATAGTATCGCCTATTTGCCATTGGTCTGCGGATGGCAGGGTGTGGAGGCTGGCGGAGCGACGATGCGGGATCTGGTCGATCGGATGCTGACGATGATCGATCGTGGTTCGTGGTCTGCCGAGGGTGACGATCTGCGCTTTGGCATCACCATTGCCCAGGCGCGGATCGACTTCGATACCATGACGCCCACAATCGGTCTGGCGTTCGAACGACTGGCAGCGGCCATCGAGGCGACCATCGCCGCCGAGCGGGCACGCCGCATGATCGAGGTCGCGGGGGTGACCTCGCAGCCGCCGCCGTTGTGGCTGGTGAGCGGCTCCGATATCCTTGCCCGCTGGCTCGTCTGGGCGGGCGCGAGCAATGCCTTGCGCAAGGTACTGGCACTGACCGACCAGGTTGGACTCGCGCCCGTCTCCGGCGATCTCGACCGCCGCGCGCGGCGCGAACTTGGCCAGGGCGGCGCTAAAATCAGGGTACGAGGCGGCATGGCGATCGCCGAGCGGATCGAGCTGTCGAACCAACCGCGCTGTGTTGCAAATCTCGGCGAAAAGGCCCTCATCCGTATCGAGGCGCACCAGCTCCCCGACACGCTGATCGTCGGGTTGCAGCAGGACGCTCGAGTCAATGCTTTGCGCCCCCTTGCCGAGGTGATCAGCCATCCGTTCTTCACTGCCGCCGATCTCAGGATTACCGGCGTTGCAAACGAAGGCTCGGCGGTCGTGTTCGAGGTTGAGCGCCGCTGGGCGCCGCTCGAGCCGGTGCCCGACGCCGCGTTGGCAGTGCTGCCGGCCGACGCCGATCCGGTCTTCCCATGGCGCGCGACCGTCAGCGAGCGTCGGCGGCTGGATGGCCTGGTAGAAGAGGCACGCCATCGCGTCGCCGCTACGGGCGGTCCTCATTGATGATGGCGTTGCCGTCGGTCGAATAGATGGCGTGATACTCGGCCTCGGTGTCGAGGTAGAAGCCGCGCAATTGCTTGTACTGGATCACCGCGAGCGTGTCGGCGAGCATGTTGAGGTCCGCCACCTGGATGTTGCTGCGATAGAGTTCGTCGTCGGCGTCGCCCGCCATCGGGATGCGGTCCCTGTCATGGACGTGGGCACGCATCGCCGGCGTGCTGGTCGTGACCCGGACCAACTCCATCAGCCGGTCGTCGACGAGGCTCAGGCCGAGGCCGCAATCGATATAAGGCATGTCTCGCGCCTCCGCCGGGAATGATGAACGCGCGCGCCGCGACGCTGTCGACGCAGACGAACACGAAGTCGGCTTCGTCGAGCAGGCCGATCGTGTCGGCATTGAGGTGCGCCGCATGGGCGGTGATGCCGGTGTGAATCTGGCCGTAGACGCGCGCGAAATACTCAACCTTCCACAGCCCTGCGGCGATGTCCTCGATCGCCATCGCGCCGGGCCAGCGAAATGCATTGTGCTGCTCCGCACGGTCGCCGTCGATCAGCATGATCCGGTCGGCGGGCGTCTTGCTGATGAGGTCGAGCACCACCGATTCGGTGCCGCCCAGCCCGATGATCGCGATCGTGCCGCCAGCGAGCCGCCATGACACCGCTTCGATCCCGGCGCGAGGATCGATGCCGAGATCGCCCATCGCCTCGCAGTAGATCGACAGCGC
>CAXTJX010000022.1:0-32529 GCA_964244765.1 uncultured Sphingomonas sp. | reverse complement strand
CGAACGGGCGCTGGTAGATCGTGCCGTCGTCGTTGCGGCTGAACGGCACGCCGGCATGTTCCAGTTCGTACACCGCCGCCGGAGCTTCCCGCACCATATATTCGATCGCGTCCTGGTCGCCGAGCCAGTCCGACCCCTTGACGGTGTCGTACATGTGCCAGGTCCAGTGATCCGGGCTGTTATTGCCCAGCGACGCCGCGATCCCGCCCTGCGCCGCGACGGTATGGCTGCGCGTCGGGAACACCTTGGTGATGCAGGCGGTCTTAAGGCCCGTCTCCGCGATGCCCATCGTCGCGCGCAGGCCGGAGCCGCCCGCGCCGACCACGACCGCGTCATAGGTGTGGTCGATGATCTTGTAGGCCTCAGGCATGGGGCGCTCCGGTAACGGTGAAGGCGACCTTGAGAATCGCGAAGATCGCGATGGCGGCGGTCGTGACGACGAAGAAATTGAGCGCGATCATCGCGGCGAAGCGGCTCTCGGCATGGGCGTAATCCTCGATCACCACCTGCAGCCCGAGGCGGAAGTGATAGAAGACCGAGACGATCAGCAGGATCAGCGGAACCGCGACCCAGCTCGACGAGAGCCAGCCGTGCACCGTTTCATAATCGTACGCCGGCAGGCGAACGAGCGAGGCGAAGAACCACGCCGTCAGGAACAGGTTCGATCCTGCCGTCAGGCGCTGCCGCCACCAGTGATCCGCCCCTTCCCTGGCGCTGCCGAGGCCGCGCACGCGGCCGAGTTCGGTGCCGTTACCCATGATGCTTGAACCCCAGCAGATAGACCCAGACGAGCACGGTCAGCACGACCGAGAAGACCATCGTCGCCGCCGCGCCGGTCTTGTTGCCCCGCAACGCGTAATTCGCCCCCGCATCGAGGAAGAAATGCCGCACCCCGGTCGCCAGATGCTGGAAGAAGGACAGCGTCAGCCCGACGCCGAGCAGATAGCCGAGCGCCCCGCCGAGCCATTCGCCGAATACATGGTGGAAGCCGGCATAGCTCTTTGCCCCGCCCGACAGCGCGGCCAGCCACCACACCAGCACGAAGGTCCCGACGGTCGCCATGCCGGTGCCCGTCGCGCGGTGCAGGATCGAGACCGTCATGTGCGGCCCCCATTTCCAGATCGTCAGATGCGGGCTGAGCGGGCGGGCGCGCGCGGCGCGGGTGGATGCTGGGCTGGCCAAGGCGGAAACGTCCCTAGTTGAAGACGGGATGGAAGGCAGGGGTCGCCGCCCTCTTAATCGGCACGACCGGGGATGCAAGGACTCTAGCCGCATCCGCGCCTGCATGCCGCGCACGCCGCGCACGCCGCGCACGCCGCCATGCTTACCGCGCCTTAACCAAATCGCGCTACGCCGATCCTCGAGCCGGTGGATGGATGGCTCGCCAGCCGCCTCGGTCCCCGCCTTACGGAGTTTCGCTTCGATGCCCATGTCATTGCCCGCCCCCGGCACGATCGCCGCGACGATCGATATCCGGGCACGGCTGCGCACCTTCGACTTCGACAATTCGCTGGAGACCCGCGCGCGCGCGGTGTGGCAGGCGCTGGAACCCGATGCCGACGAGATCGCGCTCGCCTTCTGGGAACAGTGGCGGCGTGCCTTGCCCGGGGCGCGGAGCTGGCAGCCGCACGACGAAGCCAAGATGATCGAGCGGCGCGTGACCTTCCTGCGCAACCGCTTCTGCGACGTGTCCGGCCGGCAATGGGTGGAAGCGATCGAGCGCTCGGTCGTCTTGGGCTATCAGGCCGACGTCTCGACCATGGCGCTCCTGTCGGTGACCTGCGCGAGCGACCGCGCGGCGCTCAATGTCCTGTTCCGGCGCGCGCAGGGCGACGACCCGCGCCTGCCCGCCTTCATCGACACGCTCATGCGCCTGAGCGGGCTGGAGAGCGAGATCACCGTCGAAATCTACAATGCCTTTCGCGCGCATACCGCGCTGGACGAGCGCGACCGGCTGGCGGCCGACTTCCGCGAGGGGATCGCCTTGACGGTCGAGGAAGCGACGCAGGAATCGGAAACGCTGCGCGACCAGTCGGTCCGCACCTCTTCCTCGGCGCGCGGGATGCTGGGCAAGACCAGCGAGGTCGCCGCCGCCGCCGAACAATCCGCCGTCGCCATGCGCGAGGCGGCGCAGACCGCCGCCGGGCTGATCCGCGCGATCGAGGATGCCCGTACCGAAGTCGAGGCCGCGGCCGAGATCGCCACGCGCGCCGCGGCGCAAGCGGGCGTCGCGGTCGGCATGTCGGAAACGCTGTCGGAACACGCCAAGTCGATCGAATCGATCCTCGGGCTGATCCGCGACATCGCCGGGCAGACCAACCTGCTCGCGCTCAACGCCACGATCGAGGCGGCACGCGCGGGCGACGCCGGGCGCGGCTTCGCCGTCGTCGCGCAGGAAGTGAAAAGCCTCGCCAACCAGACCGCACGCGCGACCGACGACATCGCCGCCAAGATCGCCGCGATCCAGTCCGCCACGCGCTCCACGGTCGAGACCAACGCCTCGATCAAGTCGACCGTCGCCGAAGTACAGGAAAGCGCCAACCGCATCCGCTACGCCATGGAAGCGCAAGCGCAGACCGTCACCGCCATCACCGCCGCCGTCGACGAGACCGCGCTCGCGGCCGATTCGATGTCCAACACGATCACCGCGATCCGCGAGGACACCGAAACCGTCGCGTCGGAGATCGACCGCGTCGGGCGCGGGTTCGATTCGCTCGACAACAAGCTCGGCCTGCTCAAGAACAGCGCGAGCGACTTCGTCACCAAGGTCGCCGCCTGATCGGGGCGGATCGCTCTGGGGGACACGCGCTGATTCCCGCGACGCGGAAAAGAAAGATATCTCGCACACAAAATCCTTCTACTTGAACGCCCGCAGGCGCTCGAGGTCTTCCGGCCGATCCACGTCGAGCAACTCGGCGTCGGAGGCGACGACGTGCCGCCCGCCACGGATCATGTCGCGGCCGCCTTGGTCGCCGTCGAGCAGCATCAGCGCGTCGAACCGCGCCGCGCCGAGTATGGCGGGCGGCGACGGGTGCACGCCGTTGCTGGAGGCGACCACCGCGTCCGGCCCGTCGGCGGCATCGAGCAACCGGTAGACGTGCATCGCGGTGACGCGCGGCATGTCGGCCAGCGCGATCACGATCGCGGCGCAACCGATGTCGCGCGCCGCCGCGACGCCGAGCTTGACCGAGCCCGACATGCCGGTGCCGGGATCGCCGTTGTGCACGACCGCATAGCCGCGCGCCGCGAAGTCGAGGTCCGTGCCGGAGCACACCGCCAGCCGCGCCTTGAACGGCACGCCCTCCAGCGCGGTGACGACGTGGAAGGCGAGCGGCTGGCCGAGATAGTCCGCGCGCAGCTTGTCCGCCGTGCCGAACCGCTCGGAGCGGCCCGCCGCGAGCAGGACCAGGACGCACTCCGCCGCCGCGATCATCCCCGCTCCGTGCGGTTGAACGCCGCGACCATCGCGGCGGCGACCGACAAGGCGATCTCCGCCGGGCCGATCGCGCCGATGTCGAGGCCGACGGGCGCGTCGATGCGGTCGAGATCGGCCGCCGCGACCCCCGCCGCCGCCAGCCGATCGCGCCGCGCGGCGTGGCTGCGGCGCGACCCGAGCGCGCCGACATAGCCGGTCGGGCGCGCCAGCGCGGCGATCAGCGCCGGGTCGTCGAGCTTGGTGTCGTGGCTCAGCGTCACCACCGCGCCGGACGGCCCCGGATCGAGCGCCGCGACCGCGTCGTCGGGCCAGCGATCGTCGAGCGCGACGCCGGGAAAGCGTTCCGGCGTGAGGAAGCGCGCGCGCGGGTCGATGACGGTCGTCGCGACGCCCAGTTCGCGCGCGAGCCCCGCCAGCGCCTGCGCGATCTGCACCGCGCCGACGATCAGCAAGCGGCGCGGCGGATCGTAACGATTGACGAAGGCCGCGCCTTGCGGGGTACGCAGCGAACTCCGCCCCGACCCGAGATCGGTCGCGACGGCGAGCGACAGGCCCGCCGCCCGCGCCGCGGCGATGCGGTCGAACAGTTCGGGATCGAAGCCCTCGGCCGACACCGGTTGCACCAGCACCGAAATCTCCCCGCCGCACGGCAGGCCGACTTCCCAGGCGGCTGCATCCGCCACGCCGTAGCTCTTGAGCGCGAACGGCGCGCCGGCGATCACCTCGGCGGCGGTGGCGAGGATGTCGCTCTCGACGCAGCCGCCCGAGACCGACCCTTCGAACCGCCCGTCTTCATGCACCAGCATATGGCTCCCGCGCGGTCGCGGCGCCGAGCCCCAGGTCGAGACGACCGTGGCGAGCGCGAGCGGTTCGCCCTGCCAAATGCGGGCGGCGGCGAGGACGGTGTCGTTATCGGGCATTTCCACTCCTTGTTCCTTCCCGGTACGGGGAAGGGGGACCGTGAGCATTCAGCGAACGGTGGAAGGGTTATCCGCAAGGGGTCCGCTCGCGGTTAGCCCCCTTCCACCACCCGGCGAGATGCGGGCGGTCCCCCTCCCCGTGCCGGGAGGAACATTTACACCTCCGGCAGCCCCGCCAACACCTTGTCGAGCGTCAGCGGATAGTCGCGCACCCGCACCCCGCAGGCATTGTACACCGCATTGGTCACCGCCGCCCCCGCGCCCGAGATCGACAGCTCGCCCAGCCCCTTCACCCCGATCGGGTTGGCATGCCGGTCGATATGCTCGACGAACAGCACGTCGAGCGGCGGCACGTCGGCATGCGCGGGGACGTGATATTCGCCGAGGTCGTGGTTGACGAACTGGCCGAAGCGCGGGTCGAGCACGGCATGCTCCATCAGCGCGTAGCCGATCCCCCAGATCATCCCGCCGATCGCCTGGCTGCGCGCCAGCTTGGCGTTGAGGATGCGCCCGGCCTCGAACACGCCGAGCATGCGGCGCACGCGCACCTCGCCGGTTACCGCATTGACCGCGACCTCGGCGAAGTGCGCGCCGTGCGCGGCCTGGCTGAAAGTCCTGGCGTTGGAGCCTTGCGAGATCTTGCCCAGCGCCGCCAGCGGTTCCGCGCCGACCAGCTCGGCCAGCGGCACGCGGCGGTTGCCGGCGACGGCATGCCCGTCCTTCAGCGTCATGTCCTCCGGGCTGGCGCCCATCCGCCGGGCCAGCATCGCGACGATGTCCTCGCACGCCAGCGCCACCGACGACCCCGCGCTCGCCGCGCCGAACGAGCCGCCCGAGCCCGAGGCGGGCGGCAGATCGGTATCGCCGAGCACCACGTCGACGCAGTGGATCGGCAAGCCGAGCGCCTCGCCCGCGATCTGGCCGAGCACGGTATAGCTGCCGGTGCCGATATCGGTCATGTCGGTCTCGACGCGGGCGCGGCCGTCGGGCGAGAGCGTCACGCGCGCCTGCGAATCGACCAGCAGATTGATCCGCACCGCCGCCGCCACGCCCAGCCCGATCAGCCACTCGCCTTCGCGCCGCTGCCCCGGCACGGGCGAACGCCGCGCCCAGCCGAACCGCGCCGCGCCCCGGTCGAGGCATTCGACCAGCGCGCGCGTCGAAAACGGCGCGCCGGTCATCGGGTCCCTGTCGGGCTCGTTGAGCTTGCGGAAATCGACGGGATCGCGGCCCAGCGCCTCGGCCATCTCGTCGATCGCGGTTTCCAGCGCGAGCATGCCGACCGCCTCGCCCGGTGCGCGCACCGCGCCCGCCATCACCATGTCGAGCGTCACCACCTTGTGCGTGAAGCGCCGCACCGGCGCGGCGTAAAGCGAAATCGACCCCAAGGCGACCGGCTCCATGAAGCCGCCGTCCGGGCCCTGGCTCACCACGCTGTCATGCCCGATCGCGGTGAGCTTGCCGTCCGCCCCCGCCGCCAGCCGGATGCGCTGCGTCGTGTCGGTGCGGCGATAGACGTTGTGGAACAATTGCGCGCGCGCCATCGCGATCTTGACCGGCCGGCCGAGCTTCCGCGCGGCGATCGCGGCGAGCACCGCCTCCGGCCCGAGCATCTTCGAGCCGAACCCGCCGCCGACATAAGGCGACAGGATGCGTACCCTGTCCGCGTCGATGCCGAGCGATATGGCCAGCACCTGCTTCGCCACCGCGAGGATCTGCAAGCTGGAATGCAGCGTGAGCCTGTCGCCCTCCCACACCGCCACCGAGGCGTGCGGTTCCATCGCGGCATGGACTTGGTTGGGGGTGGTGTAGACCTGGTCGATCGTCACGGCGGCCGCAGTCATCGCCGCGTCCAGGTCGCCTTTCATCATGTCCTGCAACCGCGATTCCGCGGGCGGCGGGCTGGCGAAGGCGATGTCCGCCATCGTATCGACCCGCGCGGGCTCGCGCTCGACCTGCACCACTACCGCTTTGGCGGCGGCGCGGGCCGCTTCGAAGCTGACGGCGACCGCGACGCCGACGATCTGGTCCCAATGGTCGATCGCCGCGTTGCCGGCATGCGCCGGGCCGAACGCGGCGGCCTGGCGCGGAATGCGGGGGTCGTCGACGATCACGTCGAGCACGCCGGGGAGCGCGCGCGCGGCATCCGTATCGAAGCCCGTCACCTTGCCCTTGGCGGCGGGCGCGGTGATGAGATAGCCGTACGCCACATCGCCGGCGACGCGGTGTTCGTAGCCGTAGCGCGCCGCGCCGCTGACCTTGAGCGCGCCTTCGCTGCGGTCGAGCGCCGCGCCGAGGATGCCTTGCACCCCGCGGTCCAGCGCGAGGCCGGGATGGGCGGCGTCCATTACGTGTTCGGTCATGCGCTCGTCCCGGTCAAATCACGCCCGTCAGTTCCCGCAGCGTCGCGGTCAGCGTGCGACGGACCAGCGGGATCTTGAAATCGTTCGAGCCGTATCCGCGCGCGTCGGCCACCAGCGCATCGGCGGCGGCGGCGAACGCCGCGTCCGACGGCACTTGCCCGACCAGCGCCGCCTCGACCGCCGCGTCGCGCCACGGCATCGGCGCGAGCCCGCCGAACGCCAAGGCGGCCGACGCGATTCTTCCGTCCGCGAGCGACACCACCCCCGCCACCGACACCAACGCAAAGGCATAGGAGGCGCGGTCGCGTACCTTGCGATAGGCCTGCTCGCCGACGGGCGGCGAAGGCAGGTCGATATGGGTGACGAGTTCGCCCGGCTCCAGCGCGGTCTCGATCTGCGGCGTGTCGCCCGGCAAGCGGTAGAAATCGTGAATCGAGATGCGCCTTCTGTCGCCGTCCGGCTGGAGCGTCACGATCGTCGCGTCGAGCGCGCGCATCGCCACCGCCATGTCGCTGGGGTGCGTGGCGATGCACTGGTCGCTGGTGCCGAGCACCGCGAGGATGCGGTTGAACCCGCCGATCGCCGCGCAGCCGCTGCCCGGCTCCCGCTTGTTGCAGGCCATCGCGGTATCGTAGAAATAATAGCAGCGCGTCCGCTGGAGCAGGTTGCCCCCGGTCGTCGCCTTGTTGCGCAACTGCCCCGAGGCGCCGGCGAGCAGCGCGCGCGCCAGCACCGGATAACCGCCGACGACATGCGCATTGGCGGCGAGATCGCTGTTCGGCACCAGCGCGCCGATCGTCAGCCCGCCATCCGCGCGCCGCTCGACCCGCGCCAGATCGAGGCGGGAGATATCGACCAATTTGGGGGGCGTCTCGATCTGCAATTTCATCAGGTCGAGCAGATTGGTGCCACCCGCGATGAAGCGCGCGCCCTCGCTGAGCGCGGCGACGGCGGCTGCGGGACTGTCGGCGCGGGCATAGTCGAAGGTCTTCATGCCTCTGCCACCTCGGTGCCAGAAACCTCAAAAATAGCATCGACGATGTTGGGATAGGCCGAGCAGCGGCACAGATTGCCGCTCATCCGTTCCGAAATCTCCTGGCCGTCGAGCGTGATATGAGTCAGGTCGGCGCTGACATGGCTCGCCCAGCCCTTGCGCACCTCGTCGAGCATGCCGACCGCCGAGCAGATCTGCCCCGGCGTGCAATAGCCGCATTGATAGCCGTCATGCTTGACGAACGCCGCCTGCAACGGGCTGAGATCGTCCGCGCCGCCGATCCCCTCGATCGTCAGAATGTCATCATCCTGGTGCATCACCGCGAGCGTGAGACAGGAATTGATCCGCCGCCCGTTGACCAGGATGGTGCACGCCCCGCACTGGCCGTGGTCGCACCCTTTCTTGGTGCCGGTCAGCCCGACATGCTCGCGCAGCAGATCGAGCAGCGAAGCGCGGATATCCGGCTCGGCCTCGTGGCGCTCGCCATTGATCGTGAAATGCATCGGATCGCCCCTGTGGCAAGAATGGGGTAACGCAGGTGCGCAGCCAGGTTTCCATAAAGATAGGTGGCAGGATGAGACTTTTTAAGATGCCGTTGCGTACCCGAAACGTGGTTTTCGCAGCAGCGGCGCTGGCGTCGGGCGCGGCGGCGGCGCAGAACGCGCCGATGGCCGCGCCGCTTTCCTCATCGCCGCTCGCGTCGCCGCCGCTCTCGTCGCCGCCGCTCTCTCCGCCGCCGCTCTCTCCGCCGATCGTCATCGCGCATCGCGGCGCGAGCGGACTGCGGCCCGAACATACCATCGCATCTTATACGCTCGCGATCGAACAGGGCGCGGACTTCATCGAGCCGGATCTGGTGCCGACCAAGGACGACGTGCTGGTCGCGCGGCACGAGAACGACATCACCGGCACCACCGACGTGGCGAAGCATTCCGAATTCGCCGCGCGCCGCACGGTCAAGGTGATCGACGGCGAGCGGCATGACGGCTGGTTCACCGAGGATTTCACGCTGGCCGAGCTGAAGACGCTGCGCGCGGTCGAACGCCTCCCCAAGGTGCGGCCGGACAATGCGAAATATGACGGCCAGTTCGAGATCCCGACGCTCGCCGAGATCATCGTGCTGGCCAAGAAGCATCATGTCGGCATCTATCCCGAGACCAAGCATCCCAGCTATTTCGCCGGCATCGGCCATCCGACCGACGTACTGCTCGTCAACCAATTGGCCGCGGCGGGCTGGTCGAAACCGAGCGACCCGGTGTTCATCCAGTCGTTCGAGGTCGACAATCTCAAGCGCATCCACAAACTGACCGGCTTGCGGCTGATCCAGTTGATGGACGCGAACGGCGGCCCCGCCGACAAGGCCGCGCCGAGCTATGCCGCGATGGCCACGCCGGTCGGGCTGAAGGAGATCGCGCGGTATGCCTATGGCATCGGCCCCGGCCTGGCGATGATCCGGAACGGCGATGCGCCGCCGACGACGCTGGTGGCGGACGCCCATGCGGCCGGGCTGCGGCTCCACCCCTGGACCTTTCGCGCGGAGAACATGTTCCTGCCGCCGAGCCTGCGCGTCGGCACCGATCCCGCCGCGCACGGCAAGCTTTCCGACGCGATGCGCCGCTATCTCGCGCTCGGCATCGACGGTTTCTTCACCGATTTTCCGGCAATCGGCGTGGCGACGCGCAACGCCGTGAAGGAGGGCCGATGATGCGCCACGCTCTGCTCGCCGCCGCGCTGCTGCCGCTGCTGGCCGGCGGCTGCCTCGCCCGCGCCGCGGTCGATGTCGTCACCTTGCCGGTGAAGGCGACCGCCAAGGCGGTCGACTGGTCGACGACGAGCCAAGCCGAGGCCGACCGCAACGCGGGCCGCAAGATGCGCAAGGCCGAGGAGCGCGAAGCCCGCGACCGCAGGAAATGGGAACAAGAATGCCGCAAGCGCGAACGCGACGATTGCGCGCGGTATGACGGATATCAGGCGGAGCGCTGACTCCTCCCACCCCTGAAAGGGAGAGACCGGGGGTGGGTCGGCATGAGGCTGGCGTTACGCTCGATTGCGAGCCGACCCACCCCCGACCCCTCCCTTCCGGGGAGGAGGATCCGTTGGCTCCCCCAGCACCCGCGCCACCGCGAGCAGCACTTCGGGCCGTACCTGCACGCCGATATGACTGCTCCTGACCTCGACCGAGCGGCACTCCCCGTCATGGCAGATCAGCCCGTTGACCAGCCCGTCGCTGCGGCTCCAGATCGCGGTGGCGGGCACCGGCGGCGCCCGCGCGACGAGCGCGGACTGGGCGACGACATGGGCCGAGTCGATGCGGTCGCCGGTCAGCAGCTCGAACGCGCGCCACACATTGGTGGCGCGCGGCGACCCCGCGAACGGCGCGCTGATCGTCACCACCTCGCGCACCGTATCGGGCAGGCGGTGCGCCGCGAATCGCGCCATGATCCCGCCGAGACTCACCCCGACCAGCGTCACGCGTTCGCCGGTCTCGCCGTGCAGCGCGCCGATGCGCGCGAGCAGTCGCTCGCCGTCCGCGCCGATCGTACGCGCGCCGAGGTTGCGGCCCAGCCCCCATCCTTCCGCGCGATAGCCGAGCGTCGCGAGATAACGCCGCAGGAACAAGGTCGAGCGGTCCGAATTGGACATGCCCGGCAGCACGATCACCGGCCGCCCGTCGCCGCGCGGGCCCAGCGCCAGCATCCGCCGCGCGCCGAACAACGTGGCGAGCCCGAACGCGCCGCGCGGCACTTCCAGCGCCCACAGCAATTTGGATGGCGGTTTCATCGCTCGTTTCACTCGTACTTGCTGCCCGGCCGCGCGTCCGAAGCGTCTTTGCGCGGTATCGATGTACTGAAGCTGTCCAGATCCGGCATTCGGATTTCGCATCCGTGCGAGCGGAAATGCCGCTTCGGTATCGAAACGGGAACCGGCGCTTCAAAGATCCAGCGCCCAGCCGTCGCGCCCCCTGGGGTCGATCGGCTGGTCCGGTACGAAGCGTTTCGCCCCTGCCGTCAGCCGCAGGATCGACCAGTCGCCGCGCCGATCGACGTCTCCGGGCGTGCAGCCGCATCCCTCGAACGCCGCGACCACGTCGGCGCGCTGCGTTTCCAGCAGGCCGGCCAGCACGATCGTCGCACCGGGCGCGGCGATGGCGGCGATTTCCGGGGCCATCGAGACGAGCGGCCCGGCAAGGATGTTGGCGATCAGCAGATCATAGGGCGCCCGTGCGGCGATGCCGTCGTCGAGCGCACCGTCGGCGAGGATCAGATCGACGCCTCGAATCGCGTTCAGCGCGGCGTTTTCCCCCGTCACGACGATCGCGCGCGGGTCGATGTCGGTCGCGACGATCTCCGCCGCGGGCCACAGATGCCGCGCCGCGAACGCCAGCAGGCCCGTCCCGGTGCCGATATCGATGACGCGTGCGAAGCGCTCCCCCGCCAGCCGGTCGAGCATCGCCAGGCACCCCGACGTGGTCGCATGGTGCCCGGTGCCGAACGCCTGGCCCGCGTCGATCAGGAAGGCGCGGCCGCCTTCGGGCGCCGCCGCCGGATGCGCGCCGGTATGGACGACGAAGCGCCCCTCCGCGATCGGCTCCAGCCCTTCCTGGCTGACCGTTACCCAATCCTCCTCGGGCAACGCCTCGATCGCGGGCGCGGCATTCCCCGCGCTCGGCACCAGCGCGCGGATCGCGGCGATCGTCGCGGGCGAGGGTTCGGCCGGGACATAGGCGTCGAGCCGCCAATGCTCGCGGTCATCCTCGTACAGTTCGGTCGTCATCAGCACCATGCCGGCGGCCACATCGTCCGCCGCATCGATCGCCTCCGCCTCGGCGCGGGTGCAGGGCAAGCTCAGTTTCCAACTGGTCATGCCGCGTCCTGCCCATGACGTTCCTACCGCGCAAGCGGGCATCATCTTTCTTCTCCGCGTCCTCCGCGCCAACCAACCTTTTTGTTCGCGCAGAGGCGCGGAGGACGCGGAGGAGAAAAGAAGACTCAGGGCGCTGCGCGCGGCTATTCGTGCCTCAGCGCGTCGATCGGGTTGAGCGAGGCGGCGCGGCGCGCCGGGAAATAGCCGAACACCACCCCGATCAGCGCCGAGATGCCGAAGGCGATCACGTTGATCTCCGGCACGAACAGGTAATCGACCTTCATCACCGGCGCGAGGCCGAGGATCGCGAGCTGCGCCACCGCCAGGCCGATGATCCCGCCGAGCATCGACAGCGCGATCGCCTCGACCAGGAACTGCATCAGCACCTCGTTCGCCACCGCGCCGATCGCCAGGCGGATGCCGATCTCGCGCGTGCGCTCGGTCACCGAGACGAGCATGATGTTCATGATGCCGATGCCGCCGACGATCAGGCTAATCGCCGCGACCGCCGTGACGATGCCGGTCAGCAAGGTGGTGGAGGCGGTCAGCGTCGCGGAGATCTGGGCTGTATCGAAGATGTTGAAATCGTCGTCCTTGCCGCCGTTGATGTTGCGGCGTTCGCGCAGCAGATCCTCGATCGAGGATTGCACCGCCGCGCTCGAATAAGCGGCATCGACGCCGACCAGCATCAGCTTGAGGTCGGTCGATCCGGTGAAGCGGCGCTGCACGGTCTTGAGCGGCATCAGCACGACATCGTCCTGGTCGCCGCCGAAACCCGCCTGCCCGCGCTTGGACAGGAGCCCGATGACGTCGCACGAAATGCCGCCGACGCGCATCCGCGTGCCGAGCGGCGAGCCGCCGCGATAGAGATTGTCGTTGACGGTGTTGCCGACGATGCACACCGATTTGCCCGCCGCTTCCTCCAGCGGGGTGAAGGTGCGGCCTTCGACCAGCGGCCAGGGCTGGACCTGGAAATAGGCATTGGTCGTGCCGTTGACGGTGGTCGACCAGTTCGCGCCCTCGTAGATCGCGGTGGCGGTCGTGCCGGCTTGCGCGGCGACCGCCTTCACGCCGGCGATCTGGTCGCGGATCGCGATGGCGTCCTCGGGCTTGAAGTCGGGCGGGCGTGGTCCCCCGCCGCCGCGCCCGAAGCCCTGGCCGGGGCGCACTTGCAGGATGTTGGTGCCGAGCGACGAGATCGATTTCTGCACGGCGGCCGTCGTCGCCTTGCCCAGCGTCACCATCGTGACGACGGCGGCGACGCCGATGATGATGCCGAGCGTCGTCAGGAACGACCGCAGCTTGTGCCGCGCGATCGAGCGCAGCGCGAGGATGAGCGTGGTGCCGAGCATCAGCCCCGCGCCTCGATTGGATGCGCTTCCGCAGCGATGCCGTCACCCCGGGCAGCGTGTCCCGACGTCGGCAGGAATCGCGGCACCGTGGCCCCCGGGACAAGCCCGGGGTGACGCGTTTGGAGGGAGAAGGCGGGTATACTCACGCTACCACCTCGCCTTGGCGGTGCCGGGCCTCGACCCGTTCCACCAGCCCGTCCTTGAAATGCACGATGGTGCGCGCGAACGCCGCCATTTCCGCCTCGTGCGTCACCATCAGCACGGTGATGCCGCTGTCGCGGTTCAACCCGGAGAGCAATTCCATGATCTCGACCGAACGCTCCGAATCGAGGTTGCCGGTCGGCTCGTCCGCCAGCAACACGGCTGGCGCGGTGACGATCGCGCGGGCGATGGCGACGCGCTGCTGCTGCCCGCCCGACAGTTCTGCCGGGGTATGGTCCCACCAATTCGCCAGCCCGACCTTGTCGAGCGCGGCCAGCGCCGCGTCGTGGCGGGCCTTCTTGGCGTCGCCGCGATAGAGCAGGGGAAGCTCGACATTCTCCAGCGCGGTGGTGCGCGCCAGCAAGTTGAACCCCTGGAACACGAAGCCGAGATATCTGCGCCGCAGCAGCGCGCGCTGGTCGCGGTCGAGCGTCTCGACCTGTACGCCCTTGAACGCGAACGTCCCGCCGGTCGGCACGTCGAGGCAGCCGAGGATGTTCATCGTCGTCGACTTGCCCGAGCCGGACGCGCCCATCACCGCGACGAAATCGCCCTGCGCGATGTCGAGATCGATGCCCTTCAGCGCCTGGAACGCGGTCGCGCCCTCGCCATACGTCTTGGTGACGCCGCGCAGCGAGATGATCGGGGCGGCGTTATTGGCCACCGCGCTGCCCGCCGCCGCTCGCGCGCCTGGCCGTGCCCGCCGTGCCGCCCGCGGCAAGCTGCCCGGTGATGACCTTGTCGCCGGGCGTGAGGTCGCCGCCGAGCACTTCGGTCATCGTGCCGTTGCTTTCGCCCGTCGTGATCTGCACCGGCTGCGGCGTACCGCCGGCGTCGGCGACATAGACGGTCTGCGCTCCGCCGCGCTTGACCGTCTCGCCCTTGCCCGATCGCGCGCCGCCGGCGCGGCGCGGCCGCGGCATCAGCGCGCTGGCGATGCCGCTGCCCGAGCCCGGGCTCGACGTACTCGCCGCCGGCTTGAAGCGCAGCGCGGCGTTGGGGACGAGCAGCACGTTCGATTTGGCCGAGGTGGTGATGTCGGCGGTCGCGGTCATGCCCGGGCGCAATTGCAGGTCGGCATTGGCGACGCTGAGCGTGGCCCCGTACGACACGACCTGCGCGGTGGCGGTGGTCGTCGTGGTCGCGGTCGATTGCGCCGACAGGTTGGACCCGACATCGACTCGCGTGATCGTCGCGGGGAAGGTCTTGCCCGGGAAGGCGTCGACCGTGAAGGTCGCTCGCTGGCCCTGCCTGACCGAGCCGACATCAGCCTCGTCGATCGCGACTTCCAGCTTCATCGCCGACAGATCCTCGGCGATGACGAACAGCGTCGGCGTGCTGAACGAGGCGGCGACGGTCTGACCCGGCTCGATCTGGCGCGCGAGCACCACGCCCGTCACCGGCGAGCGGATCACGGTCTTCACGAGCTGCGTGTTGTTCGACGACAGCGTCGCGGCGGCGGACACGACGTTGGCCTGCGCCGCCTTCACGTTGGCGATCGCGCGGTCGCGGTCGGCGACGGCCTGCTCCAGCTCGGTCTTGGCCGGCACGCGCCCGCCCGACAGGCGGCTGACTTCCTGCAAGCGCGCGAGCTGCGCTTGCGATTGCGCCAGCGTCGCCTGGTTCTGCGCGACCGTCGCCTGCGCCGCGTTGAGCGCCGCCTTGCTCTGGTTGACGGTATCCTGGAAGCGCGACGGATCGACCAAGGCCAGCGGCTGGCCCGCCGTGACCCGGTCGTTGACGTCGACCACCACCTTGGTGACGAGGCCCGACAGTTCCGAGCCGACCGTGACCTGGTTGGTCGGCGCGAGCTTGCCGGTCGCCGACACGCTGACCGAGAGCGCGCCGCGCTGGACCGTCTCGCTCGCATAATCGGGCTTGGCGGTGCCGCCGAGGCAGCTTTTCAGCAACAGCAGCAGCAGGATGACGCCCACGCCGACCGCGACCCACTTTCCCCATTTCCGCCACGCGGGCACGGGCTTGGTGCCGAGGAAATCGTCGAGATCGGTGCGGGGCCCCGAAGAAGCTGGATCGGCCATTTATCGTACCTGTGGAGAAGGTTTGGGCGGGATGACGGTCGGATCGGCGTCGGTGTCCCAGCCGCCGCCGAGCGCGAGATAGAGCTGGACCAGCGCATTGGCCTGATCGGCCTGTGCCTGCGCCAGCCCGTTGCGCGCGGAAAGCAAGCTTGCTTCCGCCGTGTTGAGCGTGGTGAAATCGGTCAGCCCGGCGCGGTACTGGCTGCGCGACAGGAGCGCGAAATTGTTCGACGCGTCGAGCGCCGTCGCGAACTCCGCCGTGCGGCGCTTGGCGCTGTCGAGTGCGACCACGGCATTCTCGACATCCTCCAGTCCCGTCAGCACGGTCGATTTGTACGCCGCGAACGCACCGTCGGCGGCGGCCTCGGCCCCGCGCACTTGCGAGCGCAACCGCCCGCCGTTGAAGATCGCCTGGGTCAGGCCGGCGAACGCCTGCCCGGCAACCGTTTCGAACAGGCTGCCGATCTTCGACGCGTCGGTCGAGATGCTGCCGCTGATCGCCAGCGCGGGATAAAGCTGCGCCTGCTGCACGCCGATCTGCGCGGTGGCGGCGGCCAGCGTGCGCTCGGCGGCGCGCACGTCGGGGCGCTGGCGCAGCGTGTCGGCCGGAATGCCGATCGCGACGTCGCGCGGTCCCCTGGGGATCGGCTTGACCGCCGCCAGCTCGGCCTTGAGCGCGCCGGGGGCCTGGCCGGTCAGCACCGCCAGGCGCGATACCGCGCCGTTGTAATTCTGCTCCAGCGCCGGGATCGTCGCGGCGGTCTGCGCGCGTTGCGCGCGCGCCTGCTCGCTATCCAGCGACGAGACCAGGCCCGCCTGCACGCGGAACCCGGCGATCTCGAGATTGTCGTCCTGTAAAGCGAGCGAATCCCGTGCGTTGCGCAACTGCGCCTGGTACAGCCGCGCCAGCATGTAGTTGCGCGCGGTTTCCGCCTCGGTCGACAGCAGCACCGTCGCATAATCATAGCCCGACGCCTGCACTTGCGCCCGCGTCGCCTCGACCGTGCGGCGCACTTCGCCGAACAGGCCGACCTGATAGCTGACGTCGAGCCCCAGCGACAGCGTATCGCCCGAGCCGCGCCCGGTGACGACGGTGGTGCCGCCCGGCAGCGTAGTGGTGCCGCCGAGGATGCCTTGCGAGCGGGTATAGCCGGCCGATCCGCTCACCGTCGGCAGCAATTGCGCGCGCGACTGGACCAGCGCTTCGCGCGCTTGCCGCAACCGCGCGACGGCTTGCGCCACGTCGAGGTTGTCCGCCCGCGCGCGCTCGACGATGCTGGCGAGCAGCGGATCGTCGAAGCTCGTCCACCACGCGGCGAGATTCGCATGCGCATGCGCATCGGCGGCCACCGAATAACCGTCGGGCACGCCGAGCGCGGCGGGCGTCGCGGGGCGATAGTCCGGCCCGACGGTGCACGCCGCCGCCGGCAAGGCGCAAGCGAGCAGCACGGCGGCGGAGCGGACGCATGACATGGTGTTCATGTGACTAACACACCGCAGGCGGTCCATCGATTTTTTGTCGCAATTCGTATCGGCGGCGACGGAGGCGTTAAGATGGACGCTTTAAGGGAGCCGCCCAGGGCGGATCGACCTTCATCCTCCTCGGTGAGCCTTGTCCCCGGAGCTTTGCGTCACCCCGGACTCGTTCCGGGGTCCACCAAGCGTCTTTCGACCCGGATAATATGGTGATCGCCGAGTTCGCGGCACGGTGGACCCCGGAACGAGTCCGGGGTGACGGTTTTGTAGGAAAACTCGCTAAGAGCGAAATTCGAGCGGTCCCCTCGGCACATTGCTAAACGGACTCTTACTCCATCTCCAGGATGATCGCGTCCACCGCCAGGCTGTCGCCCGGCGCGGCGTTGACCGTCTTGACCCGGCCCGCTTTCTCCGCGCGCAGGATGTTCTCCATCTTCATCGCCTCGACCACGGCGAGCGGCTGCCCCGCCTCGACCGCGTCGCCCGCCGCCACGTCGAGCCGCATCAGCAGGCCCGGCATCGGGCACAGCAGGAATTTCGACAGATCGGGCGGGATCTTCTCGATCAGATGTCGCGCATACGGCGCGACATGCGCGGGCAGCACGCGCGCGACATGGCTCGCGCCGCGCGCGGTGAGCGTGAACCCGCCGCGCGTCTTCGCGATCCTGGCGACCAGCGGGGCGTCGCCGAGTTCGGCCTCGACCATGCGGTCGCCCGGCGTGTATTCGAGCGCGATGTCCAGGTCGTTGCCGTCGACGGCGATGCCATCGGTCGAAATGTCGACGGCATGCTCGGTCTCGCCGATCCTGACGCTCCAGGCCGACGGTGGCCGCAAGCGCTTGCCGAGCTGCCCGTCGACGCGCCGCGCGCGGTCGGCCTCGGCGGTCGCGGCGAAAGCGGCGATCGCGGCGAGCGCGGCGATCAGATCGGGCGAGGCGGGTGCGCCGTGGAAACCGTCGGGATATTCCTCGGCGATGAATCCGGTGGTGATGTCGCCGCCGCGAAAGCGCGGGTGCTGCATCAGCGCCGAGACGAAATCGAGATTGTTGCCCGGCCCGACGATCTCGAACGCGTCGATCGCCGCGATCTGCGCATCGATCGCTTCCTCGCGCGTCGGTGCCCAGGTGATGAGCTTGGCGATCATCGGATCGTAGAACATGCTGACCTCGCCGCCCTCGCGCACGCCGTCGTCGACGCGGGTATAGGGTTGCTTCTTGCTCCCCTCCCGCTCGCGGGAAGGGCTGGGGAAGGGGAATGCGTCAAGCGAAGCGCCAGCGGTCGACTCCCCTCCCCCAACCCCTCCCGCAAGCGGGAGGGGAGTATAAGACCCAATCCCTCCCGCCAGCGGGAGGGGAATATAAGGGGTGTCGGTCGATGGAGGCGGCGCATAACGCACCAGCCGCCCGATGCTCGGCAAGAACCCGCGATACGGGTCCTCGGCATAGATCCGGTTCTCGATCGCCCAGCCGGTCAGCGTCACGTCGTCCTGGGTGAACCCCAGCGGCTCCCCGGCGGCGACGCGGATCATCAGTTCGACCAGATCGAGCCCGGTGATCGCCTCGGTGACGGGATGTTCGACTTGCAGGCGCGTGTTCATTTCGAGGAAATAGAAGCCTTCGCCGGTCGTATCCGCGCCCGACACGATCAGCTCGACCGTGCCCGCCGAGAAATACCCCACCGCACGCGCCAGCGCGACCGCCTGCTCGCCCATCGCCTGGCGCATCTTCGGCGTCACGAACGGCGACGGCGCTTCCTCCACCACCTTCTGGTGGCGGCGCTGGATCGAGCATTCGCGCTCTCCCAGATAGACGATGTTGCCGTGCCGGTCGCCCATCACCTGGATTTCGATATGGCGTGGGCTTTCGATGAACTTCTCGATGAACACGCGGTCGTCGCCGAAACTGGCGAGGCCCTCGCGCTTGGTCGCCTCGAAGCCCTCGCGCACATCCTGCTCGTCATACGCCAGCCGCATCCCCTTGCCGCCGCCGCCGGCCGAGGCCTTCATCATCACCGGATAGCCGATCCCGCCGGCGATCTTCACCGCTTCCTCGGTATCGGAGATTTCACCCAGGAAGCCCGGCACGACGTTGACGCCCGCCGCCTTGGCCAGCTTCTTCGATTCGATCTTGTCGCCCATCGCCGCGATGGCGTTCGGCGGCGGGCCGACGAACGCGATCCCCGCGTCCGCGCAGGCCTTGGCGAAACTCTCGCGCTCGGACAGGAAGCCGTAGCCGGGGTGGATGCAGTCCGCGCCGGTCTCTTTCGCCGCGAGCAGGATCAGGTCGGCGAGCAGATAGCTCTCCCCGGCGGGGGGCGGCCCGAGCCGCACGCTCTCGTCCGCCATCAGCACATGCGGGGAGCGCGCGTCGGCATCCGAATAGACCGCGACCGTCGCGATCCCCATCTTCTTGGCGGTGCGCATGACCCGGCACGCGATCTCGCCGCGATTGGCGACCAGGATTTTCTTGAACATCAGCCCCTCATTTCCGCCATACGACATGCTTTGCATGGCATGCCATGCGTGTTATCCGTCTTTCGTGATCGTCAGCTTTGCCAATCGCGCGACCCGACGCTTCGCGCAGGCGGGAAAGTCGAAGTTTGCCGGCCTTGATACCGCCAAGGCGATGCTGCGGCTGCAAGTGCTTCACGCCGCGGTGTCGCTCGACGATATCCCGCCGCTCAAGTCGGTTGGTCTGCATACCTTGAGCGGGGACCGGCAGGGGCAATGGGCAATGACGATCAACGGGCCGTGGCGGCTCGTCTTTCGCTTCCGGGACGGCAATGCCCAAGACGTCGAAATTGTCGATTATCATTGAGGGAAAAATGGCCCAGTTCGCCTTCCAGCAAGTCCATCCCGGCGCGGTCCTCAAGGAGGAACTCGAAGCACGCGGCCTTTCCGCCAACGCCTTCGCGTTGAAGCTTCGCGTGCCGCCGCAGCGCATCCAGGATATCATTGCCGGGCGGCGCGGCATCAGTTCCGAAACGGCGCTGCGGCTGGAAGCGAGCTTGGGTACGCCCGCGCAGCTATGGCTTACCATGCAGGCCGCCTATGACCTGCACATCGCGGAGACGCGGTTCGGCGCGACCGTAAGGAGCGAAGTGCTCGCTGCTTGATTTGGCGGTACGTCGTCAACACGAAGTACACATCTTCTCCGCTCGCATCGGCTCCGCGCCCGTCATCGGCCGCAGGCCCAGCCGTTCGAACATCGCCGCGTCCGCTGAGTCGCCGCGGTTGCCGGTCGTCAGCAATTTGTCACCGGTGAAGATCGAGTTCGCGCCCGCCATGAAGCACAAGGCCTGCGTCGCCTCGCTCATGCTCTCGCGCCCCGCCGACAGGCGCACCATGCTGAGCGGCATCGTGATGCGCGCGACGGCGACGGTGCGGACGAATTCGATATCGTCGATCTTGGCGAGCGGCGTGTCGGCCAGCATGTCGCCCAGCACCGTGCCCTTCACCGGCACCAGCGCATTGACCGGCACGCTCTCCGGGTGGCGCGGCAGCGTCGCCAGCGCGTGGACGAAGCCGACCCGGTCCTCGCGCGTCTCGCCCATGCCGACGATGCCGCCGCAGCACACGTTGATCCCGGCCTCGCGGACATGCTCCAGCGTCTCCAGCCGGTCGGCGAAGGTGCGCGTGGTGATGACGCTGTCATAGCGTTCGGGCGACGTATCGATGTTATGATTGTAGTAATCGAGCCCCGCATCGGCCAGCATTTCGGCCTGCCTGGGGCTGAGCATGCCGAGCGTCATGCAAGTCTCCAGCCCCATCTGGCGCACGCCCTTCACCATCTCGACGATAGCGGGCATGTCCTTGTCCTTGGGGTTGCGCCACGCCGCCCCCATGCAGAAACGCTGCGAGCCTGAATCCTTCGCCTGCGCCGCCATCTGCAGCACGGCGCGCGGGTCCATCAGCTTGGTCGCCTTGACGCCGCTGTCGGCGGACTTCGACTGCGAGCAATAGCCGCAATCCTCCGGGCAGCCGCCGGTCTTGATCGAGAGGAGCGTGCAAAGCTGCACCTCGCCGGCAGCGTGGTGGGCGCGGTGGACGGTCTGCGCGCGATAGAGCAGGTCGTCGAAGGGGAGGGCGAACAGGTCGGCGATTTCCTGCCGCGACCAATCCATGCGCACCCCGTCACCCCGGACTTGTTCCGGGGTCCACTCCTCCGCTCGGAAAAGCGCTGGTTGTCGCACGGTGGACCCCGGAACAAATCCGGGGTGTCGAAGGGTGTCTGTCATTCCGCAGCTTCCCCAATCTCATCGAGACCTTCCGGCGGCATGTTATGCCCCAACAACCGCAGCACCTCGCCCGCCGCCTGCACCAGGTTCGTGCCCGGCCCGAAAATCCCCTGCACGCCGGCGTCGCGCAGATACTGATAGTCCTGCGCGGGGATCACCCCGCCCGCGATGACCTTGATGTCGCCGCGCCCGGCCTCGCGCAGATGGCCGATCAGTTCGGGGATCAGCGTCTTGTGCCCCGCCGCGAGGCTCGACGCGCCGACCACGTCGACGTCGCTGTCGATCGCGAGCCGCGCGGCCTCGGCCGGGGTCTGGAACAGCGGCCCCGGCACCACCTCGAAGCCGAGATCGCCGAACGCCGACGACACCAGGTTCGCGCCGCGATCGTGCCCGTCCTGCCCCATCTTGGCGACGAGCAGCCGAGGCACGCGGCCGTTGCGGCGCTCCAGCGAGACGACGCCGTCCTTCAGCCCTTGCCATTCGCGGTCGAATGCGTACGCCCCGCCATAGATGCCGGAGACCGGCGTCGGCGTGGTGCCGTAGCGGCCGAACACATCCTCCATCGCCTGCGAGATTTCGCCGAGCGTGGCACGCTGGCGGGCGCAGTCGACCGCGAGGGCCAAGAGATTGGTCTCCCTCTTGCGTTCGTCCCAAGCGACGTCGGGGGACTTGGCCTCGCGCGCCGCGTCAGGTGTCTCGACTTCGCTCGACACGGACGGGGAGGAATGGCGCGCGCCCTCGCGCAATCCATCCAGCGCCGCCTGGCACGCCGCTTCGTCGCGTCCCGCCTTGGACTTGGCGATGCGCGCGATCTGCGCCTCGCGCACCGCGACATTGTCGACGTCGAGGATGTCGATCGGGTCCTGCTCGGCCAGCCGGTATTTGTTGACCCCGACGATCACATCCTCGCCCCGGTCGACCCGCGCCGCGCGCGCGGCGGACGCTTCCTCGATCATCGTCTTGGGCCAGCCGTGCGCGACCGCCCGGGCCATGCCGCCATCGGCCTCGACGCGCTCGACGATCTCCCATGCGCGGTCGTACAATTCCTGCGTCAGCGCCTCGACATAATAACTGCCGCCGAGCGGATCGACGACGTGCGTCATGCCCGTCTCCTCCTGCAGCACGATCTGCGTGTTGCGGGCGATGCGGGCGGAGAAATCGGTCGGCAGCGCGATCGCCTCGTCGAGCGCGTTGGTGTGGAGGCTCTGCGTGCCCCCCAGCATCGCCGCCATCGCCTCGACCGTGGTGCGGATGACGTTGTTGTACGGGTCCTGCTCGGTCAGCGACACGCCCGAGGTCTGGCAATGCGTGCGCAACATCTTGCTGCGTTCGTCCTTCGCGCCGAGATCGGTCATCACGCGATGCCACAATTTGCGTGCGGCCCTGAGTTTCGCCACCTCCATGAAGAAGTTCATGCCGATCGCGAAGAAGAAGCTCAGCCGCCCGGCGAACGCGTCGAGATCGAGCCCGCTCGCCATCGCCGCCTTGGCGTATTCGCGCCCGTCGGCAATGGTGAAGGCGAGTTCCTGGAGCTGCGTCGCCCCCGCCTCCTGCATGTGATAGCCCGAGATCGAGATCGAGTTGAATTTCGGCATGTGCGCCGAGGTGTAGCCGATGATGTCCGAGATGATCCGCATGCTCGGCTCGGGCGGGTAGATATAGGTGTTGCGGACCATGAACTCCTTGAGGATGTCATTCTGGATGGTGCCGTCGAGCAGGTGCTGCGGCACGCCCTGCTCCTCGCCCGCGACGATGAAGAAGGCGAGGATCGGGATCACCGCGCCGTTCATCGTCATGCTGACCGACATCTTGTCGAGCGGGATGCCGTCGAACAGGATCTTCATGTCGTCGATCGTGTCGATCGCGACGCCCGCCTTGCCGACGTCGCCGGTCACTCGGCGGTGATCGCTGTCGTAACCCCGGTGCGTCGCCAGATCGAACGCGACCGACAGTCCCTTCTGCCCGGCGGCAAGGTTGCGGCGGTAGAAGGCGTTGGAGGCCTCGGCGGTGGAAAAGCCGGCATATTGGCGGATCGTCCACGCCCGCCCGGCATACATCGACGCCCGCACGCCACGGGTGAAGGGGGCGAACCCGGGCAGGCCGGGGTCGAGGGCGGCTACATCCTCGGCGGTATACAGCGGCTTGACCGCGATGCCCTCCGGCGTCGGCCAAGTCAGGTCCTTGCCGTTGACCTCCCTCGCGGCAGCGGCGTGCCATTGTTCCAGCGTCGGCTTCAAGCTCATGGCGAAAGCCTTAGAACGCGTTCGTCGTTACGGCTAGGCCGCAAAACCACGCATCGTCCGTGCATTTTCGCAGCGGACGGTGCCCATCACGCGCCGGTAAAGACCGCTTTGCGTTTCTGCAGGAACGCCATCCCCCCTTCCGCCGAATCCGCCGTGCCGCACGCCATGCGTTGATTTTCCGCCTCGTGCAGCATCGTCGAGGCATAGTCGCTCTCATAGGCACAGCGGATTTGCCGCCGCATCGCGCCGAGCGCGCGGGTCGGCCCAGCCGCCAGCCGCGCGGCCAGCGCGAACGCCTCGGCGTCGAGCGTCTCGTCGGCGACGACCTTGTGGACCATGCCCCACTCCAGCGCCCTGGCCGCGGGCACCTTCTCGCCCAGCAGCATCATCTCGGTCGCGCGCGCCTTGCCGATCAGGCGCGGCAGCATCCACGACGCGCCGCCATCGGGCACCAGCCCGATATTGACGAACGCCTGGAGGAAATAGGCGGTATCCGAACAGACGCAGAAATCGGCGGCGAGCGCGAGGCTGCACCCGATCCCCGCCGCCGGCCCGCGTACCGCGCTGACCACCGGCACGGCGAGATCGGCGAGCGCCGCCATCGTCGGGTGGTAGCTTTCGGTCAGCGCCGCATAGGTCGCGTCGGCCGCATCGGCGCTGCTCGGCGCGCTGCTGCCGACATCCGCCCCCGAACAAAAGGCGCGTCCCGCGCCGGTCACGAGGACCGCGCGCGCGCCGCCCAGGTGAGCGACCGCGTGCCCGATCTCCTCGAACATTTCGGGCGGCCCCGCATTGAGCCGATCGGGCTTGTTCAGCGTCACGACCAGCACATCCCCCCGCCGCTCGGTCAGGATCATTTCGTAGTTCATGGTCTCTCCCTGTTTTCGCGGGCGCGATGGACGCGAAGCAGCAAAATTTCGTCGTCGTCGAGGCGATATCGAATCACGTACTGAATGTTCGTGAGCGACATCTCCTGTCCACCCTGTTTATCGATAGTGCGTCCGGAAGCGGGAAATGCGCCGGAAGGATCGCGCGGCGTCTGATTTCCTCGATGATATGGTCGGCACGGTCGATGTCCCGATCCGCGACGAACGACCAGAGGCGAAAAAGACCGGTCTCGGCACTTGCAGTCTCACAAACGCGTTCAGCCCGCCACAATTGCGTTACGTTCCGCCAGCCGCTCAAAGACTTCTTCGGTCTTCTGCAATCGCCCCGCAGCGGCATCCGCCGGTGCTTGCGCGATCGCGGCCCCATAGGCCGGATCGGCTTGCAACCGCGCGACCGCCGCTTCGGTCTCGGGCGACCAGATCTGCTGGCCGTGCTCATCGAACGGGCCGAGATCGTCGGCATTGGCGTCGGGCCGCATGTCGGGAACGGGCTTGCTCGCGCGAGCGAAGATATCGCAGATCACGTCGCGACGCTACCCATGCGTGCCGGCCGGCGGCTCCATCAACTCGACCAGCATCCCGCCCATGTCCCTGGGGTGGACGAACACTACGGCCGTGCCGTGTGCGCCGATGCGGGGTTCGCCCAGCACGGTGGCGCCCTTCGCCGTCAGATCGGCGACGGCGGCATGGATGTCGGGCACTTCGAAGCAGACGTGATGCTGCCCGCCCGCCGGGTTCCGGCGCAGGAAGCCCGCGATCGGCGAATTCTCGTCATACGGCTCGATCAGTTCGATCTGCGTGTTGGGCGTGTCGATGAAGCACACCTTCACGCCTTGCGCGGGCAGATCGAACGGTTTGCCGATCACGGTCGCGCCGAGCAGGTCGCGATACATCGCGATCGAGCGTTCGATCGACGGCGTCGCCACCCCGACATGGTTGAGGCGGCCCAGCGTCGTTGCGGGCGGTGTCACTGATCGTCGTCCGGATCGGGCCGAGTTGTCGTCGGCATTGCCGCTGCCGGCCGGACGGGCACGGCCGAGCGCGGCGGGACGACCCCGAAATCATAGCCGCACGCGCTCAGCACGCGGCGCACCGGCGCCTCGCCCGGCCCGACGAACGTCGCGTCGACCGCGACGTTATCGGGCGTCATTGCGCGGACATGGATCGCCTGCCCGTGCGCGATGACCACAGCGAGGTTGGTGACGACGCGATCCTCGCTGACGAACGCGCCGGTGCCGGGGAATTGCCAGTTGGTGCCGAGCCAGCCGTCCTCGTCCGCCTTGATCGACACCGGCCGCGGCAGCGCGGGCGCGAAGCCGGGCTTGGGGATGAACTGGATCGAGACGATCTTCTCGGCCGTTACGTCGCACCGCACGACGAGCCGCGCCTTGCCGTCGCTCGACCAGGCCGAACTGGTCGTCGCCGTGCTCGTCGCACCGGCATGCGTCGTCACCGCCCAGGGCGCGGCGGCGGGGGCAGACGCTGCGGCCGCTTGCGCCAGCAGAAGGGCGACACCCAAAATGTCCAAGATTCGTTCCCCCGCCCTGATCTCGCCGACCGGCGCCGCCCCGCCGGCCTCGCGGCACGATACGTCGCGCGCCTTGCCGCCGCAACACCGCCGTGGCCGCCGGAATATCGTGCCAGCCCGTACCAGATCGGGACGATTTCATAGAATATAATACCTTAGCACGAAGATGCGCACAGATATTCACTTTAATGGACTATTAACAACTCCGTCGTTTTCTGGCATCCAAAGTCATCGAACCTTCGCGACAATGTTGCGTGGAAACGATATCGTAATGCCTGCGCGACGTGATCGGTTCTTTCGAGAGATGTCGGCGGCGAACAAAGGGAAAGACAAAAGACATTTCTGCTCGCCGCCGCGGCCGCCGGTGCCTTGCTGGCCGGCACGGCAAACGCGGCCATCCTGAACGCGCCGGTGCCGGTAAACGCGACGATTTCGTACCAGAATCTGCAATGGGCCTGGGCTTCGCCGCTCGGTCCGTCCACCGTCGACCTGAGCTACCAGTCGCAGTTCGGCTGGCGCCTGCCGACCGCCGCTGAGCTCTTGAATGCGCCGAGCGCGTTGTTGTTCAAGTATGCCGGCGCGAACGTGCCGCTGGGTGGGTCGGATCCGATCAGCGGTGCCAACTTCCAGTATACGTCGGCAACGCTCGATTCGGCGGCCGCGCTCGCCACGCCCTATTTCAGCGGCTCCTATTATCATGGCGACTGGTGCAACGGCCAGGGTTCCGCCTGCGGCTTCGGCGAAGTGCCGTGGAACGGGCCCTCCTTCAATGAGACGCTGGTGGTTCGTGCACTGGGTGCCGTCCCGGAGCCCGCAACCTGGGGTCTGATGATCCTCGGCTTCGGCGCCGTGGGTGCCGCCATGCGGCGCAAGTCGGCGGTGCGCACGAGCGTCCGCTTCGCTTGATCGCACGATTTGTCGAACAGGAAAGGGGCGGCTCCGCGCGGAGCCGCCCCTTTTCATGTGCGCGTCAGGTCTTCCCCACCACGCTTTCGGGCAAGTCCTTGCCGAACACGCGCTGGTAATATTCCGCGACCAGCGCGCGCTCGGTCTCGTCGCATTTGTTGAGGAAGCTCAGGCGGAAGGCGAAGCCGGCATCGCCGAAGATCAGCGTGTTCTGCGCCCAGGTGATGACGGTGCGCGGGCTCATCACGGTGGAGATGTCGCCGTTGATGAAACCGCGCCGCGTCAGGTCCGCCACGCGTACCATGTTGTCGACCTGCGTCTTGCCCTCGGGCTTGTCATATTCGCCCGACTTGGCGAGCACGATCCGCGCCTCGACCGCGGCGGGCAGGTAATTGAGCGTGACGACGATGTTCCAGCGGTCCATCTGGCCCTGGTTGATCTGCTGCGTGCCGTGATACAGCCCGCTGGTATCGCCCAGGCCGACCGTGTTGGCGGTGGCGAACAGGCGAAACCAGGGGTTGGGACGGATCACGCGGTTCTGGTCGAGCAGCGTCAATTTGCCCTCGGTCTCCAGCACGCGCTGGATGACGAACATCACGTCGGGCCGTCCGGCGTCATATTCGTCGAACACCAGCGCGGTCGGCGTCTGCAACGCCCATGGCAGCAGCCCCTCGCGAAACTCGGTGACTTGCTGGCCGTCCTTCAGCACGATCGCATCGCGCCCGACCAGATCGATACGGCTGATATGCGCATCGAGGTTGATGCGGATGCACGGCCATTTCAGCCGCGCCGCCACCTGCTCGATATGGGTCGACTTGCCGGTGCCGTGATAGCCCTGCACCATCACGCGCCGGTTGTGCGCGAAGCCGGCGCAGATCGCCAGCGTGGTGTCGGCGTCGAACACATAGGCCGGGTCGAGATCGGGCACGCGCTCGTCCGCTTCGCTGAACGCCGGTACTTCCATGTCCGAGTCGATGCCGAACAGGTCGCGGGCCTTCACCATTCTGTCGGGCGCGTCGAGGATCGTCGTCTCGCGCCCCTCCAGCAAGAACGGGCCGGGCTGGGTATTGGAAATGTCGGTCATGGGGTCGGGTCTAATCCAAAATCCGCCGTTCGTCCTGAGTAGCGGCTGAGCGAAGTCGAAGACGCATATCGAAGGACAGGATGCTATGCCATGTCCTTCGATACGCCGTTTCGACAAGTTCAATGCCTACTCGCGACGAACGGGTAAAGTTCCTATTCCGGTTACCCCAGCTTTGCCGGGAGGGGAAACAGCGTCACGAAGGTTTCCGCCAGCGCGCGGTCGCCGGTCAGCGTCAGCGCGCCGGCGCTTTCCGCGTCCGCGATCGGCCGGCCGCCATAGATGACCGAGGCGAGCGTCGGCGCGTCGGTGTCGAACACGACGTCGCCAGCGGGCCGATCGGCCCGGCGGATGGCGATGCCGTCCAGGTCCATGCGCGCAACGAACGCCTCGCTGCCGAAGCGGAAGCCCACGGTCGCGTCGAACGCGCCGCTGCGGGTGCGGTCGATCATTGTGCGCAGTGACATCATCGCCGAGGCCGGGCTGAACGGCAGCGTCGGATCGTGCCGCGGCGAGCGCACCGCCCAGCGGCCCAGTTCCTGGATCGCGACCTCGCTTTCATAGCCCCACTCGGTCAGTTCGTAGACCTGCACCGAGGCCGGCGGCGGCAGCTTGCGCCGGAGGAGGATGCCGACCTCCTCCATCCCCGCCAGCCGTTGCGTCAGCACGTTGGCGCTGATCCCGGACAGCCCGGCGCGCAGCTCGCCGAAGCGGCGTGGCCCGAACATCAGCTCGCGCACGATCAGCAACGACCAGCGTTCCCCGACCAGTTCCAGCGCCAGCGCGGTGCCGCAGGCATCGTCATACCAGCGCCTGGACGTATCGGTTAATTTTTCTAACTTCATGGTTGCTTTAAATAACTCACGGGTGCAGACAATGCAAACACCGATTCGCCAACGCAGCGTTCGGCAAAGAGGAGCAAGCGCCGTGACCGCCACCCAGAAGATGATCTTCGTCAATTTGCCCGTGACCGACGTCGCCAGGTCGACCGCCTTCTACCAAGCGATCGGCCTGGTGAAGAACGACGCATTCTCGAACGCGCAGGCCGCGGCGATGAACTGGTCCGACACGATCCACTTCATGTTGCTCGACCACGCCTTCTACGCGACCTTCACGTCCAAGCGGATCATCGACGCGAAGACCGTCAGCGGCGCGCTGATCGCCCTGTCGCCGGGCGGGCGGGCGGCGGTCGATGCGATGACCGAGGCGGCGATCGCGGCGGGCGGCAGGGAATTGCACGATCCCGAGGACCTCGGCTTCATGTACAGCCGCGCGTTCGAGGATCCCGACGGCCACGGCTTCGGGCCGTTCTGGATGGACCCGGCGGCCGTCGCAGCCGGCCCGCCCGAAACCGTCCACGCCTGAGCAGCACGCGGGAGCGATAGCATGAAACCGACCATCACCGCCTTCGCCTGGGTGCCCGCGTTCGCGCGCAGCCATGTGCGCGACATGCGCCCGCGCTGGGCGTTCGAGGAGACCGGCCAGGACTATGCCGTGCGCGTGCTCGCCGGCGACGCGGTCAAGTCCGCGGCCGAGCGCCGCCACCAGCCGTTCGGCCAAGTGCCGAGCTATGCCGACGGCACGGTCGAGATCTTCGAATCGGGCGCGATCTGCCTGCACATCGCCCGCGCCGCGCCCGGCCTGCTCCCCGACGATCCCGCCGCCGCGACGCGCGCGGAACAGTGGGTCGTCGCCGCGCTCAATTCGGTCGAGCCGTTCGTCATGGCGGTCGTGGTCAACGATCTGTTCGAGGCCGACCGTCTATGGTCGAAGGAGCGCCACCCCAAGGTGATCGAGGATCTGCGCGCGCGGCTGGCCGATCTGTCGGCGGCGCTCGGCGACAAGGCCTGGCTGGACGGCGACACCTTCACCGTCGGCGATCTGGTGATGGTCCACGTCCTGCGCGGCGCGCGCGGCGGCGCGCTCGATCACTTCCCCAATCTCGCCGCCTATGTCGCGCGCGGCGAAGCGCGGCCGGCGTACCGGCGCGCGCTGGCGGCGCATCTCGCCGATTTCGTCGAGCAGTCACGAGGAGAGGGACGATGATCTATATCGACGGCTTCCTGGCCCCGGTAAAGCCGGGCACCGGCGCCGAGGCCTATGCCGATTTCGCCGGCACGGCCGCCGAGATCTTTAGGGACCACGGCGCGACTCGCGTGGTCGAGGGCTGGGCCGACGACGTACCCGACGGCAAGATCACCGATTTCCGCCGCGCGGTGCAGGCGCGGGAGGGCGAAACGGTCGTCTTCTCGTGGATCGAATGGCCCGACAAGGCGACGCGCGACGCCGGCATGGCCAAGGTGATGGCCGACCCGCGCATGCAGCCCGGCAGCACGGAGATGCCGTTCGACGGCCCGCGCCTGATCTTCGGCGGCTTCCGCGCCGTGGTGGATCGCTAGAGCGGATCGACCTTCAATTCGGCAGTTCTGGCCGCAGACTTTTCTACAAACCGTCACCCCGGACCCTTCGACCAGCTCAGGACAGGCTTGTTCCGGGGTGACGGAAAGCTTGGAGTAAGGCCCCAAAGAGGGTGAATATCGATCCGCCCCACAGGAAACGACAGGAGAGAGATGATGGCCAATCCGCAAGGCACGCCGATCTGGTACGAACTGAGGACCACCGACGCCGACGCGGCGCAGGCCTTCTATGCCGAGGTGGTCGGCTGGACCGTCACGCCGTTCGGCAATGACGCGGCCGGCGATTACCGCATCCTCGTCGCGCCGGACGGCCAGGGCATCGGCGGCCTGACGACCGTGCCCGACGGCACGCCGCTGCGGCCCGGCTGGTTCTGCTATGTCGGCGTGAGCGATGTCGATGCCACCGCCGCGAAGATCGAGGCGCTCGGCGGCAGCGTGCATCTGGGGCCGCAGGACATTCCCGGCGTCGGCCGCTTCGCCTTCGTCGCCGATCCGCAGGGCCTGGCCTTCTACATCATGCGCGGCGACAGTGCCGGCGACGCGCACGCGTTCGCCGAGAACAGCCCCGGTCATTGCGGCTGGAACGAGCTCGTCACCAGCGACCACGAGGCCGCGCTCGGTTTCTACGGCGCGCTGTTCGACTGGGAGAGCAACGAGGCGATGCCGATGGGCGGGATGGGGGACTATGCCTTCATCGACCATCACGGCACGCGGATCGGCGCGACGATGACCGCGTCCGGCGGCTTCCCGACGCGTTGGACGTGCTATTTCACCGTGCCCTCGATCGACGCGGCGAAGGCGCGCGTCGAGCACGCCGGCGGCACCGTCACGATGGGACCGCAGGAAGTGCCCGGCGGCATGTTCGTTCTGTCGGGCAGCGATCCGCAAGGCGCCGCCTTCGCGCTGGTCGGCGGCAGATAGGAGACGCGACATGACCTGCAAGATCGCCCCCTGCATCTGGTATGACGGCACCGCCGAGGAAGCCGCGCGCTTCTATGCGGCGACCTTTCCCGACAGCCGGGTCGATGCCGTGCACACCTCGCCGCTCGATTATCCCGACGGGCGCGCGGGCGAGGTCATCACGGTCGAGTTCACCGTGTGCGGCATGCCGTTCCTGGGCCTCAACGGCGGGCCGCGCTTCCCGCAGACCGAGGCGGTCTCGTTCATGGTCCATACCGACGATCAGGAGGAAACCGACCGGCTGTGGGATGCCATCGTGGGAAACGGCGGATCGGAAAGCATGTGCGGGTGGTGCAAGGACAGATGGGGCGTCAATTGGCAGATCACCCCGCGCGCGCTGCTGGCGGCGACCACCAACCCCGACAAGGCGGCGGCGCGGCGCGGGATGAAAGCGATGATGACGATGCGCAAGATCGACATCGCGGGAATCGAAAGGGCCGTGGCCGGTGGCTGAGCTGCAGCTCTTCGCGCACCCCTTCTCGTCCTACTGCCAGAAGGTGCTGATCGCGCTCTACGCCAACGACACGCCGTTCGCCTATCGGATGCTCGACCCCGACCATCTCGACCATGGCAGGGACCTCGCGACGCGCTGGCCGTTCGGGACCTTCCCGGTGCTGGCCGATGGCGACCGCACCGTGCCGGAGGCGTCGATCGTCATCGAGTATCTCGACGTCCATCATCCCGGCGCGCACCGTTTCCTGCCCGACGGCGACGCGGCGATCGAGGTGCGGCTGCTCGACCGGGTGTTCGACACCACGGTCATGACGCCGATGCAGAAGCTGGTCGGCAACGCGCTGCGCCCGTTCGACAAGCGCGACCCGAACGGCGTGGCGGACGCGCGCGCGAAGCTCGACACCGCCTATGCCTGGCTCGACGCGCACCTGGCCGGGCGGGAGTGGGCGGCGGGCGCGACCGCGACGCTGGCCGATTGCGCCGCCGCGCCGGCGCTGTTCTACGCCGACTGGGCGCACCCGATCCCCGACGAACGCGGCGCGCTGAAGGCGTATCGCGCGCGCCTGCTCGCCTGGCCCCCCTTCGCCCGCGCGGTGGACGAGGCGCGGCCGTACCGCCGCTTCTTCCCGCTCGGCGCCCCCGACCGCGATTGAGGAGAGAGACGATGTCCGACACCCACGACCTGACGATCACGCGCCTGATCGATGCGCCGCGCGAAGCGGTGTGGCGCGCCTGGACAGATCATCTCGCGGAGTGGTGGTGCCCCAGGCCGTGGACCACCGAGATCATCGCGCAGGATCTGCGCCCCGGCGGCCGCTCGGCGATGGTCATGCGCGGCCCGGACGGCGAGGAAGCGCCGCAGGAAGGGGTGTTCCTGGAAGTGATCCCGCTGGAGCGGATCGTCTTCACCGACGCCTTCTCGCACGGCTGGCAGCCCAGCGGCCCGTTCATGGTCGGCTTCATGGAATTCGCCGACGAGGACGGCAAGACCCGCTACACCGCCGGCGCGCGCCACTGGACCGCCGAGGCGATGAAGCGACACGAGGACATGGGCTTTCACGACGGCTGGTCGACGGTCGCCGAGCAACTGGAGGCAGTGGCGAAGCGGATCGCGTGACCTAGGCTCAGGACTCATTGATTGAGCCAGAAGATGACGGTGGCGGCGATGCAGAT
>CAXTJX010000021.1:0-38234 GCA_964244765.1 uncultured Sphingomonas sp. | reverse complement strand
GCACCACAAGGAGAGCTTCCTCTACGAACGCTTCGACGAGATCACCGAGATCATGCAGGCATACGACATCGCTTATTCGCTGGGCGACGGCCTGCGTCCGGGCAGCATCGCCGACGCCAATGACGAAGCACAGTTCAGCGAACTCTACACGCTCGGCGAGCTGACCCACCGCGCCTGGGCGAGCGACGTGCAAGTGATGATCGAAGGCCCCGGCCATGTGCCGATGCACAAGATCAAGGAGAACATGACCAAGCAGCTCGAAGTGTGCGGCGAGGCGCCGTTCTATACGCTGGGGCCGCTGACCACCGACATCGCGCCGGGTTACGACCATATCACCAGCGGCATCGGCGCGGCGATGATCGGCTGGTACGGCACGGCGATGCTGTGTTACGTGACACCGAAGGAGCATCTCGGCCTGCCCGACCGCGACGACGTCAAGGTCGGCGTCGTCACCTACAAGCTCGCCGCGCATGCCGCCGATCTCGCCAAGGGTCATCCGGCGGCCAGGCTGCGCGACGATGCGGTCAGCCGCGCGCGCTTCGAATTCCGCTGGCGCGACCAGTTCAACCTGTCGCTCGACCCCGACACGGCCGAGCAATATCATGACGAGACGCTGCCCGCCGAAGGGGCCAAGACCGCGCATTTCTGTTCGATGTGCGGGCCCAAATTCTGCTCGATGAAGATCACGCAGGAAGTGCGGGATTTCGCCGCGAAACAGAATCAGCCGGCCGACACGTTCCTTGCGGCGGACAGCGCCGATGGCGACCGCGCGGCCTTCGCCAATGCCGGGATGGCGGCGATGAGCGAGGTATTCCGGGAAAAGGGCGGGGAGATATACTTGCCGGCGGAGACCTGAGCCTGTTCGGGTAACCGCCGCGCGGGCGACCGGGACAAGCGTCGCGAAGTCGTGGCCGAGCACCGGCTGGAGCCAAGCACCGGCTGGACGATCGTCAACTGCTCCGCCCCTGCCCGCACGCCGCGCAGCGCAGCGCCGCGCCAATCCGGCAGGTGTTCGGGCATCGCTTGCCTCCTGCGGGATGCCGCTCGAGCGATCAGCCCGGCGGGAGTTCCGCGCGACACAAAAACGGCGATGTGCGCTTCGCGTATCATCTTGCCGGGCAGCCCTTGCCCATCTCGGCACAAAAGGCCGCCAGCGTGTCGTGCTTGAAGTCGATCGCGCCGACGGTCTGCAGCGCCTCGACCAGCACCGGTGCTTCGATCGCCCGGCGCCGCGTGGCGGCCGGTCCTTCGACGGCGTTTACCAGATAGGCGAGGTCCGCGATCGACAGGCGCCTGGCATAGGCATGACCGAGCGCGCGGACCAGACGCGCGATGTCGGCAGTGGCGACGCGGCGCGCCGTCGCGCGGAAAACGGCGGCGTCACCGGCAGTCCATTCGGGATGCGCCTTGATAACGTCCTCCACGTCCCGGTCGGCGAGCATCGGCGCGATCGCCGCGAGCGACCCGGACCGGGCCAGCCGTACGCCCAGTTCCAGCGCCTGCGGGGTCGGCTCGCCTTGCGCGGCCGCCGCTGTTTCCACCGCCGCCGGGGCCGCCACCAGCGCCAGCGCCAGCATCCAGATCATGCGCCATCCTCCACACCCAATTGCCACAGGACAAAGCTGTGCTCCTCGGCTGCTTCGCGCAGACTCTCGAAGCGGCCCGACTTGCCGCCATGCCCCGCGCCCATATTGGTCTTGAGCAGCAGGACATTGTCATCGGTCTTGACGCTACGCAGCTTGGCCGCCCATTTGGCGGGCTCCCAATAGGTCACGCGCGGGTCGTTGAGGCCGCCGGAAATGAACAGCGGCGGGTAGGCCTGGCGAGTGACCTGGTCGTACGGCGAATAGCCCCGGATCAGGTCGAACGCGGCGGCATCCTCGATCGGATTGCCCCATTCGGGCCATTCGCCCGGCGTCAGCGGAAGCTCCGCGTCCAGCATCGTATTGAGCACATCGACGAACGGCACGTCGGCGATCACCGCGCCCCACAGATCGGGATCGGAATTGACCACTGCGCCCATCAGTTCGCCCCCGGCGGAGCGCCCGGCGATCGCGATCCGGCCGGCGCCGGTCCAGCCCTGGGCGATCAGTCCCTTCGCCACGTCGACGAAATCGTTGAAGGTGTTGGCGCGCTTGTCGAGCTTGCCGTCGAGATACCATTGCTGGCCGAGATCGTCGCCGCCGCGGATATGCGCGATGGCGTAGGCGAAGCCGCGGTCGAGCAAGCTCAGCCGCCCGGTCGAGAACCCCGGCGGGATGGCGTAGCCGTAGGCGCCGTACGCGTAGAGATAGAGCGGGCGCGAGCCGTCCCTGGGGAAATCGCCCCCCCCTTCGTCCAGCTTGTAGACGATCGACACGGGAATCTCGGTGCCGTCGCGCGCGACGATCTTGAGCCGTTCCGTACGGTATCGGGCGGCGTCGTAGCCGCTGGGGATCTCCTGCACCTTGAGCGTGGTCAGCGTGCCCGTCGCCACGTCGTAATCATATTCGGTGCCCGGCGTGACCATCGATTCGTAGCCGACGCGCAGCACCTGCATGTCATATTCGGGATTGTTGCCCAGGCCCGCGTCATAGCTCGCCTCGGGGAAGGCGATGCGCCGTGCCTCCAGGGGCGTTTCGTAGCGGCGGATCTCGATCTGATCGAGGCCGTCCTCGCGGCCGTCGAGGATGAAGAAGTCCTGGAAGCAATCCACGCCGGTCATGTAGAAATGGCGGCTCGGCGCGATCAGTTCGGTCCACTCGCCGGGCGCGGAGATGTCGGCGGTGCAGAGGCGAAAGTTCGGGTCGGTGTCGTTGGTGTGGATGAACAGCGTGTCGCCGTGCAGGTCGACATCGTATTCGCGCCCGGCCTTGCGCGGCGCGACGCACAGCGGCGTGGCCAGCGGATCGGTGGCCGGGATCAGATAGACCTCGCTCGTCACATGGTCGCCGCTCGCCAGCACGATCCACTTGCGGTCGCTGGTCTCGCTGACGCCGACGCGGAAGCCTTCGTCCGCTTCCCTGAACAATTCGACGTCGCTCGCCGGATCGGCGCCGAGCCAGTGCAGCCGGGCATTGTCGGTACGCCATTGCTCGTTGGCGAGGCCGTAGAGGAAACCCTTGTCGTCCGCCGTCCACACGATCTCGGACAGCATGCCGGGGATGACGTCGGGCAGAGGCGCGCCGGTGGTCAGATCCTTGACCCGCACCTCGAAGCGTTCCGAGCCGTTATCGTCGATCGCATAGGCCAGCAGCCGGCCGTCGTTCGACACCGCGAACGCGCCGAGCCGGAAATATTCCTTGCCCTCGGCCAGGGCAGGCTCGTCGAGGATCAGCACGTCCTCGCTGCCGTCGTCCTTGGCCGCGACCGGCCTGCGCCACCATTTGCGATATTCGCCGCCGGTCTCGAACGAAGTCCAGTACAGCCAGTCGCCGTCCTTTTGTGGGGTGGACGAATCGTCTTCCTTGATGCGCCCCTTCATCTCGGCATAGAGCCGGTCGGTCAGCGCCTTGTGCGGCGCCATCACGCCCTCGAAATAGGCATTCTCCGCGTCGAGATAGGCGAGGATGTCGGGGTCGTTGACCTCGGGATAGTCGGGATCCTTGAGCCACGCCCACGGATCCTCGATCGTGACGCCGTGCACGGTGAAGCGGTGCGGGCGGGTGGCGGCGACGGGGGGCGTTGGCGGCGGGGTGAGGTCGGTCATGCCCGCCTTGTGGTGAGCCAAACGGTTCCGCGCAAGCGCCGATGGACCCGGACCGCGGCCGGACGGCGCGGAAGGTTAGGCGAAAGTTAGCCTAAAAACCCCGGGAATGCGTCATTCCTCCGCTTCTTCCTCGGGGCGCTCAAGCAAGCGCTTGCGACGATACAGCGCGCGAGCGGAAGCGGCCGGGTGATCCGCCTCGATCCGGGAACCGACGTATCGCGCGCGATCCTCCGGCGGGTAGAGGGCGTCGACCTCCGCCACGCCGCGTGCTCCCTCGACCAGTGTCCGGAGCCGGTCGGGCGGAAGCAGGTGCTGCGGCTCCACGGGGGTGACCGGGGCGAGCGCCGCAAGCGCCTCCGCTACCGGGGCGACCGAGGGCGGCGGCGGCTCGGCGGGCGACCGGGCGTTTTCGTGCGCATGCCTGTAGCGTTCGGGAAAATAGGCGCGCAGGATGAACATCGTCAGCCGGTCGTTCGTCCGCCAACGCGCCCCGATCCGGCAGCCGTCACGGTCGAAGACGGGCGTATCCTCCCCTTCGATCGCGCGCGCGAAGGCGAGATCCTGCACGCGCTCGGCGGCCGCGACGAGCGCCGCGGTCCAGGCACGCGCGAAACTTTCCGAGCCGGGCGCACGGCGCAGGCGATAGGCGCTTTGCACCGACATATCGACCTCGCGCGCGGCGTGTTCGACCATGCCGGTATCGGCCAGCGCCTGGATGAAGGCGCGCTGCACATCCGGTGTCCAGCCGTCGGTACGCGGCCGGCGCGGAACCGGGCGCCACTCGAACTCGGCGGGGTCGAAGCCGTTGGCATCGAGCATCGCCGGCGGGGCGTTCGTCGGGGAAAGAGCGCGCGGGTCCTGCCGGATCGGCGCGGGGCTGCGGGGATCATCGTCTGCCATCCGCATGATGGAGCATAATCGCGCCGTGTAGGACAGCGCGGCGCGCTACGCCTCCAGCTCGACGTCCCAATACAGCCAGTCGTGCCAGGTCTCGTGCAGGAAATTGGGCGGATAGCGCCGGCCATGTTCCTGCAATTGCCAGCTCGTCGGGCGAATCGCGTCGATGTGCAGCGGCATGTGCGCTTGCCGGGGGGTGCGGCCGCCCTTCTTGAGGTTGCACGGCGCGCAGGCGGTGGCGACATTCTCCCACGTCGTGCGCCCCCCTTGCGCGCGCGGGACGATGTGGTCGAAGGTCAGGTCGCTGCCGGAGCCGCAATATTGGCAGACGAACTTGTCGCGCAGGAACAGGTTGAAGCGCGTGAACGCCGGGAAGGCCGAGGGGCGGACATAGGATTTCAGCGCGATCACCGAGGGCAGCTTCACCCGCATCGTCGGGCTGCGCACTTCGCGTTCATACTCGGCGACGATGTCGACGCGGTCGAGGAACACCGCCTTGATCGCGGTCTGCCACGGCCATACGCTGAGCGGATAATAGCTCAGCGGCGTATAATCGGCGTTGAGCACGAGCGCGGGGCAGCCATCGGGGTGGCGGATCAGATCGGGATGGTACACGGCGACGCCCCCCATAGCCAAGCGACGCGCGGCGCTTTCTCGGCGGCTTCTTGCCCGTTAGGGTGACGCCGTGATGACAGCGCCACCCGTCTCCCGCGATTTCAGCACAGCGCGCGACTCGCGGTCAAGTGCGGGATGACGCCGTGACGCCGATCGTCACGCGCTTCGCGCCGCGCCCGAGATGAATCAGTCTGTCGTCTCGCGCTTCGCGCCGAGCCCGGGATTGAGTTCGTTTGTCGTATCGCGCTTCGCGCCGAGCCCGACGGGGCGGTTGCATCTCGGCCACGCTTTCTCCGCGATCCAGGCGCATGACCGCGCGCGGGGCGCCGACGGGATGGCAGGCGGGCGCTTCCTGCTGCGGATCGAGGATATCGACGGCACGCGCTCGCGCGCCGAGCATGTCGCGGCAATCGAGGCGGATCTGCGCTGGCTCGGGCTGGCATGGGACGGGTCGGCGCTGTTCCAATCGACCCGGCTGGAGGCGTATGCGGCGGCGCTGGAGCGCTTGCGCGGCAGGGGGCTGCTGTATCCGTGCTTCTGCACGCGCGCCCAGATCGCGGCGAGCCTGAGCGCGCCGCACGGGCTGGCGCAGGTATATCCGGGGACGTGCCGGGGGCTGTCGGACGGCGAGCGCGGGCGGCGGATCGATGCGGGGGCGCAGCATGCGTGGCGGCTGGACATGGCGAGGGCGGTGGCTGCCGCCACCTCTTCTCCCGTTCGTCACCCCGGCCCCGTGCCGGGGCCGACCTCGCCCCCCGAACCGCAAGATGTTTTGCACGGTGGACCCCGGCACAGGGCCGGGGTGACGGATGAAGGCGGGGAGGGCGGGCTCGGATGGACCGACGAGATCGCCGGCCCCGTCACCGCCGATCCGCTCGCGCAGGGCGACGTCGTGCTCGCGCGCAAGGATGCGCCGGCCAGCTATCATCTCGCCGTCACGGTGGACGATGCGGCACAGGGCGTGACGCATGTCGTGCGCGGGGCCGATCTGTTCGCGGCGACCGACGTGCACCGGCTGTTGCAGGCGCTGCTCGGCTTGCCGACGCCGCGCTATCGCCACCACGCGCTGCTGACCGGGCCGGACGGCGCGCGGCTGGCCAAGCGCGCCGGCGCGCCGACGCTCGAAAGCCTGCGCGCGGGCGGCGGCGACGGCGCGGCGCTGGCCGCGGCGCTTCGGGCGGGGCGGCATTCGTCCGGCGTTGGCCCGTTGCTTTAAGGGCGCGAATGCCTAGATTGGGGATCATGAGCACCTTCCTCTCCATCCTGCTGGTCGCGACGATGATCGCGGTCATCGTCGTGCTGGTGCGCGGCCTGGTCGTTTTCCTGCTCGGCGCGAGCCAGCAGATGCGCGACGGCACGCCGGCCGGCGAAGCGGCGATCAACGCGGCGACCAAGTCCAACAAGATGATGCAGTACCGCGTCATGCTGCAGGCGGTGGCGATCTTCCTCGTCGTGCTGCTGCTGTGGATGGCCGGCAAGACCTGAGCCGAACCGGAGGGAGCCGGCATGGTCAAGCTCAACCGCATCTATACCCGCACCGGCGACGACGGCACGACCGGTCTGGTCGACGGATCGCGCGTCGCCAAGGACGAGGCGCGGATGGCGGCGATCGGCGATGTCGACGAGGCCAACAGCGCGATCGGCGTGGCGGTGAGCGCGATCGGGCAAGCGGGCGGCGCCGCGTCGGCGTGGCTCGCCGCGTTGCTGGAGCGGGTGCAGAACGACCTGTTCGATCTCGGTGCCGACCTGGCGACCCCGGGGGAAGATTTCGCGCCGTCCGAGCTGACGCTGCGCATCGTCGCGGTGCAGATCGAGCGGCTCGAAAGCGAGATCGACCGGATGAATGCCGATCTGGGCGCGCTGACCAGCTTCATCCTGCCCGGCGGCACGGCGGCGGCGGCGGCGCTGCACGTCGCGCGCGCGACCGTGCGGCGCGCCGAGCGGTCGGCGATCGCGGCGGCGCGGACGGTGCCGGTCAACCCGCTCGCGGTCGCCTATCTCAACCGGCTGTCGGATTATCTGTTCGTCGCCGCGCGGGCGGTGAACCAAAACGCCGGCGGGGACGTTCTGTGGCGGCCGGGCGCGACGCGTTGATGCAGGTGAAGGCGCGGAACCGGTATCCGGACTAGTTTTTCGGGAAGAAGGGGGACGACGATGCGGACGCGGACTGTACCCCGGACCGATGCTTCCGCGCTGGCGGCGCGCTTTCAAGGCGTGCGCGCGTTGTCGGTCGACCTGGTGGCGCCGCTGTCGGATGCCGATGCGACGGCGCAGTCGATGGAGGATGCGTCGCCCGCCAAATGGCATCTGGCGCATACCACCTGGTTCCTCGAAACCTTCGTGCTGCGCGATTTCGTGAGCGACCATGCGCCATACGACGAACGTTTTCCGTTCCTGTTCAACAGCTATTACGAGGCCGAGGGGCGGCGCCATGCGCGCGGCCGGCGCGGGATGGTGACGCGGCCGTCGCTCGACGAGGTGATCGCATATCGCGCGCATGTCGATGCGGCGGTGCTGGCGGCGCTGCCCGCTCTGCCGCCGGCGGCGCGGGACCTGGTGACGCTGGGCTGTCACCACGAGGAGCAGCATCAGGAATTGCTCGTCACCGACATGCTGCATCTGATGGCGCAGAATCCGGTCGAACCGGCGATCTGGCCGGCCGCGCGCAAGGTGCCGGTCGCGATGCCGGGCCCGGTGGGGTGGATCGAAGGCATCGCCGGGATCGCCGAGATCGGCTCGGACGGGCCGGGCTTCACCTTCGATTGCGAGGGGCCGCGCCACCAGGTGCTGCTCGCCCCCCACGCGCTGGCCGACCGCACCGTCACCAATGGCGAATGGGCCGCGTTCATCGCCGATGGCGGCTATGCCGAGGCGCGGTACTGGCTGTCCGACGGCTGGGCGTGGGTGAAGCGCGAGGGGATCGTCGCGCCGCTCTATTGGGAACAGGCGGACGGCGGGTGGACGCGCTTCGGGCTCGACGGACGGCGCGCGATCGATCCGGCCGCGCCGGTCACGCATGTCAGCTTCTACGAGGCGGACGCCTATGCGAGCTGGGCCGGCGCGCGCTTGCCGACCGAGGCCGAATGGGAAGTCGCGGCGAGCGCGCACGACGCGGCGGGCGGCAACCAGCTCGACGCGGCCGGACCGGTCGAGCCGCGGCCGTCCTCGGGGTCCCCGCAAGGTAACGCGTCGCGGGGTGGCGCCGGCGGCCCGGCCTTTTTCGGCGACGTGTGGGAATGGACCGGCAGCGCCTACCGCCCCTATCCCGGCTTTCGCGCCGCCGCGGGCGCGGTCGGGGAATATAACGGCAAGTTCATGAGCGGGCAGTGCGTGCTGCGCGGCGGATCGTGCGCGACGCCGCGCGGCCATGCGCGCGCGAGCTACCGCAATTTCTTCTACCCGCACCAGCGCTGGCAATTCACCGGCGTGCGGCTGGCGAAGGATCTTTGATGTCACGGCACCGGCCCGCTCTCCCACCCCGCCTCCCCCCCCTCCTCCCACAGCGTATCCTGAAGGGGGGGCGGGGTGGGGCCGCCCCGCAAGGTAATATTTTGCGAGAGGCCCGTGGGGGAGCGGGCCGGTGCCGCATCGCGGGAGCGATCGAATAATGCTCAAGCAGGAAATCGAGGACGGCCAGGCGTCGCTGGCCGACCCGGCGTTCCGCCATGACGTGCTGCGCGGATTTGAAAACCGCCCGCGCGCGATCCCGGCGCGGTGGTTCTACGACCGGCGCGGATCGGAACTGTTCGAGGCGATCACCGGCTTGCCCGAATATTATCCGACGCGGACCGAGACCGCGATCCTGCGCGCCTGCTGCCCCGAAGTGGCCGAACTCGCGGGCGGCGGGCGCGTGGTGGTCGAGTTCGGCTCGGGCTCGTCGACCAAGACGCCGATCCTGCTCGCGGCGGTGTCGCCCGCCGCCTATGTGCCGATCGACATTTCGGGCGATTTCCTGCGCGAATCGTCGGCCGCGCTGGCATCGGCCTTTCCCGGCCTGCCGGTGCTGCCGGTCGAGGCCGATTTCCTGCGGCCGATCGCGCTGCCCGCCCAGGTCGCCGACGCGCCCAAGCTCGGCTTCTTCCCCGGCTCGACCGTCGGCAACATGACCCCGCAGGCGTCGGTCGACCTGCTGCGCGCGATGAAGGCCTCGCTCGGGGCCAGGGAACAGGGGGGCGCGATGCTGCTGATCGGGATCGACCGGATCAAGGACGCGGGCGTGCTGGAAGCGGCCTATGACGACGCGGCAGGCGTGACGGCGGCGTTCAACCGCAATCTGCTCGAAAGGATCAACCGCGAGCTCGACGGCACCATCCCGGTCGAGCGGTTCCGCCACCGCGCGATCTGGAACGACGATCGCGCCCGGATCGAGATGCATCTGGAAGCGCGCGAGGACATGGCCTTCACCATCGACGGCCGCCCGTTCGAGATTTCGGCGGGCGAGACGATCCACACCGAGAACAGCCACAAGTTCGGGCCCCGCGACGCGCGCCTGCTGCTGCGCGCCGGGGGATGGACGCCGGTCGCGGAATGGACCGATCCCGCCGGCCTGTTCGCGGTGATCCTCGCCGAGGCGCAGCCGGCACGGCCGGCGCCCTAGCCTGAGCCTAGCCGAGCGCTCGCGCGGTCGCTACAGCCCGCCAAACTTTCGTGGAGGCGAGCATGAACACGGTCGGAGTCATCGGGGCGGGGCAGATGGGCGCGGGGATCGCGCAGGTGTCGGCGCAAGCGAGTTACCGCGTGCTGCTCTCCGACGTGTCGCGGGACCGCGCCGAGGCGGGCAAGGCCGGCATCGCCAAGGCGCTGGACCGGCTGGTGAGCAAGGAAAAGATCGACGCCGAGGCGCGCGACGCCGCGCTCGCGCTGATAGAACCGGTTGCGGGCGTAGGCGAAATGGCGCCCGCCTTCCTCGTCATCGAGGCCGCGACCGAGCGCGAGGAGATCAAGCGCGCGATCTTCGCCGAGGTCGGCAAGGTGATGGGCGCGGACGCCGTCCTCGCGTCGAATACCTCGTCGATCCCGATCACGCGGCTGGCGCAGGCGGCGCCCGCGGCGGACCGCTTCGTCGGGGTGCATTTCTTCAATCCGGTGCCGGTGATGGGGCTGATCGAACTGATCCGCGGCCTCGCCACGTCGGACGCGACGGTGGCGATCGTCGAGGGCTATGCCGCCGCCCTCGGCAAGCAGGTGGTGCGCGCGAACGATGCGCCCGGCTTCATCGTCAACCGCGTGCTGATGCCGATGCTCAACGAAGCGTGCTTCGCGCTGGGCGAGGGCGTGGCGACGATCCGCGATATCGATCTGGCGTGCCAGTTGGGGCTCAACCACCCGATGGGTCCGCTGACGCTGGCCGATTTCATCGGGCTGGATACCTGCCTGGAGATTACGCGCGTGCTGTTCGAAGGCACCGGCGACCCCAAGTTCCGCCCTGCGCCGCTGCTGGTGAAATATGTCGAGGCGGGGTGGTATGGCCGCAAGACCAAGCGCGGTTTCTACGATTATTCGGGTCCCGAGCCGGTGCCGACGCGGTAGCTCAGCCGGGCCGCCGCATGCGGAACAGCGCATCCTCGGTGATCTCGAAATAGTCGGCCGGGCCGCCGCCGCGCGTGATCGGATGCGCGGCCGCCGTGCGGTACGCGCCGTCCTGAAGCAAAGACGGCGCGATGTGGATGCCGACCACTTCGCCGAGGATCAGCCAGCTATCCAGCGCGCGCCCGTCCCGCGCGGCGAGGCGCAGCGTCTGCGTATGGCGGCACTCGAACGCCACCGGGCTGGCCGCGACCCGCGGCGGGGCGACGAGCCGCGACGGCGCCGCGTCGAGCCCCGCGAGGTCGAATTCGTCGACGCCGGGCGCGACCGTCGCCGACGTCGCGTTCATCGCCTCGGCCAGGGCGCGCGTCGCCAGGTTCCAGACGAACTCGCCGGTCGCGGCGACGTTGGCGGCGCTGTCCTTCCAGCCGGACGAGCAGAAGCCGACGATCGGCGGGCGGTAGCTGAACAGCGTGAAGAAGCTGTACGGTGCCAGGTTGCGCGTGCCGTCGGCGCCGAGCGTGCTGATCCAGCCGATCGGGCGCGGCGCGACGATCGCGTTCAACGGGTCGTGCGCGAGGCCGGGGACGGCGGCGTGGCCGTCGCGCGGTTCGTAGAAATGGTGCTCGGTCATCCCGGCGCGGTTCCCGTCCGTACTTGCCTGTGTCGGGATCGACCGAAAGCGCGTAGGTGCGGTCACGACGCGTTCCGCCACGAATAGGCTCCTGCATGACCGAAGCAACCCCACCGCGCTCGCTCGAACCGGCAGCCCCGGCATCGACTTCGGCCCCGGGCACCGCCTTCTATCGCCACCGGCTGGCGACGCGGATCTGGCACTGGGTCAATGCCGTCACGGTCTTCATCATGATCGGCAGCGGTCTGACCATCCTCAACGCGCATCCGCATCTCTATTGGGGGGAATATGGCGCGAATTTCGACCATGCGTGGCTGCATCCGCCGCGCGCGCCGTCCTGGCTGACGATTCCGGCGGGCTACAACCTCGCGCTCGCGCGGCGCTGGCATCTGCTGTTCGCGCTGGTGTTCGGCTTCGGCCTGTTGTTCTTCATGGTGTCCAGCCTGATCAACCGGCATTTCCAGCGCGACCTGCGCATCCGCCTGGGGGAACTCGCGCCGGCGCATCTGTGGTTCGACCTGAAGGAGCATCTCGCCTTGCGCTTCCACGACCCGAAGCGTCCCGGCGCCTTCAACATCTTCCAGAAACTGTCCTACGCGCTGACCGTCTTCGGGCTGATCCCGGCGATGATCGTCTCGGGGCTCGCGCTGTCGCCGGGGATGACGGCGGCGTGGCCGTGGCTGCTGGCGGTGGCCGGCGGGCGGGCGTCGGCGCGGTCGGTGCATTTCCTCGCCGCGTCGGGGCTGGTGATCTTCATCGTCGTGCATCTGGTGCTGGTGATCCTGGCGGGCGTGGTGCCGGAAGTGCGGTCGATGATTACCGGCTGGTGGACCGTGCCAGACGATGACGGCGAGCGCGCCGCATGAGCGCCCTCGTCACGCGCCGCGCGCTCGTCACCGGCGGGGCGCTCGGGGCGGGCGCGCTGCTTGCCGGCTGCGACAGGATCGCCGCCAATCCGGACGCGCGCGCGATCCTGTTCTCGGGCGAGAAGATCAACCGTGGGTTGCAGCGCGCGCTGTCGAACCGGCACAGCCTGGCCGAGGAATATCGGCCCGACCAGATGTCGCCGGTCTTCCGCGTCAACGGCAACGCCAACCCCGCTACGCCTGCCTATGATGCGATGGTCGCGGAGAATTTCGCGAGCTGGCGGTTGAGCGTCGGCGGGCTGGTCAACCGGCCGCTCGCCATTTCCCGCGCGCAGTTGCTGGCGATGCCGGCGCGCACGCAGATCACGCGGCACGACTGTGTCGAGGGGTGGAGCGCGATCGGCAAGTGGCACGGGCCGATGCTCGGCACGATCCTGAAGGCGGCGGACGTGCGCACGACGGCGCGCTATGTCGTGTTCACCTGCGCCGACCTGTTCTCCGGCAAGCCCTATTACGAATCGATCGACCTGATCGATGCCTTCCACCCGCAGACGATCCTCGCCTGGGCGATGAACGACCGGCTGCTGAGCGTGGCGCACGGCGCGCCGCTGCGCCTGCGGGTCGAGCGGCAACTGGGCTACAAGCACGCCAAATATGTCATGCGGATCGACGCGGTCGCGTCGCTCGCCGGGATCGGCAAGGGCAAGGGCGGCTATTGGGAAGATACAGTCGATTACGATTGGTATGCCGGCATCTGATTTGATACCGATCCGCGCCATGGCCCTGCTCGATCTGTTCCTCGCCCGGCGCGTCAAGCGCGGCACGCTCACCGTCCACCACGCCGATGGCAAGACGCTGACCTTCGGCACGCCGGCCGACGGGTTCCCCGACGTGACGATCCGCTTCACCGACGCGGGCGCGGTCGGCGCGATCCTGCGCGACCCCGGGATCGGCGCGGGCGAGGCCTATATGAACGGGCGGATGACGATCGACGGCGAGGATGCGCGCGGCCTCGTGCGGCTGCTGATGAAGAACGACCCGTGGGAGGCCGGCGCCAACAACCTCGCCCCCTCGCCGGCCAGACGCGCGGTCCAGGCGGTGACGCACCGGCTCGGGCGGATCAACATGGAGCGCAAGGCGAAGCGCAACGTCGCGCACCATTACGATCTGTCGGACCGGCTGTACGACCTCTTCCTCGATGCCGACCGGCAATATAGCTGCGCCTATTTCACCGACCCGGCGAACACGCTGGAGCAGGCGCAGTCGGACAAGAAGGCGCATATCGCCGCCAAGCTCGCGATCGAGCCGGGGATGAGCGTGCTCGACATCGGCTGCGGCTGGGGCGGGATGGCGCTGTACCTGCACCGCACGAGCGGGGCGGAGGTGCTGGGCGTCACGCTCTCCGAAGAACAGTTGAAGGTCGCGCGCGAACGGGCCGCGGCGGCGGGCGTGTCCGACCATGTCCGTTTCGAGCTGATCGATTATCGCAACGTCACGGGCACGTTCGACCGGATCGTCTCGGTCGGCATGTTCGAACATGTCGGCCCGGCGCATTACACGACCTTCTTCCGCAAGTGCCGCGATCTGCTGGGCGAGGACGGCGTGATGCTGCTCCACACGATCGGCCGCGCGGGCGGGCCCGGCGTGACCGATGCGTGGACCGCGAAATATATCTTCCCCGGCGGCTACAACCCCGCGCTGTCGGAGATCGTCGCGGCCAACGAAGCGCTGCGCTTCATGATCACCGACGTGGAGGTGCTGCGGCTGCATTACGGCCATACGATCGACGCGTGGTACGACCGGGTGGTGGCGGCGCGCGCGCAGATCGTCGATCTGTACGACGAGCGGTTCTACCGCATGTGGCAATTCTATCTGGCGGGGGCGGGGCAGTCGTTCCATTTCGGCGGGATGGTCAATTACCAGGTGCAACTGGCCAGGAACCGCCACGCCCTGCCGATCACGCGCGACTATATGATCGCGGACGAACGCCGACTGCGCGGCTGACGTTGCACGCCCGCGCCGCCTCGCCTAGGGCGCACGCGAACACCGAGGATCGACCATGACCGACACCATCAACCGCGTCGTCCTAGCTTATTCGGGCGGGCTCGACACCAGCGTCATCCTGAAATGGCTGCAACAGACGTACGGTTGCGAGGTGGTGACGTTCACCGCCGATCTCGGCCAGGGCGAGGAGCTGGAGCCGGCGCGCCGAAAGGCCGAGCAAGCGGGGGTGAAGCCCGAACATATCTTCATCGACGACCTGCGCGAGGAATTCGTCGGCGACTACGTCTTCCCGATGATGCGCGCCAATGCGCTGTACGAGGGGCTGTACCTGCTCGGCACGTCGATCGCGCGGCCGCTGATCGCCAAGCGCCAGATCGAGATCGCCAGGATGCTGAACGCCGACGCGGTCAGCCACGGCGCGACCGGCAAGGGCAACGACCAGGTGCGTTTCGAGCTCGGCTATTACGCGCTGGCGCCCGACATCAAGGTGATCGCGCCGTGGCGGGAATGGGATTTGACCAGCCGCACCAAGCTGATCGAATTCGCGGAAGCGCACCAGATTCCGGTGAGCAAGGACAAGCGCGGCGAGGCGCCGTTCTCGACCGACGCCAACATGCTGCACACCTCCAGCGAGGGCAAGGTGCTGGAGGATCCGTGGGACGAGGTGCCCGATTACGTCTATTCGCGCACCGTCGACCCCGAGGATGCGCCGGACGCGCCTGAGACGATCACGATCGATTTCGAGCGCGGCGATGGCGTCGCGCTGAACGGCGTCGGCCTGTCGCCGGCGACGCTGCTGGAGGCGCTCAACGATCTGGGCCGCAAGCATGGCATCGGGCGGCTCGACCTGGTCGAGAACCGCTTCGTCGGCATGAAGTCGCGCGGCATGTACGAGACGCCGGGCGGCACGATCTACCATCTGGCGCATCGCGGCATCGAGCAATTGACGCTCGACCGCGGGGCGGCGCATCTGAAGGACGAGCTCGGCCCGCGTTATGCCGAGCTGATCTATAACGGCTTCTGGTTCAGCCCGGAGCGCGAGATGCTGCAAGCGGCGATCGACCATAGCCAGGCGAAGGTGACCGGAACGGTACGACTGAAGCTCTACAAGGGGTCGGTCATCGTGACGGGGCGCAAATCGCCTTATTCGCTCTATTCGGAAAAGGTCGTGACCTTCGAGGACGATCAGGGCGCGTACGATCAGCGCGACGCGGCGGGGTTCATCAAACTGAACGCGCTGCGGTTGCGCTTGCTGGGACGGCGCGATCGTTGATCGCGCCTTGGGTGCTGGGGCGTCGCGACCGGGACGGGACGATCGAGGACGGCTCACCCGATCAGGAACAGCGCCGCCGCCAGCGCCAGCCCGAACGCGACCAGCGTCGCGATCAGGATCACCAGCAGCGGCTTGGGTCCCGCCTCCAGCAAGTGCGACAGCGGTGAGCGGATCGCGGTCGCGGTGACGGCTGCGGCGAGCAGCCCCGCGGCGAGTTTCTCGGCCCCGCTCGCGACCATGAGCGGGATCACGCCGAACGAATTGATCCCCGCCAGCACGAAAAAGCCGACCACGAACCACGGCACGCCCGGCCCCTTCGCGCCTTCGCCGCCCCCGCCGGTGCGCGCCAGCACCATCGCCACCACCGCCAGCACCGGGGCGAGCAAGGCGACGCGCGTCAGCTTGACGATCGCGGCGATGCCGCCCGCCCCGTCCGAATAGGAATAGCCCGCGCCCAGCGCCTGTGCGACGTCGTGGATCGCCGCGCCGAGCAGGAAGCCGGCCTTGAGATCGCTCAGACGCAAGGCGTGCGCGACGAGCGGATACAGTACCATCGCCGCCGCGCTCATCGCCGAGATGCCGACCAGCACCAGCGTCAATTGCGCCTGGCTGGTGCGCCTGTCGCCGAGCGTGGTGGCGAGCGCCATCGCCGCCGACGCGCCGCAGATCGCCACCGCGCCGCCCGCCAGCACGCCGAACGCGCCGTCCTGCCCGAGCCGCCGCGCGGCGAGCAGCCCCGCCCCCATCGTCGCCGCGACGATCGCCACGACGCACAACAGCGCCACCGGCCCGAGCGCGACGATCTGCCCGGCGGTGATGCGCACGCCGACCAGCACGATCCCCCAGCGCAACAGCGAGCGCGCGGCGAAGGCGAGGCCGGGGGTCAGCCGCGTATCGGCACTGAGGAAATTGAGCGCGAGGCCGATCAGCAGCGCCATCAGCGTCAGCGGGACGCCGTAATGGTCCGACAGGAACCCGGCGGCGAGCGTCCCCATCGCGACGATCGCGAGGCCGGGGAAATAGCCGCGCCAGTCGCTTCCGGGCGAGGGCTCGATGTCGCCGTACAGGTCGCCATAGAGATCGGCGGCCATCGGCAGGGGGCGCTTTGCGGTCGATGTCACGACCGTCTCTTGCCGTTCGCCCCGCGCGAAGTCGAGGGAGTTGCGCGCCCCGGTGATAAGGGTGCCGTACGCATCGGGCGGGTCCGTGGCGAAGCGTGACCCGATCGAAATGTCGGTCCCGGGCCGGCGGGTTCGTCGCACGGCCGGTCGGTTACGCCTTCCGCCGCCGCCGGAAGCTCGCCCGCGCCAGCCACGCGCCGATCGCGAGCAACGCCAGCGGCGCGATCCATAGCGGCGCGGTGATCGCGCTGAGCGGCGGATCGTAGCTGACATAATCGCCGTAGCGCGCGACCAGCCACGCGCGGATCTGCTCGGGCGTCTGCCCGGCGGCGATGCGGGTGCGCACCAGCGAGCGCATGTCGCCCGCCATCTCGGCATTGCTGTCGGCGATCGACTGCCCCTGGCACACCACGCAGCGCAGCGTCAGCATCAGCGCCTGCGCCTGTGCTTCCCGGGCCGGGTCCTTGAGCTGCACGTTGGCGAGCGGCGCGGGCGGGAGCGAACTGTCGGCCAAGGCGGGGGCGGCGAAGGGGGAGGCGGCGATCAGGAGCGCCAAGATCACCGTCACCCCGGCCCGTTCGGCGAAGTTCAGGACAGGCTTGCGCCGGGATCCACCGTGCATCCGGCGCAGCGCATCGTCGTGGCGGGTTCGGCCAGGCATCCCGGCTGCCCCCGGGACGAGGCGAGGCCTCCGCAAAACCCCACCGTCATCCCGGACTCGTTCCGTGATCCACCGTGCCGCGCCCCCCCGGCCGCCGAGGTCGCACGACGGTGGATGCCGGAACAGGACCGGCATGACGGCAGGATGACGTGCTTGCAGAGGTTCGCAAAGGCCTTGCGCGAGGTCGGGGTCACGGCGGGACGGGACCATCCTCACCGCGTGTTCCGTACCAGCTCGATCAGCGCCGGGACTTCCTCCGCGCGGATGTCGCCGACATGCTGCCGGACGATGCGGCCCCGTCCGTCGATCACGAACGTCTCGGGCACGCCCGACGATCCGAGCGCGAGCTGCACCGAGCTGGTCCGGTCGTCGCCGATCGCGGCATAGGGGTCGCCGTTGCGCGCCAGGAACGCCTGGATGTCGGCCGGCGTGTCGCGGATCGCGATCGCGTCGATCTCGACTCCGGCCTGCTTGAGTTTGAGCAAGTGCGGAGCCTCGGCGATGCAGGGAATGCACCAGCTCGCGAAGACGTTGAGCAGGCGCGGCTTGCCGCGCGCGAAGGCCGTCGCGGCGAGTCCGGGCTTGCCGGGGACGATCGGCGGCAGACTGAAGGCCGGCAGCGGCTGGCCGACCAGCGCCGAGTGGATCGTGCGGTCGGCGGGTTTGTACAGCGCCCAGCCGACCACGCCGAGCAGGCCCAGCGCCACCGCGAACGGCACCCAGATGACCGCGCGCGTCATGCGTATCGGTCGAGCGGCCGGGTGCGCCGCTCGCGCAACACGCGGCCGAGCAAGGCGAGCGCGCCGCCGATCGCGACCAGTGCGCCGCCCAGCCAGATCAGCGTGACGAACGGCTTCCACCACAAGCGCAACTGCCAGCGCCCGGCCTGGTCCGGTTCGCCCAGCACGGTGTAGAGCTGCCCGTCCCAGCGCGTCGCGATGGCGGATTCGCTGGTCACGGTGACCGGGCTGGCGAAGAAGCGCGATTGCGGCCGCAGGTAGAACACCGCGCCGTCCGCGCCGCGTCGCGCGCTGAGCCGCGCCTCCAGCGCCGACCAGTTGGGGCCGATCACCGGCTTGATCCCGTCGAGCGTGACGACGAACGGCCCGACGCGCTGCGGCTCGCCGGCGCGCGTCGCGACGAGCGTTTCCCGGGTGAACGCGGCGTCGCACGCCATGCCGGCGAGGCTCACCGCGATGCCGAGATGCGACACGACCATGCCATAGGTGAACAAGGGCGTGCGGCGCAGGTTGCGCTTCCACAGCGGCAGCACGCTCGCCACCATCAGACCGATCGCCAGCGCAAGGCCCAGCAGCGGCAGCAGCGCGATCCCGCCGCCGAGCGCGACCAGGGCGACCAGGGCGAACCCGGTCACGGCGACCGGCACGATCGTCCGCCCCAGCACCACGCTCGCCTCGTCGCGGCGCCAGCGGATCATCGGCCCGACCGCCATCACCACGCCGAGCGCGAGCGCCACCGGCCCGATGAACTTGTCGAAGAACGGCTTGCCGATCGACAGTTGCATGCCGAAGCCGGCGGCGACGATCGGGTAGAGCGTGAACAGCAGGACAAGCGCGAGGATCACCGAGAGCAACAGGTTGTTGACGATCAGCGCGCCCTCGCGGCTGACCGGCTCGAAGGTGTTGCCTTGCTTGACCGTGCCGACGCGCAAGCCGAACAGCAGCAAGGCGCCGCCGATATAGATCGCCAGCAGGGCCAGGATGAAGCTGCCGCGCGTCGGATCGACCGCGAAGGCGTGCACGCTGGTGAGGATGCCCGAGCGCACCAGGAACGTCCCGATCATCGACATCGAAAAGGCGACCACCGCGAGCATCAGCGTCCACGCGCGCAGGCCGTCGCGCGTCGCCAGCACCGTCACCGAATGGAGCAGCGCGGTCGCCGCCAGCCACGGCATCAGCGAGGCGTTCTCGACCGGGTCCCAGAACCACCAGCCGCCCCAGCCGAGCTCGTAATAGGCCCAATAGGACCCGGCCGTGATGCCGAGCGTGAGGAAGATCCACGCCCCCAGCACCCACGGCCGCATCGCGCGGGCGAAGGCCGGGCCGACATCGCGCGTCACCATCGCGCCGACCGCGAAGGAGAAGGCGATCGAGATGCCGACATAGCCGATATAGAGCGTCGGCGGGTGGAACGCCAGGCCGGGGTCCTGCAACAGCGGGTTGAGCCCGTTGCCGTCGGCGGGCGCCGGGTCGATCCGCGCGAACGGATTGGAGGAAAACAGCAGGAACGCGTAGAAACCGAGCGCGATCGCCGCCTGCGCGCCGAGCGTGGCGATCAAGGTCGGCTTGGGCAGCCGATGCTCGAACAGCGCCACCGCGCCGCCCGCGAGGCCGAGGATCGTCACCCACAGCAGCATCGAGCCTTCGTGATTGCCCCATGCGCCGGCGACCTTGTAGAGCATCGGCTTGTCGGAATGGCTGTTCTCGGCGACCAGCAGCACCGACATGTCGCTGCGCGCGAACACGGCGATGAGCAGGATCATCGCCAGCGAAGCGAGCAAGCCCTGCACCACCGCGACCGGGCGGACGGCGGCCATGATCTCGGCGGTCTGCGGCGTTTCGGCGGTACGCGATCGCCAGACGCCGAGCGCGGCGAGCAAGAGTTGCAGCCCTGCAAGGGCGCCGGCGAACCACAGAGCGGCGAGGCCCGCTTCTGCCATCATGGTGCACCAAAAGCCAAGCCGTCACCCCGGCCTCGTGCCGGAGTCCGCCGTGGCGCACGAACGCCGGCGGGCATGCGCGCTGCACCGTGGACCCCGGAACGAGTGCGGGGCGACGAAAAGGACGCGAGCGCCGGAATCAAGCCGCTCATCGCGCCAACGACTTGGTCTCATGCATCTTGCCCGCGATTTCGGGCGGCATGTATTTCTCGTCATGCTTGGCGAGCAGGTTGGTCGCGGTGAAGCTGCCGTCCGCGTTGAACGATCCTTCCGCGACCACGCCCGATTTCTCGCGGAACAGATCGGGGGCGATGCCGCGGAACGCGACCGGCACCGTCGCGACGCCGTCGGTGACGACGAAGCGCATCGTCACGCCGTCGGCCAACCGCCGGATCGAGCCGGCGGCGACCATCCCGCCGAGCCGCACCGCGCGGCCCAGCGGCAAGCCGTCCGTCCTGACGTCGCCCGGGGCGTAGAAGAACGCGGCCTGGTCCTTGAGCGCGGACAGCGCCAGCGCGCTCGCCCCGCCGACCGCGCCGACCGCGAGCAGCGCCAGCGTCAGGCGTTGATGCTTGGCCTTCACTTGCCCTCCGCCTTCCGCATCGCCAGGAAGCTCCACAGCGCAAGACCGAGCGACCCCGCGCCGGTCAGCACATAGGCGGCGATCACGAACGGCCACGGGTTCATGCCCCCGGCCTCATGCCAGCGCCTCGTCGCCCGTCGCCATCCGCCGCATCCGCGCCTCGGCCTTGCTCTGCGCGAGGATCGTCCGCATCCGCATCAGCACGATGCCGGCGAACAACAGGGTGAAGCCGGACAGCGTGAACCACAGCGGCCAGAGGATCGACGAATCGATGCTCGACCTGGTCAGGCCGATGCTCTGTCCCTGGTGCAGCGTGTTCCACCACACCACCGAATAGCGGATGATCGGCAGCAGCACCGACCCGGCGATACCGTAGATCGCCGGGATGCGCCCCCCGGAATCCAGGCCCCCGCCGCGGTCGCCGTCGGCGCGGACCAGCGCCATGAAGCCGAGATAGACGAAGAACAGCAGCAGCATCGAGGTCAGCCGCCCGTCCCATTGCCACCACGTCCCCCAGGTCGGCCGTCCCCAGATCGATCCGGTGGCGAGGCACAGCCCGGCGAACGTCGCGCCGGGCAGCGCGATCGCGCGCGCGGCGATCATCGCCAGCGGATGCCGCCAGACGAGGAACACCAGCGACGACACCGCGATGCCGCTCCAGCCACCCATGCCGAGCCACGCGGTCGGCACATGGATATAGAGGATGCGCACCGTCTCGCCTTGCAGGTAATCGGGCGGGGTCCGCGTCAGGCCGCCCCATATGCCGTACGCCGCCAGCAGCACGCCCGCCCAGAACAAGGCCGGCGTCAACGGCCGGGCGAGGGTCAGGAAACGTCTGGGATTGGCAAGGGCGTGAAGGCTCGGCACGGATGCTGGATATCCAAGATCGCGCCGATAATCCATGACTAACACCATTTCTCTTCTCGTCACCCCGGACTCGATTCGGTGATTATCCCGTTCGAGCAAGGATCACCCATGTTCTCCCGCGAAAGCGGGAGTCCGGGGTTGCGCAAAGACACCGCTTGTTGCTCCTGGGCCGCCTTACTTTCGCGGGGGGATGGTGGCGTACGTGTTCGAGCGGCATAAACCCCGAACACGTCCGGGATCACTGCGCTGCCGTCCAGGCAAGGCGCCTTGCCAGCGTCACCCATGGCTGCCGGATCGAGTCCGGCATGACGGCACCGGCTGTCATTCCGCCGCGCGCAGTTGCGGCTCGCCGTAATCGACGTCCTCGGGCAGTGCCCAGAGCAGTTCGTGCTTGGTCAGCACGCGCCCGTCCCAGGCGCGCACCTCGACCGGGCCGATCGGCCGCCGGTCGCGCGCGTCGACCAGCACCGGCGTCGCGAGGAAACCCGTTTCCCAGCGCTCGCCCCATTGCCGCAGCGCGAGCATGGTCGGCAGCAGCGCCGCGCCCTTCTCGGTCAGTTGATAATGGATCTTGCGGCGATCCTCGGGCATCGCGCTGCGCGTCAGGATGCCGTGATCGACCAGCCGCCCCAGCCGGTTGGCGAGGATGTTGCGCGCGATCCCCAGTTCCGACTGGAATTCCTCGAAATGATGCAGGCCGTTGAACGCCGCGCGCAGGATCATGAACGACCAGCGTTCGCCCATCGCCTCGAGCGCGGCGGGCAAGCTGCATTTGACCAGCTCCCGCAGGGGCTCGCGGAGTTTTCCGTCCATAATATCCGCAGTCTATCCGATTTCGCTGGTCATGGGAACGAAAGATGAGTTTTCACTTGCAACTCGCATATGCAGCTTTTAGGTAGCTATTCGCAACTGAAAGCGAAGGACTTCCCGATGACCCGCTTGCTCGCAACCGCCGCCGTCCTGCTGGCATCCGCCGTCGCGCTGACGCCGGTCGCCGGCCATGTCGCCGATGTCGCCGGTCCCTATTATGCGGCGACGCCGGTCGCGACGCCGGGCAGGACGATGCTGATCACCAACGGCACCGTGTGGAAGTGGAACACCGGCGCCTATACCGCGGACAAGGGCCCGCAGCGCGACGCCATCGCGTGCGAAATGGTCGCGCGCAGCGCCGGCAAGCTGGCGACGTTCACCGCGGCGGGCCGGCCGTTCGACGCCGACGCGCTCGCCAGGTGCAACGCGCGCGCCAGGTAAACTCCTCCCCGACAAGGCCGATCGCCCCTCCGGCGTGCGCCGACTTGGTTGCGTGGAGGGGCTTTTTTGTGCCCGTTGCGCAAACAAGTTGCATAACGGCGGCCCGACACGCCATCTTGCGGCGTAGATGCTGCGCCAATACGAACTGGTCGATCGGGTCCTCGACTACGATCCCGACGCCGACGAGGCGCTGCTCAACCGCGCCTATGTTTTTTCGATGCAGGCGCACGGGTCGCAGCAGCGCGCCAATGGCGACCCCTATTTCAGCCACCCGATCGAAGTCGCCGGCATCCTGACCGACCTGCACCTCGACGACGAGACGATCGCGACGGCAATCCTGCACGACACGATCGAGGATACCGTCGCGACGCCGGAGGAGATCACCCGGCTGTTCGGGCCGAGCGTGGCGCGGCTGGTCGACGGCGTGACGAAGCTCTCCAAGATCGAGGCGCAGACCGAGAACGAACGCGCGGCGGAGAATCTGCGCAAGTTCCTGCTGGCCATGTCCGACGACATCCGCGTGCTGCTGGTCAAGCTCGCCGACCGGCTGCACAACATGCGCACGCTCCACTTCATCAAGTCGGAGGACAAGCGGCGGCGCATCGCCCGCGAGACGATGGACATCTACGCGCCGCTGGCCGAGCGGATCGGCATGTACGAATTCATGAAGGAGATGCAGACGCTCGCCTTCGCGCAACTGGAGCCCGAGGCGTATCAGTCGATCACGCGGCGTCTCGCCCAGTTGAAGGAGGGCGGCGGCGACCGCATCGCCAAGATCGGCTCCGGGCTGAAGCTGCTGCTGTCGCGCGCCGGGATCGAGGCGGAGATTTCGGGGCGCGAAAAGCATCCCTATTCGATCTGGAAGAAGATGGCCGAGCGGCACATCAGCTTCGAGCAGCTCTCCGACATCATGGCGTTCCGCGCGATCGTGCCGAGCGAGGAGGCGTGCTACACCGCGCTCGGCACGGTCCACCGCCGCTGGCCGATGGTGCCGGGGCGGTTCAAGGACTATATCTCGACGCCCAAGCGCAACGGCTACCGCTCGCTGCACACCTCGGTGATCCACGCCGACAACACCCGCGTCGAAATCCAGATCCGCACCGAAGCGATGCACGAGGAAGCCGAACTCGGCCTCGCCGCGCACTGGGCGTACAAGCAGAATAAGGTGCGCCCCGACACCCAGCATAGCTGGATCGCCGACCTGGTCGAGATCCTCGACACCGCCGAAAGCCCGGAGGAACTGCTCGAACATACCCGCATGGCGATGTACCAGGACCGCATCTTCGCCTTCACGCCCAAGGGCGAGCTGCACCAATTGCCCAAGGGCGCCTCGCCGATCGACTTCGCTTACGCCGTCCACACCGATCTCGGCGACCAGGCGGTGGGCGCGAAGATCAACGGGCGCGTGGTCCCCTTGCGCACCGTGATCGAGAATGGCGACCAGGTGCAGATCCTGCGCTCCAAGGGGCAGGAGCCGCAGCCCAACTGGATGAACTTCGCGATCACCGGCAAGGCGCGCGCCGCGATCCGGCGGCATTTGCGCCACAAGGAACGCGTCGAGACGCAATCGCTCGGCCGCAAGATGTATGACGAACTGGTGTCGCGCCTGCCCGCCCCGCTCGCCGGCAATGCGCTGGCGCTGGCGCTGCAGCGGCTGAAGGTGCCCGACGAGACCGCCTTGCTGGAGGCGATCGCGCGCCGCCGCCTTCCCGATGCCGAGGTGATGGAGGCGCTGATGCCGGGCTCGGCCGGGACCGACGCCTTGCGCGAGCTACCGCCGCAATCGCGCGCGATCTCGATCCGCGGGCTGACCGCCGGCGTGGCGTTCGACCTTGCCGAATGCTGCCACCCGGTGCCGGGCGACCGCATCGTCGGCTTGCGCCGGCCCGATGCGGGAATCGAGGTGCATGCGATCGATTGCCCCGCGCTCGCCGCCGCCGACGATGCCGCTACCCCTACCGTGGCCTCCACCGTGGCCCCTAGCGTGGATTGGGTCGACCTGTCCTGGGGCGACAAGACCCAGGGGGCGACCGCGCGCATCTCGGTCGAGGTCAAGAACGAACCCGGCGCGCTCGGCACGATCGCGACGATCATCGGCGCGCAAAAGGCCAATATCGTCAACCTCCGGCTCGACAATCGCGATACCGGTTTCCACACCAACACGATCGACATGGAAGTGCACGACGTGCAGCATCTGATGCACGTCATCGGCGCGTTGCGGGCGGCGGATGCGGTCAACGGGGTGACGCGGGTCTAGGGCGGATCGGCCTTCAGTTTCGGCGGTTTTGCCGCGGATTTCCCACCAAAACCGTCACCCCGGCCCCTTCGACAAGCTCAGGACAGGCTTGTTCCTGGGTCCACCGTGCCGCGACCTCGGCGATCATACTATTATCGGGTCGAAAGCCGCCAGGTGGACCCCGGAACAGTCCGGGGTGACGGAAGAAGGGGATAAGGCTCACCAAGAAGGGATGAAGGTCGATGCGCCCTAAAGTCACCAGAGGCGTGTAACGCCGAAATCGTCGAACAGCGTCTCGCTGGACACCAGCAGCGCCTGTTCGAGCCGCGCCTGCGCGATCAGGAGACGGTCGAACGGGTCACGATGCGTCAAGGGCAGTTCGCCGGCAAACCGCGCATGTTCCAGATCGATCGGCATCGTTCTGAAGTCATATCGCGACAGATACCCCGCGAAATGCTCGAGCAATGTGGAGACGTGCGGCAAGCGGCCGAGTTGAGACTTCAGCGCCATTTCATAGGCCGAGACCGGGCTGACGAACACGGCTGAAGACGCATCGGCGATTGCCTCGCGGGTGATCCGCGTCAGCGCCGAGTCATCGCTGAACCACCAGATCAACGCATGCGTGTCGAGCAGCAGCTTCACCCGCCCTCCCAACGCCGCAACTCATCTTCCGGCAAGGGTTCAAAGAATCGCTCGTCGAGCGATATCTTGCCCTTGAGCAGCCCCGGCACACGGTCGGGCTTGCGCGGCTGCTCGACCACGACCAGCCTCACCTGCGGTTTGTCGCCGCGCGCGATCACGATATCCTCACCCGCGACGGCGCGCGCGACCAGGCTCGACAAATGCGTCTTCGCTTCGTGCATCTTGACCGTCGTCGGCATGGCGGCACTCCTTAGCTAAAGGCCTTAGCTAAATAGCCGTCAAAATGCAATCCGCTCATGACGTCTTTACCAACACGCGCTACACAAGCGGGATGATCCGCCCTGCGCTTTCCGTCGTCATCCCCTGCTATAACGAGGCGGCGTGTCTCGACTTGCTCCACGGCCGCGTGTCGGCGGCGGCGCGGGCGGCGGTGGGGGATGCGTACGAGATCCTGTTCATCAACGACGGCTCGCGCGACGCGAGCTGGCCCGAGATGCAGCGCCTCGCCGCCGCCGACCCGCGTCTGGTCGTCATCAACCTGTCGCGCAACCACGGGCACCAACTCGCGCTCACCGCCGGGCTGGACCTGTGTTCGGGCGAGCAGATCCTGATCATCGACGCCGATCTGCAGGACCCGCCCGAACTGCTCGCCGACATGCGCGCGGCGATGGTGTCGGCGCAAGCGGACGTCGTCTATGCGGTACGCCGCACGCGCGACGGCGAGACGCTGTTCAAGAAGATCACCGCCGCCGCGTTCTACCGCTTGCTCGACCGCGTCACCGATACCGACATCCCGCTCGACACCGGCGATTTCCGGCTGATGAGCAGGCGGGCGCTCGACGCCTTCCTCGCGATGCCGGAGCAGGCGCGCTTCATTCGCGGCATGGTCGCGTGGGTCGGGTTCAAGCAGATCCCGTTCGCCTATGACCGGGCCGAGCGGCACGCCGGCGAGACCAACTACCCGCTCGGCAAGATGATCCGCCTCGCGCTCGACGCGGTGACCGGTTTCTCGACCGCGCCGTTGCGCTTCGCCAGCCATCTCGGGCTGGCGCTGACGGGCGCGTCGCTGCTGCTGTTCCTGTACATCGCGGTCGGCTTCTTCAGCGGATCGGCGGTGGCGGGCTGGACCTCGACGATGCTGGTGGTCGTACTGCTCGGCGCGTTCCAGATGTTCGTGCTGGGGATGATCGGCGAATATCTCGGGCGGCTGTACGTCGAATCGAAGCGCCGGCCGCTCTACCTGGTCGCCGATGTCGTCGGACCGGTGCAGGGGCGGGCGACCCTGGGGTATCGGGCGGAACTTCCCCCCTCCCGCCTGCGGGAGGGGGCGGGGGCGGGCAGTGTGGCGAGCGATACCCTTGGAGCTACTGCCCTCCCCCAGCCCCTCCCGCACACGGGAGGGGAGTAAAAGGATATCTCTCCCGCCTGCCGGGGGAGGGGCGTTTCAGCGCGACGCCAGCGTCACGATCGACACGCCCGGCGTCAGCGGCACCCTGCCGACCAAGTGACGTTCCAACCGGAAGATGCGTTCGAACAGCGCGTTGACCGGCCCCGGCGGCGGCGAATCGTCGCTATCGTCCTTGCCGCGCAGCCGCCCGGCGATGCGACTGGCGGCGGCGAGCGGGAACAGCAGCGAGTTGAACCAGCGCAAGCCATTGTGCTTCAGCCCGGCCTGGCCGAGCGCGGCGGCGAGCGTCACCTTGGAATAGCGGCGGTGGTGGTGATTGACGACGTCGTGCGCGCTCCACAGCCATTGGTGCGCGGGCACCGCGATCAGGATCTTGCCGCCGGGCTTGAGGCAGTCGCCCATGCTTTTGAGCGCCGCGACATCGTCTTGGATATGCTCGACCACGTCGAGCACCGCGATCAGGTCGTATGCCCCGCGCTCGATCCCCGGCAGATCGGGCAGCGGCGCATCGCCGACCGGCCGGCCCAGCCGCGCGCCGGCGATGGCCCGCGCGGCGGGATCGATCTCCAGCGCCTCGACCGTGCCGAAGCGCGCCAGCATCGGCAGATTGTGCCCGGTGCCGCAGCCGATCTCGAGAATGCGCGCGCCCGCCGGCAAGCGGCCCTCGCGCGTCAGATAATCGGCGAGGATGTCGCGCCTGGCGCGATACCACCAATGCGTGGAATCATGCGCCGCCATGCGATCGTAGACGATCCTGTCCATCAGAATTGGGCCATCTTATTTGAACACCAACTGCCGGTTGAGGAGAAAGGTGAAGATCGTCGCGCAGGCGACCGCCGGCAGCAACGGCACCCAGCCGGGATAGCCGAGCTTCGCCGTGCCGACCCAGGTGATCAGCGCGTTCAGCGCCACGCCCGATGCCTGCACGGAAACGAACTTGACTTGCTGCATCCCGCCGGGATCGCGCGTGCCATGGCCCCTGAAGCTCCAGCGGCTGTGCAGGAAGAACCCCGCCGTTACCGCGACCGCGAAGGCGAACGGCACGGCATAGACCGCGTGGCGCCGCTCGAACACCAACAGCGTCAGCGGCAGATAGACCGCCGCGTAGATCAGCGTGGTGATCACGCCGGAAATGCCGAAGCGGATCAACTGGCCGAGCATCCCGCTCGCCCGCCCCTCAACCCACAACTTGTCGATCTGTCGGAGGATGGCCGTCACGCTCGCTTCTTGCCCTTTGTCGCCATCGCACTAGAGCGCGATCGTACCTGTGGAAAGCTACTACATGATTGACGGCCCCGGACTGGCGCGCACGCTCGACAAGGACTGGGTGCGGCTCAGCCTGATCGCCTGGGCGGGCATCGCGGTCTATTTCGTGGCGGACCGCTGGACCGGCATCCACTTCCTCCAGCTCGGCGACACCGACGACAATATGCGGCTGATGCAAGTGCGCGCCTGGCTTGGCGGGCAGGGCTGGTACGATCTGCGGCAATATCGGATGAACCCGCCGGTCGGCTTCGACATGCACTGGAGCCGGCTGGTCGATTTGCCGATCGCGGGGCTGATCGTGCTGCTGCGCCCGTTGGTCGGGCCGCGCGAGGCGGAGATGCTGGCCTGCGGGATCGCGCCGCTGCTGCCCTTGGGCATCGCGATGATCGGGCTGGGGGCGAGCGTGCGGCGGCTGGTCGCGCCGCTAGCGTGGCCGCTGGCGATCGTGCTGCTGCTATGCTGCTCGGCGACGCTGCTGATGTTCATGCCCGAGCGGATCGACCATCACGGCTGGCAACTAGCGCTGTTGAGCCTGACCGTCGCGGGCCTGTCCGACCCGAAGGGCCGGCGCGGCGGGGCGATCGTCGGCCTGTCCAGCGCGGTGTCGCTGGCGATCGGGCTGGAGATGCTGCCCTATGCCGCGATGGCGGGCGCGATCATCGCGCTGCGCTGGATCTGGGACCGCGCCGAGGCGCCGCGCCTGACGATCTACGCGCTGTGCCTCGGCGCCGGGAGCGGCCTCGGCTATGCGCTGTTCGCTTCCTATGCCGATGCCGTGCCGCGCTGCGACGCGCTGACCCCGGTGTGGCTGAGCGTGATGGTCGCGGCGGGGGCGCTGCTGTTCGCGCTGGCCTGGGCCGATCCGGCCGATCGCCGGGTGCGCCTCGCGCTGGCGGTGCTGGCGGGCGGGGCGATCGTCGCCGGGTTCGCGCTCGTCTTCCCGCAATGCCTCGGCCGGCCCGAGCAGGTCTCGCCCGAACTGGCGAAGAACTGGCTCAACAACGTGCGCGAGGCCAAGCCGATCTACACCCACCCGTTCCGCGTCGCCTTTCCGGTCGTGGTCCTGCCGATCGTCGGGGTGATCGGCGCGACCGTCGCGACACGGCGCGCGCGGGGGACGGCGCTGGCGGCGATCTGGGGACCGGTGCTGCTGTTCGCCTTGTTCGCCGCGCTGATGCTGTTGTGGCAGGCGCGTGCCGGGCCCGCCGCGCAACTGCTCGCGGTGCCGGGCGCGGCGGCGCTGGCGTGGCTGCTGATCCCGCGCCTGCAGGCCAGCGGCTCCGCGATCGTGCGCGTGCTGGGGACGGTCGCGGTGGTCCTGCTGGTCGGCTCCGGCCTGTCCGCCGGGCTGCTGCTGCCGTATCTGCCGGTCGACAAGCCCAGCAAGCGCCTGCAGATCGTCAACCGCGCGAGCGGCTCTTGCCCGACCATGACCGCACTCGCCCCGCTCGACCGCTATCCGGCGGCGACGGTATTCAGCTTCGTCGATCTCGGCCCGCGCCTCATCACCATCACGCACCACGATGCGGTGGCGGGGCCGTATCACCGCAACGGCGAGGCGATCCTCGACGTGCAGCACGCCTTTTCCGGCACGCCGGAGAATTTCCGCACGATCGCCAGGCGCCACGGCGCGACGTTGCTGCTGGTGTGCCCCAACATGGCGGAATCGACGATCTACCGCGCGCGCAGCCCCGGCGGCTTCTACGACCAGCTCGCGCACCGCAAGGACTTCGCCTGGCTCGAATCGCTGCCGCTGCCGCGCAAATCGCCGCTAAGGTTGTGGCGGATCAAATAGCGCGAAGCGCAGCAGATTCCTTCGCTTCGTGGCTTCGTGCGAGAAAAAATTGGTTCGTACAAAGCCCACGAAGAAATAGGGATTGACTTGCGGTCGGCTCAGGCCAGGCTCGCACGCACGCCGTCGATGACGAACTGCACCGCCAGCGCCGCCAGCAGCACGCCGAGCAGGCGCGTGATGACCGCTTCGATCTTCGCGCCGAGCACGCGCATGATCGGCCCCGCCGCGACCAAAGCGACGAGCGTCAGCAGCAGGATCGTCGCGAGCGCCGCCAGCACGACGGCGATCCGCTCGATCCCGTGGTTGCGGCTCATCAGCAGCATCACGGAGGCGATCGAGCCCGGCCCGGCGATCATCGGCATCGCCATCGGGAAGATCGAGACATCCTCCTGCTGCATCGCGGCGACCTTGGCGGCGCGGTCCTCGTCGCGTTCGGTGCGCTTTTCGAACACCATCTCCAGCGCGATCAGGAACAGCATGATGCCGCCGGCGATGCGGAAGCTGTCGAGGCTGATGCCGAGCGCCTTGAGCAACGTCTCGCCGAAGCCGGCGAACGCGAACAGGATCAGCGCCGCCACGAACACCGCGCGGATCGCCATCGCGCGGGCATGCGCGGGGCCCGCCGCCGAGGTCAGCCCGGCATAGATCGGCGCGCAGCCCGGCGGATCGATCACCACGAAGAAGGTGATGAGCGAGGAGATGTAGAGTTCGATCATGTGGCAGCGGAAACGACGTCTTCGAGGACCGGCAACGACGCTGTGCCGCCTTTCGGACTAGCGGGCCTGGCACGCTGCGCCATCGTCACCGTTGCGGCACGGGAATGATCGGCGGTGACACGCCAATTCGGCAACGTCCCGACGGCAAGCAGCCCGACCGGGAGCGTCATATTTCGCTCGTGGCGCAAACGCCTTCGCGCCGCTCCGCCGAAACAAGGGTATTGGCGAGCAGGCAGGCGATCGTCATCGGCCCGACCCCGCCCGGCACCGGCGTCACCGCCCGCGCGACGCTCAGCGCGCCGGCGAAATCGACATCGCCGACCAGCCCCTCGGCCGTGCGGTTGATGCCGACGTCGATGACGGTCGCACCCGGCTTCAGCCACTCGCCTTTCACCATCCGCGCCCGGCCCACCGCCGCCACGACGATATCCGCGCGCGCGACGATCCCCGGCAAATCGCGCGTGCGCGAATGCGCGACCGTCACGGTGCAGCTTTCCGCGATCAGCAATTGCGCCATCGGCTTGCCGACGATGGTCGACCGCCCGATCACCACCGCGTCGAGCCCCGCCAGATCGCCGAGCGTGTCCTTGAGCAGCATCAGGCAGCCGAGCGGCGTGCACGGCACGAAGCCGTCCAGCCCCGTCGCCAGCCGCCCGGCATTGACCGGATGAAAGCCGTCGACGTCCTTGTCCGGATCGATCCGCGTGATCACCACGCGCTCGTCGATATGCGCGGGAAGCGGCAGTTGCACCAGGATGCCGTCGATCGCGGGATCGGCGTTCAGCGCATCGACCAGGTCGAGCAACGTCGCCTGCGGCACGTCGGCGGGCAGCTTGTGCTCGACGCCGACCATCCCCGCCTCGCGCACCGCCTTGCCCTTGTTGCGGACGTACACTGCCGATGCCGGGTCCTCGCCGACCAGCACCACCGCCAGCCCGGGCGCGCGCCCGGCTTGCGCGGCGAACGCGGCGACGTGCTCGGCGATGCGCGCGCGCATCGCCGCGGCGAAGGCCTTTCCGTCGATGATCGCGGCGGTCATGCGCCGCGGCTCACAGCGGCGAGGCGCCGACGTACCACAGCATCAGCCGCGGCAGCACGATGCCGCTGAGGATGTTGAGCACCACCAGCGCGGCGAACGGGGCAAGGTCGATCTGCCCGAAATCGGGCAGCATCCGCCGGAATGGGCGATACAGCGGCTCGGTGCCCTTGTTGAGCCCGTTATGGATCGCGCGCACCGTCTCGTTATAGGTGTTGATGACGTTGAACGACACGAGCAGCGACAGGATCACCTGGACCAGCACGACGAACGCGACCGCCTGGACCAGCACCTGAAGGATTTGAAGAAGGGTGAGCAACGCAGCGTCTCCGAGTAGGGGCGTCCCGACTCTAGCGGGATCGCGCGGCAGGGAACACCCCTTAGGGCGGATCGACCTTCATCCTCCTTGGTGGGCCTTGTCCCCTCCTTCCGTCACCCCGGACTCGTTCCGGGGACCACCTGGCGGCTTTCGACCCGATAATAGTATGATCGCCGAGGTCGCGGCACGGTGGACCCCGGAACGAGTCCGGGGTGACGGATACGCTACCGCCGCACCAGCGTCCCCGCGCCGCGCCTGGTGAAGATCTCCAGCAGCATCGCATGCGGCACGCGGCCGTCGAGGATGACGGCGGCATCGACCCCGCCCTCGACCGCGTGGACGCAAGTCTCCAGCTTGGGGATCATCCCGCCGCTGATCGTGCCGTCGGCGCGCAGCCGGGCGACGTCGGCGGGGACGAGATCGGTCAGCAACTCGCCGCCCTTGTCGAGCACGCCGACCACGTCGGTCAGCATGAACAGGCGTTCCGCGCCCAGCGCGGCGGCGATCGCGCCGGCCATGGTGTCGGCGTTGATGTTGTAGGTGTGCCCGTCCGCGCCGATCGCGATCGGCGCGATCACCGGGATGATCCCGGCGCCGGACAGCGTGTCGATGAGGCGGCGATCGACCCCGACCGGCTCGCCGACGAAGCCCAGGTCGACATGGCGCTCGATGCCCTGCAACTTGTCGGGCATGTCGCGGCCGACCTTGGCGGCGGTGACGAGGCCGCCGTCCTTGCCCGAAATGCCGACCGCGCGGCCGCCGGCCTGGCCGATCCAGCCGACGATCTCCTTGTTGATCGATCCGGCCAGCACCATCTCGGCGATCTGCGCGGTCTCGGCATCGGTCACGCGCAGGCCGTCGACGAAGCGCGTCTCGACGCCCAGCCGCTTGAGCATCGCGCCGATCTGCGGCCCGCCGCCGTGCACCACCACCGGGTTGATGCCGACCGCCTTCATCAGCACCACGTCCTCGGCGAAATCGCGCGCGAGCTCGGGATCGCCCATCGCGTGGCCGCCATATTTCACGACGAAGGTCTTGCCGGCGTAGCGCTGCATGTAGGGCAGCGCCTCGACCAGCGTTTCGGCCTTCTGGAGCAAGGCGGGGGCGGGGGAATGGTCGGTCATGGGAAGCCTTCTGCTCCCCTCCGCTTGCGGGAGGGGCTGGGGGAGGGCGGTACGACCCTCCGGCGTTCGCCCAATGCCCTCCCCCAACCCCTCCCGCAAGCGGAGGGGAACATTTACGTCCGATCCAGCCGCCGCCCGAGCGCCACGAACGCCGTGATCAGCACCGGCACCAGCACGATCGACAGCACCACCTTGGCCAGCATCTGCCCCGCCATCAGCGCGAGGATCGGGCGTTCGCCATAGAAGGAGATGGTGATGAACAGGAACGTGTCGACGACCTGCGAGACGACGCTCGCGATCATCCCGCGCAGCCACAGCAATTTGCCGGTGCCGGCGCGCAATCTGCCGAAGATATGGACGTTGAGCGTCTGCGAGATGCCGTAGGAGATCAACCCGGCGATCATCATCCGCGCGCTTTGCCCGACGACGATCGGGAAGGCCTGGATCGCGGGGGGATACATGCCCGGATCGTGCGGCAGCGCGAGGACGAGCTGGATCAGCGCCGCCGACACCAGGAGCGGGACGAAACCGAAGCGTACCAAGGTGGTCGCGGTACGCTGTCCGTGCAGTTCCGACACCGCGCTCGACATGATCACCAGCAACAGGAAGCCGAAGATACCCGCCTCGACCGCCAGCGGCCCGAGCGCGACCTGCTTCACGCCCAAGATGCCGGCGATGCAGACCATGCCGCCATAGAAGATCGCGAAGACGAGGAGCGAGCGCGGGATCGCAGCCGAGGGTGGGGTGTCGCGTGTGTCCATCGCCGCGACGCTACCCCGTTTCGCGCGCGCGTCAAACGGGTGGATACCCTCCCCCCTTACCCGTCACTCCGGCCTAGTGCCGGGGTGACGGACGGAGTTCGAATGCGTCAGACCGGCACTAGCCCCCGTCGCGGCGCGCTGTATGGTGGGGTGCCTGCGCGGGGGGCCGCGTGTGTCCAAACGCGAGTAAGCACCCGACATGAACCGCCTTCTCCTCGGCATCGCCGGCATCCTGGTGCTTCTCGCCATCGCGTTCCTGCTGTCCAGCGACAGGCGCGCGATCCGGCTGCGCGTGGTCGGGCCGGCCTTCGCGTTGCAGGCGGGGCTGGCCTTCCTCGTGCTGTACGTGCCGGCGGGCAAGCTGATGATCGAGGGCATGGCGCGCGGCGTCTCGGCGCTGCTCGGCTATGCGCAGGCGGGGATCGACTTCATCTTCGGCCCGCTCGCCGCGCCCGCGATGGGCGGGCACAGCTTCGCGCTGGCGGCGCTCCCCGTCATCATCTTCTTCGCGGCCGTCATCTCTATCCTCTATTATCTGCGCATCATGCAGGTCGTGGTGAAATGGATCGGCGGCGCGATCCAGTGCGTCACCGGCATTTCCAAGGTCGAATCGCTGGGTGCGGCCGCCAACATCTTCGTCGGGCAAAGCGAGGCGCCGCTGGTGATCCGGCCGTATCTCGCCGCGCTGACGCCGTCGCAATTGTTCTGCGTGATGACGGTCGGCATGGCGGGCGTCGCGGGGACGATCCTGGCGGCCTACGCGTCGATGCTCGGCCCCGACCTGCTGCCGTATCTGCTCGCCGCCAGCTTCATGTCCGCGCCGGGCGGCATCCTGATGGCCAAGCTGATCCTGCCCGACGATCCCGCCGATCCGGGCAAGGAGCCGGTGCTGGAAGGCGACATCCCGTTCGGCGAGGAGCGCCCCGCCAACATCATCATGGCGGCGGCCGAAGGCGCGCAGACGGGCGTCAGGCTCGCCGTCGCGGTCGGCGCGATGGTGCTGGCGTTCGTCGCCCTGGTCGCGCTGGCGAACGGCATTCTCGGCGGGGTGGGCGGCTGGTTCGGCCATCCCGGGCTGACCTTCCAGGCGATCCTCGGCCGCGTGTTCCAGCCGGTGATGTATCTGCTCAACGTGCCGTGGAACGAGGCGGGCATCGCCGGGGGGCTGTTCGGCACCAAGGTCGTCGTCAACGAATTCGTCGCGTTCGCGTCGCTCAGGGACATGAAATGCACGCTGTCGCCGCACACCATCGCGGTGGTGACGTTCGCGCTGTGCGGCTTCGCCAATTTCTCCTCGATCGCGATCCAGATGGCGGTGACCGGCGGCCTCGCGCCCGACCAGCGCCCGATGATCGCCAAGCTCGGCATCCGGGCCCTGGCGGCGGGTAGTCTCGCCAATCTGATGTCGGCGGCGCTGGCCGGGCTGCTGGTGCCGGATGCACCGTCGGCGTGCGTTCCTCTACCGGCGCCGGTTTCGGCACCTGCAAGGTAGACTGGTTCACGCCAAGGCGCGACGACGCGAAGAAGATTGGTTCGCGCAGAGGCGCGGAGGATGAGAGCGCTCAAGCATGGCGTGTCAGCGCCTTGATAATCGTTGAAGATGGAAGGTCGCCGACGCGACCGAATCGCCTTTCTTCGCGCCTTCGCGTGAACCAGTCTCTTGTTCTTCTCCGCGTCTTCCGCGCCTCCGCGCGAACCCAGTCTGCTACCGCCGCAGCATCGCCTTTTTCAGCTTGGCATGCGCCGACGCCTTGATCTGGCAGACGCGCGCAGCACCGACGCCGATCACCTGGCCGATCTCCTCCAGGTTCATTTCCTCGACATAATAAAGCTGGATCACCAGCATCTCGCGCTCGGGCAGCGCCGCGATCGCGGCGATCAGCGTGTCGCGCTCCTCGCCTTCGGACAGTTGCGCGAAGGCGTCGGGCTCGTCGCTGGCGAACCACGGGCCTTCGTCGGAATAGACCTGGTCGAGCGGTTCGAACCGGGTCGGCTGGGCATTGGCGTAATCGAGCCGAAGCTTCTCGCGACTGACCCCCAGCCGCTCGGCGACCAGCGCCTCGTCCGGCGCATGGCCGAGTTCCGCCGCCAGCGCGGCGACGGTCTTTTCGTACGCGCGCTTGCGCTGCATCGCGCCGCGCGTCAGTGTCGCGCTGCGGCGGAGCGCGTCGATCATCGACCCGCGCACCCGCGTGACGAGATACTGCTCGAACGTGACCTGGCCGCGGTCCTCGAACGCGGTCGCCGCCTCGACCAGGGCGACCAGGCCGATCTGCACCAGATCCTCGACCTCGACCGCCGACGACAGCGCGCCGTGGACGTGCCAGGCCAAGCGGCGGACGAGCGGCAGATGCTTCCTGGCCAGTACGTGCAGATCGGGCGCGGGCGTGCGGCCATAGGTCAGCGGCACGGCGTCGGCGAAGACGGCCCCGGAAAATTGGGTGAAGTGGGGTTGCACGGTCATGCGGGGAGGGCTCCCGAGGCGAAGCCGACTTGCGTCGGTTGCGCTGCGCCGATGACGGCGACGACTTCGACGGCCTTTTCCTCCGGCACTTCGAAGAAGCTCATCACCGGAATGTCGGGCAGGCAGGTCTTGACGAGCTTGCGGATCGCGACGCGGATCGCCGGCTGGACGACCAGGGCGAACGGCTTGGCCTCGTCGACCAAAGGTTGCGCGGCGCGTTGCAGCGCCTCGACGATGCGGCGGCCGAGATCGGGCTCGATCGTGTGGCGGCGCGACGGGTCGCTGCGCACCGCCTGGCCGAGCAGGCCTTCGAGCCCGCCCTCCAGCGTCATCACGCGCAACGGCTCGCGCAACGCGCACAGCTTGCCGATGATCAGCCCGCCGAGATCGGGGCGGATCGCCTCGATGATCTCGTCGGCGTCGAGCGTCCGCTGCGCGGCGACCGCGATGGCGGCGGCGATGCGGCGGAATTCCTTGAGCGGCACGTTCTCCGCCAGCAGCCCGCGCAGCACTTGCGTCAGCGTGGTCAGCGGCAGCGGGGCGGGCGAGAGCGAGGCGACGAGGTTCGCCGCGCGGTCCTTGAGCCCGTCGAGCAGCGCCTGCACCTCGTCCGGGCCGAGCAGTTCGGCCGCATGCACGCCGAGCTGGTGGTTGAGATGCGTCGCCATCACCGTGCCGGGATCGACCACGAGATAGCCCGCGCCGGTCGCGGCATCGGCGTCGCCGGCGGCGATCCACACCGCGTCGAGCCCGAAGGTCGGGTCCTTGGCGCGCTTGCCGATCAAGCCGCCGACCGCTTGGCCCCCAACTTGGCCGGTATCGAGCGCGAGCATCTCGTCGGGCGAGACGCTGTCCTCGCCGACGACCACGCCGCCGACGACGATGCGATAGGCGAAGGGCGACAGGTTGATGTCGTCGCGCACCCGGACTTGCGGGATGACGAAGCCGAGTTCCCTGGAGAGCTGGCGGCGCACCCCGGTGATGCGGCCCATCAGCGGTGCGCCGCGGCGTTCGTCGACCAGCGGCACCAGGCCGTAGCCGATGTCGAGATTGACTTGCATCGCATCGGACACCTCGTCCCAGCCGATCTTCGAAGGATCGACCGTCTCGGCGGGGGCGGTGACGACCGGCGCGGGGCGGCGCGCGGCCTGGCGCATCCGCCACGCGGCGAACCCGGCAAGCGCGGCGGCGGGCAGGATGACGAGATGCGGCATGCCCGGCATGATCCCGAGCAGCCCGAGGATGATCGCGACCGGCGTCCAGGTGCGCGCCGAGCCGAACTGGCTGCCGATCTGCCCGGCAAGGTCCATGCTCGACTGCACGCGGGTGACGATCGCGGCGGCGGCGATCGACAGCATCAACGACGGGATCTGCGCGACCAGCGCATCGCCGATCGCCAGCAGCACGTAATTGTGCGCGGCATTGGCGATGGTCATGCCGTGACTGACCGGTCCCAGGATCAGCCCGCCGACGATGTTGGCGGCGAGGATCAGCAGGCCCGCGACCGCGTCGCCCTTCACGAACTTGGACGAGCCGTCCATCGACCCGTAGAAATCGGCCTCGGTCGCGACCTCGATGCGGCGCGCCTTGGCTTCGTCCGGTGTGATGAGCCCCGCGTTCAAGTCGGCGTCGATCGCCATCTGCTTGCCCGGCAGCGCGTCGAGCGTGAAGCGCGCCGAGACTTCCGACACGCGCCCCGCGCCCTTGGTCACCACGATCATGTTGATGATGACGAGGATCGCGAAGACGAACAGGCCGACGACATAGTCGCCGCCGATCAGGAAGGTGCCGAACGCCTCGA
>CAXTJX010000020.1:0-38846 GCA_964244765.1 uncultured Sphingomonas sp. | reverse complement strand
CTGGCGGCATGGTGCGACCAGGCCGCCGCGCCGCCGACTTCGTAGCGCGCGCCGAACCCGCCGAGCGGCTTGCCCTGTTCCCGGCTGAGCAGCTCGGCCAGTTCTTCGGCATGGGCTTCGATCAGCGCTCCCATCGCGGCGCAAGCGGCCTTGCGAACATCGTCGCTCGTTGCCGCCCAGCCGGGGAAGGCCGCGACCGCGGCCGCCACGGCGGCATCGACCTGCTCGGCGGTCGCGATCGGCGCCTGTCCGACGACCGCGCCGGTGGCCGGATCGAACACCGCGACATGCGCCGCCGTGGCGACGGCGCGGCCGTCGATCAGCAAGTGATGGGTTTTCGCGTCGGCCATGGGATCAACCGAGCGCGATTTCGCCCCGGCGCACCCAGGCGATGGCGGCGGTCAGCACCAGCAGCACGATCGCGGGGCCGGGGTTGCCGCCGAGCACCGTCAGGTGCGCCAGCAGCGCGAACGCCATCGTCACCGCCAGCAGCAACGCCGCCCTGCCAGCGAACCGGGGCACGAGCAGGCCGATCCCGCCGATCACCTCGACGATGGCGGTGACGTAGCGAAAGCCCTGGCCCAGGCCGAGCCGCGCGAAGACGTCGACCATCATCGGCTGGCCGGTCAGTTTCGCCGCAGCGGCGGCGAGGAAGGCGGCGGCGCAGAGGATCTGGACGATCCATAACGCGATGGTCAGCGGGCGGGCACGCGATGCGGTAAGGGTAGCGGTCGTCATGATGGAATCTCCAGGTCGAGGGGAAGGTCAGGCGTCGATGAGGGCGGGTCGTTCGATCGTGCCGAAGCGACCGGCACGGTAGCCGTCGACCGCCGCTTGCAGTTCGGCCGCCGTGTTCATCACGAAGGGGCCGTGGCGGACGATCGGCTCGGCCAGCGGCGGGCCGCCGGCGAGGATCAGGTCGATGCCGGCACCGCCGGCCGCGATGTCGATCGCCCCGGTGCCGGCGAAGCGGACGAAATCTCCCTCGCCGACGCTACGGCCTTCGATCCGCCCGTCGCCGCGCAGCACATAGGCGGCGATTTCGGCGACATCGGGGTCGATCGCGGTCGATGCGCCGGCGGCGAGGTCGACGTGCAGCAGGAACGGATCGGCCCAGGTCTCGACCGGACCCGTCGCATCGCCCAAGCGCCCGGCGATCAGGCGCAGCGTCACGCCGTCGCCCTGCGCGCGTACCGCAATCTCCGCCGCGCCGAACTGGCGGTAGGCGGGCGGATCGTGGCGGTGCGGCCGTGGCAGGTCGATCCACAATTGAAGCGCATGCACCCGGCCGCCGTCGCGCCGCGCCGCCGCGTCCGGCCCCTCGTCATGGACGATGCCGCTGCCGGCGCGCATCCACTGCACGTCGCCCGGCCCCATCACGCTGAAATTGCCGAGGCTGTCGAGATGGTGCCCGCGCCCCTCCAGCAGATAGGTCAGCGTCTCCAGGCCGGCATGCGGATGCGTCGGGGCCCCCTTCGCCTCGCCGGGGCCAAGCAACACCGGCCCCATATGGTCGAGCATGATGAACGGGCCGATCGCTTCCAGCCCACGCGCCGGCACCGGCCGGCGGACGACGAAACCCTCGCCCTCCAGCATGCGCGGCGCGGGCGTCACGTCGACGATCGTTCGGCGAGAGGGCGTGGTGGTGGCAGGGGTCATGCGCCGGGTCTCACTGCTTGATCGTGAATTGCAGCGCGACAGAACGGCCGCGCTCGGGGAAGGCGATCACCGATCCGGGCGAGGCGGTCACGCCGCTGCGGAAGCTCGCGGTCTGCTTGTCGGTCAGGTTCTTGCCGATCGCCGCCAGTTCCCAACGCCCGTCGGCCGGGCCGAAGCCGACGCGCAGGTCGGCCTTGGCATAGCCCTTCTGCACGTACAGCGGATCGTTGCCGGCCTGTTGGTTATAGTCGGTGACGAAATAGACGCTGGGGTCGATGCGGACCTGATAGGCGCCCGCCGGCACGGTCAGCGAGGCGCCGATATTGCCGCTGAATTCCGGCGCGAAGGGCCGGCGCTTGCCCGACAGGTCCTGCGAGCAGGCAAGCCCCCTGGCCAGCGTCTGGAGCACCGTGCAGCCGCCATTGGGATAGTTGCGGAAACGCGAATCGAGATAGGCGACGTCGGCGGACAGCGTCAGCGCCGGGCCGAGCCGCAGCGTGGAGCCGAACTCCACGCCCTGCGACCGCGCGGAGGCCGCATTGGTGGTGACGGCGATCACCGAACCCGATGGCAGGAACACGATCGTCGCTTCCTGCAAATCGCGATAATCGCTCCGGAAGGCCGCCAGCGTGACGTTCAGCGCACGATCGAACAGCGAACCCTTGGCGCCGATCTCGTACGCCTTGACCGATTCGGGGCCGTAGCTTTCGATGACGTTGGTGCCGCCGAAGCCGCCGGCCTTGAAGCCGGTCGAGAAGGTCGCATAGGCCATCACGTCGGGGGTGACGTCGTATTGCACGCCGACCGAGGGCATCAGCCGCTTGTCGCGCCGCCACGGGTTGGGAAAGTTCGCCAGGTCGCCGCCGATCACGTTGGCGGCGAGGAACTGCTGGGTCACGAGCGGGGCGGGGATCAGCGCCGCGCCCGGGCTCGACACCACCCCGCCGGCGTGGCTGCCGAGCACGAAGCTGCGGTCGGCATCCTTGCTGACCACGGTGTAGCGCAACCCGCCGTTGATGCGCAGATGCGCGACCGGGCGCAGCGTCGCGGCGGCGAAGGCGGATTTCGTGTTCTCGTCCTGGAACAGCACGGCGTATCCCGCGACCTGCGTCGCCGCGGTGTAGCCGGCGGGATTGGCGAAGGGCGGCAGGAACGACCCGAACGGCAGGAAACGGAAATCCGCATAGCTGTCGGTCTGGAGCCTGGATTTCTGGTAATAGACGCCGGCCAGCAGGTCGAGCACGTCGCCGACCTTCGTTTCCAGCCGCACTTCCTGGCTGAACTGGTGGAACAGGTCGTTGGCCGGGACCATCAGCGAGCCGAGATTGTCGGGACCCGTCGGGCCGACCGGGATCAGGTCTTGCAGCACATGGCTCTTATGGTCGTAATAACCGGTGACCGATTTGAGCTTCACGCTGCCCAGGTCCAGCGCATTGGTCCAGCCGATCTCGTAGAAATCGAGATTGGCGTAACCGGGGACGATGTTCGACTTGCGGTCGAGCTTGTCGTCCACCGTGCCGCCGCCGAGCGCCAGCGCCTCGCCGCAGCCGATATTGCCTGCCGCCGGATAAGCGGTGTCGGTCGGGCAGTTGAGCAGTTCGCCGTCATAGGCGGCGCTGTTGCGCGAGGTCGTTCCCTCGACGCGAAGGTCGGAGCGGAAACGGGCGGTCGGCTCCCACCGCAACGACAGGCGGCCGGTATACTCGCGTAAGCGGCCGCGCCTGGCGGCGGCGGCGTTGTCGACGAAATCGTCCATGCCGTTCGCGCGTCCCGCGACGCGGACCGACAGCGTGTCGGTGATCGGTCCGGTGACGCCGGCTTCGAGCAGATATTCGTTGTCGGTGCCGTACAAGGCGGTGGCGTTGGCGCCGAAGGTCGCGGACGGCTTGCGCGTCGCGATGTTGAGCGCGCCGGCGATGGCGTTGGCGCCGAAGAAGGTGATCTGCGGCCCTTTCAGTACCTCGACCCGGTCGACGTCGAAGATGGCGGCGCGGATGCCGCGCGAACGCGCCCGGTACAAGCCGTCGACGAAGGTCGCGACCGACTGTTCGAGACCGGGATTCTGGCCCGAGCCGACGCCGCGGATCGACAGCACGTCGGACGACTGGCCCGGCGTGATCTTGACGTTGGGGAGGCGCGCGGTGAGGTCGGCGAGCGAGCGCAGGTCCTTGCGCTCCAGCGTCGCGCCCGACACGACCGAGGCCGAGACCGGCACGTCCTTCAGACGCTGCTCGCGGCCCTGCGCGGTGACGATGATGTCGGCGTTGCCGGACGGGTCCGCCGCGGGCGCGGGCGCGGTCGCCCGGGGAGCAGGCTGCGCCAGGGCCGGCACGGTCGCCAGCGCGATGATCGACGACGCCGCGAGGCAGGCACTGCGCTGGATTGGGTTACGCTGGAAAATAGACATGGCTCATCTCCTCCTGACGGCAAGGCATCTGTGTGCCTCCTGCTGAAGACGTCGGCGGCTCATTTTCGGCTGGACGATCATCTGTCCGGTAAAATGTGAGGAATATTCGCAGTATGTCAATATAAATCTTTTCAGCCGCCCTTATTTCCGCTATCCGGCTCGTCAATATAAGCTTATTCACATCCATATATGTGATATATGCTCATTTAAGTTATTGGGAGACAAGGGATGAGTGACAGGCAGTCTATCGAGCGCGTCGATGCCGTATGCGTCGTCGGCGCCGGCCCGCACGGTCTGATCGCCGCGCGCGCGCTCAAGAAAAGCGGCGTGCCGTTCGTGATCCTCGAGAAGAACAACGATGTCGGCGGCCTGTGGGACATCACCAATCCCGGCACGCCGATGTACGAATCGTGCCATTTCGTCTCGTCCAAGAACGGCTCGAGCTATTTCGACTTCGCCATGCCCGAGTCCTACCCGGACTATCCCAGCCGGCTCCAGATTCTCGCGCATATCCGTCGCTTCGCCGACACCTATGGCTTGCGCGAGCATGTCGAGTTCGACAGCAAGGTCGTCCATGCCGAACCCGATGGCGAGCGCTGGATCGTCGAGACCGAATCGGGCCGGGTGCGCTCGTTCGAAGCGCTCATCGTCTGCCCGGGCTGCACATGGCACCCGCGCATGCCGGATTTCAAGGGTGTGTTCGACGGCGAAATCCTGCATTCGGTAAACTACAAGAACGCGCAGCAACTCGCCGGCAAGGCGGTGCTGATCGTCGGCATGGGCAATTCCGGCGCCGATATCGCCTGCGATGCGGTGCGCACGGCGACCAAGGTCTTCGTCAGCATGCGGCGCGGCTATAATTTCGTGCCGAAGCATCTGTTCGGGGTGCCGACGCTGGACCTGCTCAACGATCCGACCCTCGCGCCCGAGGGGTTGCGCGGCATCGACTTCCCCGCCGCCGTGCGACTGCACATCGGCGACATCACGCGGCTCGGCTTCCCGAAGCCGGATCACGAGGTGGGCGAGACCCACCCGGTGATGAACACGCAAGTGCTCTATCACGCCGCGCACGGGCGCATCGTCGCCAAGGGCGATGTCGAGCGGCTCGACGGCGGCTCGGTGCGGTTCGTCGACGGCTCGGCCGAGCAGATCGACACGATCATCGCCGCGACCGGCTACGATTACCGCGTGCCGTTCATCGACGAGGCGGCGTTCGGCTGGGAGGACGGGCATCCGCGCTTTTACCTGACCGCCTTCTCGCGCCAGCATCCCACCCTGTTCGTGATCGGCCTGATCGAGGCGAACGGCGCGCCGTGGAAGCTCGACGACCAGTTGTCGCTGATCATCGCCGAATATCTCGCCGACCGGCGCCAGGGCCGGCCCCGCGCCGCGGCGCTGCGCGAGCGCGTGACGAACGAGCGCATCGACCTGCAGGCCGGACACAGCTTCGTGGCGTCCGCGCGCACGATCAATTACGTCAACGTCCCCGATTACGACGCCAACGTCCACCGGATCGCCGACGAGCTCGGGTTCAGCCGGCTGTATCCCGGCTGCTACGACGATGTCGCGACATCCGGCGCGGCGCGGCAAGCGGCATGAGCGGCGCGGAAACAGCGGATGGCTCCGCGCCCATCGCCTGGCCGCTCCGCGTCGCGCTGGTCCTGGCGCTGGTCGCGCCGACGCTGAACATGGCGGTGCTGCCGCCGGCGCTGCCGATGATCGCCGACTATCTCGGGGGCGGCGTGACGGGCGAGATCGTCGCGCAGCGCGCGCAATCCTTACCCTTTCTCGGCCTCGTGATCGGTGGATTGCTGGCCGGCGGGCTGATCGCCCGGTTCGGCCTGCGCCGCTGCCTCGTCCTTGCCGCCTTGTGCTTCGCGGCGGCCGGGCTTGGCGGCGGCACCGCGCGGTCCGCCGCGCCCTTGTTGATCAGTTGCTTCGTCGCCGGCCTCGCCGCCTCGGTGTTGAGCTGCGGACTGACGACCGCGACCGGCGCGGTGATGGTCGGCGACGCGCGGATCAAGACGCTGGGCTTCCAGACCGCGCTGTCCGATTTCTCGGCCATCGGCGGTGGTATCGTCGCCGCCATTCTCGCGCAATTCCATGGCTGGCGGGCGCCGTTCGCGATCTATGTGGGATTCGGGTTGCTCGCCTTGCTGCTGGTCGCGGGGTCGAAGACGCCGGTCATCCCGCGCGACGACACCGCCAACGGGCTCGTCGCCGTCGCGCGCACCGCCGGCCCGGTCTATCTGGCGGGAGGCTTCATCTTCCTGCTGATGGGCACCCAGCCCACGCTGATGCCCTTCCACCTCGCCGCGCACGGCCTGACGACGCCGGGCAGCCGCGCGGTCGTGCTGGTTGCCGCCCCGGCCGCCGCGATGCTGTCCTCGATCGCCTATGCGCTGATCCGCGGACGGATCGCCGACCGCTGGATGCTGGTCGCCGCGACGATCGCCTCGGCCCTGGGGTTCGCCGGCATGGCGCTGTGGACCGGCGGCGTCGCGCCGATCACGGCGGCGTCGGTGGCGGTCGGGGTCGGCGCGGGCCTGTCCTTCCCGATGGTGATCCGCGCGGCGTTCCGGCGGGTCCAGCCGGCGTTGCACGGTTATTCGATCGGGCTGCTCAACACCGGCGTGTTCAGCGGCGTGTTCGTCAGCCCCTTCCTGTTCGGACCGTTGCAACGCGCGGCCGGCGCGCCGGCGATGTTCGGGCTGTGCGCGGCGATCTGGCTGGTGTTCGGCGCGATCGCCGCATCGCGCCAGACCGGAAGCGACACCGGCGCCGGCGACGTCGCGACATTGTCGCCACAAGCGGCACGATGAATCTGCCGCGCCATGACGGCGAGAGCGACCACCGCGTGCATATCGTGCGCGAGTACATCCGTCGGATCGACCGCGACGATTTTCCGGCCGAATTCTTCGCCGACGGCTTTCAGTTCTACGTGCCGAAATTCGGCATCGGCCACGGCCTGGCCGATTTCATGGAGATGGCGGCGGGCTTCGGGTCGGCCTATCACGGCATCGCCCATGTCATCGATCTGGTCGCCGATTGCGGCGGCGCGGTATTGGTCGAGGGAAGAACGTCCGGACGGGACGCCGCCGGAAACGCGTGGCGCGGCGGCGAGACGCCCGGCGGCCGCTTCTGCAGCGTGTTCGACTTCGACGCCGACGGGCTGATTGCGCGGATGCACGTCTATCTCGATCCCGACTATACGTCGCAGGATCGCGAGCGCTTCCGCTGGACCCGCGGGCAAGCGCAGCGATGGTGACGCCGCTCGCCGGGTGTGTCCTCGCCTGAAACGCCATTTTGCGGTGTTCGCCGTAAGGCACGGACAGGTTCTTCCGGACCGGCGTCGTGGCCGTCCGGCGCCTGACGACACGGTGTCAGACGCCGATCCGGTCATCCGAAGCGTTTTGCGGCCCGCTCGGCCGCCGCGGTCATGCCGGCGACACCATCGTGCACCATCGCCCGCACCAGCTCGACCGATTTTGCCGGGGCGGTGAGCGGCGAACCGGCGTTGAACGGCGGGTGCGGATCATATTCGTTGGCCAATTGAATCGTTTCGGCCATCTCGCGACCCCAGATCTGGTCGACCACCGTGAGGCCGAAATCGATTCCGGCGGTCACCCCGCCGCCAGTGATCCGATTGCGATCGATGACCACGCGCTGATGGACCGGCGTCGCCCCCAGGATCGGCAGGATTTCCATCGTCGTCCAGTGCGACGCCGCCTTGTAACCGCGGAGCAGCCCGGCAGCACCGAGGACCAGCGACCCGGTACACACGGACGTGATGAATTTCGCGCGCGGCGCCCGTTTGCGGAAGAAATCGAGGATGGCAGGATCCTGCATCATCGCTTCGGTGCCGGGACCGCCTCCCACGAACAGGATGTCGAGATCGGGAGCATCGGTGAAGAGCGTGTTGGCAAGAACCCGATTTCCCGCGTCGTCCGGAATCGGATCCAGCGTCTTGCCCAGGATATGAATCCTGGCCGATGGCGGTCGTGACAGGATTCCATGCGCGCCGACGAAATCCAGATTGGTCATGCCGGGAAACACCCACATGCCGATCGTGACGGGCGGCAAATGAGGCTGCGCCGGCAACGCGACGGGGGATCCGGTCTCCGCCCCGGCCGCCCCGGCCGCCTTTGCGTTCAGCGCGGCGCCAACGGCGGCAAGCGCCAGCGGGATCGATTTCGTGAAGGTGCGTCGGTCCATGTCATGCTCTCCTGGCTACCAACGCTTATTAGCACGACCGGTCGTTCTTTCAAGCTATTCGTCGGTACGCAGGCGTTCAAATGTTCTGGCCGCCCGACACCTCGATTCGCTGTGCGGTGATCCAGCGATTGTCGGGGCCGAGCAGGCTCGCGACCGCCGGGCCGATATCGTCGGGCGTGCCGACCCGGCCGAGCGTGGTCATGTCGGCGAACGCCTTGTTATAGTCGGGCGTGTCGCGCACCGCGCCGCCCAGGAAGTCGGTCTCGATCGCGCCGGGGGCGACGGTGTTGACGGTGATGCCGCGGCCACCAAGCTCCTTCGCCATGTAGACGGTGAGGATCTCCACCGCGCCCTTGGCCGCGGCATAAGCCGCAAAGCCCGGAAAGGACACGCGCGTCAGGCCCGACGAGAAGTTCACGATGCGCCCGCCGTCGGCAAGCAGTGGCAGAAGCGATTGGGTCAGGAAGAACATGCCCTTCACATGGACATCGAACAGGCCGTCAAACTGCGCCTCGGTCGTCTCGGAAATGCCGGCCATCTCGCCATGCCCGGCATTGTTGACGAGGTGATCGAAGCCGTCGCGCTCCCAGGTCGAGGTCAGCGCGGAACGCACGCTTTCGACGAAAGCGGGAAAGCTGGCGATGTCGCCGACATCGAGTGGCAGCGCGACCGCCTTGCGGCCCAGCGCCGCGATCTCCGCCACGACCGCCTCGGCTTGCTCGGCGCCGGTGCGGTAGGTGAGGATGACGTCGCCGCCATGGCGCGCGATGCTGACGGCGGTGTTGCGGCCCAGCCCGCGGCTGGCTCCGGTCACGAGCGAGATGGTGGTCACGGGCGGTCCTTCCGGATAGTTGCTGACGATCCGGATATGGCGCATGCAGCACTGTGCGTGTTGCCGGTTCCTCGCCGTTTCTTGCGCGATCCTCCAAACCCGTTGCAAGCCGAGCTGGATAACGCCACACCCCTGCGATGGACGATACCCTGCTCGACCGCGCCCGCCGCTACGCCGAAAGCTGTGCCGATCGCGACGGGGTCGCGCGCACGCCCATTCCCGGCCTGACGATCCTGCGCGAAACGTCGCCGACCCTGTTGCACTATGCGGTGTCGCGCCCGCTCGTCGCGCTGGTCCAGCAGGGGCGCAAGCGCGTCAGCATGGGCGACAGCGCGTTCGACTTCGGCGCGGGCGAGTCGCTGCTGATCACCGCCGACGTACCCACCGTCAGCCAGATCACGCAGGCGAGCGCCGGCAAGCCCTATATCTCGGTGGTGATCGATCTCGATCCGGCGGTCATCGCGGGACTGGTCGTCGAGATGGGGTCGGCGCCGTTTGCCGCCGGCACCCCGGTGCGGATCGAAGCGACCGAGCGCGAGGTGGCGGACGCGGCGCTGCGCCTGCTGCGGCTGCTCGATCGCCCCGCGTCGCGCCCGGTGCTCGAGGCGCAACTCATCCGCGAGCTGCACTTCTGGCTGCTGTCGGGGCGCCACGGCGGCGCGATCCGCAGCCTGGGCGTCGCCGACAGCCATGCGCAGCGCATCGCCCGCGCGGTCGCCGTCATCCGCGACGGCTTCGCCGGTACGCTGCGCCTGGAGCAACTGGCCGAGGCGGCGGGGATGAGCGTGTCCTCGTTCCACCAACATTTCCGCAGCTTCACCTCGCTCACCCCGCTCCAGTTCCAGAAGCAGCTCCGCCTGATCGAGGCCCGGCGATCGATGCTGACCGACGGTGCCGGCATCGGCAGCGCCGCGCACGCGGTCGGCTATGAAAGCGTGCCCCAGTTCACGCGCGACTATGCCCGCATGTTCGGCCTGCCCCCCGCCCGCGACGTGCGGAAAATCAAGGCGCGGACAAAAGCGGCCGCCTGACCGGCGCCGTTCGTCGACATCCGTCGCGACCACTTCTCTCAGGCAAGTCGTCCCTTTCGGTCAGGGACAGACTTGCCTGGGGCGAATCGACCATCTATTTGCCCGCAGTTTTACAAAGACCGTCACCCCGGACCGGTTCCGGGGTCCACCGTGCCGCGATCACCTCATTATTGAGTCTAAAGCTGCTTGGTGGACCCCGGAACCAGTCCGGAGTGACGAAACGCGGGGGTAAGGCCCGCGATGGAGAATGAAGGTCGATCCACCCGTGCGTCGCGGCTTCACCCTTCCGGCCAGTAGAGCCGCATCGGGTTGGCGACGAGCAGCTTGTGCTGGAGCGCTGCGGTCGGCGCGATGCGCGGGATGACATCGACCAGCCCGCCATCGTCGGGAATGCGGTGCTCCATGTTGGGGTGCGGCCAGTCCGTGCCCCACAGCACGCGGTCCTGATAGTCCGCGACCAGCGGCGCGACGGCGGCGACGAAGTCGTCATACGGCACGCCGTGCGGCGAGAGGCGATCGGGGCAAGTCGTCTTGACCCAGATGTCGTCGCGACTGTCGAGCAGGGCGCGAAACGCGCGCATGTCGGGGCCGTCCGGGCCTTGCGCCACGTCGGGGCGGCCGATGTGATCGATCACGACCGGCACCGGGATGGCGGCGAGGAAGGGGCGCAGCTCCGCCAGCATATCGGCCTCGAAATAGACCACGACATGCCACCCCTCGGGCAGGCGCGCGGCGACTTCGAGGAACTTGTCCTTCGGCGCGTTGTCGACCAGCCGCTTGAGGAAATTGAAGCGGATGCCGCGAATGCCGCCACGGTGCAGCACCTGGAGATCGTCGCCCGGGATCGCCGGATCGACCACCGCCACGCCTCGTGCGCGGCCGTTCGACGCGGCGATGGCATTGAGCGTGGCGGCATTGTCGGTGCCGTGGCAGCTCGCCTGCACGATGACGTTGCGCGCGAAACCGAGCCGGTCGCGTAGCGCGAACAGCATCTCCGGCGTCGCATCCTGCGGCCGATATTTGGCGAGCGGGCTGAACGGGAAACGATCGGCCGGACCGAAGACATGGCAATGCGCATCGACCGCGCCCGGGGGCGGCACATAGCGTGGAACGGAAGGGTCGAGCGTCCAGCTACGGATGCGGCCGCCTTCGTCGGTGCTCATGCGTAGACGTCCCCGTCCATCAATTTGCGCGCGGTGCGCAGCAACGCCGCCGTGGCGACCTGTCCGTCCGCGTCCAGTTCCAGCACGCACGTCATCTCGCCGGTCGGATGCTCGACCGACAGCGTCTTGCGCGCTCCCGCCGGGACCGTCGCGACGGCGGCGGCGGGGGAGCCGGGCACCAGGCACGCGGTCGCCACGCTGACCGCGCCCAGCACGCCGATGGTCGCATGCGCGCGGTGCGGGATGAAACTGCGCACCGTCACCGCGCCGCCGTGCGCCGGCGGCGCGACGAGCATCATCTTGGGCACCGATTTCGCGGTCACGTCGCCGAGGTTCATCAGCGGCCCGGCGGCGAGCCGGATCGCCTCGATCCGGCTTTTGAGCGCCGCGTCGCCGTCGAGCGTCTCGCGATCCTCATAACCCGTCGCGCCGACGTCGCTCGCCTTGAACACGACGCACGGCATGCCGTTGTCGATCAGCGTGCAGGGGACCCCTTCGATCGTGTCGACCGCCTTGCCGGTCGGCAGCAGCGCGCCGCACGACGAGCCGGCGGTATCGCGAAATTCCAGCGGGATCGGCGCGGCGCTGCCCGGCACGCCGTCAATCCGCGCGTCGCCATGATAGGTCACGACGCCGTCCGGCGCGCGTACCGACGCCACCGCGACTTGCCCGGTATTGGCCATGAAGATCGCGACGCGCGTCTCGTCCCCCGTCGCGGCGACCAGCCCGCGCTCGATCGCGAACGGGCCGACGCCGGCGAGCATGTTGCCGCAATTCTGGCTGTCGCTGACGATCGCCTGGTCGACGAACACTTGCAGGAACAGGTAATCGACATCGACACCCTGGCGCGTGGAGGTCGACACGACCGCCACCTTCGACGTCAGCGGATCGGCCCCGCCCATCCCGTCGATCTGGCGCGGATCGGGCGAGCCCATGACGCGCAGCAGGAAGGCGTCGCGCGCGGCCGTGTCGACGGGCAGATCGTCGGCCAGGAAGAACGCGCCTTTCGACGTTCCGCCGCGCATCCACATGCAGCGGACGCCGTCACTCATAGCGCAGCCCGAGCGCGGCGAGCTTGCCGCGCATGTCGTAGAGGTCGAGCCCGAGTTCGCCCGCCGCCAGACGTTGACGCTTGGACTCTTCGTTCGCCTCGCGCGCCTGCGCAGCGTTCAGGACCGCGGCGGCATCGGTGCGTTTTACCACGCACACCCCGTCGTCGTCCGCCACGATGACATCGCCCGGCGCGATCGCCGCGCCCGCGCATACGACTGGCACGTTGACCGAGCCGAGCGTCGCCTTGACCGTACCTTGCGCGAACACCGCCTTCGACCAGACCGGGAAGCTTATCTGCGTCAGGTCGCGCACATCCCGCACGCCGGCGTCGATCACCAGCCCGCGACACCCGCGCGCCTGCGCCGAGGTCGCCAGCAGATCGCCGAAATAGCCATCTTCGCATGGCGACGTCGGCGCGAGCACGAGCACGTCGCCCGCCTGCACCTGCTCGATTGCGACATGCAGCATCCAATTGTCGCCCGGCGGCGCGGAGATGGTGACGGCGGACCCGGCGATCCGCGCGCCCGGATAGATCGGACGCATGTGACTGGCGAGCAGGCCGCTGCGGCCCTGTGCCTCGTGCACCGTGGCGACGCCGCACGCGGCGAGCCCGTCGATGACGGCGGCATCCGCCCGGTCGATGTTGCGCACGACGCGTCCGGCCATTCCCGTCTCTCCCACTGCTTTCGCGCCGCTTGCGCGCGGGCGGCGGACTAGCCCAATCAAAAGTACGCAGCCGCGATAAGTTTTTGCTATGAGTATCGGATGACGCCGACCCCGTTTGATCTCAACCTGCGGCACTTGCGCGCGCTGTCCGCCGTGGTCGCGCACGGCAGCCTGAGCGCCGCCGCCCGCGCGGTGAACCTGTCGCAACCCGCGCTGACGCAAGGCCTGTCCAAGCTAGAACGGCAGCTCGACGCGCGCTTGTTCGAGCGTCGTTCCGACGGCGTCACCGCGACCGCCGGCGGTGCGCGAATGGCGGCGCGCGGCGTGGCGGCGTTCGACCATCTCGCCGCGGCGACGCGTGGCGCGGCACGCGGGGGACGCGGCTTCGCGCGGCCGGAGCAACTGATGACCGCGACGCAACTCGCCGCGTTCCGCCATCTCGCCGACGTCGGCAGCTTCGTCGCGGCGGCGGCGGCGAGCGGCTTGTCGCAGCCCGCCATCCACCGCGCGGTGCGCGATCTGGAGCAGATCTGCGCGACGCCGCTGCTCGAACGGCGCGGGCGCGGCGTCGTGCTGACCGCCGCCGGACGGCGCATCGCGCGCGGCATCCGCCTCGCCGCCAGCGAGATCGCGGCGGGAATCGTCGAGGTCGGCGACCCCATGAGCGGGGAGCGACGCCCCGGCGGGCGAATCGCGATCGGCGCGATGCCGCTGTCGCGCGCGCTGGTCCTGCCGCGGGCGATCTCGCGTTTCGTGCGCGAGCAGCCGGGCACGGTGATCGACGTGGTCGAAGGGTCGTGGCGCGAGCTGGTCGAGCCGCTGCGCGACGGCGTGATCGACCTGATGATCGGCGCGCTGCGCGACGAGCCGCCGCCGGGGCTGGAGCAGCGTGCGCTGTTCACCGACCGGCTCGTCACGATCGGCCGCGCCGGGCACCCGCTGGCAGGCGCGGCGAACCCGTCGCTCGCCGCGCTCGCCGCCTGTGGCTGGATCGTCGCCGCGCCCGGCACGCCGTTGCGGCTGCGCTGGGACGCGATGTTCGACGGCGGCTTGCGCCCCGCCGCGCCGATCGAATGCGGATCGGTGATGGTGATCCGCGGTGTTCTGAAAGACAGCGACTTGCTGACGCTGCTGTCGCCCGACCAGGTCGCGCTCGAGATCGCGACCGGCATGCTGACCATGATCGGGCAGCCCTTGCCGCACGACACCCGCACGATCGGCATCACCACCCGCATCAACTGGCGGCCGACCGCGGCGCAACGCAGCCTGATCGCGTTGCTCGAAGGAGCGGCCGTCGAGACGAGAAGTCAGGAAACCGAATAGCGCGCCCGGCAATCCGATTGGCGGAGCGAAGCGGTCCGCGCCTATCCGAGCGTCGTGGCGAGCGATACTTCCCTTATCGGCTTCGGCGAGGCCGCGATGGCCTTTGCCGGCAATGCCGTTGCGCGCGGTTATGACCGCAAGACCGACGACACCGCGACGCGCGCCGCCAAGCTGGCCGATTTCGCGCGGCACGATGTCGTCGCCCGCGATACCGCCGCCGCGGCGCTGACCGGTGCATCCGCCATTCTCTCGCTCGTCACCGCCGACCAGGCGTTGGCCGCCGCGGCCGCCGCCGCGCCGTACCTCGAACGCGGCGCGCTGTGGCTCGACATGAACAGCGTCGCGCCCGACACCAAGCGCGCCGCCGCCGCCGCGATCGAGGCGTACGGTGGCCGCTATGTCGATGTCGCGATACTCGCGCCGGTTCATCCCGCGCGGCTGGCCGTGCCGTTGCTGCTGAGCGGGCCGCATGCCGCGGCGGGCGCGGCGACGCTCGCCGCGTTCGGCTTCACCGACACCCGCATCGTGGCGGGCGGCATCGGCGCGGCTTCCGCGATCAAGATGATCCGCTCGGTGATGATCAAGGGACTGGAGGCGCTGACCGCCGAATGGATCCTCGCCGCCGAGGCCGCCGGTATCCGCGACGAGGCGATCGCCGCGTTGAACGCGAGCTGGCCGGGCACCGACTGGGCCGCGAAGGCCGACTACAATCTCGACCGCATGATGGTGCACGGGGCTCGCCGCGCCGCCGAGATGGAGGAAGCGGTCAGGACGCTCGACGCGCTCGGCACCGGCGCCGCGATGACGCGGGCGACGGTGGAGCGGCAACGCGCGATCGGGATGCTCGGTCTCCGGCCGGCGCCCGGGCTTGGCGACAAGCTCGATGCCCTGCTGCATCCCCTGAAAGAGCCCGCATGACCCTCGTCATCGATTGCCACGGCCATTACACCACCGCCCCGCCGCAGCATGACGGCTGGCGCGACGCGCAGAAGGCCGCGTTCAAGGCGGGTACGGCACCGCCCCCCTACCCCGCCATCTCCGACGACGAGATCCGCGATACGATCGAGACCAACCAGCTCAAGCTCCTCAAGGAGCGCGGCGCGGACATGACGATCTTCTCCCCGCGCGCTTCGACGATGGCCCCGCATATCGGCGACGAGCTTGTCGCGCTGGCCTGGGCGCGCAATTCCAACGACCTGATCGCGCGCGTGGTCGATCTCTATCCCGAGACCTTCGTCGGCGTATGCATGCTGCCGCAGAACCCGCAGGCCGACATGGCCGGGTCGATCGCCGAGCTGGAGCGTTGCGTGAACGAGCGCGGCTTCATCGGCTGCAACCTCAACCCCGATCCCAGCGGCGGGCATTTCACCGCAGCCCCGCTGACCGACCGTTTCTGGTATCCGTTCTACGAGAAGATGGTCGAGCTCGACGTGCCGGCGATGATCCATGTCTCGGGGTCGTGCAATGCGGGGCTGCACGCGACCGGCGCCTATTACATCGCCGCCGATACGATCGCCTTCATGCAATTGATCCAGGGCGACCTGTTCGCCGATTTCCCAAGCTTGCGCTTCATCATCCCGCATGGCGGGGGGGCGGTGCCGTATCATTGGGGGCGCTATCGCGGGCTGGCCGACATGCTCGAGCAGCCGAGCCTCGACGGGCATGTGATGAACAACGTGTATTTCGACACCTGCGTCTATCACCAGCCCGGCGTCGACCTGCTGGCCGAGGTGATCGCGACCAAGAACATCCTGTTCGGCAGCGAGATGGTCGGCGCGGTGCGCGGGATCGACCCGCAGACCGGCCAGTATTTCGACGACACCAAGCGCTATGTCGATGCGCTGCCGATCACGCCGGAACAGCGCCACGCGATCTTCGAGGGCAATGCCAGGCGGGTGTTTCCCCGGCTGGATGCCAGACTCAAGGCGCGGGGGCTGTAATGCGATACGTGCGCCTATGCTGCCTCGTCACCCCGGACGTGTTCCGGGGTCCACCGTCCCGCGCCTTCTTCGTCCGATCGGTTTGCGGCGCGGTGGATGCCGGAACAGGTCCGGCATGACGGAAGATCTGCCATGACAGCCCCGACCGACATCCACGCCTATCTCGCCGCGTTCGAGGACATTCCCGGCACGCGCGTGTTCACCGCCGCGCGGGCGCGGCAGGGGTATCACCTCAACCAGTTCGCGATGAGCCTGATGAAGCCGGACAATCGCGCGCGCTGGAAGGCCGACGAGCGCGGCTACCTCGCCGAGTGGAAACTGACCGACGCGCAACGCGACGCGGTGCTGGCGCGCGATTACAACCGGCTGCTCGATCTCGGCGGCAACATCTATTTCATGGCCAAGGTGTTCTCCACCGACGGCCAGAGCTTCCTCCAGGCCGTGTCGACGATGAGCGGCATGAGCCTGGAGGACTATTCGGCGATGATGGTCGCCGGCGGCCGCTCGCCCGAGGGCGTCCGGTCGATCAAAGCGAACGCCGCCGACGCCGACAGCGCGGGATCGACCTGATGGCGCGCATCACCGCCGGCATCGCCTCCAGCCATATCCCCGCGCTGGGCGCGGCGTCCGATCTCGGCAAGACCGGCGACGCCTATTGGGTGCCGGCCTTCGCCGGCTATGACTGGACCCGCGCGTGGGAAGCGGAGCAAAAGCCCGACGTCGTGATCCTGGTCTATAACGACCATGCCTCCGCCTTCGACATGAAGATCATCCCGACCTTCGCGATCGGCTGCGCGGAGGCGTTCCGGCCCGCCGACGAAGGCTGGGGGCCGCGTCCGGTGCCGGTGGTCGAGGGCCACCCCGATCTCGCCTGGCACATCGCGCAAAGCTGCATCCTCGACGAATTCGACCTGACCATCATCAACGAGATGGATGTCGACCACGGGCTGACGGTCCCGCTGACGATGATGTTCGGCCGGCCCGCCGCGTGGCCGGTCAAGGTCGTGCCCATCGCGGTCAACGTCGTCACCTATCCGCCGCCGACGGGCAACCGCTGCTGGGCGCTGGGCGAGGCGATCGCGCGCGCCGTCGCCAGCTTCCCCGAGGATCTGAACGTGCAGGTGTGGGGCACCGGCGGGATGAGCCACCAGCTCCAGGGCGCGCGCGCGGGCCTGATCAACCAGGCGTGGGACAAGGCGTTTCTCGACCGGCTCGATGGCTCGACCGACGAACTCCGCCACGTACCGCACATCGACTATCTGCGCGAGGCGGGCAGCGAGGGGATCGAACTGGTGATGTGGCTGATCATGCGCGGGAGCCTCGGGTCGACCACGCGTACGCTGCACCGGCATTATCACGTCCCCGCGAGCAACACCGCGGTCGGGCATATCGTGCTGGAGCCGGTCTGAACGTTCGCCTCCCCTCCCTGGAAGGGAGGGGCCGGGGGTGAGTCGGCTCGGGGTGAGCGCGACACCCGCCCCATACCGACCCACCCCCAGCCCCTCCCTTCCAGGGGGGGGAGGAGACAGAGACATGAAGATCGCCCTGGCTGGTGCCGGTGCCTTCGGGGAAAAGCACCTCGACGGCTTGAAACTGATCGACGGGGTCGAGGTCGTCAGCCTGGTCGGCCGCCGGCTGGAGCCGACGCGGGCGATCGCCGACCGATACGGCATCGGCCATGCGACGACCGAGCTCGCCGACAGTCTCGCGCGCGACGATGTCGATGCGGTGATCCTGTGCACGCCGACACAGATGCATGCGGCACAGGCGATCCAGTGCCTGGACGCGGGCAAGCATGTGCAGGTCGAGATCCCGCTCGCCGACAGCCTCGCCGATGCCGAAGCGGTGCTGGCCAAACAGCGGGAGACCGGGCTCGTGTGCATGGTCGGCCATACGCGGCGCTTCAATCCGTCGCACCGGATGCTGCACGACAGGATCGCGGCGGGCGCGCTGACCCTCCAGCAGATGGACGTGCAGACCTATTTCTTCCGCCGCCAGAACATGAACGCCAAGGGCGAGGCGCGGTCGTGGACCGATCACCTGCTGTGGCACCATGCCGCGCATACGGTCGACCTGTTCGCGTATCAGGCCGGGCCGATCGTCACGGCCAATGCGGTGGAAGGGCCGATCCATCCCGAACTCGGCATCGCGATGGACATGTCGATCCAGTTGAAGGCGCAAAGCGGCGCGATCTGCACGCTGTCCTTGAGCTTCAACAATGACGGGCCGCTCGGCACCTTCTTCCGCTACATCTGCGACAACGGCACCTATCTGGCGCGCTACGACGACCTGTTCACCGGCAAGGACGAGCAAGTCGACGTGTCCGGGGTCGCGGTGTCGATGAACGGCATCGAGTTGCAGGACCGCGAATTCGTCGCCGCGATCCGCGAGGGACGCGAGCCCAACAGCGCGGTCGCGCAGGTGCTGCCGTGCTACCGCGTGCTCGACGCGCTGGAACGGCAGTTGGCGGCATGAAGACGCAAGTTGCCATCGTCGGCGCCGGGCCGGCCGGGCTGTTGCTCGGCCATCTGCTGCGCGCCGCGGGGATCGCCTGCGTCGTGCTCGAACGGCGCACGCGGGCCTATGTCGAAAGCCGCATCCGCGCCGGCGTGCTGGAGACGGTGACGATGGACCTGATGCGCCGGCTCGGGATCGATGCGCGGATGAACGCCGAAGGCCTGATCGAAGGCGGCTTCAACCTTGCCGATGGCGAGCGGCTGATCCGGATCGACCTCGACGCGCTGATCGGGCGCCACGTCATGGTCTATGGCCAGACCGAACTGACCCGCGACCTGATCGCCGCCGCGGCGGAGCGCGACCTCCAGATCGTGTTCGAGGCGGACGGCCTCGTGCTGCACGATATGGATAGCGACCGCCCCTCGGTCAGCTATGTCGCGGACGGGGCAAGCGTCACGGTCGAGGCCGACTTCGTCGCCGGCTGCGACGGCTTCCACGGCCCCTCGCGCAAGGCCGTTCCGCACGCCGCCGCGCGCGAGTTCGAGCGCGAATATCCGTTCGGCTGGCTCGGCCTGCTCGCCGACGTGCCGCCGTGCCATCCCGAACTGATCTACGCCAACGGCCCGCACGGCTTCGCGCTCGCCTCGATGCGGTCGCCGACGCGCAGCCGCTATTATATCCAGGTGCCGCAGGGCGAGCAGCTCGATGCCTGGCCCGAGGAGCGGCTGTGGGACGAGCTGGCGCTGCGCTTCGATGCGATCTCCGACCACGGCGTCACGCGCGGCCCCGCGCTGGAAATCTCGATCGCGCCGCTCAGGTCCTACGTGTTCGAGACGATGCGCCACGGCCGGCTGTTTCTGGCGGGCGACAGCGCGCACATCGTGCCGCCGACCGGGGCCAAGGGGCTGAACCTCGCCGCGTCCGACGTCCGCTATCTCTCCGACGCGCTGATCGCCTTTTATGCGTCGGATGACGAGGCGGGCCTGGCCGGCTATCAGGACAAGGCGCTCGCCCGCATCTGGAAGGCGGAGCGGTTCAGCTGGTATCTGACCAAGCTGATGCACCGCTTTCCCGAGGACGGATCGTTCGAACACCGCATGCAGCGCGCGGAACTGGACTATGTCGCGGCATCTGCGGCAATGCAGACCGCGATCGCCGAAAATTACGTAGGATTGCCGCTGTGATAGGATTGCCCCTGTGATAGGATTGCCGCTGTAAGATGACCTTGCCGACGCGCCGGATCGGCCCCTTCACCGTTTCCTCGATCGGGCTGGGGTGCATGAATTTCAACCATGCCTATGGCACGCCGCCGTCGGCGGTGGACGCGGCGGCGCTGCTCGACCGCGCGCTCGATCTCGGCATCACCCTGCTCGATACCGCCGCGCTGTACGGCAATGGCGAGAATGAGCGGCTGATCGGCAAGGCCGTGCTGCACCGCAAGGCCGACTTCACGCTGACCAGCAAGTGCGTGCTCGACATGATCGACGGCAAGCGCGGCCTCGACGGCTCGCCCGCCGCCATCGTCAGGACCGTGGAGGGCTCGCTCGAGCGGCTCGGCACCGATCATCTCGACCTGGTCTATCTCCACCGGCTCGACCGGCGGGTGCCGATCGAGGAGTCGGTCGGCGCGCTCGTGCGGTTGAAGGAAGCGGGCAAGATCGGCGCGATCGGTCTGTCGGAAATGTCGGCCGCGACCGTCCGCCGCGCGCACGCCGTCCACCCGATCGCGGCGGTGCAGAGCGAATATTCGCCGGTCGTGCGCAACCCGGAGATCGGCGTGCTGGAGACGTGCCGCGAGATCGGCGCGGCGTTCGTCGCCTTCTCCCCGGTCGCGCGCGGCCTGCTGGCGGGCGCGGTGCGCGGCGATGCCTATGAGGCGGGCGATATCCGCGCGATGATGCCGCGCTTTAGCGAGCCGCACTTGTCGCACAATCTGCGCGCGGTCGATGCCTATGACGCGCTCGCCGCCGAGCTGGGCCTGACCGCGGCGCAGCTATCGCTCGCCTGGGTGCTGGCGCGCGGCGAGCATGTCGTGCCGATCCCCGGCACGCGCCGCATCGCGCATCTGGAAGAGGACGTCGCCGCCGCGAGCGTGACCCTCGCCGCCGGGACGCTGGCGCGGATCGACGCGATCTTCGCGCCCGGCGCCATCCGCGGCGCGCGCTACTCGGCGGCGATGCAGGCACAGATCGACACCGAGTTCCTGCCGGACGAGGAACGCGCCTAGCGCGGATCGACCTTCGGTTTCGGAGGTTTGCTTGCGGATCTTCACAGAACCGTCACCCCGGACTTGTCCCGGGGTCGACAATGCCGCGAAATCGGCGATCAAACCACTATGCGAGTCGAAAGCTGCTTGGTGGACCCCGGAACGAGTCCGGGGTGACGGAAACTTGGGGGCAGCACACCCAAGAGGTAAAGGTCGATCCGCCCTAGCTGGCCGGAAAGGCGCCATTCGCCTTGCGCTACCAGCCGATCGTGCGCGACGCGCTGCAAAGTCGTTACGGCCTCCGCTCAGGCCAGCTTGCCGGCGACCAGCGCGCCGAGATCATTCTGCGCGCGCGCGCCGTATTGCGAGATGATCTCCGCCGCGCACACCGCGCCCATCCTGAGCGAATCGGCGATGCTCCTGCCCTGCGCCTGGCCGCGCAGGAAGCCGGCGGCGAACAGGTCGCCCGCGCCCGTCGTATCGACCACGCGCTCGACCGGCTCGGCGGGGCACGCGACGGTCTTGCCGCCCGACACCGCGATCGCGCCTTTCTCGCCGCGCGTGACCACCAGCATCGGCACTTGCGCCGCCGCCGCCGCGACTGCCGCGTCGACATCGTCCGTGCCCATCAGCGCGGTGATCTCGGCCTCGTTGGCGAACAGCAGGTCGAGCAGCCCCTTGCCCATCAGGTCGCGGAAATCGGCGCCGTGGCGCGAGATGCAGAACACGTCGCTGAGCGTGAAGGCGACCTTGCGCCCCGCCTTGCGCGCGACCTCGATCGCGGCGCGCATCGCCTGGCGCGGCTGTTCCGGGTCCCACAGATAGCCTTCGAGATAGAGGATCGCGGCGGAGGCGATCAGATCGCGGTCGAGCGCCGCCTCGGGCAGGAATTGCGACGCGCCGAGAAAGGTGTTCATCGTGCGCTGCCCGTCGGGCGTGACGAAGATCAGGCAGCGCGCGGTGGTCGGCGCGCCGTCGCGCGGCGGCGTCGCGAAATCGATGCCGACCGCGCGGATATCGTGCGCGAAGATCGTGCCGAGCGCGTCGGTCGCGACCTGGCCGATAAAGCCGCACTTGCCGCCCAGCGCGGCGATGCCCGCGACGGTGTTCGCCGCCGACCCGCCGCTCGCCTCGATCCCCGGGCCCATCCTGGCATAGAGCGCGTCGGCTTCCTCGGGCGAGAACATGAGTTGCATCGACCCCTTGGTCATTCCCGTCTCGGCCAGGAACGCGTCGTCGGACTGCGACAGCACGTCGACGATGGCATTGCCGATCGCGACGACGTCATAGGTGGGCTGGCTCACTTAGGGGTTCTCCGGGACAAAAGGATTGTCCCGCCGTACCGAGGCTCCCGAGAGCGCGCAACCTGCCCTCCGTTCGTCACCCCGGCCCCGTGCCGGGGTCCACCGCGACGCAAAAGTCGGCATTCGTGGAACAGTGGACCCCGGCACGGGGCCGGGGTGACGGACAGGCGTCCGCGCGGTACTACCACGTAGTATGTCCCGCGCTTTCCTCCTGTCGCTCGGCCAGCTCGGCGATCCGATGATCGCGGGGGTGTTCCTCAAATCGCTCGCCGCGACGCTCGCGTTGCTGGCGCTGTTCGGCGCGGGGCTGTGGTACGGCGCGCTGCGGGTGGCGGCGTGGCGCGGCTGGGTCGATGCCGGCGGGCTGATCGGCACGCTGGCGGTGCTCGCCGCGTTCGGGGCCGGCTGGCTGCTGTTCCGCGCGGTCGCGGTCGGCGTGATGGGGGTGTTCGCCGACGACGTGGTGGTCGCGGTCGAACGCAAGCATTACCCGCAGGCGCTGGCCGGGTCGCGCGACGTGACGCTCGCGCGCGGCGTCGCGCTGGGCCTGCGCTCGGCCGGGCGCGCGATCCTGGTCAATCTCGCGCTGTCGCCGGTCTATATCGTGCTGCTGGTGACGGGGGTCGGCACCTGGCTGCTATTCTTCCTCGTCAATGGCTGGCTGCTCGGGCACGATCTCGGCGCGATGGTCGCGGCACGCCACCTGGACGATGCGACCCCCCTGTTTTCGATAGGGCGGGGCCGGCGCAAGTCGGGTGCGGTCGATCGTTTCGCGCTGGGGGTTGCGGGAACTGCCCTGTTCATGGTTCCGGTCCTCAACCTGTTCGCGCCGATCCTGGGCGCGGCGATGGCGACGCATCTGTTCCATATGGGGCGCAAGACATGAGACTGGTGGGGGTGACGATCGTGGGGCTGGTGCTGGCGGGCTGTGCCGACGGCAATGCGCGGCCGACGGTGCGCCCGCCGCTGATCCCGATCCCGACCGGCACGGCGGGTCTCGGCGGGGTGATGGGCGCGAATGCCGCGAACCTGACCGCGCTGTTCGGCGCACCCGTTGCCGACGTGCGCGAGGGCACAGCGCGGAAACTCCAGTTCGGCAACGCGACCTGCGTGCTCGACGCGTACCTCTATCCCAAGGGCGGATCGGCGCCGGTCGTCACCTATCTCGACACGCGCCAGACCGACGGTTCACCGATCGACCGGGCGAGTTGCGTGGGAGCGCTGCAAGCGGGACGGCGGCGGTAGGGCGGATCGACCTTCAGTTTCGGCAGTGTTGTCCGCAGATTTTACCACAAGAACCGTCACCCCGGCCCTGTGCGGGGGTCCACCGTGCCGCGACCTCGGCGATCACCTTGCTGTTCGAGTGGAAAGCCGCTTGGTGGACCCGGCACGAGGCCGGGGTGACGGATATTGGGTGATCCCGATCGCTAGAGCGGCAACCGCGCCAGAGCCCATTCGGCCGCCTCCGCCACCACCGGATCGGGATCGTCGAGCAGCCGCGCAACCGGACCGCGGAGTGCCGCCGACCCGCTATTGCCCGCCGCGATCAGGCAGTTGCGCACCATCCGGTCGCGCCCGATGCGTTTGATCGGGGAGCCGGCGAACACTTGGCGGAACCCCGCATCGTCGAGCGCGAGCAAGTCCGCCAGCGCCGGTGCCGCCAGCTCCGCGCGGGGCCGGAAAGCGCGGTTGGCGCGCGCGGCCGCGGCGAACTTGTTCCACGGGCACACCGCCAGGCAATCGTCGCAGCCGTAGATGCGGTTGCCGATGCTCGTACGGAATTCGTGCGGAATGGAGCCGGCATGCTCGATCGTCAGGTACGAGATGCAGCGCCGCGCATCGAGCCGGTAGGGCGCGGGGAAGGCATCGGTCGGGCAGGCCGTCTGGCACGCGGTGCAGGTGCCGCACGAGCCATTGGCTTCCCCTTCATCCTTGCCCGGCGAAGGCCGGGGCCCAGTCGTGACGTCAGCGCCAAGAGAGCGCCGGCCTCCGCTTCCAGCGCCCGCCAACCGGGCCCCGGCCTGCGGGGAAGGGAAGGGGGAGAAGGAAGCGAGATCCAGCGTCGTGTAGATCGCCCCCAGGAACAGCCAGCTACCATGTTCGCGGCTGACCAGATTGGTGTGCTTGCCTTGCCAGCCGAGCCCCGCCGCCGCCGCCAGCGGCTTCTCCATCACCGGCGCGGTATCGACGAACACCTTGACGTCCGCGCCCGGCGCTTCCGCCACCAGCCAGCGCGCCAGCGCCTTCAGCGCGCGCTTGACCACGTCGTGATAGTCGCCGCCTTGCGCATAGGCCGAGATGCGCCCGATCTCGCCTTCCCCGGCCAGCGCCAGCGGGTCGCGCGCGGGCGCATAGCTCATGCCGAGCGCGATCACGCTCCGCACCTCGGGCCACAGGCCGGCGGGGGATTCGCGGTGATGCGCGCGCGCCTCCATCCAGATCATGTCGCCGTGCATGCCCTCGTCCAGCCATTGCCGCAGCCGCGCGGCGGTCAGCGGCGCGGCGTCGGCGCGCGCGATGCCGCACGCGGCGAACCCGCAGTCGCGCGCTTTCGCGGCGAGGCGATCCCGGAGTGGCTTGTCGAACTGCACGGCTACCCGCTACCACGAAGGCCAAGCGGTCGCGACCGTCTCCTGCTTGCGTTCGGGTCGAGCGACGTCGAGACGCCGCGAGTACCCCGCGGTCGCTCGACCGCGTTCGCGACGAACGAAAGGAACTGGGGATTGAAATCGAGCGATCCCGCGGTCACCGCCGCCGGCCTGGTCAAGAATTTCGGCGGCAAGCGTGTGGTCGACGGAGTCGATCTCGCGGTGTCGGCGGGGTCGATCTACGGCGTGCTCGGCCCCAACGGGGCAGGCAAGACCACTACCTTGCGCATGCTGCTCGGCATCATCGAACCCGATGGCGGAAGCCGGACGCTGCTCGGCCATGACCGGCCACGCGACGTGAGCGACCGGGTCGGCTATTTGCCCGAGGAGCGCGGGCTCTACCCGGCGATGCGCGCCAAGGACGCCATCGCATTTCTCGGCGCGTTGCGCGGGCTCGACCTCAAGACCGGGCGCAAGCGCGCGGTCCTGCTGCTGGAAGCGGCGGGACTCGGCCAGGCGGTCGACACCAGGATCCGCAAGCTCTCCAAGGGCATGGCGCAACTGGTGCAATTGCTCGGCTCGATCGTCCACCAGCCCGATCTGCTGGTGCTGGACGAGCCGTTCTCGGGCCTCGACCCGGTCAACCAGGAACGGCTGGAAGCGCTGATCCTGGCCGAGCGCGACCGCGGCGCGACGGTCCTGTTCTCCACCCATGTCATGGCCCATGCCGAGCGGCTGTGCGACCGGCTGACGATCATCGCCGGCGGCAAGCGCCGCTTCGAGGGGACGGTGGCCGATGCGCGCGGGATGCTGCCGATGCGCGCGCACTACGTGCCCGAGCGCGACGATCCCGGCATCGCCGATCACCTGCCCGCCGGGGCGACGCATGACGGGCATGGCTGGCGTTTCCCGGTGCCGGACGGCGGGGTCGAGCAAGTGCTGACACGCCTCGTCGCGGGCGGGCACGGCATCGCCGGCCTGTCGATCGACCGGCCCGGCCTGCACGACGCGTTCGTGCGCATCGTCGGCGCGGCCGCCGCCGAAGGACCGCGGGAGCCAGCGGCATGAGCGGCGTATCCATGATGCTGCGCCAGACGCTGACCATCGCCCGCCGCGATTTCGTCGCGACGGTGTTCACGCCGACCTTCCTGCTGTTCCTGCTGTCGCCCTTGTTCACGCTGGGCTTCGCGGCGATCGGCGGATACAGTGCGGGCACGCTGGCGGGCAGCGCCGACAAGACGCGGATCGTCGCGATCGTCGCGCCCGGCAGGCACGCCGCGATGCGCGCCGCCGACACGCAGTTGCGCGCGGTCTTCCCGCGCGGCGACCAGCCCGCGCCGCTGCTGCTGGCCGACCCCGAGCACGACCCGGCGGCGCAGGCGCACGCCGCCTTGACCGGCGACCGCGGGAGCGATGCCTCGGCGGCGCTCTACGGCGACCTCGCCAGCCCGACGATCCTGTACGGCGGCCAGGGCGGCGGCGATGCGCGCTATCTCGCCGCGCTGGCCGAGGCGGCGCTGCACACCGACCCCGCCCGGCCCGGCCCGCTGAGCAAGGCGACGCTGACCTCGATCGCGCGCGTCGCCCCGACCGAGAGCGGCCACAAGCAGGCCGCCTTCTTCGCGGTGTTCGGCATCTTCTTCCTGACGCTGATGCTCGCCGGGCAAGCGGTCGGCACGATGATGGAGGAGCGCAACAACAAGGTGATCGAAATCCTCGCCGCCGCCGCCCCGCTCGAAGCGGTGTTCTTCGGCAAGCTGCTCGGCATGTTCGGATCGGCGGTGCTGTTCGTCGCCTTCTGGGGGACTTTGGTCAGCCAGATCGGGTCGATCGTGCCGGCGCGTTATGCCACCGCCCTCCACGAGATCGGTCCGGCGGTCGGCTTGCCGTGGTTCGTCTTATTGTTCTTCGCCTATTTCACGATGGCGTATCTGCTGCTCGGCGCGGTGTTCCTCGGCATCGGCGCGCAAGCCAGCACGCCGCGCGAATTGCAGATGCTGTCGCTGCCGATCACCATCGTGCAAGTCGCGATCTTCGGCGTGGCGCTGACCGGCAGCGGCACGCCCGATGCGCCGCTGACGCATGTCGCCGAGATCTTCCCGTTCAGCTCGCCCTATGCGATGGCGGCGCGCGCGGCGAACCGGCCCGAACTGTGGCCGCACGCGGCGGCACTGGGCTGGCAGGCGCTGTGGGTGGCGATCGCGATCGGCCTGGGCGCACGGGCGTTTCGCTGGGGTGTGCTCAAGTCGGGCAGCGCCCGGCCCGCTCGACGCAGGCGCGGCGCGGGCGGCCGCCCGGACATTGGTATACGCTGAGGCTTCCCTCGCACCTTTCACGCCGCCTCGAGCGTAGTATCGTCGACACCAGCGAAACCGAGGATCGCCATGCACCACCGCCGCCATTTCCTGACCCTCGCCGGCAGCGGGGCCGCCGCCTTTGCCCTGTTCGGCTGCAAGGGCGCCGCCGTCGGCGCGCCGGAGAAATTCGAAGTCACCCTGCCCGACGCGCAGTGGAAGGCGAAGCTGTCGCCCGCCGCCTATGACGTGCTGCGCCACGAGGGGACCGAGACGCCGTTCACCAGCCCGCTCAACGACGAGCATCGCGCCGGGACCTTCGCGTGCGGCGGCTGTGCGCTGCCGGTGTTCTCGTCGCGGACCAAGTTCGACAGCGGGACCGGCTGGCCGAGTTTCTGGGCGCCGCTCAGCGATGCCGTGCGCACCCGCACCGACGGGTCGCTCGGTTTTTCCAGGGTCGAAGTGCATTGCCGCCGCTGTGGCGGGCATCTCGGCCATGTCTTCGACGACGGGCCGAAGCCGACCGGCAAGCGCTATTGCATGAACGGCGTGGCCCTGACGTTCAAACTTGGGACCTTCAAGCCCGGGACGGCGTAACCGCCCGACGATTGGGAGTCCGTCCGGAAATATGCCGAGGGCACCTTTCGAGCGGTGCCGGCCCGCTCCAAACGCGCTCCTTAGCGCGTTGCCAGACGGACGCTCAGAGCCCGGCGGTCGCGTCGTCGCCGAGCGCGGCGATCACCATCGGCGCGGCGGGGCCGGCGAGACGATCGACCGGCGCCTCGTCCGCGCCCGGCTGGGCGTGGTCGGCATAGATGAAGCCGCTGGTCGGATAGGCCGAGCTGCCGAGGCCGCCTTGCGGGCCGTACCACACCTTGACCACGCTCCAGTCGCCGTTCGGCGAGATGTCGACCGCGCGGACGCCGCGCTCGACGCCGCCGCGGCGCGACCAGTTGGCGTGGGTCAGCAGGACTTCGCGGTCGCTCACCACGTCGCTGACCATCGCGACATGGCCGAGGCGCATGCGGCTGGTGGCGGCGAAGGCGAGCACCGCGCCGACCTTCGGCGCATGGCCGCGGGCATAACGTCCCGCCGCCTGGCCCCACCAAGTATTGGCATTGCCGTGGATATCGATGCCGGAAATGGTGCGGGCATAAGGGGCGCACTGCCAGAATTGCGCCATCGCAGGGGTCGCCGTCAGCCCCAGAGTGCCGAGGGCGCACGATACCATCAGCGCGAATCGCGCTGCCAAAGCCCGGAATGTCATGGACCCCCCAAAGGTCGTCGTGACCTGTCGAGTGTTTCAAAGCAGGTCGCCGCGACGATGAAAACCCTGTCGCGCCGCTGAACGGAACCTTTTCCGACGAAGCGACTTCGCCGCGCGATGACTGCCTTCCGGTCGTGCCGTACCGCCGCCGATCGGCGATGCGCGCTCGCCAAGCGACCCGGGCGGGGCTAGAATCACCGCCATGAACAACTTGACGATCGGCGGTGCCGCCGCTTTCCTCCTTCTCTGCGCGTGCGCGAAGCAGGGACCGGGCGGCAACGACGCCGACCTCTATTCGGCCAACACCGCGACGCTAAGCCCCGGAGTGCAGGCGGTCCGCATCGGCGAGGGCGGGCCGGCCTATCCGGCGTGCACCAGCATGGGAACGGTGACCAACCTGTCGCCGGCGGGCGAGACATACCTCCCGCTGCGCGCCGCGCCGTTCGCCGAGGCCGACGAGACCGCCCGGCTGGGCGAGGGCGCCACGCTGTTCCTGTGCAGCCGCTCGCTCGACCAGCGCTGGCAAGGCGTGGTCGTGCCGCCCGCCAATGCCCCCGCCAGCGATTGCGGCGTCACCGCTGCGCTGGCGAGTGCGAGGTCCTATGCCGGGCCGTGCCGGTCGGGGTGGGTGCTGAGCAGCTTCGTGCGGCCATCGGCGGGGTAGCGTTCGCCGCCGCCTTCGGGTGCCGCGGTACGATCGTCATCGCGCGGGGGACGTCGAGGCGGGGCGGGGCGAGGCGGGGCGGGGCGAGGCGGGGCGGGGCGGGTGGCGCCTGGTTCCCCGCCGGCGGGCGGGCGAGAGGAAAGAGCAAGGAGAAGATCGATGGACACCACTACCCTGTTCCGCCTCGACGGGCGCACCGCGCTCGTCACCGGGGGCTCGCGCGGGATCGGCAAGATGATCGCGACGGGCTTCATCGCGCAAGGGGCGACGGTCTACATCTCGTCGCGCAAGGCCGAGTCGTGTGTCGAGACGGCGAAGGAACTGGGCGGGAAATGCATTCCGCTGCCGCAGGACGTCTCGACCGTCGCCGGCTGCCAGGCGCTTGCCGCGCAACTGGCCGAGCATACCGACAAACTCGATATCCTGGTCAACAATGCCGGTGCGGCGTGGAGCGAGCCGTTCGAGGTTTTCCCCGAAAAAGGCTGGGACAAGGTGATGGACCTGAACGTCAAGTCGCCCTTCTTCCTGACGCAAGCGCTGCACGGCGCGCTGACGGCCGCGGCCAGCGCGGGCCAGCCGGCCAAGGTCATCAATATCACCTCGGTCGACGGGCAGCGGCTCAATCCGTGGGAGACGTACAGCTATCAGGCGTCGAAGGCGGCGCTGATCTTCCTGACCAGGCGCATGGCCGCGCGGCTGGTGCACGATCACATCAACGTCACCTCGATCGCGCCCGGCGCGTTCGGCAGCGAGATGAACCGGGCGGCGCGCGATCATGGCGCGGCGGTCGCCAGGGGCATTCCCGCCCGGCGCATCGGCGTGGCCGAGGACATGGCGGGCGCGGCGATCTACCTCGCCAGCCGCGCCGGGGATTATGTGATCGGCGAGACGATCACCGTCGATGGCGGGCTGGTGCATGCCGCGCTGGGGACGAGCATCGACGCTTGAATCCCTCTTCCGTCGGGAGAGAGTTTCGGGTCGGCGCGGCGCCCTGTCCACCCGAAACTGGAGGAGCGAAGCGACGGAAGGGCGAGGGTCGGGGGGCGGCGTTCGATCACCCTAACCGACCTCGCTGCGCCCGGCCACCCTCTCCCGGCGGGAGAAGGATCATGATTGCGGATGATGCGGCACCAGCACCAGTATGCCGTCCTCGACTCGCCACGACTTCAGCCGCGACAGGAAGTTCATCCCCACCACGTTCATGTCGCCGAACGCGGGCGACACGACGACGGGCAGATCGTGCGCGACGACGTTGCCGATGCGGAAGCTGTCGACCGTCGCGGTCTGCGCGGTGACCGGTCCGTTGGCGGTCTGCATCACCACCGGCATCACCGAGTCGGACGGCTCGATCCCGGCGGCCGCGGCGGTGTCGGTCGAGATCGCGGTCACCGTCGCGCCGCTGTCGACCAGCATGCGGCGCTCGATCCCGCCTGATTTCGGGCCGATCTTCACCCGCACCCAGAAATGCCCGTCGGGCGCCATCGGCACGCGCATCTCCTTGCCGACCACTTGCTGCCCGCCGCCAAGCCGGAAGCGCTGCGCGACCTGCGCGAACATCGGGTCGAACCGCGCGCGCTCCGCCACCAGCAGGCCGACCATGACGATCGCCCCGGCGGTGAGCGCGAACGACAGGAAACGCCCGATCGCCGGCACGCTCCGCGCGAGGACCATCACCGCGACCACGCCCGCGATCAGCAGATAGAGCGGCGCGTGGCCGGACAAGGTGGAGATCATGTGCACCATCGCGATATAATCGCTGGCCCTGCCTTTATGAAGGCTGACCGATGCGCTTCACGCGCCGGCGGGACGGTCATTTCGCATCGGCGAACCCGCGCGATACCGCCGCGACCGGTGCCGGCTCAAGTTCCCTTGGAAATGCGCCAAGGAGCGCGTTTCGAGCGGTGCCGGCCAGTACCGGCCACCCATTCAAGATACGCTGTGGGTGGCCGGGAGAGGGAACGGGCCGGCACCGCGAAATGTGCCCTCGGCACATTTCCAAACGGACGCTCAGATCACATATTCCACCGTGCGGCGTTGCAGTTCGTCGGCGCTTGCCGCGGCGCGCTTGTCGACGATCTGTTTGTTGAGGCGGATCACGGTGCGGCTGCCAATGGTCCTGAACGCGAAGGGCAGGAAGGCGTGGACCACGCCCGCGAAGCCGCCGCCGATCATCGCCAGCCCGAAACGCGAGGAGACGCCGAAATGCTCGGCATAGCTTTCGCCGACGGAAGCGGGATGATCGAGAAACAGGCGGCGGAACATGCTCTTCTCCTTCGTCAGGCCAGTCTGGCGGCGATTTGCGGCAGCATGTCGGCGGCGAGCTGGCTCAGCGTGTCGTCGCGCGCGCCCATCACGACGATGCGGTCGCCGGGCCGGGCCTGCGCGACCAGCCACGCGGCCGCCGCGGCGCGGTCGGCGATGTGGCGCGCCTGCGCGCCCGCGCCGGCGATGTCACCGACGATGTCGGCGCTGGTCACTTCGCGCGCCACCGTGCCGCCCTGATAGACCGGGTCGGGCATGACGAGCAGATCGTTCGGGGCGAGATCCTGCGCGAACATCACGCTCAGCTCGCGCCGCATCACCTTGAGCGGGCCATAGCCATGCGGCTGGAACAGCACGAGCAACCGTCCGGGAAAGGCGTGCAGCGTGGCGAGCGTTGCGGCGATCTTGTCCGGGTTGTGCGCGAAATCGTCGATCACGCCGACGCCCGCCGCCTCCCCGATCAGATCGAACCGGCGCTTGAGGCCGGTGAAGCCGGCGATCGCGGCGATCGCCTCGGCCAGGGGAACGCCCGCCGCGCGCGCCGCGCCGATCGCGGCCAGCGCGTTCGACACATTGTGCCGGCCCGGCACCGCGAGCCGCACCGGGCAGGTCTCGCCGTCGGCGACCAGATCGAAACCGATCGCGAAGGGCTCCGGGCGGAGGTTGCGGGCGCTCAGGGCGGCCTCGTCCTCTATCGCGAACGTCACCAGCCGCGCGCTGTCGAGCGCGCCCGCCAGCGCCGCCGCCTCGGCATCGCCGACGTTGAGGATCGTCGTTTCGGCTTTGGCCGCGAAATCGCCGAACAGCGTGCGCAGTTCCTCGAGCGATTTGTGATCGAGGCTGACATTGTTGAGCACCGCGATCTTCGGGCGGTACAGCGCGATCGAGCCGTCGCTCTCGTCCACTTCGCTGACGAACGGGGCGCCCCCCGCTTTGTCTTCGGCACCGACCAATGCGCTGGCGAACGGGGCATCCGGCGAGGCGAAGTTCTTCATCACCGCGCCGTTCATCACGGTCGGGTCGCGGCCGCAGGCGTGGAGGATCCAGCCGATCATGCCGGTGACGGTCGACTTGCCGCTCGTCCCCGCCACGCCGATCGGCAGCGCGCTCTGGTTGAACAATCCGGCGAGCAGTTCCGCGCGCGTCATCCGCCGCGCGCCGACACGCTCGGCCGCGACGATGTCCGCGACCGTGGCCTCGACCGCCGCCGAGGCGACGACGACCTGCTCGGCCGAGGTCACGCCCGATCCGTCCTGCGGGAACAGCGTCATGCCGCTGGCGGCGAGATCGGCGAACTTGGCGGGCAGCGCGCCGCGATCCAGCGTGCGGTCGGACCCCGCGACGGTCGCGCCGCGCCCGGCGAGGATCATCGCCAGCGGCATCATGCCGCTGCCGCCGATGCCGACGAAGAAATAGGGGGCGCAAAAGTATGGTTTGCCGTCCGTCATCCGACCGCGCTATCGCGGGGCGGGCGCAAGCGCAACGGAGCAGGCATGCGGATTGGGGTGGTGGCGCCCGCGCGGGGCATCGACGGGGGGATCGCGACGCGCGCGCGAGGCCTCGCGGCGGTGGCGGTGCCGGCGGTCGATCTCGTCATCCATCCGCAATGCTTCCTGTCGCAGGGCCATTTCGCCGGGTCGGACGCGGCGCGCATCGCGGCGTTCGTCGAGGTGGCGAACGACCCCGCGATCGACGCGCTCTGGTTCGCGCGTGGCGGTTACGGCTCCAATCGTCTCCTTCAGGCAGCACTCCCGCAGCTCGGCGACGCGGCGCGGCGCAAGACGTATCTCGGCTATTCCGACTTGGGGTTCCTGCTCGGCGCGCTCTATGCCGCGAAGATCGGCCGGCAAGTGCACGGCCCGATGCTGGCCGACGCGACGCGCGACGATGGCGGCGCCTGCTTCGCGCGGAGCCTGCGCTGGCTGGCGGGCAAGGACCGGACGGTGCTCGAACCCGGCCTCGACGCCGAGTTCAAGGGGCGCCCCGCCGCCGCCTTCAACCTGACGATCCTGACCGGCCTGATCGGCACCAGATGGCTGCCCGATCTCACCGACCATGTCCTGCTGGTCGAGGAAGTGTCGGAGCCGCTCTACCGCATCGACCGTATGCTGTTCACCATGGCGCAGGCGACGCAGTTGAGGGGGCTGGCCGGCGTCCGCCTCGGCGCGGTCAGCGACGTCGTGCCGAACGATCCGCCATGGGGCGAGCCGCTGGAGACGATGATCGTGCGCTGGTGCGGCGAGATGGGCGTGCCCTATCTCGGCCGCGCCGCGATCGAGCATGGCAGGGGCAACATGGTGGTGCCATTCGGGGTGGCTTAGCTACTACCCCGATTCCGTCGCCCCGGCCCGTTCGGCGAAGCCCATGACAGGCTTGTGCCGGGATGACGGGGTGGGTCGGAGCGACCTGCCAGTGGCGGGGTGACGGCAGCGCCGTGCTTGCCTATATCGGCGCACCCGGCTTAAGCGCCGGGCTTCATCCATCCTAGCGAAAGTCTCGATCCGAATGTCCGCCCTGTTCCGCATCACGCTGCCCGACGGTTCCGTCCGCGAGGTAGCCCCGGGGACTACCCCGGCGGACGTGGCCGCGGCGATCGGGCCGGGGCTCGCCAAGGCGGCGATCGCCGCGCGCATCGACGGCGAATTGCGCGACATCGGGCGGCCGTTCGAGGGCGACGCCAAGCTCGCGCTGGTGACGTCGCGCGACGAGGCCGATGCGCTCGAACTCGCGCGCCACGATTTCGCGCATGTGCTGGCCGAAGCCGTGCAGCACCTGTTTCCGTCCACGCAGATCACCTTCGGACCGTCGACGGACGACGGCTTCTATTACGATTTCGCGCCGCCGAAAATTGACGGGAAAGACCGGCCGTTCACCGACGAGGACCTGCCCGCGATCGAAGCGGAAATGCGCAAGATCATCGCCAAGGACGAGCCGCTGATCCGCGAAGTGTGGAGCCGCGCCGACCTGATCGCGCGCTGGCAGGCCCAGGGCGAAAGCTTCAAGGCCGAATGGGCCGCCGAACTGCCCGTCAACGAGGACGGGGGCGAGGAACTGACGGTCTACAGGGCCGGCAACGGTGCCGACGCGTGGCTCGACATGTGCCGCGGGCCGCATCTCGCCTCGACCGGCAAGCTCGATCCGCAGGCGTTCAAGCTGACGCGCGTGTCGGGCGCATACTGGCGCGGCGACCAGCAGAACGCGATGCTCAGCCGCATCTACGGCACCGGCTGGCTGTCGAAGAAGCAGCTCGACGCGCACCTGACGATGCTGGAGGAAGCGGCCAAGCGCGATCACCGCAAGATCGGGCAGGAAATGGACTTGTTCCATTTGCAGAGCGAGGCGCAGGGCTCGGTGTTCTGGCACCCCAAGGGCTATCTGCTGTGGCGGCAATTGGAGGCGTACATGCGCCGCCGGCTCGACGCGGCGGGCTATGTCGAGGTCAAGACGCCGCAATTGATGGACGCGGCGCAGTGGGAACAGTCCGGCCATTGGGGCAAGTATCGCGAGAACATGTTCGTCGTGCCCGACGAGATCCCCGGCACCGAGGACGATGGCGTGGAGGGGGCGGCGATCTTCAGCGGCACCGCCGACCTGATGGCGCTCAAGCCGATGAACTGCCCGGCGCACGTCCTGATCTTCCGCCAGGGCATCAAATCGTATCGCGACTTGCCGATACGCATGGCCGAGTTCGGCTGCTGCCACCGCAACGAGCCGCACGGCGCGCTGCACGGCATCCTGCGCGTGCGGCAGTTCACGCAGGACGACGCGCATCTGTTCGTGCGCGAGGACCAGTTGATCGCGGAAGTGCGGCAATTCTGCGAATTGCTCGACAGCGTGTATCGCGATCTCGGCTTCGCGGACTATGCGGTTAAGCTCGCGCTGCGCCCGGAGAAGCGCTTCGGCACCGAGGAGATGTGGGACAAGGCCGAGGCGGAATTGCGCGCCGCGGTGCTCGGCTCCGGCCTGTCCGATGCGATCAAGGCCAAGTTCGAGGAACTGCCCGGCGAAGGCGCCTTCTACGCCCCGAAACTCGAATTCCACCTGACCGACGCGATCGGGCGGACGTGGCAGGTCGGCACGATCCAGTCCGACCGCGTCCTGCCCGAGCGGCTCGACGCCTCCTATGTCGGCGCGGACGGCGAGCGGCACCGCCCGGTAATGCTGCACCGCGCGATCCTCGGCACGTTCGAACGCTTCATCGGCATCCTGATCGAACATCATGCCGGGCGCTTCCCGCTGTGGCTCGCGCCGGTGCAGGCGGTAGTGGCGACGATCGTCTCCGACGCCGACGACTATGCCGCGCAGGTGACGGCGAAGCTGGCGGCGGCGGGGCTGCGCGTCGAGACCGACCTGCGCAACGAGAAGATCAACTACAAGGTGCGCGAGCATTCGCTGGCGAAGGTCCCCAACCTGCTGGTGGTCGGCAAGCGGGAGGCCGAGGAGGGCACCGTCGCGCTGCGCCGACTGGGTTCGGACCGGCAACAGGCGATGCCGCTGGACGAGGCGATCGCGCTGCTCGCGCGAGATGCGACGCCGCCGGATCTGTGCTGATTCCCTTCCTCCGTCACCCCGGCCTCGTGCCGGGGTGCACCGTGCGGCTTGGCGAAAACTTTAACTTTAGAGCGCAAGATGGCGGCCTTGTAGATCCCGGCACAGGGCCGGTGTGACGAAGTAGGGCTTTCTGGTACGGCGCCATCTTTCGCTCGGCCGCGAAATTCCCTATGTATCCGCATCAACAACGACAGGAGCTTACCCTATCCGTCCTCCCATGACCCGCCAGGCGCCGCCGATGAATGGCCCTCGCTTCAACGAATTCATCGTGTCGCCCAAGGTCCGCGTGATCGACCAGGACGGCGAAAATCTTGGCGTGATGTACACGCGCGAGGCGATGGAACAGGCGCGCGAGGTCGGTCTCGACTTGGTCGAAGTATCGCCCAACGCCGATCCGCCGGTCGCCAAGTTCCTCGATGTCGGCAAGTTCAAGTACGAGGCGCAGAAGAAGGCCAACCTCGCCCGCAAGAGCCAGAAGACGCAGGAGATCAAGGAGATCAAGATGCGTCCCAACATCGACGATCACGATTACGACACCAAGATGAAGAAGGTGCTCGAATTCATCGACGAAGGCGACAAGGTCAAGATCACGCTGCGTTTCCGCGGCCGCGAATTGTCGCACGGCCAGCTCGGCATGGTGCTGCTCCAGCGCGTCCAGGCCGATGTCGCCGAGACCGCCAAGGTCGAAGCCTATCCGCGCATGGAGGGGCGACAGATGCTGATGGTGCTGGCGCCGAAGTGAAATAGCGAAGCTATTTTACGTCTCGTCGGCGCCACGGCCGGCGGCGGCAAAGCTGCCGTCCGACGACGCGGCTTTGCCGCGACGCTCCTTATGCCGCCGATCGGGTGCCGAGATGCGTCGTGTACCAAGCCGACAGCGCGTCTGGGTCCCTGCTGCGAAAAAACAGGCCGCCAACAATGTCGAGTACCGGCGAATGCACCCTTGCCGCTGTCCTACAGCGACGCGACGGTGGCATGCTGGACCGGCTCTTTCAGACCGTCGATCATCCCACCCTTGGCGTTGCCGGAGCGCATGCCGTGCCACCCACCTGCGCCGAACCGACGAGCGAAAGGACGGCTTTTACGCCTAACTTTCCCCTAACCTTTCGCCACGTTCAGGCGGCGTCGGCCATCCGTTCCCCCGCCGCCGCGCCGAGCAGGCGCCGCTCGATCGTCTTGAGCCGCGCGCCCGCCGCGATCTTGTCACCGGTCAGGTCGGTCAGGTAGAAGGTATCGACCGCGCGCTCGCCATACGTCGCGACGTGCGCGGAATGGATCGTCACCCGCGACTGGAACAGCGCGTGCGCCAACTGGTGCAGCAAGGCGGGCCGGTCGCGCGCGTTGATCTCGATCACGGTGAAGCGGTTCGATGCCTTGTTGTCGATCAGCACGTTGGGCGCGATCGGAAACGCTTCCGCGCGCGGGCGGGGCAGCGGCTTGGCCATCAGCCGGTCGACCATCTTGCCGCGATTGGCGAGCGCATCCTCGATCTGCTGCTTGAGCCGCGCGAGCTGTCCCGCTTCGTCGAACGGCCGCCCGACCGGGTCCTGCACCAGGAAATTATCGAGCGCCATGCCGTCGCGCGTGGTATGGATGCGCGCGTCGATGATGTTGCCGCCCGCCACGCTGATCGCGCCGGCGATGCGGTAGAACAGGCCGGGATGGTCGGCGGCATAGACCGTGACGAGCGTCGCGCCGCGTTCGGGATGGACTTGCGCGGCGATCGACAATTGCGCGGCACCGGCGCCGGCGATCAGGCGCGCGTTGCGGGCGATGACGTCCTCGGGTTCGGCCACCCAATAGGGTTCGGGCAAGCGCCGCACGAGCCGGTCGAACGCCGCCGCGTCCCAGCCGAGCAACCGGCGGAGCGCATCGTGCTTGGCGGCGATCCGTTCGGCACGGCCCTTCTGCTTGTGGCCGAGCCGCAGCACTTCCTCGGCGGATTGGTAGAGGTCGGACAGCAATTGCCGCTTCCAGCCGTTCCATACCCCCGGCCCGACCGCGCGGATATCGACCACGGTGAGCAGCAGCAGCAGGCGCAGTCGTTCCGGACTTTGCACCGCTTCGGCGAAATCGAGGATCGTCTTGAAGTCCGACAGGTCGCGCTTGAACGCGGTGGCCGACATCAGCAAATGCTTGGCGACCAGCCACGCCACCGTCTCGGTCTCGGCCGGCGACAGGCCGAAGCGCGGGCACAGCCGGTGCGCCACCTCCGCGCCGAGGATCGAGTGATCGCCCCCCCGCCCCTTGGCGATATCGTGCAGCAACACCGCGACATACAGCGCGCGGCGCGACACGATCTGCTTGACGGTCGCGGTCGACAGCGGATGATCGGCCTGGAGATCGCCATGCTCGATCTTGGCGAGCAGGCCGATCGCGCGGATGGTATGCTCGTCGACGGTATAGTGATGATACATGTCGAACTGCATCTGCGCGACGACACGGCCGAAATCGGGCACGAAGCGGCCGAACACGCCGGCTTCGTTCATCCAGCGCAAAACCGTTTCGGGATCGCGCGGGCTGGTCAGCACGTCGAGGAACAAGGCGTTCGCGGTCGGGTCCTGCCGGATGTCGTCGGCCAGTTTCGCGTCGCGCGCGGCGGCGCGCATCGCCAGCGGATGGATGTCGAGCCCATGCTTGTCGGCCAGCGCGAACAGTTCGAGCAGCCGCACCGGCCTGGCCAGGAAGAAATCGTCGGCCGGGATCGCCAGCCGCCCGCGCACCAGCGTGAAGCCGTTGAGCTTGCCCGGCGCGCGCCGCAGCGTCGGCAGGCCGAAACGCCGCCCGCGCGCCGCGAACTTCTCGTCGAGATGCGCCAGGAACACGCCGGTCAGGTCGCCGGCGGTGCGCGCCTGGAGGAAGTAATAATGCATGAAACGTTCGACCGCCGATTTGCCCGGCCGATCGGCGAAGCGCATCCGCTCGGCGATCTCGCGCTGCAAGTCGAAGGTCAGCCGGTCCTCG